>JAQBXN010000176.1 GCA_027625095.1 Planctomycetota bacterium | reverse complement strand
ATGGTGTTGTAAGCGCTGCCGCCCTGCCAGTTGGTGGCGGTCTGCCATGCACCGTTGGTCGCCGGATCCCAACCCAGAGTCGAGCTGATGGCTTTCTGAGTGTTGACCTGCGTGGCGGCGTTGTTCTGCTGGTTGAGAGCGCTGATATCCTTGATATCTACATTCGAATACTTGGAGTAATCGCTGACATAGAGCTTGTTGTAAGCGGCTCCGTCCTGGGCATTTGTGGCCTTCTGGCGAAGGGTGTTCGCCGCAGTTGAGGTACCACCGGTAGATCTGGCATTAGCCAGTTGGTCGCTGATCTGGTTCGCAGCATTATCCTGCACGTTGACAGCATTGATGTCTCTGACTTTTACGTTGGTTTCCCAGTAAGCGTTGGACTTGAGATTGGCAACATTATATGCCTCGCCCCATTGATTGCTGGGTGCAGTCTGGTCTGCGACGTTGGTGGCTATGGACGGTGCCCAAGTAGTGCGGGCACGGGCAATCTGGTTGTTTACCTGAGTTGAGACGTTGCTCTGCAGGTTGGTGGCGTTGATTCTGGCGAGATCGATATTGGATGTGATAGACATGGATTTAACTCCTCAAAAACCCTCCTGAAAGTAAGTCGGGAAAACAGCATCTGCAGCAATGCGCCTCGGAGGGAATTTGAGGCACACCGGGATTGACACAGATGCTTACCTGTGTGGAACAAAAACAGCCAGGAGCTTGGAGGTTCATCTACGACCCATGGCCGTAAAACGGCCGGGCAGGAACGGCTCAGTTCCATCCATCTTAGTATTGAATCAGAGCCACTCTTAAGCGAATTCAGAGACTGCCGCGGGCAACATTGAAAATCCTTTTCAACGCTTCCAAATTCGCTTGAGATACGAACTAGTGTTTGGACTATCTTGAACAGCAGCAATGTGTTATGCACTACTGCTGTCTGCAACAGTGCATAAATTATCGAACCCTCAGACAAAACTTAAGGCAAAACTGAAGAGATTCCGTCAGAAATGTCTTAAGTCACTGAATCCATGAGTGTTACATTCAAATTCATCTGACCCTCATGGAAGGGACGGGCCCTCACATTATCACCAATCTGGTGATCAAAAGAGCCAAAGCCAGTGCAGTGCCTTGTGCAGGCTAAATGGCACAACACGTTCCGTGGCATTCGCTTACGATGTTCGACTGCCTCTTCTAGGGTTACCGGGATTGCTGCTAAGACGGATTCTGTTCCCGCCACAGACACAATCTCTGTTCCAGTTGCTCAGGCCTTGCGGAACCGGTGGCGCCCAGGACCTGCACGGTGATGGAACCGACCAGCATACCGATCAGCACTGCCTCGGAGGGCGTTGCTCCTGAGGCCTGGGCCAACACTGTGCCCGCCATCACGCTGTCGCCGGCGCCTGTAGGGTCCGTCGGCTCGGGTACAGCAACTCCCGGCACCGTGACCATCCCTTCTGCGTGATAGATTTGCGCACCCCGCTTACCACGGGTTACGCATACATCGTTGCCGAGCCTCTTCCGTAAGGCTGTTGCACATCGTCTTACCTCATCCTCATCGAAAAATTCATCAGGATTCGTCTCTCCCTCCACCTGCTGCATCGCCCGGACACATTCGGCCTCGTTTGGCTTAATCGTGATTTTGTTGAAGAGGCCGATTCTTCGTCGGCTGTCAGCCCAGATAATTTTTGACGGCTCGGCCTCGGCCCGGGAAATGAGGTGACTCCTCACTTTGGAGGTCATTACACCGCAATTTTCGGCTTCAACCTGGTCAGCAAGAATGATCGCATCGAGGTCAGGCCAGATGCGATCGACGGATGCAATGAGTTTATCCTGCAGGGCTTCGGGCATTGGTTGACGATTCTTGGTGTCGTAACGGTCGAGTTCAGCGGCCAGACCTTCCCGGCCTTTCACCATTGTTTTTGAATAGACAGGAGTGAACAGCTCAGACGAGGAGATCAGAGCGCTGGTCTCCACCTCACTCAGGTCTCGGCGAAGTTCATATGCGTCCCCGTCGTCCCCAATCACACCGCAGGCATAGACCCTGCCTGCTCGAAGACTGAGCAGGTTGTTCACAACTGTCCCTGCCGCGCCGGGCGAAGTCCATTTTCGAACTACCTGATGCGCGGCCCGGCCGGTCTCCACTGAAATCTCCTCCAGGTCAGGATCAATCTCCTGATACTTGTCCAGGAAATAATCTCCAATGACGCCGATGCTCACGAGCGCCATGCGCTCGATGATTTCTTGAAGTCTCTTGTTGGTCATGGAAATCATGCAACCAGGTGATGAAACAAAGTCGGAAAAGTACGCGCATGGTCGCCCTGCACATAAATACTCGTTCCGCCGTCGGCAACCGTTCGAACCAGAATCGTTTTCCATGGTCGAAAGAAATAACCAGGGGTGCCGCGTGGCGCTTCGCGTGTGACATCCTCGTCTTCGAGCGGAACTAAATCGAACACTGCGGTTGTAAAATCGGTGATGCTCTCCCCACGCTGGTGTGCAACATTCCGGGCCATGGCAAGGGCCTTTAGATAGACCTCCGGCCCCATCACCGCAGTGCCGTAATTCATGAAGACCCCTCGTTCCAGATTGCAGACGCTCTCCGTAAAGATGAGGAAATCCGCATAACTGGCGGCACCGGTCGCCGCACCATCGCAGTTGGCGTGCTCGTGGATGATATCCTGCCCGATGGCTACGTGAACAGTGACCGGAACATTGAAGCGATGGCCTGCGGCCAGGACGCTCGCATCTCGATTCGGCAGTTTCTCCTCTTCAAATATTCGTCCCAGGGTCTCACCAAATCCGTGACCTGATTCTGCTGCGACTTTAGCGTAGTCATTAAGTCTGGCTGTCTCGTGCCAGAGGCCGAATTGGCCTTCGCTGATGTATCGAGCCACGCTTTCGCAGGTCTGCCCGATGAGGGCCAGTTCAAAATCATGAATCGCGCCTGCCCCGTTCATGGCCACATGCGTGATGAGTCCCTGTCGCATGAGATCGGCGATCAACGGCCCATTGCCGGCTCGTATCATGTGCGCCCCCATCATAAGAATCACCGCAGCATCACTTTCTCGTGCCTTCACGATCGCCTGGGCAAGTTCTCCAATCCGGGGCTTGTCCAGCAGTTCGATGGAATCCCCCGGCCTTTTCATGATCGTGAGGTCAAGATCATGAATACGCTCGTCGAGCGGCTTGATATTCAGTAGGGTACGATCAAATTGTTTGTGTGGCATTTGTGCTCTCAATTTCCTATAGCGGTTTGTAAGTCTTATATGATCTGTACGTCCCCAACCAAAGTCATCAAATCATGATCACCCGGAAACACATCGACCAGTATTGGGAAGAAGGTTACACCCTCATCCGCGATCTTGTCCCGGCCGAGAATTGCGATGCTGTCCGAACGCGCGCCCTTGAAGTGGCCCACGGCGACAATGATTGGGGCGACGGCCCATTCCAGATTCTTCCTCAGGCCGACTTCAAATGGGACGACGGCTCCTACATCCCGATCGGAATCCAGGGCCCGGCCCGCCACGAGGAAATATTCAAAAACTTCACGGAGCACAAGAATTTCGTCGAGGCTATGGCCGCGTTGCTCCGAGGGAAGGTGAAGCTGTTTACAGATCAGATCGGTGTGAAGTATGACTTCCTTGCCGACTATTCCGGGGGTGTCAGCCACTATCACCAGGATTCCTACTACTGGCACATCGCGCCCGAACTTGGCTGTAATTGCTGGTTTCCTCTTCAGGAAGTGGATGTCGATGCCAGCGCACTGGGCGTCATGCCCCGGAGCCATGAGGGCTGGAACCTGATCGAACACGAGCAATACTATGATGACCCGCCCTACAGCACCTCCCGAAGCAGTGAGCCATTCAAACGCCATCGCATTCCAAGAGACCAAATCGATTTCTCGAAGGAAGAAATCCTTCCGATGAAGGCCGGTGATGCCTTGTTTTTTACCAACTACACCTGGCACCGGGCGGAGCCAAACCTGTCGGGCACGGACAAGCTGTTTTATGCGATTGCGTATAAGCGGGAGTAATACGGAATACGGGAGCGGGTAGCCGGTGGTCGTTGGAATGGCGGGGGTTAGCCTCATCAGGCCAAGTTAAGCCAATACCAATTTGCATTCTTCTCCCTTCCCCATTCGTTGTTTCCTTTAATTCATTGGAAGCACTTTTCTTCCCTTCGGTTGCGGCCATACGGCTGCGATACGTATTACGGATTACTCATTACTCATTACTGCCTCATGCCTCCCAATATTCTTGTTATCCTCAGCGACCAACTTCGCCGCGACGCTCTGAGCTGCTACGGCGATACGAATATCCAGACCGGCCACATCGACGCCCTGGCGGCAGCGGGCACTCGTTTCGACAATGCGTGCTCAACATATCCGATCTGTGTCCCGTTTCGGTTTTCCCTTATGACGGGTCAGTATGCCCACAGTCGGATGGTGCCGGGCATCGAATGGCGGATGTCACCGGCAGAACGAACCATGGCGGATGAATTCAATGAGGCGGGTTATGAGACCGTTTATGTAGGTAAGTGGCATCTCTATGGGGGTCAGCTTCACATGCCGGGCTACTCGGCAATCAGCGAAAATCGAACGCCTGTGCCCAGGAAGTATCAGGGACGCTGGGAGACCTGGATTGGCTTCGAGCTGCGAAATGGGCCGTTTGATACTTACTACACCATCAATGAAGACCCGACTCTCAGGAAGATAAAAACCTATCAGACCGATGGCCTCTTCGACCTTGCTATGGAGCACATAGGCCAGAAGCGTGATGAGTCCCGCCCCTTCTGTTGCGTGCTTTCGGTCGAACCCCCGCATCCGCCCTATGAGGCCCCGCCGGAACTTGAGGAGAAGTGGCTGGCACGAGACATCGATGTCCCTCCAAACTGGAACCCGCCGGAGAAGGGGCGAGAACGGAGCCTCCGTGAGCGAAAAATTTATTACGCGATGGTCGAGAACCTGAACGACAATGTCGGACGCATGAATCGTTTCCTGGAGGAGCAGGGCTTGGCAGACAACACCATCGTTGTGTTTATCGCCGATCATGGCGAGCTTGGCGGCAGCCACGGCCTGAATTCCAAGCAGCATCCATACGAACCATCCGTCGGCATCCCACTCATCATCAAAGACCCCACGTGCCCGGAGGGCGCCGGTAAGGTGATAGCCGCGCCCACCAATACCGAAGACCTCTTTCCTACCATTCTCGGTCTGGGCGGTGTCAAACCGCGGGACGAGATTCCCGGAGAAGATTTGTCCAGACTGATGCGGGACGGCAAAGCGCCTCGACGTCAAGGGGTGCTTCTTGAGTTTGTTTCAGAGACGCGTCATGGTGCGCAATATCATGATCGCACCTGGCGCGCCTTCCGAAGCGAAAGATATAAATACACCGTCATCGGCGACATCAATGGCTCGCACCCCTGGCATTTTTTCGACCTGGAAAACGACCCACACGAAATGCACAACCTTATCGATGATCCCGACTGGGCCGACCAGGTGAAACGACACCATCAGCTCCTCCGAGATGAAATGGTGCGTACCGAAGATGATTACGTTCTTGCCCCGGCGTTCGGGATTGCAGGGCTCAACCTGTGGCAGGATGTCTAGACTAGATTGAGGATTCAGAGTTCAGGATTCAGGCCAGCGAATCCCGACCCCTGAATCCTGAATCCTGAAGGAAGACCTTAGACCGAAGAAGGAAGACTCCCCGCGGAGCGTGGAGACCACGATTGCAGACCCCTAACCCCTGAATCCTGAATCCTGACCCCTGAATCCCTCTGACCAATTCCAAACCATGAAAATCACCGACATCAAGATCACCCCCATTGCCGTCAGCGACCCGCCGCTGCTGAATGCAGCCGGACTGCACGCGCCTTATGCGCTACGAACGATCATCGAGATCGAAACCGATATCGGCATAACCGGCCTCAGCGAAATCCCGGGCAGCAGCGGAGCTGATGAAGCCCTGGCTGAAGCGCGCGATGCCGTCATAGGACTAGACCCTTTTCATCTTTCCCGAATCATGCAGACCATCACCCAGCAGTTCGGCAAAGAGACCCGAGCGGAGCGAGGGCTGTCACCCTGGGACAGTCGAAAGATTGTCCATGTTCAGAGTGCGCTCGAAGTAGCATGCCTCGACATCATCGGCAAAGACACCGGTCGCCCGGTGGTAGATCTGCTGGGCGGGCCTGTCCGCGAGCAAGTCCCCTTTTCAGCCTACCTGTTTTTCAAACATAGAGGGGCGGGAGGTGAACTCGAGTTTAACACCGCCCCCAAAGCCACCGGCTGGGCCGCGGCCCGCCAGGCCGAAGGGCTGACACCTGAGCAGATGGTGGCCCAGGCACAAGGCATGATTGAGGAATACGGCTTTCGATCCATCAAACTCAAAGGAGGCGCCCTCGAGCCCGCCCAGGAAGTGGCATCCATTCACGCCCTGCACAAGGCGTTTCCGGATGCCCCGCTTCGGCTCGATCCCAACGCCATCTGGAAAGTTGAGACCGCGGTTAAATGGGCCAAAGAGTTGGAGGGAATTCTGGAGTATTTTGAAGATCCCGTCCGGGGCCAGGAGAACATGGCCAGGCTGAAGAAGCACACCAGCATCCCGCTGGCCACAAACATGTGCACCACCTCCTTTGAAGATTTGCCGAGCAGCATCGCGCTCGGTTCGGAAGACATCATCCTGAGCGATCATCATTTCTGGGGCGGCCTCAAGGCGAGCATCGAGCTTTCACGAATCTGTGAGACGTTCGGCCGCGGGATGTCGATGCACTCAAACAGCCACGTCGGCATTTCGCTGGCCGCAATGGTTCATCTTGGCGCTGCGGCCCGGCATCTGACTTACGCGCTCGACACCCATTACCCCTGGCAGGAAGACGAGGTAATTGTCGGGGGCAAAATGAAATTTGAAGAGGGCGCCGTCACTGTCTCAAGAGAGCCGGGCCTGGGGGTGGAACTGGATCGAACCGAACTTGCCCGCCTTCATGAGAACTATAAAAGGTGCGGCCTGACCCATCGCAATGATGAGATCGAGATGCAGAAGGTCGAGCCGGGATGGAAATTCGCCGCGGTGAGGTGGTGAAGCACTACGCGTGAAAGTCTGCGCGTACTGTGTGGGGCTGTCGATTCAGACTGCTTATCAACCGGCCTCAGCCTGTGGAGGGGCTTGAGAACTCTTATACGAACTACTTCATGACCCCATGACTGCCTCTGGATTCTCATTGCTCTACAGAGACGGTGACATCGTCAAGTCCTCGAGAGCCGGAATCTAATTCGAAATCGTGCTGAAACAATGGCGCTATCACTCTCGGTGAAATCTTCTCCCCCTTCGACCCCTCTACTGCCTTGCAGAGCACATCGGTCAGCTCACTCAAATTTCCCGGCCGGTGGTGATCGACAAGACAGGACATGGCTGCGGGCTCGACGTCGACATGCGGCAGTGAGCGATGGAGGCAGATCCTGGTGATGAATGTGCGCACCATTTGAGGCAGTTCTTCCCGGCGGCAGCGCAGTGGTGGAATCTCAACCGGGATAATGGCCAGCCGATAAAACAGGTCGAGGCGCAATTGCTCATTCTTGAGTGCATGCTGCAAATCGCACTGGGTGCCGGCGATGATGCGGCAGTCGGAAGTGAGTGGCTCAACGCTGCCCTGGCGACAATACACGCCTTCATCAAGCAGTCGCATCAGTCCCAGTTGGATGGCGTTGGAGAGTGAGCAGAACCCGTCAAGAAACAGCGTTCCGCCCCCTGCCTTTTCGGTACCGCCGGACTCCGTGCTGCCGTCATCATTAACTTTTCCAAAGAGGCGGGCGGCGACCTCCTGCTGATCCCTCAGAGTGCAGTTGACTTCGACAAACGGCGCCGCCGGATTCCGACCCATTCGATGAATGCTGGCCGCGAGGATTCCTTTGTACGTTCCCCTTTCGCCTTGAAGCACAATCGGTGCGTCGCTCTTGGCGGCACGTTTGAGAAGGGTTTGGTTTATCCTTGCCGATTCCGTATGCCCCAGGATGAAGTCGAGCGATCTCATTTGGCTGACCAGTTTCATGCGTTCGCACTCGCTCCCCTCGTCGGGTCTTTCCGTCGCCCGGATGAGCGCTTCCCGCAGCTTCCTGATTTCGAGTGGTTTCACCAGGTATTCAGCCGCCCCCTCCTTCATGGCCTGGACGGCGATCTTGATAGAGTTTAATTCCGTCAGCATGATGAAGGCGGGACGCTCGTTCATGTCACTGGTGCATTTGAGAAGGCTTAGGCCCTCCATCCCCGGCCAGCAGAGGTTACAGATCACGATATCCGGTTTCTGCCTCAGGCTCTGAATGGCCTCGGGTACCGTTGATACTGGATACACCTGGAAGCCGAGGTCTTTGATGTAGTTCTCAAGCTTCTGCTGGAATTCGCCCTTCGGGTGCACAAGCATCACCTTCCCCTTGGAACGCTCGAACACTGGCTTCACCCGCTCCCTTGGAAGATGGTTTGCCGCCAACAAAGACCGCAGGTTTGGAGACTGCGGAGTCCGCATCGAAGAAGCAGGCAAACTGCGAAATGCGATCCAGTGGAGACTTGCCTGGGACAGTCAGCCGCCGCGTAGTCCGTCTTTGAAGATGGTGGGAGTCAATGGAACACGGGAACCTTTGGGGCCGGGCAGAACGGGACAGGCCGCTTAAGACAGAACCCCTCTAAGAATTCACCGATTTGGAACCAACAAACTTTGAGGTAAATGAAGATGACCATGAAACACGAATCGAAAGAACCGGATGAACCACAGGAAGAGCAATCATCTCCCACCCCTTCAAGATCAACCAGGTCTGAGCGAACACCCAGCAATAAGCGGTGTTCGCTGAGACAGATACTGGAACAAAGCTGTCCGCAGTGTGCGACGAAACACTGGCCACGAGAGGGTGAAGAGAAGTGATTGAAAGCAAGAAGCCCGGTCAATGTGGCCGGGCTTCGTTATTTTCTGGGGACCATGGATCAATTCTCCAGTTGCAGCCGACCAGTAAACCCGACTTCTGGCACCTACGGACTTTGCCCAGTTCAATGTCCGCCTGGCGGAGTTTCGAGATGATCTGTTCGGCACTATGTCGAATCTTCATGAGGAATCCTTTCCGGTCAAAGGCCGGTCGGATTCTCTCACAAACACTGGATCAAGTTTTCAGGAGGGGGTCACCTACCTTTGCCGACGTGTTGAGACGCTCGAACCTGATCAAGGTTGACAGATCAGTTCAGAAGCTCTTGTAAACGAGTTCGTAGGTCTTTCCCCGGTCTCCGCTTCTGAGAATGCCATGGCGGTTACAGACAAAAAGCCTTTGTCCAGGATCTGACAGGTCAAAGGCAATTCCGGAAATGCCGGCGTTCAACTGCACTGGCGAGGATGCTTTCTCGGCAAGCTTGCCTTCGGAATAGACCGAGATCGGATTGCTGTCATCGGAAGAGAAAGGTGCGGCGACGAGGATATCCTTATGCCCGTCTTTGTTTTTTCCGACGGCAAATTGGCTATAAAAACGATCGTGCGGAACGTTAGGCCAACTGTGAATAAGTCCCGCTCGCTCCCACTTGAAGGCACCTCGGGACGACATGAAAAATCCAACTCCGCGAGACCCGTTCGAATGACGCATATGCACGGCAGAGAAACCGAAGCCCGGGTATGGTGATATTCCCCACTGAACATTCTTTTCGCCAAGGGAGTATATCCCGCCGCCCTCTTGCTCCGGGATTTTTAAACCAGGACTGCCAAGGCCGACCGCTTCAAATTCCGCGTCCGGAAATGTTGCGACCGTCAGATGGCCGTCCAGGAGTTGGTTGTATTGCAAGCAACTGATCCGTTGCGCCGCGCACTTGAGATCCGTCTCGACGTCGATTCGTTTCCAGCTCTCACCACTGTCCTCGCTTTGGAAGAGGCCTTTCGACTCTCCGCCCGCGGCGACGGTATTAGGCTTGTAGGGGTTGAAAGAAATAACCTCGCCCAGCAACGCGCTCGGTCCTTTGCCGTCGAAGTCGATTTCGTCGCAGACCCGGCGCCACGAATTCCCGCCGTCTTTGGTCATGTAAAGACCTGAGGAAGATTCTTTACCTTTGCCAGATCCAAGCCCCGCAAGGACAACGTTCGCGTCTTTCGGGTGCACGGCGATGGAACGAACATACAGACCTGCGTCATTCTCCGGTTTCAGATTGCCGTTGGCCACATTCCAGCTAGTTCCGCCGTCGACCGATTTCAGAATCCCGCCCTCGTAGGTGCGGGCATACCAGACCTTGGGCGACGAATGGGACTGCACCACGGCAAGCACGCGTCCTTTGAACAACTTTGCATCCTCGAGCTTGACCTTATGTTGCTTAGGAGATGATTGGCTCTCTCCTTTTATTAGGGCAACGTGATCGATCTTTCCTTGGGCCCAGGCGCCTCCCGGATCGGAAGGTTGCTGCCGGAACGTCACTCCGACCACGCCCTTATGCCACGCATGCCTACTGTTCGGACTGATCAGGCAATGGCGAACCAGTTCCCAGTTCTTTCCATCGTGAGAGCGGGAAGTCGAGAAAAGCATGTTCTTTCGTTCGAGCCGAATCCAGTCGCCCGTGTCTTGAGGATACTGATAGTCTGTCCGACGGCTCCCGCCCAGGTCGCTATGGCAGGGTGTTCCGCGCCAGCCTTCGCCTGCAAGACGGTAGAACCCATAGGCGTTGAAAAAGCAGGGCTCGCCTGGCTTGAGAGCAAACATCAGCCCCAGCCAACTCCGGGACTGGACATGTCCATAAACTGGGTCTTGCCACGTTCTCGTCGGGAAGTCGACCAGCCGGCCTGTCAGTGAAAAATCACCTTGCACTTCCTGATTGAGGAACCAATGCGAGTCTCCGGTGATGCGAAGCGACAGCCCATCTGCCGTCTCCTGTGCGGTTCCGCCCAATCCGGCCCCCTGAACACCGATGAAGGTTTGCTTCCAGGCGGCTGCCTCAACCTGTCCCTTGCTCGTGTATGCGACGCGATTTGAGTCAACCGTGCGCTTGCCGTCGTCATAGAGTACGCGAGCGTAGACGTCCCAGTCACCGTCCGGCAGCACCCGATTCTCCAGCACAAACGGCGCTTGCGTGAGCTGCCCGAGGACGAGGTCGCCGCAGAATATATCAACACGTGACACGGTCTTGCCGCGTGCCGTGACGTCGACGGAGATGTCCACAACGTTCGGATGTGCGGCACCAACGCTCGGCGTGCAACGAGTCTGCAAGATCGGGATGTCGCCGTTGTCAGGAACCTTGAGATCGGATGGTGCCAGAGGCCTGATCGGTATTCCTGGGCCCTCCCAGCGCAGGTCGCATTGACCGCGTGGATTAACCCAGGCCTTCTTGCCGTAGAGGAGCTCAAAACTATGAGCGCCTTGCTCCAGGCTTATCATATATCGCCGCGCGCTTGGGTTGCTCAAAAAGCCGTTATCGCCCAGCGTTTTGCCGTCGATCTTCAACTGGCTGTAGCCAGCAGCGGCCAGTTCAAAAATGTAGTACCCGGTCGTTGGCGCGTGCAGATTGCCGGTATAACGAACGGCGAACTGTGACCGTTTTACATCCCACATCTCGCGCGGTGGCAGCGTCAGTGTCGGCAAAATTCCGGCGCGCATGAAGCCGTCTTTCGCCTTCGTGTCCCAGCCGTCTTTGTCTCGCAGCGTCGCCAGGTCTGGGATCGTCTCCAGCGATCCTTTGTCATCCAACTTGAACAATTCATACTGCACGCCGCTGAGCGACTTCGCCAAGTCTTTTGCAGCGGCCTGGGGCTTACCGGCAGAAATCGGTACGACTTTGTTGATCTCCTGGTCAAAAATATCAATAATGGTCAGGCGAACGCTCTTTGCTTGGACGCCGTTCGTGTCAATCGTTTTCAGTCGAATTTGCGGCATCATTTCGCTGACCGTTGCCACCGGGGTTCCGTCGCCTGCCAACAACTCGATACGAAAACCCAGTTGAGGGACCGCTGTTTCCGGGATGGACCAACGAATGGCCACCTGACTGCCGATTAGCCCAGCTTCGATTTCTTCGACTACTGATGCCTTCAAGTTCGGCACCGCTGGCTGCTTGATCGTCCATGATGTTTTGCCTGTCGTACCTGCCTCGTGCTTGATCGGATCCTCATAGCGAAAGGTTGACTCGTTTTCGATCAAGCGAAATCGAGCCGGATACTTGTTGTCCATCGAGATCGTATCGACGCTGTGCCATTCTTTATTCAGGCGGCAGTAGAAGCGCCGCATATCGATGACGCGGTCGGCTCCTTTGGCGAGTTCTTCAACAAAGGTCGACCAGCCCTTGTACCCGGTAACCGGCGCCGGAATGCGCATGACCGCGCTCAGATGCCATTTACCCGTGCCCTGATCTTTGATCCACCAGCCCTCATAACGATACGAGGCATTTTTTTCGGCCGGCTCCCAGATGCGTTTGCACATGGTGAACCAAACATCACGTCGCAGAAATGGCTTGGCTCCTCCGACCGCTGCCGCAGAGCCTTCTCCACCTGCGCCCGCCGCGTTCGTGTATTCACCGATATAAACAGGTCGAGGTCGGTCGCCACCGTAGGAAGCATCGCCCCAGTAGGTCCAAGGGGTGCCATGGTTCTGGTTCTGCTCACCACCCTGTTTGCCCGGGCCGCGCGTAAAAATACCGCCATAGAACGCACCACCCTTTGGATAAAATCCACCATTCCAAAAAGAGAAGTACGTGCCCGATGGCATAAAATCGGGAAAGCGAACGTCGAACATGAAGAATTCTGATCCCTCCTTGACGTTCGCATGGTAATAGGAC
>JAQBXN010000175.1 GCA_027625095.1 Planctomycetota bacterium | reverse complement strand
AATGGCCTGGAATCCGGAATAATGAATTGCCGAAAAAAGGGTCAGAACTTTCGGGGCACCGCACTAGTCATATTGTTGCTGAACGATACACGCGTATAATCTCGCCACCCTAAATCGAGATGACGCTCCGAAACCCTAACCCGCCGCCCATGAATTCCTTCCTCCTTCGGGTTCGAAATCGTGGGTTATTATCAACGCACCCAGACACTTGCATTCAGTCTGATTCTTGTCGTACCACTTCTCCTCATTTATGAGGTGTGGCTGTTCAAGGTACAGCCAGAAGTGGTTAATGCGGCGGGGGTGATGGCGCATGTGCCGTTCGAATATCTTCAACAAATTCTGGTCAACCTTGGCGGTATTAAGTTCGTCAGCGTTTCGCTGCTGTTCAATGCTGTGATGGTGATCCTGTTACTGGTAGCTTTTGTACATACAAGAAAGCAATCAGAGTCCCAGTTTGGCGCGATTCCGGTCCTTCTCGTTGAGGCCGGGGTCTATGGCTTTTTTCTGGGACACGTGGTGGTGTTTTTAATGAAACTGCTTCCCAACATCAGGTTCAGTCCTTTGGCGATGTCGCCGACGTTGCCTCGGTCTTTAGATCCGGTCATGCTCTCCATTGGGGCCGGTGTTTATGAAGAGTTGGTCTTTCGCCTGATTCTGGTAGGGGGGTTGTATTTCATAGGCATTCTTGTCTTTGAAAGAGAACAGTTCGCGAAAGCAGCGGCGATCGTTGCCGTCTCTGTTCTTATCACAACTGGGATTTATGAGCTTGCTCAGCCCGGTATCGGTGATTCTTGGGTCCGTTTCCGTGGCGCCTATGTTAGACATGCTCCCTACGCTTTGGGTGCGTCCATTCTTGTTCTGTTTGCTTTCTGCACCCTTATTGCGATTTGCAGAAAACTACGGATGACCCCCAAGCTAGCGACCGCATGTATCAGTATTTTGATCGGTTCGCTGGTATTTTCTGCTTTCCATCACATCGGCCATCATGGCGACCCCTTGGTCTGGGATGTGTTCACCTTCCGATTCCTGGCCGGAAGCATTCTCGCAGCCATCTTTCAGTTTCGCGGCCTCGCAGTGGCGGTTTACACGCACGTGATTTACGACATTCTGGTGGTGGCGTTTTACTCCTAACGGCTTGGCCGGACACTAAGGATGCGCCAAAGTGAAAATGGATGGGCTGCCAAGCGTAGTAACGTATGCCGCGCCAAGCATGATCCGGTAGAGTCATCAGGATCGCCCCATTCAGGTAATAAATCACCTTGGGGCCCGGGCATGCCTTACTGGCGGTGGTGCTTTTGCCGCGAACCGCGCCGTGATTTCAAAGAGTCCTTAGCACGGTTGTCACTTGCCGAACGGCTGCGTGGTCGCCCTCGAGGCCTGCGTGCGCTGTCCTCCTCTTTTCCGCCGCCCTCGTCTAGATTCTCTGCCCCCGGTATGACGCCCAGTGCTCGCAGGTATCGTCTGTCTTCCGGGCTCACCAAGGTGATAGCAATCCCGGTTCGGCCTGCACGGCCGGTACGACCGATGCGGTGGACGTAGCGTCTCGGATCATCGGGTACGCTGTAATTGATGACGTGGGTGATGATATCAATGTCAAGGCCGCGGGAGGCAACATCGGTAGCGATCAGAGCATGCACATGCCCTTTGCGGAAGCGTGCCATCACCTTGGTTCGATGTTCCTGCGAGAAATCGCCATGCAGCGCGGCAACAGGGTACCCCCGGGAACTGAGTCGTCGGTAAACAACATCTGTTTCCCGGCGAGTTTGGCAGAAAACGAGGTAGATATTCCGGTCGTCGCCATCAAGGATCTCAGCAAGTTTATCTATCTTGTCCTCAGCGGAGACAAATATCACCTGTTGGTCAATTTGGGACACGGTCTGCAGTCCTTGAATGGTCGACACTTGGATTGGATCGGTCATGCAGGATTTAGCCAACCGCTGGAGCTCCTTGGGGAACGTGGCTGAGTAAAGTGCGGTTTGCCGTTCTTTGGGGCAACCTTTGAGGATTTGACGAATTGCGTCGATGAAACCCATATCGAGCATCTCGTCTGCCTCATCCAGTACCAGATGTTCGACCCAGCCGAGAGTGAGGGTGCGACTTTGAAGGTGATCGATAAGGCGGCCTGGAGTGCCGACCGCTATCTGGCAACCCATGCGAAGTTGAACAATCTGGTTGCCTATAGGCTCACCACCAATCAGCAGGCTGACTTTCAGATTTTTTGCCGGGGCAAATTTGTCAAACTCTTCCTTGATTTGCTGTGCCAACTCACGAGTAGGAGTAATGACCAAGCCCTGGACACTGACTCGCTGAGGATCGACATTTTCCAGAATCGGGAGCATAAAAGCCAAGGTCTTGCCTGTGCCGGTCTCCGCCTGGCCCATGACGTCTTTGCCGTTCAGGCCATATGGCAAGGCTTTCTGCTGGATGGGGGTGGGCTTTACATAACCGTTGGCTGCTAGTGTTTTGAGGGTCTCTTCGCTTAGGTTGAATTCGTTAAATGGCAACAGTATTTCCTTAAAATCAAAGGTGTTCGTCCATAGGTGTGGCGCAAAAGATACGCTGTGGTCAGTACTTGGGCAACTGTGAAGGGAGAACAGGATCAGGGGGCCTCGCTTTTTTATGCAGGAATTCTCTCGGCAATCCGAGAGCTTATGGCCCCAGAGTAAGCGCTTCTCCTTTACAGGGGGCGAGGTGGAAACCAGATTCAATCGTGAGTTATCGCCCAGATAGGAGGGATCCTTGCTCACGATTCCGCCACATCTTTACATCTGACGACGCTATTGGGGCACATTGACCGCCACTCGGAATCCGGTGAGGTTTGAAGAGAAATATCGCTCACCTGACATTCGTTTGGCACAGGTCAGGTATTCTGCAGGCGCGGCCCAGGAGCCGCCGCGATCGATGAATCTGATTGAATTCCTCGTACTGCTTTGCGAATAGGGTGGTCCGACCGGGTCTTTGAGAGGGCTTTGCAGGTAGTAATTTGGATCAAAAACGTCCGAGCAGTATTCGGAAACGTTACCAATCATGTCGTAAAGGCCGAAGCCATTGTTCTTGAGACTGCCCACGGGCGAAGTATAGGCGAAGCCGTCATTTGTTCGAAGGGCGCGGTCTGAATTACTGCCGAGTTTTTCCAGGGCAGCCTGATCGAGTCCATTCGCAAACTGGTGGGCCTGGTCGGCATCTTCACCCCAGAAATAGGCATCCTTCGAGCCGGCTCTGCACGCGTATTCCCATTGAGCCTCGGTGGGAAGCTGAAGGTGCGCCAGGCCTGAACTCGCCCAGTTCAGATATTCAGTAATGTCACGTCGATTGATGATCACCACTGGATGCAGGTCCGTCTGCTCAAAGGCGGGATTCAGCCAAGAGTATTTCACCATTTGTTGTGGGTCCTTCATCCAGGCAATTCCGTCATGAATGTACTTGCGCGCCGAAACGACTCGGTATCGTGTGGCTGCAACGAACGCCCTGAATTGTCCGAGAGTGGTTTCATACTTCGCCATATAAAACGGCCTCGAAATCAGAACAGAATGAGGCGGTTCGGAATCTTTGACGCCACTTGCCCCCATCTCAAAGAGGCCAGGGGGAATCAAGATCAGGGGTGTGTCGGATCTTTTATGCAGGATTTCCCACGGCAATCCTAGGGTAGAGTCGAGACCGGTTCTGACTGAATTGCCATAAGCGTCCTTTGACGAAGTAATAATCTCAAACGCACCCTTCATTTCTTCGGGTAAACCGGCGGGTTTTAAATTTACTTCGATTTCATGTTCGCCAAGGGGGCCGAGTTCGACCGTTCGGGTTTCAAATAGATGGCCGGATTTGGTGATCAAAACTTCGGCTATGGCATTAGACCCAAGCGGAAATCGCGATGGCGACGTCCGTGCAGGACTGGCCATAATTCCTGCAAGCTGAGCGCCTGGTTTATCTGGTGGATAGGCGACAACCCTGACCTCAGCGCCAGGAGGTTTGGATTTGACGACCAGTACCGGAACAAAACGGTCTATGATCGGTTGGGTATCGATCCCTTCAAGCTGGGCCTGGTCCAATAGTTCCCTGGCTTTGTCTTGATCACCTTCGAAACGCCAGAAGAATGCCAATTGCAGCAGATCCTCTCCGCTTGCTGTTTTCAGCCCTTTTTCCGCAAGCTTCATGAGTTCAGGCATGCCTAAGTCCGTCACGCGCATGGGTGAGAATTCCACGTTGCCTTCCTTCATCAGAATTCTGCCGTCTTCAAACCCTGCAAGCCGCCCTTTGTGTCTGCCTAGTTCGAGATACTTGCCAATGTTTGCTTCCAGGGCTTTCAGGATGAGATTGTACCCGGCTTCCGCTCGCAGCAGATCTTCTCCCGCACGTTCCAGCCGCTTCTTTATTGGCGTGAAATCTGGTTCTTCAGCCATCTGGACTGTGGCATTCCTGGCACCAGAGTAATCCCTTCTCTTTACAAAAGGCATCACTTTATCGGCTGCGAACTGAAAGGCAGCATCCAGCTCCTTCCGTTCGGCTTCTTTTGCCTGGATTTCCAGTTGGTTGATACGGCTAATCTCGCCCGACAAACTGTTTGAAGCGGAAACAATCCCGAGGTCAGCCAGTTTCTTGATTGTCCGGCGCGCTTCATCAAACTTGCCTTCGTTTGCCAGTTCGAGGGCATCAGACTGAATCCGTTGTTGTTCGAGGGCTCCTGCCTCCGCCACACGGTTTCGCAGAAGAGAGATAGATTTGGCGTTGACGTATTTATGAAAAGGCTCGGAAATTCCTGCCAGATTATCAATATCTGCCTGGGCCTGGGCGAAATCACCGGTATCCAGACGTCCTGTCACCCGATCACTGAGCTGGGCAAACTGGGATGCCACGATTTTGGCACGCTCGGTTTCCAGCCGGTTCCGCTCGGAACGAGCCCGACGGCCAATTTGGCTGCTGCTTTCCAGTGCACGGAGCCTGGCGATGGCTTCCTCGATGCGATCCGGATTTTTTTGCACGAATTCTTGAATCTCTTCCAGCTCTTTTCTTGCGAGCAGATTGGTTGGGTCAGGGACTTCATCCGGTTGGCCATCGGTAAAACTCTCGAATCTGCGCTCCTCTGTCCTGATCTTTTCTTGCTTATTCGGTTCAACGATCTCCGATATACCCAACTCCTCAGGGCTTGGTTCCGGAGGTCTGGTTGCAAGCCGATTCAAAACCGAATAACCAAGGACCAGTGCGGCCATACAAAGGAAACCCAGGATCCCCATCTGAAGCGGCGAATAGGATTCCGGTTCAGGGGGTAGCGGGAAAGCGGTTGGCAAATCCGCGTCCAAAGTCAGTTGGCCGTATTCCGCATCCTGACCAGGCACTGTGCATTCCGAAGTTGCCTCCGCTGCATCGGTAGTTACGGGAGCCACAGGGATGGAGATATTGGTAGGCGGCCTCCCATTATAAATGGCTTTGAGATCACTGATTAAGTCTTCGTAATCCGGGTAACGCTGATCCGTGTTTTTTGCGACCATCTTCTGCAGCACCGCCCAGAGGTCATCATGGATTTCAGGGTTCAGTTCTCTTGCGTCGGGAAGCGGCTGCTCCGTATGTGCCATCATGACCGCCAGCGAGGTCTCGCCCTTGAAAGGAATAGTGCCAGCAATCGCTCTGAACAAAGTGATGCCAAGCGAGTAAATATCCGTCCGGCAATCGATATCCCGGGCACCACGAGCCTGTTCCGGCGACATGAACGCAGGCGTGCCGATAGCCGCGCCTTCCCGGGTGACGGAAGTGTCCTCTTCGATGCTCTTGGCAAGGCCTAGGTCGGCAACTTTGACCAGATTGTCTTTGGTCAACAAAATGTTCGCGGGCTTGATATCGCGGTGAATGATCTGGCAGCGTTTCCATGCATAGTTCAATGCCTCTGCCACGCTGAGGGTGATTCTTATGGCCTCGTTAGTCGGAAGCATCTTACTCCCGCGTAACCGATCCATGAGGCTTTCGCCGTCGATAAATTCCATCGAAAAGAAATAATAGCCGCGGTCTTCGCCGAATTCGTAGACCATGACCATATTCGGATGGTTCAGCACCCCGGCGGCATGTGCCTCGCGCTTGAAGCGTTCAAGCTGGACGGGATTTTTGGTCATTTTCTTGGGCAGGACCTTGAGCGCTACCATCCGCCCGAGACCGTCCTGTTCGGCCAGATAGACCGAGCCCATACCACCTTCACCTATTTTTTTCTTGATGGTGTATTTGCCCAACCGCCTTCTATCGCTTACCTCTTCCTCGGCCGGTATTATCACCGCATCCTTGCACCGGGGGCATAGAACAGTCTGGCCAGTCGTCACATTCGACATGGCCCAGTTCTGCTGACATTTAGGACAGGATATCTCTCGCTCCATGTGAAGCGTCCTTCACGCGCATTTATTCTGGCGGGGGCTGAAAGTGAGAGTCTATCTCGTTAACTGATGCTTGTCAGACGGGGATGGGATGGCCTCCCACCATCCCTCCATCCATCCAGTGCACATGATCGCGACCCTTCCTATAATGCCACGCCTGATCGTGACCTTTGCCGTCAATCCCCACGAATTCCTGCCCTCTCTGGGATTTTGTTTTAACGTTAATTCTCTGGAGATAGCTGCCCATGAGGTGCCCTTACTGTAAAGTGAATCTTGACAAGGTAGTTGATTCGAGGTCTTCTGCAGACGAGATGGAAATCCGTCGGCGGAGGGAATGCCTGAGCTGTGGTCGTCGCTACACCACGTATGAACGTGTGGCCGAAACCAACCTGAGAGTTATCAAGAAGGATGGCCGGCGTGCCCCCTTCGATCGGGGAAAAATAATGGATGGCATGTATAAAGCTTGCGAGAAACGACCCGTCTCAGTGGAAGTTCTGGAAGATATCGTCAACCATATCGAGAAGGAATGCAGCGAGCGTTTCGAGAAAGAAGTCCCGACCAAGTTCATCGGTTCGCTTATTATGCAACACCTGCAGAAAACCGATCAGGTGGCATACGTTCGCTTCGCATCCGTTTATCGTGAGTTCAAAGATATTACCGATTTCGCCGACGAACTGCGCAGGATCGTCCAGGAACGAGGAGGCCCCGGTTGACAAGTTTCAGGAGTGTTCTCAAGCGGGATGGTAGAGAAGTTCCTTTCGACAAGACCAAAATTGCTGATGCCATTTATAAGGCCGCCCAAGTGGCGGGCGGCGAAACACGCAACGAGGCCGATGAGCTCACCGAAGCCGTCGTTATGTTCCTGGAACGAGAATTCCATGAAAACCCTCCGCCCATCGAGGCTATCCAGGACATGGTCGAACAGGTCTTGATCGAGACCGGCCACGCGGCGACAGCCAAGGCTTACATTCTTTATCGCGAGCGGCGAACGCAGATTCGCAACAGTCTGAGGGTGAGAAAGCCCGCGCCTCTTGATGATGCCTCACAGGTTAAAGTATCACCGGGTACTCGTAACGAAATCGCTAGCTGGGATCCGGAGAAAATTGTGCTTGCGCTTGAAATCGAGGCCGAGCTCGAGCCTGAAATCGCTCGTGAAATTGCCCATGCGGTCGAGCAAAAGATTCTTACCGCAGGAATGCAGCAGGTAACCACGCTGTTGATCCGGGAAATGGTCGATATTGAGCTCCTTGTTCGCGGCCTGTCCGCATCGCTCGAAAAGCAGAAGCTTTTCGGAATGTCCAAATTCGATATCGAGGAGCTACTCTTCCAGCGGCAAAAATCGAATCACAAGGTGGTCACCAATAATCCTGAAGCGGTGAATCTGGCGGTTGCTGAACGCCTTTTGCGTCAGTATGCGCTCGACGAAGTGTTCGATAAAGAAGTCTCCAGAGCCCATCTTTCCGGCGTGATACATATTCACGACCTCGGTTATCCGGCCCGCATTTATCTTGCGAACCATTCCCTTGAATTCCTGAAAAAATTTGGCCTTGCCCTTGAGACGATAGATGTCGCGTCCGCTCCGGCCAGGCATCCCGATACGCTTACCTCACAGTTGTTCACATTCCTTGGTTCGATGCAGTCCTATGCCGCAGGCCCCCAGGGAGTGGACTATCTGAATATCCTCTATGCGCCGCTTTTGGAAGATCTGGATGATAAGGCAATCTACCAGGAGGCCCAGCGACTCATTTTCGACGGGGCTCAGCACGCCTCCTCAAGAGGGGGACAAACCCTCTGCGCGGAGCTGAATATCTACACCGGTGTTCCTCCGTGGCTTCAAGGCCATTCGGCTATTGGAAAGGGCGGCAAGCCCACTGGCAAGAATTACGGTGATTATGTTGATACTGCAAGAAAATTTGCCCACGCGCTTCTGGACGTCTGGGAAAAGGGTGATGAACACGGCGGACTGTTCTGTTTTCCCAAGTGCAATGTTCATTTGTCCGCCGACTGTTTTGAGGAGGGCAAGTCGTCAGACGTGCTGGCCAAGGCAGCACAAGTCGCCGCGACGAATGGCATTCCCGTTTTTGTTTTTGATCGGAAGGAAACCCCCAGCCTCGGCGTGCCGTTGAGGGCGGAATGCGGCAAAGACCTGCCGCTCGAAAGCTGGCGCGGGGGCGTCATTCAAAGTGTGACCATCAATCTGCCTCAGGCCGCATACCGGGGAGGCTCGTGGGAGGCACTCTGGCGAGAGGTCGAAAGGGCACTCGGTCTTGCAGTCAAAGCGCACCAACAGAAACGACGTCTGATCGGAAGACTTTCCGCAACCTCAAGGCTGCCGCTGTGGCAACTTGGACGAACCGTGCGGGATGGCAGACCATACCTCGACCTTGAAAACGCCGGCTGCGCGATTGGTCTCATCGGATTGAATGAGTGCATGGTTTATGTGACCGAGAGCCACCTGCATCAAAATGAAGTTTGCCTCGACCTGGCTGTGAAGTTGTTGCGGCGAATTCAGGAACGCCTGTCGGAATTTTCGCGGGAGACAGGCCTGAAGTTTTTTCTTGAAGAGTCACCTGCTGAGAACGCTACCCGTCGGCTGGCAAAGGTGGACTTGAACCAGTTTGAGATCGCCGACATCTTTGTCCGTGGCGATGCTGGGGCGGATACTGCACGTTACACCAATGGCATAAAAGTCCGTCCGGAGGCTGCAATTTCGTATAGAGAACGTCTGCAGATTGAAGGGAGTCTGCACCCTTTCATCGATCTGCATGCTCTCAGCCAGATTTATGTCGGCGAGCCGGGGCCATCCACAAGTGACATCCTGAACGCATTGAAATACGCGTGGGGGCAGACCGGGATCTCCCAGCTCGCGTTCACGCCTTCATTCACATTTTGTCATGATTGCCGTGCCACACGCCGCGGCCAGCATGAGCTTTGCACCGTGTGCCGTTCGGCCAATATCACAGGCATCACTAGAATCGCCGATTACTTTTGCCGAACCACTGAATGGAATCGTTCCAAACTAGACGAATTCCGGCGGCGACATCTCCTGTCCGAGTTTAAATGAGCCAGTGTCCTCCACTGCACCCTCAACCAACGCCGAAGCTGCCGATATCCAGCGGGCAGTTCTTGAAATCATTCGCGGGCAGCGTACCGGATTCACTCCCGCGGTGGCCAAAGCCATGCTATGGCTTGCGTCCGGGGCTTACAGATTGGGTGCAGGATTTCGGAATACGCTCTTCGATCTCAATCTGAAGCAGGCCGGACGTGTCGGCGCAAAAGTGATAAGCGTAGGCAATCTTACAGTTGGCGGGACAGGCAAGACGCCGATGGTCGAGTGGCTTGGAGGCTGGGTTCTCCAGCGCGGTTACCCCGTGGTAGTGTTGAGCCGCGGCTATGGCCAAAAGCGGACGGGCGCCGCTGGAGGCCCTGTTCCCGGCGCGATGAATGACGAAGGCCTCCTGCTGCAGGCAAATCTTGACAACATCCATCTGGTGCTCAGTCCGGACCGCCTGCGTGCGGCCGAAACCGCTCTTGAGCACATCGAGCCCAAACCTGAATGCTTCATCATGGACGACGGATTCCAGCATCGTCGTCTCGCACGGGATCTGGACATCCTTCTGATCGACGCGCTCAACCCTTTTGGTTACGGCCATCTGCTGCCACGTGGTTTGCTGCGCGAGCCGGTGAAGAATATGAAGCGTGCGGATGTCATCATCATTACTCGCGCCGATCAGATCGAAAAGAGCGGTCTTGAATGCCTTCAAACACAGATTCGCCGCCGATTGCCTGAGGCCCCGGTCTTGACGGCCATGCACAAATTGAAGAGCGTTTTGCAATGTTCGGATCTCTCACCTGTTGGAAGTGGATGGTTGAAGGGCAAACGAATCTATGCCTTCTGTGGGCTCGGCAACCCGGAAGGCTTCCGACGCGAGTTGGAGACTCTTGGCGGAGAGGTCGTCGCATGTGAAGAGTATCCCGATCATCACTGGTACTCTGATGAAGATTTTCAGGGCATCGTGAAACGTGCCAGGGAGGCTGAAGCCGAGCTCCTCCTGACCACTCAAAAGGACGCGGTGAAATTCGATCCGGAATTGGAAGTAGATCTACCTTTCCTCTGCCTGCGAATCGGCATAGAAATCCTCGAAGGCGAAGACGAACTGACCAGCCGGTTGATAAAAATCTTTCCTGAGGAGCGCCCTGCGGTAGGCATGATGTCACAGGTCGAACTCAATCAGGCCATCTCATTCGGAGAGCGTCCCAAGGACTTTCATCGTCCCTGGGAGGAGAAGTGGTGGGAAAAGGAAGAGGATGGCACCGGCAGCCGGTGTTAGTTCAGATATTTCGCCCAGGGCTCCCAATAGAATTTCTTCCATCCGGCGGTGACGTCTTCGGTCTCATGATCCGGGACGTTTGTATGAATCAGGTCTATACGGCCACCGTCCTCCGTATCGCTGAATTTCAGAATGAGGATCGAATCGAGATTCTCTTTGTGGAAATTCGCCGAACGCCAGGACTGAACGATCATCCGATCTGTTACGAGTGCCAGAATCTCACCAGTTAACACGCCACCAAACGCTCTGAACTCCGCCCCGGCCTCTGCAGATATTGCGACCTCATTCCCCACGACTGCACTGTGCCGTTTCGGATCAAGGTAGGTGGCGTATAGCTCCGATGCGGGAGCGTTGAGGTGTACAGTCTGTTCGATCGTGCAAGGCATATATGAACTCCTTTGGGTCAGCCGTAGGTATCCAGGAAAAAGGTCGCCGAATAAGACTAATGAGTCAATCTGTTCTTCAACGGACCTCGTCGATCTCATCAATTCCAATCCTGCCATCGTGGAGTGCAGTGGCAATGAGGACACCGCTTGCCCCGAGGTCACGTTCACGTAGCAGATCGTCCCTGCCACGAATACCTCCTCCGGTGATGAGTTCGATATCAGGACAGGTGTTGAGGACGTGCCTGCAAAGCTGCGAGGTGCCGGTGCCATTGCCTGTTCCGACGTTGGCAAGGTCAAGAACAATCATTCGTTTCACACCGCGGCTCAGCGCTTCATCAGCGATCGATTCAGGAGAAGCGTCTGGCCAGGCTGAGAGATCTCCCAGTGCCTTGCCGGCTTTCAGATCCAAGCTGAATACCAGTTTCTGAGAGAACTCTGTTTCAGCTATTCTTTGAAGCGCTTCGGGGCCTGAGATGGATTCCAGCCCGACGATGGTGGCATCTAAACCCGTGGCCGCGAGTAGACAGAAAGACGGTTCATCACGGATGCCCGCGTCCACCATGAGTCGGATCCCGGCGTTCGTGATGCCTGAGTAAGTTTGGAATTGAGGCGCGTTTCCGGCAATTGCATCCAGGTCGGCCAGGTACATTTCTTTGAGGCCGAACGCATCACGATAAGCCTTTGCTACAACCACGGGATCGGAGGAGCCGGTCAGGCAGGTTTTCACAGGCTGATACTTGTCCCGTTGTCCCGCGATGGCATGGACCGCATGCCCGCCCTTAATATCTAGGACAGGAATAACTTTCATTGTTTATTTTCTTCAAAGGTCTTGACTGAAGCCCAATGTCCAGAATTCTGGTCTACGAGTTTATATGCGGCGGTGCGCTGGCAGACCAGCCACTCCCGGAATCTCTTGCTGCTGAAGGCTGGGCCATGCTTTCTTCTGTCGTGGAGGATTTCAGCAGACTTGGAGGGATGGAAGTCTGGACCACCCTTGACAGCCGTATCAAAAAGACGCTCCCTGCTAAGGTGAAGAAATTCAGTCCGAAAGGAGAACGCAAGGCTCTCAAGGCCCTGGCCATGGAGTGCGATTGCGTCCTGGTGATCGCTCCTGAAACAAGGGGAATTCTTCTTGAGCGTGAAGCTTGGCTTCGAGACTCTTCTGCCCGTTGGATAGGTTGCGCCTCGGCGGCCATCGACATCACAACTGACAAGCTCAGGCTTGGAAATCATCTGAGTGCGAACGGAGTTCCGGCCCTCACCGGACGACCGCTGCAGTCGGAAATAATCGAGAGATTAGAGTTTCCAATGGTGATTAAACCCAGAGATGGCGCGGGTTCCGAGAACACTTTTCTGGTGCATTCGGAAAAGGAATTCCGAACTGTTCTGAGCCTCTTACATCCAGAAGAGGGGCAATTCATTTATCAGTCGTTCTGTCCTGGCCAACCAGCCAGTGTCGCGTTCATGTGCGGCCCAGAGGGTATGACCGCGTTGCCCCCATGCAGCCAGAATCTGTCAGGGGATGGCCGATTCAAATACTTGGGAGGTCGTGTCCCACTGGAAAAAAAACTTTCAGAGCGTGCCACCTGCCTGGCATCCCAGGCAGTCGGTGCCGTTGATGGCTTGCTAGGTTTCGTCGGAGTTGACCTCCTGCTCGGAGACGAGTCCGAGGAGGACAGAGTGGTCGAGGTGAACCCTCGTCTTACCTCCTCATACGTTGGCCTCAGGCAGGCGGTGGATGTCAATCTCGCTGAACAACTATTGGCGAGGGTCGCAGGATTGCCGGGGTCTGTTGTCCTTCCGGCCAGGAGGAATATCGAATTTCTGGCTGATGGAGGCTGGATGTAAACTTCTTCACCATGCGGAGGAAGTGAGGGCGAGTGGCG
>JAQBXN010000038.1 GCA_027625095.1 Planctomycetota bacterium | reverse complement strand
ACAGATGAAAATACTTCCCCAGGATACCACGCATATGGGCGCTGCCCGGCGTCGTGTCGGACGGCGGTTTGGTCAAGACCTAATCTAAAGGAAAGACAAGCATATGAGTGAATCTGATGTCTTAGCAAAGTGCTCGTCTGGCGTCATTCAGGCAGCACTACATATACCCCAAACTTCGGCTCGACTTCGGGGACTTCGTAATCTGGCATTCCGATCGGTTGAGCGGGTGTTACTGGTGTCATGGGCAGCAGGACCGGTTCGCCTTCGTATGCCCCAGAGACAATCGCTGGGCCGTGGATGTTGCGCGCGCTGACAATCTGAAAACGTTGACCTGCCTTCAAGACATTCTTCAAGTCGACTTCGACTGTTGGCTTTTCGTCCCAGTTGTAAACGATGATGTTCGCTCGGCCGGACTCGTATTCGTTGGGGCGAACGAAGACCTTCGCTCCCTTTGGCTGACCCTCGTGGAGTTCAGAAATCTTGTCGAAGCCCTTCTTTCGCCAATCGGCAAGAGTGAGACTCTGGCCCTCCGCTCCGAACATCAGAGAGAATGGAAGATGTTTTGTATTCGTGTTGTAGTAGACATTTCGGTCGATCTTGTGATTTACCAATGATCCGCCGTCCATTTGTACCACTGTAAGAACCGGCCACCCCCCGATGACGGTGTTTTCTTCAAAGTCCAGGTGATCCTGAAAGTAGATGCTCGCACCGACTGTGTAGTTCTTTCGGGCGACCAGACTCTTGTTTAGTGCGCGTGATGAGTAGCCCAGTTGCAAGCCCCCGCTGAAAGTCATGTTTTCTTCAACTATCACATCTTCCAGTGGTGCGGCACCACCGACAAGAATTCCGCGGGTTCTCTGTCCTTGCCTGTATAAGCTGCCGTTATTGAATGTGACATTGCCAATCACGCGAAATCCTTTCAGGGAAGCCTTCTCCGAACCGTAGACGTGCATTCCACTTCCGAACTGTTGAAAGATGACATTGTCCGTGATCTTCTTGATGGACTCTTTATTTTGAGCGTAGATTCCGTGGCCATGCCCACGGTCAGGCCCGCCCCAACCGTTGTTGTAGATAACACAGCCATAGATCTCTCCACCTGCTCCCCCAGACCAATATCCAAAACCAAGACCTAAGTCATGCACCACAAGATTTATGAACTGCAGATGTGAGCCGCGGCATTCAATACTGCCTCTCTGCAAATCATTCGGCCACGAACCTTTTATCTCGGTCCGACGCTTCGGATTCGTACAGGTGACCTCGAAGTCTCGAAACTGAGTCCACTCACCGTAACAGTAGAAACCGATTCCAAATTCGGGATGGATCTCTATTTCGATCACAGCGCGCTCTCCGTGGGCCTGGCGGACAATGATGCGAGCGCCGTCGCGGCCCTTGAGTTCGCTCTTGAAACTGCCTTTGTATGTACCGCCATGGAGCCAGATGGTATCGCCCGGCTTCACGGTCTCTGGATGTGACAGTGCTGTCTGCAGGTCCCAGGGTCGGTCGCGGCTGCCAACGCCATCAGGCTTGCCATCTGGCGCAACATGAAATTCGGTTGCCATTGAGAACCGGGGCGCGTTCATGATCAAGATTAGAAGAACGAGACTTTTTGCGCCTTTGGTGCAGCCGATCATGTTGAGGTCTCTACTGCTTCTTTCTGGGAGTCGGTATCGGGCCGGAGGAAATCGAGATGTCATCCAGCAGCATCTCAACTCCGTCGCCCAGTTCGCCCGCCACGATCTGAATCTCCATCAGGCGTCTGCCGGATTGATCACCTTGTGCGCGTTCAAATTTGTTCAAAGGCAATGAGACGTAGCTCCATTGGTTCTTGGGTGCAGATACAAGAGTGCGTGGGCTCTCTTTGCCGATCTCAACGCGGACTTGAACGTTTGTACCGGTGGAGCATCGGAAGGCGAGATTGATATGCGGATTGGCCGGAAGGTCGAGCAGGCCTGCCTTATCCCATATCGTGCTGGCCGCTACGTCGTACCACGAGCCTTTGGCTTTATCGGCCTTTATGGAGGATGCACCGGTGTGCGACGATTCCTTGCTTAACTGAGCCGACTTCCAGCCATCGAGTCCCTTTTCAAATGTCCAGAGCCGGACGGCCTCTTCGGGCGAATTCAGGGCCGGGTAGGAGTCTGGTGCTTCCTTCAATGACGAGTTCTTTGACGCAGCCGCTTTTCTGTCGGAGCGTGACAGCCAATTAATCGTATTCAAGAAGAGCCGCTGATTGTCGCCCATTTCTAGTGTATCCGGCATCAGCCACGTGTCGGTGCCGATGACTGCCACGCGTCCTTTCCCGTATTCCAAAGCGGCCATGACCGGCAACCCGGGTTTACGAATGGACTCACCCCAGGAATGCCAGGCGTAAGAGCTGTCACTTCCGCGAATAAGAGCCTCTGCGTTCTTGTTCATAATCTGAAGTGGCATGGCGCCGGTGGACTGGAAGACCTGAACCCCGCTGGTGATTGGATGATCAAGCATATCGGTGAACGTTACATAGAGGGGCTCTTTCAGAATGTGGTGTTTCGGATCATGAAAGTAGGAATAGACCGGCTGTATGCCCATTGCATCAAGAACCTTCTGAGGTTTGGGGAAATGCCAATCGCGAATAAGACAATAAAGCAGCCCGCCGCCGTTTCTTACATAGTCGTGAACCGCTTTGATGTCCGCCTCCTCCCACTCATTGCGTCCGTGGGTCCCGGAAAGGACGAATACGTCGTAAGACGCGAGCTCATCCGGTTTGACTCCATCGATTGAGCGCATCATCGGCGTACGAAGGGGCGCGCTGAGTGAATCGACCTGATAGCCGTTGTCTTCAAGCAGCTTCACAGCGGTCGGCATTCGCCATTTATGGACACGTCCTTCTGCCACGTAGACGCCATCCACCAGCACCTTGGAAGACGATTTCGGGCTTGGCCGGTAAAGCCAGGGGAGGACTCGTTCCTGCTCGGCAGTGAATTGGCGAAGCTTGAGTTCTTCTAACGAGGCATTTTCCATGAGCAGCACCACAGGATCGTGCATAGGGAGATCGAGGGTGATGCCCCTGACGAGATCGGAAAGGCTCCAGGCGATCCGACCGACCATCCCATCTGGGCCGATATTTTCGCCGGTGTGGATGTTTCTTAAGAAGACTCTGTCGTCAATAGTGGGCAGTCCCTTCGCGGGCTTGAGGAGTACCTTGCGTGGTCCGCCACCAAAATTGAGAGCATAAAGAACAGTTCGCTGGCCCTGCTGGAATAAATGAGTCTCGACGTAGTCGCCATCGATGCCGTCAAGGAACTCGACTTCGAGGTCCGGCAGTATTCCGTGTCGCTTAATGATCCAGTGGATGCACGCCCGGCGAGCCTCTGGCTCAAATTCCCGCGCCAGATAGTAGACCTTTCCTTTCCCAATTGTGTTGACAGCCAGCGTGGGGTCGCCTGCTTCCGTTTTGCCAATTACCTCCGCGCCATCAAGCTGGAATTCGTAACCGTAAATCGGAAAAGTGAATTTGAAGTCTGCCGTCGGAGTTGCGCGCAGGCCAATTGTCTTCCCGGAGGCGCGGCCGATGGCTTCCAGGTTCACATTTTCTTCCTTGAAGACTTCCTTCCCGACTCGTCCGCCCAGCAGTTTCAACGTATCGATCCGCTCGCCGAAATCATCATCGACAAGGAGCGAATCCGGACTCAATACCAGGACGCCACCGGACTCGACATACTCCCTCAATTTTTCAATGACCGCGGCCGGCGCCCGCATGCAGTGCGCAAGTACGAGCATGGAATACTTCGAGTGTATTCCCTCGAGAATCTGCTTGAACAGCAGCACATCCGTCGGTACCCGAGTGAGAACAGTTGCGGCGTAGTAGTCGAGAATTTCGGGGACGAACTGGTCATGGATGTTGTTCTGTTCCGGGCGAATGATTCGGGCACTTTCTCGAGGATAGACGACCGCTATCTTTCCCTGAATGCGAGGACGCGGAAGCACGATGTCGGCGACACTCAGTATCTCGTTTTTTAGGCGCGGGATTTCCTTTATGGCTTCAGGCGTCATCCAACGGTGATCCCATACCGAACCTCCTCCTTCACTGATTTCGTTGTCGTAGAAATACGAAATGACGCTGCCGCTCACTCCGTGCACTAACTGATGCCAGAAGAAGGTGCGAAGTCCAAACGGGCCAATGATGTAGTTGTTGGCTGTAGATACCTTGTCATGAGGGTAACCGGTCACCCGGCATTCCAGGTTGATGCTGGGTTTGCCGGTAGAGGCGGATCGCACCAGATCGTTTGGCAATTGTGAGCCAACCATGTGTTTGATCTGATTCCAGTCTTCGTTGCCGGACGACTGACGGAAGAGCGACAGGCCATGCTCCGCACCGTAACAATCTTCTACCTCGATGAAACGTTCCGGTGATTGGGCATGCGTTCCCGACCAGTAGGGCGTTTGAAAAGTCTGCAGGGCCTCCGGGACGATTTTGCGATGTTCGTCTTTCAGGTCACCAAAGACTTCCATCGCACGATTCTCCATGACCTTCATCCAGTCAATCCACAGCGGCACTGAGAGCTCGTCGCCGTAAGGAATTGTTCCCCATTTGCTGTTGTAGATTCCGGAAGAATCGATGTTGAGCGGAGGTATCACTTCCTGAAATGACTTGTAGTTCGTCCGCCATGCCAGGTTGCCTTTCTGGACCGTGCCATATTTTTTCGCCATCTGATTTTGAAACAGGCGAACGTTCTGTACGCACGGGCAAATGTAGCTGACCTCGTTGATGAGCTCGTACAGAAAAATGGGGTATTGCCTTCCGGGTATGCTGCTCCAGCGTATCTGATTGAGATAAATCTCGCGGCCGACGGGGTTCTCCTGGCATAGATCGAAGAAATGAGAGCTACTCTTGCGGAAGCCCTTTACACCTGGGCAATACAAGGGAGGGGAAGTTTCGTACTTTGAGTAGTGAACTGGAAAGAAACTGCTTTTCGACAGCGCGTAATCGAATGTGAGGAGCGTCCCGCCCCGGAGCGTCTCACGGATGCGTGTCTCCAACCAGGGGGTCGACCCGGCTTGCCGAAAGTTCAAGCACGGTCTCGCCATCTGCGGCTTTTGCCTCTTTCACCTCAATCGCTGATCGAAAGCCAGCCGTATTCACGATGGTCGCCTGGGTAAAGTCGAGCCCGAGGATCCGGTGCAACCAAGCGCCGTTGTACAGCTCTGCCTCGACCCCAAAGAGAAAAACCGGTTTACCATCCCGCCAGAAATTGCCGTCCTTTACAGTGACGTTCCGACAACTCTCCGGGAACTCATCAGCCCTCCGAATGAAATTTTCAGGTACAGGAACAGGCGCCATTTTGACGCGCACCTTTTCGGTCTTGTATTCCTTGTAACCCGGCGTTTCCTGAGTCCCCTCCAGACGCTGAAGCTCATCCTGAATAGCCTGATTCAGAAGGTCTGCGGGCTCGGAGTTCAGGCATGGCAGGAATGAGCCGGAAAGTATCAGGAACAGCACTCCCTTGGAATGAATCATTCAATGGTCTCTTTTTGTTAAGCGAGAGAATTCTCCGGGTTTAAAGACCACGGCAAATCGTAGCAATGAGCTTCCAGCTTGCTGGCTTCGACGAGTCTGCAAGCTGGCAGTTTGCGCCTAAGGTATAAAGACCTGCGTCCGCACGTTTCAGTAGGCCCGCGGCGCTTTCTTGAAGTCAGCACGTGGATCATATCCGTCGGGTCGGTAACTGTGGTCGTTAGAAAGGATGAGCGTCTCGAAGATGTGCTGTTCATCTTTGCCAAGTTTCGGATCAAACTTGAATGTGACCGTGTGTTTACCTGCTGATAATTGGTGCACATCAATCCCGCCGGAGAAAACTTTGTCCACAAATACGTGCTCCTTTCCCTTGCCCTCTTTGGCCAGAGTCCATCCCATGGGCCGGTATGGTGCGCGCAACTCCCAATTGCCCAGTTGCTTGCCGTCAACTTCCACGGTGTTCTCGGCGATGATCATCGCATCGGGCTCGGTAGTGGAAAAGCGCGGGCTCGCATCATTCAGACCGCCCTGGAGGAGCTTGAACTTGCGGTCAGTCCAATCGAAAACATGAAATCCCTGCCCTGGCCGACCACTCACGGAGAAGGCTGAGCCATCGCTGTTGAAACTCACCTTATGCTCGTCTGTCGCAAGGTCGGTCATCTTCCAGACTTCAGTTCCAGTGCCGACATCCTGGTAGACCACCCATTCGCTGCCCTTGCCCGGCTCTCTGGCAGGGCGGCCGGCGCGAGCATTAAGTGCTTCGAGCTTGTGGTACGGGTGCGCTGACAGGTTCTCATTCCGAATCGTGATCCCGTCTCCGATGAAGCCGTTCTGCTCTTCGGGGGTCAGTTCACGAACCAGGCGGATGTAATCGATTTTGACATGACCATGGGAATTCAGGAACTGGCCGTAAAAGCTGACCCCTTGTTTTCCACTGAGCCCCAGTGCTCGTAAGTCCTGCGAATGAATTCCGGTTGTGTAGCCCACCTTCAAAGCTTTTCCATTGATCGAGATATAGAAGAAGGTGGACTTTTCTGGTATGCGGATGACGAAGTAGCGGTAGACATCGAAATCGACCACACCATCGTAACGGATACTGAAATTGGTAAACGAAGAGGCGGGATTCTCAGGCCACTCCGGCCAATCGTCGCGCTTCATTTGCGGGTTCAAAGCTCCGACAGGAGTGACCAGCTTTATACAGCCGTCCTCGGCGGTAACCGATTCGAGCGGCGAGCCGTGATTCGGCTTCTCCATTTCCGCCTTCCACTTTGAGATGTCCTCGAACGATTCCTCCCAACCCACCCGTGGAGCTGGTTCTGCATGGAGCACGCCGAGTATGAAGCTGAAGCTCAGAAGAAAAGTGCAGATAAACCGATAAGCATTCATTGGTAACTCCAACATTTGTATCGAGACATCATTTCTTCACCCACAGTTGGATCTCATCCACCCATGCCTCGCCTTTATAGCTGTCGACATGCGGTTCACCAATGTAGGCCCATTCATCCTTCGTGGCAGCCTTTCCCATCCCGAAAATCTCGTCCAACGGGACTGGCACCGTTTCCATGCCTTCCAGCAGTGTTCCCCTGGAGTCGAATCCACGCATGACCAACGCGCCCGCGGACTTTTCGATCTCCAGGGAATACCACTGATCCTGTTGATATGTGAAGGCCCTTTCCCAATTCCATTTGGTCTTGTGCCATACTTTCCCGTCCCAGCACCTGAGCATCCCCGGAACGCCCTTGATCCAGAGTGGCGTTGGTCTTTCTCGTTGGTAATCGGGATGTGGATTCGGATTCATGTAAGCGAAATAGACCGGCCGCGTCACACCGACGTGGTCATCGGAGTCAATACTGGCCTTCCGGAATCGATGCCAGAATTCCTCTCCGCTGTCCTGGCGTATGAGGCGGTCTGTTAAGGCAATCCAATAGAAACCGTTCTCAATATAGTCAGGCCACTTGTACTTAAATTTTGGATTCTCGAAGTCAACGGGTCCATAGTTCTTGATGTCGGAAACAGTCCGCTGATGGTGAGGGCGCCTTTACCCACAATAAGCAATTCAGAAGAGGTCAGATCGTCGCCTGCATTCACACTTTGGGAACGAATACCAATCTCACGTAACAGAGTGCCAGTTTCTCCCAGGGGATCGAAGAGGGCGGTCTTGGCGGTTCCTCGAACCGGGGGCGTGCGCGGCAGAACGTGAATAGCAAATTCGTCCTCCTGAGTTTCACCTGAACTGAACCGGGCTGTCATCTTGAGCCGGTACGAGTCGGCCGGCAGGTCTTCAGGCAGAGGCACAATGATTGGAATCCGCGCCTGATTTCCGGTCTCCACACGAACGTTTTCCTTCTTCATGACTGACTGAGGAAGTGAGAGTGTCCACTCATAATCGCACGTCGTAGGAACGCGCGAGTTATTGATCACGATGAGTTGCTTTACGAGTGTCTCTCCAGAGAGAAAGTTATGGTCCTTGCTGGTGAAGCTTCCTGGCTTGCCGCCGATGTAAGCCAGCAGCGGACCGTTGTTGAGAATCAGAGCCTTCGCGGCTTCGGTCGGAATCCAGTCGGAATGCTTGAAGGCTAAATCCATCCTTTCGTATCGCTCTTCGATGTAGTCCGGGCTGAAACCCGGACGCTGGAGCTTTTCCCAGTCCACTTCGATTTCCTGCCGCCCCTTGTCCACGCCGTCTTGCAGCTTCCAGAAGATGCCATGCTCCCAGGGAGAGGTTGCGGATAGGCCCCAGGTCCGGAAGGCGCGCCAGTTGTCTGTGAGGTATCGGGCGAAAATCGGGTATCGCTCATCGAAATCTCTCGAGCCGACTGGATGGGGATAGTCCCAGCGGTGCCACAGTCGGCCGGAACTGAACTCCTTCGCCTCCCATCGTAAATTGGTCTTCTCCTGCTCGCTGATGCGGTATGCAGAATCGCCGATGAACTGCGCATTCCATTCGGCCAGGCAGAATTCCCAGGGCACATCGTCGATTGGCGCGAGGTCATTATCCGTGGCATGTCTCAAGACGATGCCGTTCGAATCTGCAATAGTCAGGGGTTTCATTTCCATCTCAAAAAAGTTTACTTCACGGAATATGTGAAAAAAAATGCTTGCCGATGTGAAGAGAGGAAGGATCAGTTGGCTGATAGATTCAAGGGAGTGGTGGCAGGATATCTGCATACTGGTTCAGGCACGTATCATCTCAACTCCGGAGTGAGTCGCTCAGGCCCAACGTGAAAGGGCATCCGGCTTCAACTGAGGGTGAGGACATCGACTATACAGAAAACAAAAAACAACATCTGGTGTCTGCCCGAGTCAACCCGATACCCAGTTTCCCTTCTTACTGTCTGAGGCCCGCAATTCGGGCAGGCCAGCGGCTTGTCGGCAGTAGGAGCGACCTTCGTCGCTTGGCCGGCGCTCCCAGGAATCACCCGCTTTGCAGTCATTTTGAAGTTCGCATGGTTGTTTTCAAAACGGTAAACATCCATGATGAGGCCTTACTGGCAAGACTGTCCAGTTAAGGCACTCCATCGCGAGGTCAGGATTTTGGAGTGGGGCGTTCAGGCCTTCCCAAACAGGTGCTAAACCGCTCACTCCAACATCTCCCGAACAATTTCGACGGGCTTAACTGAACAGTCTTGGGGCAAGCCAATGGCATCAATATGCATCTGTAATTATGGAGGCGAGGCTTAGACTATAGAAAGTTGCAGGCAGACAACAGAACTTTTCAGCGACAAACTTTACCAGCACAGCATCCGGAGTATTCATGCATTCTTTCAATGACAGATTCACATCACTTTTGTGCGGCCACCTTCTTTTGGCATTTGTTTTAGGAATAGCACAATGCAAGGCGGAAGAAGCAACACAAAAACATGAGCGTAAACCCATACCATCCCCCGACGAGATCAAAAAATTGCCCGAGGACGGGGGCAAGGAATTCAACAGGCTGGTTTTTGAACGAAGCCCATACCTATTGCAACACGCGGGGAATCCAGTGGATTGGTATCCGTGGGGTAAGGCAGCTTTTGAGAAAGCGAAAAAGGAGAACAAACCAATTTTCTTGAGCGTCGGATATTCCGCCTGCCATTGGTGCCACGTGATGGAGCGGGAGAGTTTTGAAACTGAAGAGGTCGGAGCGGCATTGAACGAATTTTTTGTTTGCATAAAAGTCGACCGTGAAGAGCGTCCGGATGTGGACGACATCTACATGAGCGCCACTCAACTCATTACCCAGCGCGGCGGTTGGCCAAACAGCGTTTTCCTGATGCCGGACGGCCGCCCATTTTATGCAGGAACGTATTTTCCCAAGAAACATTTCCTGATGCTGGTGGCAAATGTTGGCAAGGTCTGGAAAGAAAAGAAAGAGGCAATCAGCGAAGACGCCCAGCGGCTGACCGATGCTATTCGCCAGCAGAGCCAGGTGAAGAGTGAACCGAGTGCATTGAAACCGGATCTGCTAAGAGAAGCTGTTTTACAATTTGAGCGGTCGTTTGATCCCATAGAAGGCGGCTTCGGCGGCGCGCCCAAATTTCCACCCAGCATGACCCTCCAAGTCATTTTGCGTGAGCATTCGCGATCAAAGGATCCCAAGCAATTGCAAATGGTCGAGCACACCCTGAAGAAGATGGCGGGGGGGGGCATGTATGATCAAGTCGGGGGCGGTTTTCATCGTTATTCAGTCGATGCCCAGTGGCTTGTGCCGCACTTTGAAAAAATGCTGTATGACAACGCGCTACTATCGTCGATTTATCTCGACGCTTATCAGGTCACAAAGAATCCGCTTTACCGCCGGATCGCGGTCGAAATATTTGAATGGGTTCTTCGCGAGATGAAGGACAGTGAAACGGGTGGTTTCTACTCGGCGTTGGATGCTGACAGCGAAGGTGAAGAAGGTTTGTTCTATATTTGGTCAAAGGACCAGATAGAAAAGATTCTCGGGGAAGATGCCGTCTTTATTATTGACCACTATGGTGTGACTGAGGGCGGCAATTTTGAAGGTCACAATATTCTCAATGTTGTGATGCCGATTGAGCAGGCAGCAAAGAAGCACGGTCTCTCGTTCGAGCAGGCTGAGGCCAGGCGTGAGGCTTGTAAGCAGAAACTGATGGAAGTGCGGGTTAAGCGTGAGTGGCCTTTCCTCGATGATAAAGTGCTGACTGCCTGGAACTCCCTGATGATTCGTTCCTTTGTGAAGGGGTATCAGGTACTGGGCGAAAAGCGTTATCTCGCGGCTGCCGAACGGGCCATGAAATTCGTTATGGAGAAACAGCGAAAGGGAGACCGCCTGCTCGTGACTTACAGGAAGGGTGAGAGCAAGCTGAACGCATATCTAGACGATTACGCTTACACCATTGACGCTTTAATTGGCCTCTATGAAGCCACATTTAAACTGGAATATATGGACTCAGCCATCGCACTTAATGAAGCGCTCTTGAAGCATTTCTGGGATGAGAAAGAGGCTGGCTTTTATTTCACCTCGGATGACCACGAAGAACTCATCACACGGTCGAAAAAGCCATACGAGGGCGCAATTCCATCAGGCAACTCTGTGGCAGTCTGGAACATGTTGCGTCTCGCTTTTTTCACCGACAACAAGGGCTATCGGGAGAAGGCGGAACGAACACTTAAATCTTTTTCCGAGATGATGGGGTATTCGCCTCGTGGATTTACAACCATGATATGTGCAGCAGATTTTTACTTATCCACACCCAAAGAGATAGCGTTGGTCGGAAAACTCAACTCTGAGGGTGTAGACGAATTGCTGAGCACGGTGCACGATCTCTATATCCCGAACAAGATCATCGCCTTTATTGACCCGGACATGGAAAATGCAAAGGAATTGCAAAAGCGCTTTCCTCTGCTGGCCGAAAAATCACTCAGCGACGGCAAAGCGACTGCCTATGTTTGCCAGAATTATGCTTGTAAGTTGCCGGTCACTGACGCGGCGGCCCTGAAGAAGCAGTTGAAGGATTGATTTAATGAAGAGTCTGATCATTGGAGCGAACGGACAGCTTGGCAGAGATTTACTACGAGCGTCCGGAGATCAGGAGGTAATTCAGTTCGGTGGCAGGGCTGAGCTTGATGTGACTTCTGTTCTTGCCGTGAATCAAGCCATGCAGGAGCTGAAACCGGATGTCGTCTTCAACACCGCGGCCCGCTGCGACGTGGATGCATGCGAATCTGATGTGCTGTCCGCATTCGATGTGAATGCTAATGGAGTTTTGAATGTCGCCCGTGCCTGTGAATCCAACAGGGTACGTTTGGTTCATATCAGCACGGATTATGTTTTTTCAGGGAGCAAAGGGAGTCCGTATTTTGAGGATGACCCGGCAGACCCGATCAATGTGTATGGCACCAGCAAACTGGCCGGCGAGCGGTTTGCGCTTTCGTACTGCTCCAATGCCTTGGTTATTCGGACTTCCGGACTTTACGGGGCTGCCGGGAGTCGTGAGAAAGGCGGCAATTTCGTCGAGACAATGGTGCGCTTGTCAGGTGAGCGCAGCGAATTAAGAGGCGTCAATGATCAGACCCTTTCACCGACCTATACCAGGGACCTGGCCGAGATTTGCCTTTCATTGGCTGATTCAGATGCTGTCGGAATTCAACACGTTGTTAATTCAGGTCATTGTACCTGGGCGGAATGGGCGAGAGAGATATTTCAATTGCTCGGGCGGGATGTGAGGCTCGAAGAAGTGTCACTGGAGGAATTCGGACCGATCGCCCCTCGCCCTCGATTTACTGCTCTGGAAAGCAAGAATTCACGTAAACCGTTGCCGAATTGGCGAGATGCATTGAGAAGATATCTGGTGGAAAAGCAGTATCTGGATTCTTAGCCACGCAAAGTTTGTTCGTGGGGATCTCAAGTCCGGCGATTGTGGCGATGGGAAGCTTGCTTGCGTGATTGTCGTGCCCGTCGCAAAGTGGACGGCCACATAATTTTACAGACTCAAGGAGGCATAATGAAAAGGCTAAACTGTCTAACCACCCTTTCCCTGCTTGCGCTTACCTCCACGATTATGGCAGACAATGGCAAGCAATTTCGAAAGCTTTTGATCAGTTCATCAGAAAACGTGAACGAGAAAACGTGGAAGCTCACCGACCAGGATGTTCCAACTTCCGGGAAATGGTCAGTAACCAAGAAAACGCTGAAAGGTGGACGTTCGGAAGGTGTCGACCTTGTGACTGTCGACAATGGTGAACTCTCTATCGTTGTGATTCCGACCCGGGGGATGAGTGTCTTTGACGTGAAATCCGGTGACGTGCGGCTCGGTTGGGATTCTCCGACAACAGATATTGTGCATCCTCAGTATGTGAATCTCCAGAGCCGTGGTGGCCTCGGTTGGTTGGAGGGGTTTAACGAGTGGCTGGTTCGCTGCGGGCTGGAATTCGCCGGGCATCCAGGGAAAGACGAGTTCATCAATAACACCGGCGACAAAGCATCGATGGATCTCACTCTGCATGGAAAGATTGGGAACATTCCCGCTTCTGAAGTTGAAGTAATTGTGGATCTCATCGCGCCGTATCGAATTCGTGTTCGAGGGGTTCTTTATGAAAAGTTCTTCTACGGCCCCAAACTCAAAATGGTTGCTGAGATTTCAACGATCCCGGGGTCAAATTCATTTCAAATCAATGACGTGATTACAAATCTCGGCGCTTTCGATCAGGAAATGCAGATGATTTATCACGGCAACTATGGTTCGCCGTTGCTCGAGAAGGGCGCGCGAGTGATCGTGGCTGCAAAAAGTGTCGCCCCGATGAATGAGCACGCGGCGAAGGCAGTAGACAAACATGAGACTTTCGAAGGCCCTACAAAGGGGTTCATCGAGGAGGTCTATCTCTATGAACCAATCTCGGACAGCGAGGGAAAATCCATGGTGATGATCCACAACGCGGCCGCTGATCGCTCGTCTACGATCACCTGGTCAACGAAAGAGTTACCATACCTTACAGTGTGGAAGAACACAGCGGCAGCAGCAGACGGGTATGTCAGCGGTCTTGAGCCAGGTACCGGTTATCCATTTAATCGCCGCGTTGAACGCAAGTTTGGACGTGTGCCCAAACTCAAATCCGGCGAATCTATAAAGTTCGGCCTCGAATATGGAATACAGAACGGCGAAGCCAAAGTAAAAGACGCCGTAGCCAGAGTGAAAGCCATCCAGGGCGGAACGAAGCTGAAGCTCATCGAGCAAGCCCCAATACTGGACTGATGCCAGGTGTAGCAGTTCGGGCTCCAAATCGGAATTATCGAAGCTGCCCACCCTGATTCGTCCAGTCAATCTTTGGCAGGTTGAGTGTCGTCCGGCCATCCAGACATTCTCCTCAATCAGTTGAGCCAGTTTCTCCGGGTCAACATTTCCATTCTCCAGAGTTCCATTGCGCTAATGTGTTCAATTGCGATGGCGAGTTCTTCCCCGCTGGGCTGAAGCGGGCGAAAGGACTGCACCGGGCGCGGGTAGACAGGCCTGTTCAGAGGTCGTGATTCTTGCTTGAGCAGGAACCAGAGAATCTCTTTCGGTTTTCTTTCCAGGAGCGGCGGTCCCTGTCTAGACTCACAAATCCATCTGCCAGTTTGACAGCGGTCATTGCCTAAAAACCATCTGTGATCGCAGGTGGATTTAGAGAATCATTCGTCCATCCCCGACCTGTTCTAACGGCTGATTAATCCCTAAATTATTGCCCCAAAATTAGTTAATCCAACCAAGCTTTCCAAAATCCCATTGACCCAAACTCTTCATCAATGACTCACGCCGTTGCTCTTCCAGACCTCTTCCATCCCTGATTTGCCGCGTGGCATCCCCTTTGCTTCCCCTGCCAAGTTTAGTGTAAGTCTGCCAAATCCGGTAGGTTCGAGGATATTACTGGTTTGGTGTTTCTGCTAGTGGTGTCCTTGCTGGTTCTGTGACACGTTCATGGTTCAAGAGCCTTATTCAATACTCATTACTGATGATGACGAAGGGGTGCGTTGTTCGCTCCAAGCCGTCGTTGAGCTGCGGGGATACAGGACCTACCTCGCTAGTGATGGGAGTGAAGCTCTGGAGATTTTCAGGAGCGAGCACATTCACGTGTGCATCCTTGATGTCAATCTTCCGGACATGACCGGGGACGAAGCGTGGTATCAGATTCGTCAGGAAGAAGATCGGGTGCTGCCTTGCGTTTTTGTCACCGGTGATGCCGCTAGTGCGAACCGCCTGCGAGCGTTGGAAGAACCGACCGCGGATGTGGTGACCAAGCCTCTGACCAAAGAGCGAGTCATTGCCTCTCTGGAGACCATGATTCGAAGGTTTGTGCAAGGGGTGGGGTAAGTGGTTAAGAGTTTTTCAGATTTCAAAGTTTTTCACACAGGGATCTTTTTGAAAGGAGTACCCGAAACATGGCTAAGAAAATTAAGCCGTTGGGCGACAGAATTCTCGTCAAGCGTGTCGAGGCCGAAACTAAGACGGCTGGAGGCATAGTGCTTCCCGACGCTGCTAAAGAAAAGCCGAAGGAAGGTGAAGTCATCGCCCTTGGCGCTGGCCGCGTCCTCGATAACGGCGAAAAAGTCGCATTTCAGGTTGCCAAGGGCGACCGCGTTATTTTCAGCTCTTACGCAGGTACGGAAATCAAGCTCAACGGCGACGAATTCCTCGTCATGCGTGAAGAAGACGTTCTCGGAATCGTTAAGTAATGGCGCCTCGGTTCAGGCGCTTTGTTTTTTGGTTCCGCTCTGGAGCGGAACTGATGATATTAAGTTTCACACACAACTGACTCGGAGGAACATATGGCTGCTAAGCAAATGTCATTCGACATGGAAGCGAGAGAGCACGTCCGCAATGGCGTGAAGAAGCTCGCACGGGCCGTCAAGATTACCCTCGGCCCCAGGGGAAGAAATGTCATTATTGAAAAGAGCTTTGGTGCGCCTACCGTCACTAAGGACGGCGTGACGGTCGCCAAGGAAATCGAGCTCGAAAATCACTACGAAAATATGGGCGCACAAATGGTTAAGGAAGTTGCTTCCAAGACCAGTGACGTTGCCGGCGACGGCACGACCACAGCGACCGTTCTTGCTGAAGCCATCTTTGAAGAAGGCCTCAAGAATGTCGCGGCCGGTGCAAACCCGATCGACCTCAAGCGAGGCATCGACAAAGCTGTTACGGCTATCGTCGAGGAGCTGCTCTCCCGCAGCACGGAGATCAAGGACAAAAAGGAAGTTGCCCAGGTCGGGACGATTGCAGCCAATGGTGACTCCGAAATCGGAAAGATGATTGCCGATGCCATGCACCGCGTAGGCAAAGATGGCGTTATCACCGTCGAGGAGGGCAAGGGCCTTGAGTCCACTACGGACTGGGTCGAAGGTATGCAGTTCGACAAGGGCTACATTTCGCCTCATTTCGTCAACAAGCATGAGAGCATGGAGGCCACTCTTGACGATCCTTACATTCTCGTCCATGAGAAGAAGATTTCGGGTATTAAGGATCTTATTCCTTTGCTCGAGAAGATTGCCAAGTCGGGTAAGCCGCTTCTGATCATCGCCGAAGACATTGAAGGCGAAGCTCTCGCCACTTTGGTCGTGAACAGCCTGCGTGGCACGTTCTCCTGCGTCGCTGTCAAGGCCCCGGGATTCGGTGATCGTCGCAAAGCCATGCTCGAAGATATCGCCGTCCTCGCCGGTGGAGAGGCTATCTTCGCAGACCTCGGCATCGAGCTTGCCAATATCCAGATCGAGGACCTCGGCAGAGCAAAACGGGTCATCGTTACCAAGGACAACACGACCATCATCGAAGGCGGAGGTACCTCCGCTGCCATCCAGGGTCGCGTCGCCCAGATTCGCCGTGAAATAGATGCGACTACTTCCGACTACGACCGCGAGAAGCTCGAAGAGCGCCTCGCCAAGCTCGCCGGTGGTGTTGCTCAGCTCAACGTCGGTGCCGCTACTGAAGTGGAAATGAAGGAAAAGAAGGCTCGCGTCGAAGACGCCCTTCATGCAACTCGCGCCGCAGTGGAAGAAGGTATTCTTCCTGGTGGTGGTGTAGCTCTCCTTCGCGCTACTTCAGTGCTTGACAAGGTCCGTGTCTCTGGTGACGAGAAGGTTGGGGTGGACATCGTTCGCCGTGCCCTCACTTCGCCTGTTCGCATGATCGCCGAAAACGGTGGCGTCAACGGCGCCATCGTAGTCCAGAAGATCCTTGACCAGGATGCTTATAGCTTTGGTTACGATGCAGCGAATGACAAGTACACTGACCTCATCGCTGCTGGCATCATCGACCCGACCAAGGTTACACGCACTGCCCTGCAGAATGCAGCCAGCGTTGCCGGTCTGCTTCTGACTACGGACGCTCTCGTCAGCGACATTCCGGACGAAAAGGGCGGAAAGATGCCTTCGGGGCCTCCGGCCTACTAATCAAAAAAAAATCCAACGATACCCGGGTCTGCTCGTAAGAGAGCGGACCCGGGTTTTCAGGATCGTCTGATGTGCGGACAGCAGACGGGCAAAGAGGCTTCAGGTAAGCCACCGAGCAAGCCCCGGTGGGCTCTTGCTTTTAATCTTTGATTTCTTTGGATTTCTCTTATTCGTCCTCCGGGGCGGGCTCTGAGGGAGAATTGCATATCGCAACCGAAGAAAAGGAAGATTCAAAAGCAAGAAAGTACCGGTGCTGAATTACAGAATTATCAACCCGTTGCCCAAGCGGGGCAGTTTCAGGTATCGCCGAAGAGAATAGTTCCGAGGTAGTTAACCATGAGCAATTCCCTTGAGGAGCTCCGAAAAGAACAGCAAGGATCCGATATGGCCGAAGAGCCCCAGAGCAAGAACCACACTCCCTCCAAAGATGTCGAGCCTATCGAAACCCGTGAGGTAAAGGCCGCCAATCGCCAAGCCGCCATCGAGGTACGCAACCTTACCAAATACTACGGCGACTTTCTGGCCGTGGACAACATTTCATTTGAAGTCTGGGATGGTGAAATCCTTGGCTTCCTCGGCCCCAACGGCGCTGGTAAATCCACCACAATCAAGATTCTTTCATGCTTCCAGCCTGCCACTGAAGGCTCGGTCCAGGTTGCAGGGCACGATGTCTTCACTGACTCGCTGAACGTCCGAAGAAAAATCGGATACATGCCGGAGAATGTTCCGCTGTATCCAGAAATGCGCGTCCGTGAATACTTGAGATTTCGAGCAGCCATCAAGGGCGTACCCAGAAGCGAGCGTTCCTCCCGTATGGCCGAGTGCCTCGAGCTCTGCGGTATCAAGGAGGTAGAGGGCAAGCTTATCGGACAGCTCTCGAAGGGTTATCGTCAGCGTGTAGGGCTCGCTGACGCTCTCATTGCCGATCCCAAAATCCTCATTCTCGATGAGCCTCTTGCCAGCCTCGACCCAAACCAGCAGGGTTATGCAAAACGTCTCATCCAGGATTTGAAAGGCAAACACACCATCATCTTCTCAACCCACATTCTGAGTGACGTTGAAGAGATTTGCGACCGCATGGTCATCATCGACAAAGGTAAGATGGTCGCTGCCGGCACTCCTGAAGAACTCGCCAACCGGTATGAAGATCAGCATCACCTGCATGCCGAGGTGGTCGGCCCATTCAATGACGTCAAGACCAGGGTAGCCGGCATCGAGGGAGTCTTGTCCGTCAACGCTACAGAACATGACGGCTGCATCGGCCTCGACATCGTTACCGGCGCTGACACTGACATTCGAGAGGAACTCTCAAAACAGCTCCTTCAAAACAACTGGGGCCTCCGTGAGCTCCACACCCAGCGCATGGATCTCGCAGATATTTTCAGAAAACTCACCCAGGCAAAATGACTTAGCCACAAGCTGCCAGCTTATGTTTTTCAAATTCACATCCGATTCTCAGCGCAGTTAAACCTCCGCTTACCAGATACCGCATACCTGACCCATGAAAGCACTACTCAATCCTTCAACCTGTCTGATACTCATCTTTGTCATCAGCGCGCTGGTCATCGGACTCTGGGGAAATCTCTGGCATCTCTTCAAAAAAGAAGTCAGCAGCATCCTTCTCTCACCAATCCTCTATATCTTCACCGCGGTTTTTCTGGTGCTCACCGGCATCTTCTTCTTTGAAGGCGTCTCTCGTGGGCCGAGCCCGCAGGCCACACTGCGTCCGTTGCTCTCGACCGTCTCTTTCGTGCTGCTCTTCTTCACGCCGGCCATTACCATGCGACTGTTCTCCGAAGAAGCACGAAGTGGGACTATCGAGACCCTCATGACCGCTCCGGTCACTGAACTTCAGGTAGTCCTGTCAAAGTTCTATGCCGGGCTGACGTTCTTCATTATCATGCTGCTTCCGACCATATCCTATGCGCTTATCCTTAACAGCATGGCAACCGGCGGCATCGATTTTGGCCCGATACTTTCCGGCTATCTCGGATTGCTGCTGATGGGTGCTACCTTTATCGCCCTGGGCACGTTTATCTCGTCGCTCACGAAGAACCAGATCATCGCATTCGTCATTACAGTGACCTCCATGCTGGTTCTCTGGATCATTGGTTTTTTTGCCCAGAATAAGAACGAAGCGCTTTTCCAGGTGATGGCCTATCTCGGCATTCCAGACCATGTCGATGACTTCGTCAAAGGCATTGTTGATTCCCGGAATGTGGTCTACTTCCTTAGCACCACCGTTTTCTTTCTGTTCATGACCGTGAGGTCTCTCGAGAGTCGTAAGTGGAGGTAATGCATATGGGCACCGACGAGAGAATGAAAAGAGCTCCCAGACCCTGGGAAATTACCTCGCGTATCTTCATAGTGGTCGGGCTCTTCGCTGCCATCGCCGGCGGTGTGCTTTATGAAGTGCGCCGCGAATGGGATGCTGCAGTCTTGTCTACGCTTGTTGCAGGGGCGGTTACTACCATCCTCTGTATTGCCCTTAACTTCGAGTGGGTGCTGCGTGCCGTCATCCAGAAAAAGATGCTCCTTAACCTCAACATGATCGTCATGATCCTGTTTGCGCTGGGGATGGCCGCTGGAATCAATTACTACTCTTATCGGCATCACGCCCGCGAGGACGCATCCGGCCGGTACAAGCTCAGCGAGCAGACTCGAAACATGCTCGGCGGTCTCCCAAAAACGGTGCGCGCTTACACCTTCTTCAGTTCTAATGCCCGCGCTTACCAGGATTTTCAGTTCGTTGAAATGGCCAGGGATGTCATCAATGAATACGCGGCGATCTCGCCCAATATGGAAGTTCAGCACATTGACGTCATGCGTGAGGGCAAGAACGTCATGTATGTTCGAGACGGCCTTGGCGTAGACTCCATAGACCTCAATTCGATCATCTTCGCTTCCGGTGACCTCAACCTGATGGATGCTAAAGCGGCCGCAGGAAAGGCCCTTGCCTACGCTGAAGCCAAGAACCAGATAGAAGAACAGATTGACGAATTCAAATCGCGCGGTCTGCCCGCGGACAAACTCAAGAGTGTTCGATCACAAGCCGACGAGCAGCTTGCCGAGATAGAGCTCACCGGGCGCGATAAAGCCGCTATCAAGGACAGCTTCCCCAACACATACAAAGCCCTGGAAGGCTTCTTCGACGGCAAGGTCCTCACTAAGGAGGAAATCACCAAGATTCGTGACGACATGCCGAAGGTGAAAATCCGAACCAAGGTCGTTCGCGGTTACGACATGTATAGCTCACAACAGGGGAGGGGAGAGGAGTCGCAGCCCGTATTCAAGGGGGAAGAAGAATTTACCACCGCGGTCATGAGTGTTGCAGACGAAAAACCCGCGCAGGTCTACTTCCTGACCGGTCACGGGGAGCGCCGTATCGATGGCTCGGACGAGTTCAGCTATCGCGATTTCTCAGAGGAACTCAAGAAGTCCAACGTTGAATTCAAAACACTTGACCTCAATGAAGAGGGCAAAGTGCCGGATAATTGTTCTGTGCTTGTCATCGCCGGCCCGGCTAATGGTATCCCGACTTTCCACCTCAAGATGATCGAGTCATACCTGGAGCGGAAGAGTTCCGCTGATGTGATCGCCCCGTCGGTTCTGGCGCTTGTCGACCCCGTCCAGCGCCGAGACTCCGGCCTTCAGGAACTCCTCGCCAGGTACAACATCGACCTCCTCGAACGAGTACGCCTCATTGACGTGACGAAAGTCAACACCCTTGACCCTCGTACTTTTAAGGTGGTCACCCAAGAGAGGCCATCTCTGACCGTAGAAGTTTCCGAATACGGCGACCACCCGGCCGTCGCAGCCCTCGGTGGATTTCCGGCTGCTTTCGCCGATGTCGCCTGTGTGCGTCCAACCGATAAGAACGTCAACGTGGACATCAAGGTCCTCTCGTTTCTTAACAGCAGCGAGAAGGCATGGGGTGAGACTAACTTCCGCAAACTGGTTCAGTCACAGGTGGCCAACTTCGAACCTGATGAAGACATCAAGGGCCCGGTCCCATTTGGCGTGATTGCAGAGCCTTCCAAGAAAGACGGGCCTCGCCTCATCGTGATTGGCGATTCGGATTTCGGCTCGAGTTCCTTTATCAATCAAGCTGCCGGTAATCGCGGCCTCGCAATCAATTCAACACTCTGGCTCGCTCGCAAAGACAACCGACTCGGCCTGCCCCCGGTCGATATGGATAAGGCTTCCTGGCAGCTTACTTCTGAAAATGAAAAGACCCTCGGCCTTGTCGCTCGCTTTGGTCTCCCTGCCGGCTGGATTTTCTTCGGGCTCGGGGTCTGGATGATCCGTGCGGTCATGACCACCACCTCAAATCGCAAATCCCTCGTGCTACGTTTTGTGTGCGTTTTCGGGGTCCTCCTCGCCATTCTCGGAGGCATCGGATACGCCAGCGATACTACCGTTGGCTTGACCACTGGGCTGATTGTCCTTGGTATTGTCCTCATTGCCGTGGGCATCGGTTTTAATCTGGCCTGGTTCAAGCAGATGGCCGTTGAGCGCAAGGCGATGTATGGCACCAACGTTGCCGTAATGGTCCTCTTGGGTGTTTTTATCACAGGCGTCGTGAATTACTCCGCAGCCCGTGGTTACGAACGCCTCGACGTCACGGCCGGCAAGCGCTACGCACTTGATGACGAAACCATCGCGGAATTGAAAAAGGTCGATCTCCGCATTGATGCGACCATGATTATGCCGGTGCAATTTTTCAATCAGGTGGCCTACTTCGCCTCCATGCACATGCAGGAGATGCAGGAAGAATTCCGCCGCCACGCACCCAATGTCGCCTTTAACACCGTCTACAACACCAAAGAAGGACAGGAGCAGATCCGCCTCCTCAGTGAGCAACTCAAGACTCGTTTTACTCGTGAGCGTATTCCACTTGTCTTGTTCAGCAGCAGCGACAACGTGAAGCAGGTGGATTTTGAAAGCGTTATCGAGCTTCCGCCGCCGCCCATGCAGAGTGGCCCTTTCGGCCCGCCTCCGCAGCAGGACCCGCCAAAGCTCGTGGCCGAACGCGCCTTTCTCGATGCCATTCTGACCGTGGCTAACGACGAGCGAGTCACCCTTTATTTCTCTGTCGGCAATGGCGAGCGCCATCCGGAGAAGTTCGGGGATCAGGATTTCGGGGAATTTGCAAAGCTCCTCAAGCGCGCCAACTTCAGCATTAAGACCATCGATCTCAACAAAGAAGATACCGTCCCAAGCGACTGTCACGTCCTTGTCCTTGCGGCGCCAAAGGTGACCTACAGCTCAAAGGCCAAGAGCGTCATCACCGGCCACTTGAACAACGAAGGCGCACTGATGGTCTTCGCAGAGCCTGAGATTATTTCCGGCACCGTGTCCGGACTTGAAGACATTCTCCTCGAATACGAGATCCGTCTCGAAGAGCGCTCAATGGTCGTAGACATGCGAAAACAGTTGGTAGGCTTCGACCCACGCCGAGGGCCTGTCGTCAGCAACCGCCCTGATATGGTTGTCCAGGCCAGCAGCTTCGGATTCCACGAAATCACACGGCCTCTTGAAGGAAACACAGTCGCCTTCTACCAGGCATGTAATATCGACGTTAAAGAACAACCGCCGGAGGCTAACCCGCACCAGTTCGGAGGCCGGCCTCCACAGCAGCCACCCTCTAAATGGCGCACAGCCCGGCTCGTGCAGTCGACGTCAGAAGAGGGCTGGATCGACCGCAATCTGAAAGAGGGCGATACCTCCATCAAGCTTGATGAAACCTTTGACACCAAAGGCCGCGGCACCGTTGCCGTTGCGGTCGAGCCAAACAACGCACCGCCTGCACCGCCCCAGCCAGGCATGCCACCAATGCCGCCGCCATCAGACAAGGAAAAGAAGAAGGGGCCACGCATCGTTGTCTTTGGCGATGCTGACCTTGCCAGCGACGCGGTCATTCGGCAAGCCCCTGGCAACGAACAATTTCTCATGAGCTCCGTCCGTTGGACGGCCCGTCAGGAGCCCCGTCAATTCGATTTCATCAAACCAAAAGAATTAGAAAACCGGCCCCTGGACATGGCTGATGCCAGCAGAAAATACGTGCGCTATAGCGTCATCTTCGGTTTGCCGCTGCTGATGCTTGTAATTGCATTCGGTTTCTGGCAATTCCGAAGAATGTAGTGCTGGCGCCTCAGGTTCGGTTTATGACCCGTGTTTGGTGCCGGATTATTAATCTGGCTACTTGGAATTCACTATTCCCAATGCTTTTCATCTCTCACTCAAAGAATCAGAGCCCAAGATGAACTGGAAAACTACTGTACTCATGGCCGCTATCTGTATCGTCGGAGGCGGGTATCTCTATTTCGTCGATAGCAAACAGCTCGACACCAAAACTGATCAGGAACTCGGCAAGAAGGTCTTCAAAGTCAAAGACCTCTCCGATGGCATTACCCGGATCAAGATCAGTCGTCTCGACGGCGAGTTCGATTTCCATCGTAAAGGCGACGAGAGCAGTTCGCCTTGGCTCATGAAAGAGCCACTCATTGCCCGCGCCGACAAATCCAACGTCAAGAGCATCGCCAGCGGACTGGAAGATATGTCTGTCCAGAGCGTTGTTGAAGTTTCCGGCGGACTCGGCGAGTACGGACTCGACAAGCCACGTGCCACTGTCACCTTCGAATCCGAAGGCCAGAGCTACTCTTTGCTTATAGGCAAAGCGGGCCCCAAAAAGAATACCGTCTTCGTCAAGCCCGGCGACGCAAGCGTTATTTACCTCACCAACGATTCCTTCTATGAAAAGGTTAAAAAGACCACAGAGGAGTATCGGGACAAAAAAGTCGTGAACCTGGATAAGTCTGACGCTACCGACTTCACTCTTGTCTGGTCGAACAAAGAGAAGAACAAGGACATCGTCGCTACCAGAGAGGGTGACAATTGGAAACTGACCGCCCCGGTCACAGACCACGGCGACAAGACCAAGCTCGAGGGCCTTATAGGTAAAATAGAAAGCCTGGATATTGACAAAGCCGATTTCTACACCGAGAGCATGGACGACCCCGCCAAGTTCGGACTCGATGCACCCGCATTGAGCGTCGTCATAAAGACCAAGGCTGATATAGACAAGAAAAAGGCCGGGGAGACCTTCGAAATTACCTTTGGTAAAGAGGTGGAAGGCAAGGAGGGGAAAATTTATGCCAAGCGGAAGGACGAGTCTACTGTCTTTGGAGTTAAGAAAGACATCCTCAAAGACCTGGCAGTTGAAGAGCTCAAAGATATCCGCTCCGATGACTTCGGCGTGTTCGAAGACGACGATGTCACCAAGATCGAAATCACCTTGGCCAGCGGTGAGGCGGTCGTCGAAAAACATGAAGAAAAGAAAGACAGTGGCTCCAGTTCTGAGATCAAGTGGAGAACTTCCAAGCCCAAGGAGGCCGACTCTGAAAAGGGCGCGGTAGACAGCTTTATCGATGCCATCGATGGTGCCAAGATCGACGAGTTCACAACAGACGATCCGAAAGACGAAGACCTCGATAAATACGGTCTCAAGGAACCCGCGGCCAAAATTACCCTTACAGTCAAAGACGCCGGGCCGGTCTCATTCGAAATAGGCAATGCTCACCCCGATGCAGGAGGGAAGTTCTACGCCAAACGCTCCGGCTCGAACAGCATCTACCTTGTTAAGAAAGAAAACCTCCACAAGGACCTACTCAGTGGATACCTCCTCTTCCGCGACAAGCAGGTTGTTAATTTCAATAAATCAGCGGCAAAGAAAATCGTCGTTACGAAGGGCGATAACACCGTCGTCCTCACCAAGAGCGACGTCTGGCAGCTCACCCAACCCGTTACTGCCAAGGCCGACGAAAGTCGCATCGACGGCCTTCTCTGGCAGCTCAACAGCCTCCGTGCAGTGCGCTTCGTTTCTGAGAACAAGGACGATCTTTCTAAGTACGGCCTCGACAAACCGATCATCAAAGTTTCCGTTGAGGTAAAGGACGACGATTCCGTCGAAGATTCCGGCAAACTGAAGGAGGGAACAGTTACCCTGCTCATCGGCGAAAAAGTCAAAGACGAAGAGGAGTACTACGCCACCATGGCCGACGGCCCCAACAAAGATGTCACCTTTACCCTCGGCAAATACAACTACAACAAGTTCGACACTGAATTCCATGATCGCGAAATCCTCAACGTCACCAAGGGCGACGTTGAAGAAATAACCCTGAAATACGTGGACGCCACCATCACCTGTAAGCGCGAGGGTGAAGGCGATGACAGGAAATGGAAAGTCACCGGCCCCAAGGAAGCCGAGGGCGAAAAGTCTGCAATCGAAAACCTTCTGGACGAATTGGACCCTCTCAAGGGCGACCGCATCGCCAGTTACAAAGCCAAGACCGGACCAGAACTCGCCCCCTTCGGACTGGACGCCCCTGAGCTGACCATCACGCTCAGGCAAAAAGATCAAAAGGAAAAAATTGTCTACGTTGGCAAGTCTCTTAAGGATGGCGGCGATGAATACTTCCACGTCCGGACTGATGAGAAAGATGCCGTTTTCCTTATCAAAGAAAGCAAAGCAAAGGATCTCCGAAAGAAATTCGAAGACCTTGCGAAGGTAGAAAAGAAGGAGGGGGATAAGGCCGAGGAAAAGAAGGAAGTAGAAGAAAAATGAACCGCCCACACAGGGAGCCGACCTGTGAGTTCACGTCACCATCGTCGACAGGCGTGCCTGTTCCAAGAGTTCGGCCGGCCTGAATAAGGCCGGCCTTTTCAATGGTTGATGGTTTTTCTCCTCAATGGCAGATGGTTAAGGGTTGATGGTCTCAAAATGAATTCGCTAAACAAAATAGGGGGGTGTGGGCATCTGGGTGGATGGATGGCTGGAAGTTGGAATGGCATCTCCTCCACGTTTGCGTGCCCCCGGATTCTCACGCTCCCACACTTCCTCAGCGCTCTCTTCCTTGTAGTCCTTATCAGTTCGCTCGGAGCTGAGATTCAGGAAAAGCCTCCCGTCTTCCCTCGTCGTAATGCCATCGTCAAAGCGGTCGAACGCACCGCCGCTTCAGTCGTCAACATCAGCACTGAGCGCATCGTAGTTCAGAGAACAGACCCATTCTTTAAGCTCCGCGGCCGCTTCTCCGACCCGTCCTTCGACAACTTCTTCAAAAACTTTGGACAACAGCGACAAGTCCGAACCAGCAGCCTGGGCTCGGGCGTCATCCTCGACTCCAACGGTTACATCGTTACGAACGAACACGTCGTCCGTAAAGCATCGGAGATACACGTCACTCTCCAGGACAAAACCACCCTCATCGCAACTTTGGTGAGTTCCGACCCTGAAAACGATCTCGCCGTCCTCAAAGTTCCCGCCGACGAAAAACTTCAGGCGGCACCTATTGGCACATCTTCCGACCTGATGATTGGCGAGACGGCCATCGCTGCCGGCAATCCTTTTGGGCTTGAGAATTCGGTCAGCGTTGGCGTTATCAGCGCTAAGAACAGATCCATCGTGGCCGAGGGTGAAGTCATCTTCGACGATTTCCTGCAGACCGACGCGGCCATCAACCCAGGTAACAGCGGCGGCCCGTTGCTCAACATCCACGGCGAAGTCATCGGTATTAACACCGCTGTTTACGCTGAAGGGCAGGGCATCGGTTTTGCTATTCCTATCGACAAAGTCATCAACATCCTTGAAGGCCTCCTTGATTTTCGGGTCCTCAAAGAGATTTGGTTCGGCGCTGAAGCGCAAAGTCTCACCGCAGTCATCGCATCCAATCTGGAACCCAACGTTTCCGGCGTCCTGGTCGCTGCTATCGAGGCGGACAGTCCCGCAGAAAAGGCTGGACTAAAACCGTCTGACATCATCACCCGCATCGACAACCAGAAAATTAATAACCTTCTGGATTTCAAGAAAGAAATCCTCCGTCATGAGAATTCAGACCGCCTCAGCATTCAATACCTGAGAGACGGCAAGACCCACATCAGTTCCCTCACCCTTGGCGTCATTCCACCGCTCTCATTCGAAGAGCTGATCAGCAGGAAACTGGGGGTGAAGCTCCAATCCTTAACCCCGGAACTGGCCAAAAAATTCCACCTTCGCGTCGCCGGAGGCCTCGTTGTCACCGAAATTGAAATTGGCGGCCCTGCCCACAAGTCCGGACTCCGCCAACTGGACGTTATTATCCAGCTCGGCCGACTCCGGCTGAATAAAGAGGAACATCTTGCCCGACTCATCAAAGAAATAAAACCCAACTCCCAGATATCGGTATTGCTTATCCGTGGAGATTATCTGGCGCGAAGCGTCGTGATTTCAAGATAAGCGATTGAGTAATGAGTAACATCGCTAATTCATATTTTGGACAGCTTGCATTGCAGGCGAGACTAGCGCAGCGAGTTCGAGTCCTGGTTTTTGGAGTGTTGGCCCTCCTCACGACCGCCAACGCTGGCCCACAGTTCGAAATCTCCCAAAGCACCAGTCAACTCCGTGCCGGCCAGACCCTAGAAATTGATATTGAGGTCACCTGGGAAGGCGATGCCACTCAATGCCTCATGGGCGAAATGAAGTGTGAACTCCCCGCCGACATCGAGCGACTCGACGCTCAGCCTGCGAGTTCAGAATTCTCAATCACCGCCGGAAAGCCAAAATCCACCTACAAGTACCAGAGCTTCTTCCGTCCACTCAAGGCGGGTGAATTCGAGCTCGACAAGATTGAAGTGCAGTTCAAACTCCCAACCACTAAGCCCGAAGAGTGGGAAACCTGGACGCCCAAATCCCCCGTTAAATTGACCGTCTCTCGCGCCTTCGAGCTTAGCTCCGGTATCACCACCACTTTGGCCGTCATCGGGGGGATTTTCGCCTTGGTACTAGCCGTTTTCGGAATCACCGTATGGCACTTCAAGAAGGCCACGAAGATAAAAAAAGAAGTGGATATCGAGACCCCATTCCTTGAACGGCTCGACGATCTCCGCAGCCTTCGCATCAAGGGCGACTTCAAAGACTTTTTTGCCCAGCTCGGCATTCTCCTTAAGGAGTACGTAAAACAGAAGTATGGGCTCAAATCCGATTCCGATTTCGTCATCACTGAAACCCTCGACAAACACACTGACCCGACTCTGGCAAAACGAATTCGAGAGGTACTTGAACTGGCTGAAAACGTTCGTTTCGGCGGAACGCCACCACTACCTACCGAGTTGGATCGAGCGCATCGAGCGGCCCGAGACCTCCTCGAACTCAATCGCCCGCAAAAAACCCCCGAACAAGAAATAAAACTCAGAGAGAGATAAGCACCCGCGCAGCGTCTGTTACGTATTACGTATTATTCACTACCCATTAATCAGTATGGAGTTCCCATGGCAGTTGGCGCCCAAATCAAAGAAATCAGCGAAAGAGTAAAGCAGCAAAGCCACTTTATTACTCTGCTTCACGAAGCTATCGGGAAGGTTATCGTGGGCCAGAGATATATGATCGACCGGCTCCTGATCGGTCTGCTGTCCCGCGGCCATGTCCTCCTCGAAGGCGTCCCAGGCCTTGCCAAGACCCTGACCGTAAAGACTCTTTCGGACGCCATCGACACCAAATTCCGGCGACTGCAATTCACGCCCGATCTGCTCCCAGCCGACCTCATCGGAACGCTCATCTACAACCCCCGAACAGGTGACTTTTCGGTAAAAAAGGGGCCGATCTTTGCCAACATTATTCTGGCTGACGAAATCAACCGCGCTCCCGCCAAGGTGCAGTCAGCACTCCTCGAGGCAATGCAGGAACGCCAGGTTTCCATCGGCGACGAGACATTTAGCCTTGATGAACCATTCCTTGTCCTCGCCACGCAGAACCCAGTCGAGCAGGAGGGGACCTACCCACTTCCTGAAGCCCAGGTTGACCGCTTCATGCTCAAGCTCAATGTGGGCTATCCCACCAAGGTTGAGGAACGCGAAATCATGGATCGTATGGCCACTACCAGGAAGCAGGACCCTATCGAATCCGTCATCACTCCAGAAGACATTGTTGCTGCCCGCGAAGTCGTCGATTCCATCTACATCGACGACAAAATCAAGGACTACATTGTCGACATCGTTTTCGCGACCAGAGAGCCCAAAGCGTTCGGACTGGATATCGGTGACTTCATCCAATACGGCGGATCCCCTCGCGCCACTATCTCCCTGGCAATCGCATCAAAGGCCCATGCCTTCCTGGAGGGCAGAGGCTACGTCACTCCGCAGGACGTGAAATCGATCGGCCTCGATGTGCTGCGGCACAGGGTAATTGTTACGTACGAAGCTGAGGCCGAAGAGCTAACGAGTGATGATCTCGTTCAGCGTATTTTCGATCACGTGGAAGTGCCCTAGGGAAAGGAAATAGGAATCGGGAAAAAGGAATGCGGAGTTTTCTGTTGTTGGAACGTGATCATGAGCATTGACAGAGAAGAAACCTTTGAAGATTTGGAGACTTACAAGGTCGCCAGGGAGTTCAGGAAAAGGATGTACAAGCTTGCATCGAAACTTCCCGAGATGGAACGATTCAACTTGATATCACAGTTCGAAGTGCTGCCCGGTCTGTAACTAACAACATTGCCGAAGGCTACGGCCGTTATTACTACCGGGACAATCTCTCCTTTCAAAGAAAAGCACGTGGTTCGCTCAATGAACTGATAGATGACATTAATATTTGCCTTGACGAACACTATTTTGAAGCAAGGCATCTCGAAGAGCTGAAACAAGACGCCTACAAAGTCCGCGCATTACTTAACGGCTACATGAATTACCTGAGCAGGCAGATAAGGAAGACAAGCGAAGATTCATCCGTCATCAACGAACCACACGTGCCGTACGGTGGAGAAAAAGATATAGCGGATGAACACCATCTCGATGAGTTCACCGAACCGGACATTTCAATTCCGGATACCTGACCCGGTTTGGAAGTGCTTCACAGCAACGAAAACCCCGTTTACCTCATTCCATATTCCTGATTCCTTTCTTCTTCAAAGTGCCACAAGTTTCCAAAGAAATCCTGAAACGAGTCCAGCAGATCCAGATACGCACCGCGCATCTGGTCAATGACGCCCTTGCCGGCGAATATGTCAGCGTATTCAAAGGACAGGGGATGGAGTTCCAGGAAGTTCGCGAATACCAGCCCGGAGACGAAATCCGCTCGATTGATTGGAACGTCACGGCGCGTGCGGGGCGACCTTTTGTGAAACGTTTTTCCGAAGAGCGTGAGCTTACGGTGATGCTGCTGGTTGATGCATCGAGCTCCGGTCAATTCGGTACGACCGATCGATCTAAGAGCGATCTCGCCGCGGAGATTTGCGCAGTTCTCGCTTTCAGTGCCATCAAGAACAACGATAAGGTCGGACTAATCATCTTCACTGACCACATCGAGAAGTTTGTGCCGCCGAAAAAGGGCAAACGCCACGTCCTGCGTGTTATTCGTGAATTGCTCGCCTTCGAACCACAACGCAGTCGCACCGACATCAAGCTTGTTCTTGACTATTTGAACCAGGTGACCACCAGAAGAACTGTCACATTCCTCGTTTCAGATTTCATCGCTGAAAATTACGAAAAGTCCCTCCGCATCGCGAACCGCCGTCACGACATCACGGCCATCACGATCACCGATCCGAGAGAGGTCGAGCTTCCAGGGCAGGAACCGCCACCGGCTGTCTTGAAAGTCATGGGCCCAATTGGGAAGGCCATCTGGTGGCTGGTGCGTCCGCCAACCATATTTGAACTGGAAGACGCTGAAACCGGAGAGCGACTTCTCGTCGACGCAGCGGATCGGAACACGAATCGAGGTTATGGAATTCTGAACAGAAAACACATCGACGAACGTACCGATTTTTTCCGGTCCATAGGAGTCGACACCATCGACATCCGCACTGATCGGCCATACATCGACGTCATCATGAAATTTTTTCGAATGCGAGAAAAAAGGCTCAGAGCGTAGCCACTGGCAGCCAGACTTGTGAGTTGAATTTATGTTTGAGAACAGAAAAGGAAACAACCGTGCCGGAAGAAAAAGGATTCAATTATCCGGAGATCCCCACCAAGACAGTGACGAGGAAGTTGTTCGATAAGCGCACAACTTTCTTCACCGTCCTGATCACCGTCATGTTCGTGGCGCTCGTTATTTTGCAACTGGTGGTGAAGTCCGCCGGCCCTGCAAAAGAGATGGAACGCCAGGGCGGGCCATCACCGGCATCCATTCGCTGGACGCCCGAGCACCAGCGTAAGTACGCCCAGACTCTGGTCGCCAAGGGCCTCAAAAAAGAGGCAGCACTCGCCTTCGCCGACTACCTCCGTGAGGCGGACCTCCCGCTGTCGGAAAGAGCAAATACCCTCTACACGATGGGCCTTCAATATTTCGAAATCGGTGAGTATGAATCTGCGCTCTCAGCCTTTTATCAGGCCGAGGTCGCCGGTGTCTCTGGCGACATCAAGGCCGAGCTGGATCTCAAGGTCGTTACCTGCCTCGAAAAAGTGGGTAAGAGCTTCGATGCGCAGTCAGAGCTCGAACAACGTACATCGCTTGTCAAGAAGGAAGACTCCGCGGCCCGTGGAGTGGTCGTGGCTCGTATCGGTAACGAAGAGATCAATCTGGGACAACTCTTTGACGAGCTTCAGAAGATGTCCCAAATGAACCCACAATTGGCCCAAAGCTATCGCAGCGACAAGTCGCGTCTCGTTGAGTTTCTGCGTCAGCATATTTTCCAGCGGCTTCTTGCCCGCAAGGCAAAAAAACTCGGAATAGATCGCCAGCCTGAATTCCGAAAGCAGATGGAAGATATTATGGATCAGTCCCTAGCGCAGGTCATGGTCCAGCAGGAAGTACAATCTAAAGTTTCAGTCGATCCGGCGGATATCAGGAACTACTTCGAGGCCAACCGGCAGAAATACGTGGAAAAGGGGAAGGCAACGGTCAGCCACATCCTGGTCCCCGATGAAGCAAAGGCCAACGCCATTCTGAAAGAGCTTGAGGCCGGCAAAGGGTTCGCCGAACTTGCCAGAGAATATTCACTGGATGCAACGACCAAGGAAAAGGGTGGCCTGTTGGAGAAACCCATTACAGAGGGCGCCGACTTCGTACCGGGCATAGGTAAAGCCGCTGACTTCGTGCAGGCCGCATTCACCATCCCGGCGGGGGAGACAGGTAAGACACCCATCAAAAGTGACAAGGGCTTTCATCTCATCAAAATCCACGAGCTTACGACGAGTCGTCCGTTGTCCTATCAGGAAGCCCAGCAGCGGGTGGCCTACGATTACCAGAATCAGAAGGCACAGATGGTAATCAGCAAGATGCTGCAGGAGACGCTGGAGGTTGAAAGAGTACAGATATATGACCAGGTCTTGATGGGCGAAGCGGCGGAAGAGAAGCAGGAATGAGGAACTCTGGTTTAAACATGAAGTATCAGGTATCAGGCTGCCACCATTGGAGTGCAGTGACTTGTCACCGCTTTCGTTTTAGCGCGCTTTCAGGTCCTCGAAATGGAAAGCGCCGACAAGTTGCCGTACTCCAAATAGGTCTTTCTCTTCTCTTTTCGTTTTGCGCGGCCGAAGAACAGCCTGCCCCAACCATCTCGCCTGACCAACTTTCCGCGCAGGAACAACAGGCAGAAGAGGAAAGAGAAAGGATATCAGCAAATCAGCCCGCGGAAGATCCAAATGCCGCCCAGCAGGCCGTCGGCCCAAGCCACCCAGGCCTCCACTACCTCGAGCAACTCTACAAAGATTACGACGAAGTAAAGGTCTCGGCTCAGGTCGACAACTCACGCCCCAGCATCGGCGATTGGGTCACCTGTAAGGTTACGCTAAGCGGTGCAGATGGCGTGGAATTCAAGAAGGCGGAGCTTCCCCCCAAACTTCCTGATTATGTGGCCCTCAAACAGCGAGGCTCGCAGCCTCAGAAGACTGAAGATGGTACTGCAACTCGAACATGGGAATTTACCTTTGATTTCTTTTTCACCGGAAAATTCCCCCTGCCCCCAATCATGATCACGATGAAGGGAAAGGACGGAAAAGAACGTCAATTGATGGTTCCGATTTTCTTTATCGATATACAGGACCTCCCTCTCGAGCCTGAGAATGCCGAAGACATCCGCCCCAATCAGAACATGGCCGAAATCCCGGTCAGCTACCAAAAGTATTACGTCATTGGTGGCTGCCTCATCGCCGGCCTGCTTGTGATTGGAATTTCCGTGCTGCTTTTCATCCGCTGGCTCAGAAAGCCGGAACACATCCCGCTAACGCCGGCACACATCATTGCGTATGAACAGATGCGACAACTCATCGCCGACCACCTGGTCGAAGACGGTAAGTTTGAAGAGTTCTACGTGCGACTTTCAGACATCTGTCGACACTACCTGGAAAACCGATTCGGACTCCGCGCTCCCGAACGAACCACCGAAGAGTTTCTGGCGATCATGGCCGGCACGTCCGCCTTGTCACCAGAGCACAAAGGACTCGTCCAGGATTTCCTGAAGCACTGCGACCAGGTGAAGTTCGCCAGATACGAGCCCGGTAAAGATGAGATGGAAGGTGCATTCGAAAGCGCCAAGCTCCTGGTAGATGAAACGAAACTTGAAGGGCAGGAGGAGAGTGAGGACATGGCTGCCTAGAAATGAATAACAAGTAATGAGTAAGGGCCGTTCCTGAACTTACTCATTACTCATTACTCATATGCTCATTACTCATATGCTCCCCGAACTGTTCCGAGATTGGATTGCCTTCCTGCTCCTGCCACTGGCAGTGCTGCCGCTTGTGCGCGCACTCTGGCTGAAGGGTGACAGTACGATGCAGTTTTCTTCGGTGCGGCAACTGAAGCGACTGAAGACCTCTTTGTCTTTGAGGGCGCGCAACCTTCTTACGCTGGTAAGAATAGCGGTCCTGGTGCTGATCGTGCTGGCGTTAGCCCGACCGCAGCAGGGGAAGACGGAGACGCGAATCCAGACCGAGGGGATTGATATTGCACTTGTCGTGGACTGTTCGCTCAGTATGTGGGCTCTTGATCTCGATAACCGCTATCAGGAGATTCAAGACGCTGGCAGTCAGTCGACTGGCTTCTTTTCATTCGGTCGACCCCGTGCGTCCTCATTTGCCAACAACGATGCGATCACCAATGCCAAGAATCGACTCGAAGTCGCCAGGGATGTCATTCTGGAATTTGTGAAGGGCAGGGGAGGGGACCGGATGGGACTTTTTGTCTTCGCAACGTCCGCTCACATTCAGTGTCCGCTCACGACTAACCATGGGGTGCTGATGGATATCGTCAAACGGCTCAAGCTACCAACCGACAGGGAGGTTAAAGCCATGCAGGATCGAAAAGAGGAGGTCTGGGGTAGCCAGACCGCGATAGGGTGGGGGATTGCGACCGCAGCAAAGCGCCTGGCGGACTCGAAGGCCAAGTCCAAGGTTATGGTCTTGCTTACTGACGGGCGGAACAACGTTCAAGACCTGACACCCGAAACCGCAACCGAAATGGCCACCGCACTTGGCATCAAAATTTACACCATTGGCGCTGGTACAGAGGATCAGTCCTATCGTCTGAGTACGGACATCGATGGGGCGCCTTCTCTGGTACCGATGCCTCGCACAGAGCTCGATGAAGCTCAGCTCAAACGCATCGCTGATGCGACAAACGGACATTACTTTCGAGCTACCGACGGCGATTCGCTCAAGAAAATTTATCAGGAGATAGACAAGCTCGAAAAGGTGACAACTGAAGGCGAGAAATACTCGGAGTATCTCGAACTGTTTTCCATGTTTCTGTTGCCTGCCCTTGGTCTGCTGCTGGTCGAGATCGGGCTGGGTAATACTCGTCTGCGAAAGCTACCGTGAAAGTAATGAGTAAGTGTTGGCTTCAAAGGCCGATGCAGCAGAGACATCGGATTACATGCACACCCAGGTCGGGGAAGAGGTCCAATCAACAAACGCCGTAACAAGTCTATCGCTATCCCAAGCCCAAACTTACTCTTTACTCTCCTTATGTCCCCATGAACTTCGCTAAAGATTCCTACTTCATTCCCCTCATTCTTGGCCTTCCCGCCATGTTCATGTTTTTTATCTGGTCAGGGAAGCAGAGGAGGCGGGCGCTCGAACGCTTTGCCGGCACGACGCTGCTGGACAAACTGACGCGGAGTGTGAGCCCCGTTCGACAGCGATGGAAGGCAGGACTGCTGTTGGTCAGCTGTGGCTTTATAGGCCTGGCGCTCTCTCAGCCGCGGTGGGGTGAGACTGAAGAGACGGTTAAACGCAGCGGAATTGAAATTCTTATAGCAGTGGATGTCTCCAAATCCATGTGGGCCGAGGATCTTAAACCTAACCGGATCACCAAGGCGCGTCGGGAGATTCAAGACTTACTTGGCAAGCTGGAAGGCCATCGTGTCGGGCTGATCGCCTTCGCGGGAGAAGCTTATGTCCACTGTCCGCCGACTACCGATCTGGATGCCTGTGGCCTGTTTATCGAGGGCGTTGACGTTGGGCTTATTCAGCGTGGGGGCACGCAGATCGGCGATGCCATCCGAGAGGCCAACAAGGTCTTTCGTGAGAGCACAGCGGCGCAAAAGGCGCTCATCCTTATTACCGACGGCGAAGACCACGAGACGAATCCGATCGAGGCTGCAAGAGAGGCAAGCAAGCTCGGGGTGCACATCTATGCGATCGGCATGGGCACCCCAGACGGATCGCTAATCCCGATGACCGATGAGACCGGCAAGATAGTGTTTCTGAAAGATCGTGAAGGGCAGGTGGTCAAAGCGCGACTTGATGAGGAGACTTTGCAGAAGGTCGTCCTGGAAACAAGCGGCGCATATCACCGCGTGACTGCGGCCGGACTTGAATTGGACGGTATCCTTCAGAAGATCAATGCTCTTGAAAAATCAGAGCTGGAGTCGCAGAAACTTCAGCGTTACCAGCATCGGTATCAATTGTTCTTACTGGTGGCATTTGTATTGTTGTTGATCGAATCGTTGATGTCAGACCGCCGAAGAGTTCGGGAAGAAATTACAGGACTCGCCGATCAAGCGGTTGCTGCGACATAGCGTTGTTTTTCGTGGTGCGGGCTGCCAGCCTGCACAACTTTCTGACTAAAAGACGGTCGGTTTGTAAGCCTATTCCACATAAAGATCTATGAATATTCTCATACACTGTTTATTCATTCTCTGCTTGTTCGGTTCCGTCGATGCGGCGAACTCAATCGTTGATCGCGTCAAAGAAGGCAACCGCCTTTATAAGGAGAACAAACTCTCAGAGGCGATGAACAAATACCAGGACGCCCGTACCGATGCGCCTGAGACGCCGGAACTTCACTACAACATCGGAAACATTTACTTCGCTGAAAAACGATTTCAGGATGCGACCAATTCTTATGAACAGGCCTTACTGAAAAGCGACACGCCGTTGAAGAGCATTGCGCTCTATAACCTTGGCAATGCCACCTATCGGATGGCACAGCAGAAAGAGTCCGGAGAGAAACTCGAAGAAGCACTGGACCTGGCCAAGAAATCATTGGAGCATTACAAAGAGGCGCGCTATCAGCGAAAGAAAGCCCTTGGTAACGATTTCACTGAGAATTCGGACCTGAACCACAACATTCAGTTCGCACAGCGAGAGGTGCGTCGCATCCGTGACAAGATCCTGAAACGGCAGCAGGAACAGCAGAAGAAGCAGGATCAAGAAAAGAAAGACGACCAGAAACAAGAGCAGAAACAAGACCAAGAGAAACAACAGAATCAAGAGCAATCAGAGGACAAGAAGGAGCAGGAAAAGAAAGAGCAGGAAAAGAAAGAGCAGGGCGATCCTAAAGAGCAAGAAAAGGAGCAGAAAGAGCAGAAAGAGAAACAGGAGCAGGAGCAGCAACAGCAGGCACAAAAGCTCACGCCTGAGCAGGCCAGACGAATGCTCGAGCAGCTCACTGACAAAGAGAAGGAAGAATTAAAGAAGCGAACGATGCGATACGGTGGCGGAAGATATGTGGAGAAGGATTGGTAGAGATGAACCGAGTGGCATGCCAGTCGACACAGCCGTTCCATGACACAGAGGTGCAGGGGCTCAGGGATTCCTGGGGCCGTTTGCGCGGGGCTTTTCCAACGCTGAACAGCAGGCTTGTATTGATTGCCGTCTGTCTTGCCGGTGAACTTTCCGCACAGATTTCTGTTCGGGCTCAGCTTACGACGGATCGCTGCAGGCTTGGACAGGCTGTTCAGTTGATCATTTCCTGCAGTGGTGCGCAGCAGGCATCTCAGCCGAGGGTGCCAGAAATTCCGGGTCTTCAGTTCGCGAACTGGCAGCAGTCATCCAACATTTCCATCATCAATGGGCGCCGTTCCGCCAGTATTACATTCAAGTGCCTGATATACCCAAAGAAGGTGGGGAGTTTCTCTGTCAAAGGGATCACGGTTGCTGCAGGTGGGCAGGAATATCCAGTTCAGTCTTTGGCCATTTTTGTAGGAGAGCCACAGATCACGGCGAGCGCAGAGCTGTCGCCTTCCGAGGTAGCGTTGAACCGGGTCTCTGAGCTCAAAGTTATGATTGTTGGTGGCTCGGTGGATATGGACCCTCCCCAACTGCCTGAAGTGGATGGTCTTCGTTTTTCCAAGTGGGAAAGGCAATCGGAAGAAGTGGCGGATGGCCCGGTCCTCGAACGTCGAGACTTGTTTACCTGCCGGGTATTTCCTGCCCGCCAAGGGATGTTTCGTATCGAGCCGATAACCATGAATGTTGGGGGGAATGAGAGCACTGTCCAACCCCAGACCCTCAGGGTAATTGAGAAGACAGCGGAGAATGTCTTGATGCGGGTGCTCCTGTCGAAAGAACAGGTTTACCTCTCTGAACCGGTTGTCCTGACCGTAGAATTGCTGGCGAACAAAGAAATTGAAGGCCCGAATTTTTCGTTGCCATGGCTGCCGCCGCAAGGCTTTCTGGTCGCGGATCCCAATGAGGGGAAGGATCCGGATGTGGCCCTGGTCGTTGCTGGTAAGGCAGGGCCGGAGCGCATTGGACTCTTTCGCTCATCAACCTCGTACGAGGGAAGGCAATATGCACGGTTTTATTTTGAACGCCTGCTGACTCCCCTCTCACCTGGCGATCACGCCCTGGATAATTCGTCCATGCAGTTTCGTCTGATCAAAGGGCAGAAGCGTGTGCGTGATGTCTTCGGCTTTTCAAGGCTGCAGAATACTTACGAAGATGTCACCGTGATGGCCCCACCGATCACGTTAAATGTTCAGCCGCTTCCACAGGATGGACGCCCCAAAAATTTCAGTGGCGCCACCGGTAATTTCACACTCCAGGTTACGGCTAAGCCGAAGTCCGTGAAAGTGGGTGACCCGATTACTGTTGAGATGACGGTGTCCGGATCAGGAAACTTTGAAACGGTGAAACTACCGACGCTTGAAAATACCAAAGGTTTCCGAACGTATGACAGCGAGAACAAGACCGAAGTAGGGATCGTCGACGGAAAATACACCGGGAAAAAAGTCTTCTCGCTTCCCCTCGTGCCGGTAGACCAGAGCATTCGTGAAATTCCCAAAGTGTCGTTGTCGTTCTTCGATACGAATTCCGCGCAGTACAGGACTGTGGAGGTGGCGTCGATTCCGGTGGAGGTGAAACCGGGTGAGCAGAACCTCGGCGTCGGTCTCGTAAGCTCACCCGAGCCTGGACAGCGAAAGATGAGTGTGAAGCCGGTGGCCGCGATGATCTCGCCGTTGCGGCGTTCGCCCATTTCTGAATTCAGAAATCACGCTTCCCCTTACTACAGAAATCCGATCCATCTGTTCTGGCTTCCACTGCCGCTCGTGCTGTGCCTGGCCGTTGGAATGCTGCAGAAGAGAAGAATGGATCGCTCTGGCGACAGCGCGCTCCAACGTAAGTTGAAGGCGAAGGCCCAGGCTGAGGATCGCCTGAATGTGGCGGCGGGGCTTGCCGGCGCCAAAGCCTGTCAAAAGATTAGTGAGGCCCTGCAGTGTTATGTGGCGGACAAGTTTGGCTTGCCTCCGGCCAGCGTTGACGCGCGATCCGCGGCCGAAATTCTCGATGGCAATGCGGGGGCAGAAGAGATTTTGGAGTTTACTTCCTTACTTTCGGAGTGTGACTCTGCCAGATTTGGCGGCGCAGGCGGCGAGCAGGAAAAAGGCGAAATGGTGTCCCGTTCATTGGAATTGCTTTCCAGATTTGACCGAGGGCTGAAGTGATGAAGAAAAGAAGGCAGACTCCCCAGGGATTTGGACAGAAGAGGAAAAAGAAGGAAGAAGCTTTAGTCAATAGGTCTAGTGTGATTTGCACCTTTGTGGTGAGTTTGTTGTGTGCCGTGGCCGTCGGAGCGGGCTCATCCAAAGGAAGCGGAATCATTGAGGAGATGGAAGCGCTGCAGCTTTTCAATGAAGCGTCCTCGCTTTACCAGAAGGCATCCGATCTACCTTCGGCAGAAGGTGAAAATGCCTTTTCGCTGTACCAGGAAGCAGCAGCGATCTACGAAAAGGCGCAGCGTGGTGGATTCGAGCACCCGGACATCTTCTACAATCTTGGCAATGCATACTTCAAGGTAGGCGATCTTGGTCGTGCGATACTCAACTACCGCCGAGCGCAGAGGCTCATCGGCAATGACCCTGACTTGATGGAAAACATTCGCAGTGCGAAGTCCAAGATTGTCGATGAAGAGCCCCAGCGGGGAGCACCCGAACTGCTTCGAACGATTTTCTTCTGGCATTTCGGTACCACGACCGGTTTCCTTGCGAAGTGGGCCTTGTATGGCTACCTGGCTTTATGTGTTTCAATTCTGGCGCACGTCTTTGTCAGAAAACCTCCATTCCTCTTGTTAATCAAAGGTCTGGCTCTCATCACGATCGCATTGACCGTATCGTTCGTAATTCGGACATTGAGCGAGTATCAGACGGCAGTAGTCCTTCAAACCAGTGCTGAGGTCAGGACAGGCTACTCGGCAAATGAGGGCAGCCGCTTTACCGTACATTCGGGCACCGAGTTGGTCGTTGAGGAGGTGCAGACCGCGGAAGGCATCGTCTGGTACAAGGTCGCTCTGACCAAAGAACTCAGAGGCTGGATACGTGCGGATGCTGTTGGCATTGTGCAACTTTCGCCTGCCAGCGATCCGATGAATGGGCAGGATTCGGGAAAGTCCACTACCGATGCCAAAGAGAGCGAGCCTGCCTTATCGCCGAAATCATGAGCCTGCAATTCCGGTTTTCCTTCTGTCACCCTACTCCTACTCATACACCATCTCATGACACCCCTTGATTACGGACGTTCGTTTCTTATCGGCCTCGCTCCCAAGAATGAGGTCCGCTTCTGGATTGAATCACGAACGCGAATTATCGATGACCAGACGGGTCAGTTCGAAGACTACATCCAGGCCGCCTCCTGCAAGAGTGAACGAACCTTTGCCGAGAAAGATTTGTTCCAAGATGACAACTACGATTTTCTGCCCATCTTCGGGCCTGAATACAGCATCATCTTTCGCCGGAAGGCGTATCTGAACAAGGGCTACAAGGATTGCGTGCTGTCAGTCCGGATGTGGGATGGTCAGAGATATCATCTCGTCGAGCCTGCAGATTACGTTGAGCTTACTTCGAATGAGGAAATACGAGAGGCCACCTATTCCATGCAGTCGATCGTCGCACAGACCGAAATCAAGAATGCAGAGACCGGACAGCGCGCGATTCTCGAATGCCCGGTGAAGACCATGAACACGCATCGCGAGAACGACATGTATCAGGTGGATACCGGACCGCTTGCGTTCCCCGATCTCACCCGACGGCATGACCGAAATGTGGATGGCATCTCCCTGGCCTTCGTTGCTTTCAACGTGCCCGATTTCGCAGATTTCGTCATCGAGGTAGCCACGAGTCTGGGGGAAGGAGAGCCGGAGGTACATCACTATTCGGAGTTGATTTCGCTGCCGGCTGAGAATCGGTTGTTCGTAATACGTAATGCGTGATGGGTGATGTATCTTCGGCGGTGAATTATCAGGCTGAGACTCCATCCCTTGCAAAGAGATGATTCCGTTCCGACCTGAATGAAAGTAACCTCACGAGGATTACGTTTTACGTTTTACTCATTACTCATTACTCATTCCGTACCTCCATGTTGAAACTACTCCTCAGCGCGCTCTTCCTCTCTGTCGCATTGGTCCCGCAACTCAACGCACGCTCAGTGCTTATCTACGGCCGCGGGCAGGACGCCAAGAAACTCGATCCGGCTGATATCACCGATGGGGAGTCTGTAAAGGTCGTTTCGAACATCTTTGATAATCTTGTGACCTACGCTGAAGACTCCGCTGAGATCGTTCCGGAATTAGCAGTCAAATGGGATGTTTCGGAAGACGGTAAGACATGGGCCTTTCATCTGCGTCCGGATGTGAAGTTTCATGACGGGACTCCACTCAATGCAGAGGCGGTCGTCTTCACGATCAATCGCATTATTGACCCGGAGAACGAGTATCGTTTCCAAGGAGCATTTGGATATGCGGGGTCTTACAAAATGATCGAGTCGGTGAGGGCTGTCGACGCCCTCACGGTGGAATTCAATCTCAAGTTTGCGACGGTTATTTTTCTGCCGAACCTGGCGATGTTTCCGGCAGGGATCGTTAGTCCCGCGGCGATGAAGAAACTCGGAGAGAACTTTGGAATGCGTCCGGTCGGAACCGGGCCATTCAAATTCCAGGCGTGGTCACGGCAGGAGAAGCTTGTGCTTGTAGCCAATCAGAATTACTGGGCTGGGAAACCGGAGGTGGACTCAGTAATCTTCAAGCCGGTTCGCGAAAACTCTGCTCGATCTCTTCAGCTCGAGCAGGGAGCGATTCACATGATGGACGGGATCGATTTCTCCGATGTGGCACGTCTGCAAGAGACCAAAGGGGTGCAGGTGCAGGTGGCGCCTGGAATGAACTTTGCCTACCTGGCGATGAACAATACGGTGAAGCCCTTCGATAATCCGATGGTTCGGAAAGCGATTGCCCACGCGGTAGACAAGCCCAAGATCATTAAGCTCGCTTACCACGGGTTCGGCCAGCCGGGAGTAAATCCACTGCCACCGACCATCTGGGGATACCATGAAGGAATTCAGGATTATCCGCTCGATACTGCCAAAGCGAAGGCCCTGTTGCAGGAGGCAGGTTTTCCGAACGGATTCAAGACACAGCTTTGGGCCATGCCCAATCCTCGTCCTTACATGCCTCAGCCCCGCAAAGTGGCGCAGGTGATTCAGGAGGGCCTCAAAGCTATCGGGGTTGAAATTGAAATCGTAACCTATGACTGGGGACAGTACCTTGAGCGAACAGCGAACGGGGAGCACCCGATGTGTTTGCTCGGATGGAGTACGGATAATGCGGACCCCGACAATTTCCTCTACGAACTTCTCGATAAGACCAACGCTGTAAAGGGCAGCGCTCTGAATGTTTCCTTCTATCGCAGCGATCCTCTGCACGAACTCCTGACTGCGGCACAGAGGGAATACGATCGTTCCAAACGACTGAGTCTGTATCACAAGGCTCAAGAAATTATTCATCAGGACGTGCCGATGGTGCCGCTCGCTTACCTGCCGATTGTTCAGGCACAATCAACACGAGTGAAGGGGTATACTGTCCATCCGACCGGTCTAATCCGTCTTCGCAAGGTCAGTCTCTCGGAACGTTAATTCGTGTGGTCCAAATTCTTTTCGCGCCTTCTGCTGGTTATCCCGACCCTCGTAGGCGCCATAACTCTCGTATTTCTGGTTTCGCATGCCGCGCCTGGCAGCCCAATTCGGAGCATGCTCGGCGAAAGGGCAGATGCCGAAACCGTGCGGGAGTTTAACGAGCGCTACGGCCTCAATCAGCCGATACATATCCAGTATCTGCGCTTTCTGAAAAAGACCTTTTTCGAACTTGATTTCGGCAAATCGATAGAAGGCTTCGCCGTATCCGATGAGCTTTACACACGGTTTGCTGCGACCCTGGAGCTCAGCATCGCGGCGATGCTGCCTGCCTGCATTCTGGGCATTGCTCTGGGTGTTCTGGCAAGTCTCAGGCCCGGCGGATTGATCGATGTGATCTCCGCGGGGATGTCCACGCTGGGAGTTTCCATCCCGGTTTTCTTTCTGGGTTTGCTCCTGCTCCTGCTGTTCAGGTCGATGCCAATGGGGGAGCGACTCGACCTGATTCTTGATATAGAGCCCATCACAGGTCTTTTCGTCATCGACGCGGCCTTGCGCGGCCAGTGGGAAGAATTCAGGAATGCGCTAAAGCATCTCGTGCTTCCTGCGTTGACCCTTGGGACTATTCCACTGGCGATCATTTCGCGGATGACCCGGGCGGCGATGATTGAGGTATTGCAGAGCGATTACATTCGTACCGCCCGCGCGAAGGGCCTGGGATCGTTTCGTGTGGTGCTCCGTCACGCTCTGCCGAACGCGGCGATGCCCATTCTGACTATCTCCGGGATGCAATTCGGTTATCTGCTTTCCGGCGCGGTGCTTACTGAGACCATTTTCAACTGGCCGGGTCTTGGACTGTTCTTGACAGAGGCGGTTCTGAATCGAGATTTCAACGTCATTCAGGCCTCTGCGTTTTTGATCGTGCTCAGCTTTGTCAGTGTGAATCTGTTTGTAGATTTCGCCTACCTCTGGCTGAATCCGAGATTGAGGGAGGGAGCCGAATGAACGGAAGAGTGGCGAGATGGAATATTGGAGTCATGGAGTTCTGGAAACGATGAAGCGCGCGTTTAATGTGGTCAAGATAACTGCCCAGTCCATTTCAGGCGGGATGGGCCTATTTGTCATTATCTCATTCATGGTGTGTTCGATGTTCGCCGGCACAGTGGCCTCGCATGACCCTTATGTACAGGACGCCGGGGCTCAATCTGTTTCACCGAACCGGGAACACTTCCTCGGCACAGATGACCTTGGACGGGATCTGTTCAGCCGCGTCGTACATGGCTCACGGATTTCGCTCAAGATTGGTGTCATCAGTGTCTCGATTGCCATTCTCATCGGCGTGCCGGTCGGGCTTGTCAGCGGTTACTTTGGCGGCTGGATCGATATGTTCGTTATGCGAATTATCGACGTCCTGATGGCGTTCCCGGGCATACTCCTGGCGATTATCATCATGGCTGTACTGGGCCCGAGTCTGACGAACATGATGATCGCGGTGGGCATTGTGAATATTCCCCAATACGCTCGACAGGTACGTGCGAGTGTGCTTGATATCAAGGAGCTGGATTTCGTCCTCGCCAGTCGAGCCGTCGGCGCCACTGACGTTCGCATCCTTCTTAAAACAATATTTCCGAACACCATTTCACCTGTCCTGGTGCTGGCGACTCTCGGAATTGGGACGGCGATTCTGGATGCGGCGGGATTGAGTTTTCTCGGGCTCGGGGGACAGCCGGCCATGCCAGAGTGGGGGAATATGTTGCGGTCAGCCCGGGAGCACCTGCGTTCGAGTCCATGGATACCACTGGCGCCGGGCTTGGCTATCAGTCTGACGGTAATTGGGTTCAACCTGTTCGGCGATGCTCTTCGTGACGTCCTCGATCCGAAGGGGCGGCGACGTGAGTGAAGGCGAAAGCAATCGTGAGTAAGGGGCTAATTCTTCCCGCGAACCAATTCACCTTCCCAGGCATCCAAACCGCCTTCCAGCATATGCACCTGTTCAAAGCCCTGCATTGCCAGCATCCGGCACGCCTTTTCGCTGCGAATGCCCTTTTGGCAATAGACCAATAAGGCTCGCGCTTTGGGTAAAGACTCCAACTGGTTTTGCAGCACCTCTGCCGGGATATTGACCGCACCCGGCAGGTAACTCAGCTCAAATTCGTGTGCAGACCGTACGTCCAGGATGTGTGCGTGGGCCATAAGTTCGGCGGCCTTGTTTGGGGTAACTACTTCGAAATTACGCTGCCCGCCAATATCCGCCCCCATGCTGGAACAGATGTGTCGGACATTTTCCCGCATTGATTCCACTGCCGAGGACAGGCTGCCGATGCGCTCGGTGAGCCTTTTGATATCCATTTGCAGACTTTCTACGCGAATGTAAGTCTTCAGCATGTAATACAGGGCAATGAATGAACCCAGGACGACGAGCCAGGACATGGGGATACGGCATGGTTAGTGGTTTATAGGCGAACCGCTTCGAGTATCGAGAATCAACCGCCTTCCATCAACCACTAACCATCCACCAGCCACAATTCCTTCAGATTGCCGTATGCAGGGCTGTTGTTAGAATCCCCGCCTTACTACGTAAGCCCATGATTTAATGCATGTTTGAGACGATTACAGATAGTTTTGGCAAGGTTTTTGGCGGCCTGCTTTCGCGGAATCGTCTTACAGAATCCAACATTGATGATGCACTGAAAGAGGTCCGGCGGGCCTTGGTGGATGCGGATGTGAACTTCCGCGTAGTGCGGCAGTTTGTCGGCAGTGTGAAGGAAAAAGCCTTAGGAGCGATACTTGTCAGAGGCGTGAATCCGGGTGAACAGTTCATCAAGGCGGTCCATGACGAACTTATCGACTTGATGGGGCCGGAGAGTTCGCCGCTGGAACTCAATCCGGATGGTGCCACAGTTATCATGATGTGTGGTCTGCAGGGGAGCGGCAAGACCACCACCTGCGCAAAACTCGCGGCTAAGCTCAAGAGCCAGGGCCGGCAGCCGATGTTAGTCGCTGCTGATGTTCAGCGTCCCGCAGCCATTTTGCAATTGCAGGTGCTGGGTGAGCAGGTTGGTGTGCCCGTTTATACAGAAACAAATGGAGCGTCCCCTCCGGAAATCTGCAGAAATGCAATTGGTGAGGGCAAGAAGCAGGGTCGCGACATCATTATTCTTGATACAGCCGGTCGGCTTCATATTGATGATGAGCTTATGTCCGAGCTTGAGCAGATCGCCAGGGGCACGAGCCCTCACCAGATCCTGCTGGTAAACGATTCCATGCTCGGCCAGGATGCGGTCAACAGTGCCAAAGAATTCAATGATCGTCTGTCCATAGATGGGCTCATCCTGACTAAGATGGATGGCGATTCCAAGGGTGGCGCGGCTTTGACTATCAAACAGGTGACTGGGAAGCCGGTGAAATTCATCGGTGTGGGCGAGAAAATCGATGACCTCGAAATTTTCCATCCCGACCGCCTTGTTTCACGCATGCTCGGAATGGGAGACATCGTGACGCTGGTTGAAAAAGCGCAGGAAAAGGTAGACCAGGACGTCGCATTAAAGATGCAGAGGAAGGTCATGAAGAATCGAGTCACTCTCGAAGATCTTCTGACGCAATTTGCACAGATGGAGAAGATGGGGCCCATTCAGGATCTCATCAAACTCATTCCCGGCGTCGCCAATATGCCAGGGATGGACAACTTTGACCCTAAAGAAATCAGACGGTTCAAGGGAATCATCCAGTCCATGACCAAACAGGAGCGTCTGCATCCTGAGTTTATTGATGGTGGCCGAAAAAGAAGGATCGCCAAAGGAAGTGGCTCGACTCCGCAAGACATCAATCGCGTCCTCAAGGAATTCCAGATGATGCGCAAGATGCTTGGTGGGATGACAAAAAAAGGAACGATTGATCCGATGGCTCTCTTGAGCGGAGAGATGCCGGCTAAGGGCAAGTCCAAACAGAAAACCCGATCTCAACTTCGCGCACAACGAAAGAAGGAAAAGAAAAAGCGCCGCCGTTGAGCGGCGTCTTAAATCAGCATTGTCCCGCAGCAGGACTTTTCATTTTCATCTGCAATCCTGATCTTCCGCATTCTACCCTCTGCCAGTCCAGACAATTTGTTGGATTTGAGAGGATTACAGAATGAGAGTGAGATTAAGAGCGGGATCGAAACATAGATACGGTGCAAGCTTCCCCAATTACCCATAAGCAGGACACATGCTCAGGCGATTTGGTCATTATTTCGCTATTGGCGTTTTCGTCATTGACATGGCCTGGTTGATGATGGCCTGGGGTTTGAGTCTAGAGCTTCGATTTTATACCAGCGTCTTTTCGGGCATCGGCAGCGGGGAGCCAACTCCCGATCTTGAGCCATACCTCAAGGTGCTGGTTCCCCTCGGCATCATCTTCGCCGCTGTGGGTATCAATACCGGTTTTTATCGGACGAGCAGGAGGTGGACGCTCGATAGAGAAATATGGCATACGGTGCGTGGGTGCCTACTGATCGTATTCGTGTTTGGTACGTTCCTTTATATGGCTGGAAATCATGGAATCAGCCGCCTGTTTCTGGGGTTATTCTTTACGACACTCACCATCGGTATGTGCGTTCTGCGGATTTCTCGAAGCATTCTTCTCGACATCCTTCGAAGCAAAGGGTTCTACACCCGAAAGACCCTTCTAGTCGGCGATGGCGATCCGGCGAGGTTGGTATATGAAAAGCTTTCTGCCAATGAAAACCTGGGTTTCGATTTTGTGGGACTTCTGACTGAATCTGGAAACAGGCACGATACAGTTCCTAATACCCTTGGTTCTTATTCGGATTTGGAAATAATTTTGGCCGGGCGTGGAGTCAGTCAGGTTCTGATCACTTTGCCGGCGGAACAGAACCACCTTCTGGATTCTATTCTCGACAAGCTGGATTCACTCATTGTCGATGTCAGGGTCGTTCCGGACCTTTTCAAGCACAAAATCCTGCAGAATACCAATTCAGTTGTTGAAGGTATCCCGATGGTCAGTCTAAACGAATCTTACTTGAGCAGCCGTTCGTTGATCATGAAGCGCTTGCTGGACGTGTGCGTCGGGTTTGCTGCCGTCATACTGTTAAGTCCCATCATGGCCGCGGTGGCTGTGATCATTAAGTGCACTTCGAGCGGTCCTGTTCTTTATCGGCAGCTTCGGATGGGGCTCGACGGGCAGGTGTTCAGCATGCTGAAGTTCCGGACGATGCCTGTGAATGCTGAAGCCGACACCGGGGAGGTCTGGGCCACTGATCACGATTCACGGCCTACAAAGTTCGGAGCGTTACTCCGGAAGTCTAGTCTTGACGAACTGCCTCAGTTGTTTAACGTCATCATGGGTCACATGAGCCTTGTTGGCCCACGGCCGGAACGGCCTGTTTTCGTTGAAGAATTTCGGAAGAAATATCCTGGCTATGTCCTTCGCCATAAGATGAAAGCTGGAATCACCGGCTGGGCGCAAGTGAACGGTTGGCGAGGCAACACATCGATCGAGAAACGAGTGGAGCACGATCTTTACTACATCGACAACTGGTCCATCCTCTTTGATCTCAGGATACTTCTATTGACCCTTCGGTATGGATTCATTCACCCGAACGCATACTAATGATGATTTTGGGAGGCGGGGAGTGCCGCATTCAGCCCGCGAAAATACGCTGAACTTCTTTTGAAGACATATTTGACTCGATATGGCCGCTGGGAGTGGTGGAGTTCTGGAGTCTTGGAGTTTTGGAGCTTTGGAGTTTTGTGGGGCCGTCAACTGCGGCGTTGGTCACCATCATTTAATCTTTTGATTTCTCTGGTTGAGTCTGAAGGGAATTTAGACGGAGATCCCGACCTTAATTTATGTTACTTAATGAGATAAGCACCCATGATTATCGACACCCACACTCATTTTTATGATCCCAGGCGACCCGAGCATCACTGGCCAGCGGAGGGAACGGACCTTTACTGGACATGCCTGCCCGAAAAATACAAGGCCATTGCAGAACCTGAAGGAGTTACCGGCACTATCGTCGTTGAGGCCAGCCCACTACTTGTCGATAACGAGTGGATACTTTCATTGGCCGAGAAAGATACATTCCTCAAAGGATTCGTCGGTAACATCCCGCTCGGCTCGCAAGAATTCGATTCGAGTCTGGCCAAACTCGCTGATAATCCTCTCTTCGTAGGAATGCGCGCCAACTGGGGTGAGCCGGGGCAGCTGTTGCGACCGGACAAGGTAGACGACATTAAGAAGCTCCGGGACAGAGACCTTGAACTGGATCTCCTGTGCGGGGTTGCAGCCATCCAGGGCCTGCCGGAACTGCTCGAAAAGGTAGTTGGGCTCCGAGTGGTCATTAATCATCTCGGGGGAGTTCGGATCAACGGGATTGACCCACCGGCCGAAGAGTGGGTAACGGCGGTCAAAGGCGTCGCAGCTCTCGACACGGTCTACATGAAGGTCTCCGCGCTCGTTGAGAACAATCAGAAAGAAGACAAAGGAAAATTGGAAGATTACATCCCAGTGCTCGACTGCATTTGGGAAAACTTCGGCGAGGACCGCGTGATTTTCGGCAGTAATTGGCCGGTCAGCGCCCGCTTCGCCGAGTACTCGATGGTGCAGGGCCTGCCCAATCAATACCTGGAGAGGAAGGGTGCGGCAGCTTCCCGGAAATATTTCTTTGAGAACTCCAGGATGGCTTATAAATGGCCTGACAGGTAGCATCCATCAGGTGACAGGTTTTCCGTCCTGACAAACAACAAACTCACAACACGAACAAGATCCAATGTCATATCCCGATTTGATCGAAGATGAGGCGACCCTTGACGAAATTATGACCCGCCCTGCCGAGCCGGTGGTCGAACTGATGCGCGGACTTGAGGGCGACATCCTTATCCTGGGTATCAATGGTAAGATGGGTCTGAGCCTTGGCCGTCTGGCAGTAAGAGCCATTGAAGAGGCGGGTGTCGACAAAAAAGTGATAGGCGTTTCCCGGTTCAGCGATCACGCTGGGCGGCAGAAATTGGAAGCCTGGGGGGTCAAGACGATCCAATGCGATCTCCTCGATGCCGACGAGGTTGCTGGCTTGCCCGAAGTTCCGAACATCATTTTCATGGCAGGGCGAAAATTCGGCACCCAAGGCTCGCCCGAACTCACCTGGGCAATGAACACCCTCGTGCCGGCCCGGGTGTGTGATGTTTATAAGAACAGCCGAATCGTCGCATTTTCGACTGGGAATGTGTATCCGTTCACTCCTGTTGAAAGCGGTGGCGCTACCGAAGATGTAACACCAGATCCGGTTGGCGATTACGCCCAATCCTGCCTTGGCAGAGAGATGATCTTTACCTATTACAGCCACAACATCCCGGTGCTGCTCTTTCGCCTGAATTACGCCATCGACCTCAGATATGGGGTGCTGAACGACTTGGCACAGAAGGTTTTGAACGGCAAAGTCATCGATCTGGAAATGGGGTATGTGAATATCATCTGGCAGGGCGATGCCAACGCACAGGCACTGCGCTGCCTGCCTTTGTGTTCCAGCCCGGCCCGGCCATTAAATATTACCGGCCCGAAGACTATGTCCATCCGAAGCCTGGCTACTGAATTGGGCAGACACCTGGGCTGTGCGCCCGTTTTCGAAGGACAGGAATCGAAGAACGCGCTTCTTAATAATTCCTGGCAGGCCACCGAACTCTTCGGTCCGCCCAATGTCGATGTCGAGGCGTTAATCCGTTGGACCGCACATTGGATCAAGATTGGCGGCCCATCCCTCAACAAGCCTACTCACTTTGAAGTCCGTTCAGGTAAGTTTTGATTAAGGATGAAAGTTTCGCTGGGGTTGCAAATCCAGTCCAGGAATTGAGCCAACTTATTTATCTTAAGTTACTTATCGTCATTCAGCGCTGCCTTGGGGCTGGCTGGTTTTTTTGTAGATTAAAATGGGGCAATAAGTCATGAATTCGTTATTATTCCGCCCCGTTGCCCGAAAGAACTGCATTTTTTCGTAATTTTGCTCAATCCGAGCATCCTCAGGAAGGGAGAACCTCAAATAGCCTCCGCCCTTCTTGATAGTCGACTTTCCTAATCTAAACCCGTTTGCTGTCATCCACCCCAGGCTTTCCAGAGGTTAGTGGTCACAGGCGTCTGAGTGGTTTCATCCATGCCTTCATTCGTTGTGGAATAGAGATATTCTAAAACGACTCGTATTTTGGATGGCTTGGTATTGTATTTCTGACCAGTTGTAGCCAACTTTCTAAGTCGCTTTTAACATTGGTCTAAGAATTCCTTGGAGATATTCATCATGAGCAACCCGAATGCAAAACATATTAGACCTCCTCGCGATAAGATGAGGTCACGGATGGAGCCGACCGCTCCGCCATCTGCGGATAATTTTCCAGAAGAACCTATTCTGGCGCGAGCTGGTGGCAGAATTTTCAAGCTGACACCCAAAGCGCTCCGAACCTATGCCAATGAGTATGGACTCGGTTCTGATATGCCGTTCGATTTGGACGAATGTGTCGACCACATAGAAATGGAGCTTGAAGAAGCCCTCAAGGGCGACGCCAAACCGGCTTATACACGTAGCCGCATGATCGCTCTCGAATCCCCCAGCCTGGTCTTCAAGCTGGTCGGCAGCAAGATCATGAACATCCGGATCAGCCTGAAGTACAGCTCACGCGACGCAACCAAGGGCAAAGACGGCGCCACCAGTGCCACCGCCGCCCTCGACGCCGCGGCCGCAAGCGAGGCGATTGCTATCAGCGGTTAAGAGTCGTTTCTGAAATTACAGAGGCCTGTTCTTGAAAGAGAGCAGGCCTTTTTTTTATTGGATAGTCGAAGCCAGTTCACGGATACTTGGGGGCTGTTATGCGGCCACCAGAGCATGCAAGATCCTGATTCCTCACTAATCGGATTCAACGCTATGAGTTCTTTAAGCAAATACCTCTACGCCGACCTTACCTGGCCCGAAATCAACGAGGCCGCAGTAGCAAAGAAAGTCCTTCTGCTTCCGATTGGCAGTACCGAACAGCACGGTTACCACCTGCCGTTGAATGTGGATAATTTTCTTGCGACCAGTGTCTCGCTGGAAGCCGCGAAGCGCAGCCCGGAAGACATGCTCATGATGCCGAACATCCCTTACGGCTACAATGAACACGCCATGGACTTTCCCGGCACGATTCATGTGCATTACGATCATTTTATCGAGTACTGTCTGGACGTGTGCAAAAGTGTGGCTTACTACGGATTCGAACGCATTGTGATCGTTGATGGTCACGGGTCGAATGAGCATCTTTGTGAATTTATTGCGAGAAGGGGAAATCTGGAGACTGATGCGATTTTTGCTTCGTGTATGTGGACGAATCTGGCCAAGGCAAAGTTTGAAGAAATTAGAGACTCCGGATTTGGTGGTGCTGCCCACGCAGGTGAGCTGGAAACTTCTGTATACCTGTACCTGGATGAATCCAAGGTTGATATGTCCAAAGCCACGGATCATTACGGCGGCGCTGCCGGCGGTGATATTAAGTCCGGCATCGCTAAATTCACGGCAGTGGATCTCACTAAAGGCTGGGGGCCTATGAAGGTAATCAACTGGACCAGCTCGGCATCGCCTACCGGTGTTTCGGGGGCGGCAACTATGGCAACCAAAGAAAAGGGCAAGGAAATATTCAATGCCGCGGTGGAGAATCTGGTTGAGTTTGTTCGGCTTTTCAAGGATATGCCGAAGGCGCCAAGAGTGGATCACAGGAAGGTAAGGCCCAAGTCTCCGACTCTGCCTAGTCTGGATTGACTCACCATCGCACTTGATCTCCGGTGCATTGGCTGGCGGGGGATATTCGGTTGGGCATCCTCCAAATTGGGCAGGGATCTTCTGGATTTAACGATCTCTGCTTGGTGGGTTTAAGTTTCAACAGACTCGGACTGCCGCTCGATACAGCCCCTCTGTCACTCAAATTCATGAGTTCAGGGCACTTGCCTGACCTCTCTTCCTGACTGCTCATTTGAAGCTTCACAGACCGGAGAATGATAGTGTCATTTTTCCTGAAGCCAGGACCGGATCGGGGGAATGAGCTGCCCGGAAGGGAATCACAGCTCGCTGGGTGCTCTGGGGGGAGTGCCGAAACCTGAAGCCAACTTTTAATGTTCCTGTCAACTAATTCGGGAAACTTGACACAAATGTTCAAGCACTAAAGGTTTTCGTTTGGAAACGAACAATCAGGTGCTTCCGAGGCTTGAAAGCCTTGGATTTTCTGGGGATTGTCTGAATGGGGATTCAGACGCATTTATAAAGGAGTTTCACTATGGCTGGTGGAATCACAGGTCTAAGCAGTAACTTTCTCAATTTTCTTTCGAGTCGAGGGCACAACGTGTCCAACCGACCAGCCCTGGCTGGTCCCGGCAACACCATCACAGTCGGTGGTCAGGTCTCTGAGAACTTCATGAACTCAGTTCAGACCAGAGCTCACATTCAGGATGCCTCTGCCAATTTCGAGGGTAATGCGACGAACAACATCATGGGTCAGGAGACCAATTACCAGCAAACCAACAGCAAGGTCGCCACTGCTGTTGAATCCGGTGACTCGCTCGGTGCCTTGGTCAGCAATACCAACAATCTTGAAATCATCGACCTCGGCAACAAAATCAACGTAGATGTGCGTCAGTCGCAGAATGTTGATATCGCCCAAATCGGATACTCCGAAGACGGCGCTGTCGCCACCAACAATGCCTACTTCAACGAAAACAACACTCAGTTGTCGGATGTCGATAACGGCGTGAAAGTCACCGCTGGGAACAGCGCTTCGACTGAGCCGGTAGACCCCAGCAATTACCTGCTGAATTGGCTTAGTGCCACCAAGTCCGGGGGAGCACCAGTCGGTGGTGTTAATCAAAATCGTAGTGGTCCCGTTTTCGACTTCGCAATCGCTACATCAGAGCTATCCCCAGAGAGCGGTAGCATCTTGTCCGGCTTAATCCGGAGCGTTGGCCGTGAGGTTAACAGCGAAAGCCGTCTGGCCGCCCGCGCTCTCTACGCACTTGCCAGAATGGTTGGTACCGGCGGAAACTCTGACCTCATGAACCGCAACGCCGCACGCCTTGAAGAAGCTCTCCAGCCACTTGATCCAAATGTAGGGTATGACTACAGCGGATCGGATGCGTCGGTATTCGCAAGTGCCATACAGCACATTGTGAACACGATTCCGAATTACATTGCCGACAACCCGGACCTGTTGGCCGAGATTCAATATGCTCTGGCAGACATCACAAACACGTTGTCGCCCGGTGGCCAGGTCAACATGGTTGCCTGAAGTAATCTTGAACCAATGAAAAAGGCCGAAGAGCAATGGCTCTTCGGCCTTTTTTTATAGGTATGACAGGTTTCCTGCCCATAGCGGCAAACTTAACGTGGTAATCCGTAGACAGGTAGGATACCCGTCCGCATGAATTACTCTTATTTCTTGATCGCTTTCTTCACGATGACAAAGGCTCCGTTGTGCCCGGGTATTGCCCCTTTGACAGCCAACAGATTCTTTTCTTTATCAATGGAAACGACTTTCAGATTCTGTACGGTAATTCGGTCGACACCGAAATGGCCCGGCATCTTCATGCCCTTAAAAACCCGGCCTGGCCAGGTTGCCTGGCCGATGGAACCACCGTGGCGATCGCGATTGTGCTGGCCGTGTGTTGCATGGCCACCTCTAAAGTTGTGGCGCTTCATGACACCGGTAAAACCGCGGCCCTTGCTCGTGCCGATGACATCAACGTATTCCACACCCTCCATGGTTTCGACGGTAACATCCTTGCCGGTTTCGTATTCTCCGGCCCCGTCCCAACGTAATTCCCGAACAAACTGTTTCGGCGTCGTTCCGATTTTCTCTGCCTGAATAATCTGTGGCTTGAGTGCACGACGGTTGCGACGGTTCTTGGATTTGCTGACTCTCTTGTCCTGGAATCCAAGCTGGATCGCACCATAACCATCAGAATCATCGGTCTTCACCTGCATGACTGTGCATGGGCCAGCCTCAATGATCGTGACTGGAATGACGTTCCCCTCTTCCGAGTAAATCTGCGTCATTCCCAGTTTCTTACCTAAAATAGCCTGTAACATGACTGACTCCGTTAACACCCCGAGGGGTAAATACTTACAATTTCCGCAATTACAAGAGGTTGCGCCAATTTGATAGGGCGAGGATTAAAGCAAGTTAGTCAGCGGTAGGCAACAGGTTAAAGGGAATGGTTAATGGTTAATCGTTGATGGTGAATGGAATGCGATATGGATGGTGGGCCAGGTGAGTAGGAGACCTTGGATCCTGAATCCTGAATCTTGCGTGGTTCACACGGGCTTCTGTTTGTGTTGCCTTGACCAATCTCCTAGATTCCCGCCCAATCAATACTCGCTCATTACTCATTACTCATTAAGTCCATGGCTATTGAACAAGTTGTCGATTACATCAATGCAAACCGGGAACGGTATGTTGAAGAATTAATGGACCTTCTGCGGATTCCGAGTATCAGCGCGGTTTCGGAACATAAAAAGGATGTGTTGAAAGCAGCGAACTTCATCGCAGACCAGTTCCGAGCGATGGAGTTTGACTCGGAGATTGTGCCGACAGAGGGACATCCGATTGTCTACGCAGAGAAAATCGTTGATGCCAGTTTGCCGACCATGCTTGTTTACGGTCACTATGACGTGCAGCCGGTCGACCCGATTGACCTCTGGAGGAATGATCCATTCGAACCGACTATTGAAGGCCCAAACGTTGTGGCCCGTGGAGCCACCGACGATAAAGGGCAGATGTTCACGCACATAAAGGCCGCCGAGGCGTTTTACAGAGCTGAAGGCAGGATGCCCGTAAATCTCAAATACATCATCGAGGGCGAGGAAGAAGTTGGCAGTAAACATCTGGCGGGGTTTCTGGATACCTACAGGGATCGTTTGTCAGCCGACTTCGCAGTTATTTCCGATACCAGCCAGTTTGCCGAAGGTGTGCCTGCAATCACATACGGGCTGAAAGGCCTTGCTTACTTTCAGATCGATCTGAAAGGTTCAAGGCAGGACCTGCACTCCGGGAGTTTTGGCGGTACCGTTTCAAATCCGGCGAACGTGCTCGGGCAGATCATTGCAAAACTCCGTGACGAATCCGGACGCATCAGCATCCCCGGCTTCTACGATGACGTGTTGCCCATCGAAGACTGGGAACGGCAAGAGTTCGCCAGGTTGCCGTTCGATGAAGAGGGCTACCGGACTTACATAGGCGCGGCCCAGCTCGCCGGCGAGCCCGGCTACACCACCCTTGAACGTAAGTGGGCTCGGCCCACCCTCGACGTTAATGGCATATGGGGAGGCTATGCGGGCGAAGGCTCGAAGACTGTGTTACCAGCCAAAGCTGGAGCGAAAATCAGTATGCGACTCGTTCCAAATCAACATCCGGCAAAGATTGCAGAGCTGTTCACCGCGTACGTGCGAGAGATTTGTCCGCCGACTGTAGAACTTGAAATCCAGGTCATGACTGGCGCACTTCCCTGCATCACTCCAACGGACACTAAACCCATGGACGCGGCCCGAATCGCCATTGAAAAGGGCTTTGGGAAACCACCAGTGATGGCTCGCGAGGGCGGCACGATCCCTGTCGTCGCGGACCTGAAGCAGAAGATTGGTGTGGATACCATCCTCCTCGGCTGGGGCCTGCCTGATGACGGTACGCATTCGCCCAATGAGAAATTCAACCTGGGGGATTACCACCGTGGTATTCTGGCGTCAGCACATCTGATGAACGAGCTTCGGTAAGGTCTGCCACGCACGTGACCTTGGCCTTACTGAGGTCTCTCTCAGAGTGGTGAAGGAGTTTTTGGCGAAGCTCAATATATGGTGGATCTCTATCTAGACCTCTCTCTTAATTACAATTCGTCTCCAACATCCTCTCGCATTCATAGCCAAGGGGGAGGAACCTTTTCAGAAATTCTGTTGATCTCAGAGGAATTAAGATTTAGAGGCGGATTGATACCGACAGATGCTGCAAGATTTCAGGAGCAAAACTTCATAGGAGCAATGGCGTGGTTGGCAGAAACTTACTGGGCCTCGGTCTGCTTTTCTTGTGCTCATGCACCAGGCTGCCTGCCACATTTGATTCGAAGGACGAGGCGTTCAAATTCATTGAATCAAGGCATCTGACTCAAGAGGTGGCGGACACTTCTATGAGCTCCTGGCTCCGGTCAGCAACCTACTACCACGACAAGAGTGGCCTCGGATACGGGGTCTTCCAAATTCGTGACCGTAGATACATTCACGCGAGATTGCCGCGGAATATCTGGGAGGAGTTCAAGTCAGCTCCATCTCAGGGCCGCTACTACAATCGGCACATCAAAGGGCGATATGAAGTCGAGTTTGAGGCAATGCCCTCGAATTGACTTCGCCGGGTTAACTCAGCCGCTCGTAGTGCCCGCCATCAAGAAAATATAGCGCCGTCTCATGAACAGGCTGTCCGACCAGCTTGTGCCAGGCTCGGCCATAAAACGAAATCTGTGGCCTGTAATGCTCTTTCAACTGTTCGAGCCGGCCTTCGGTCGCTTCCGTTTTGTAGTCCACGATCACCCATCCCGCTTTTTCCTTAAAAGCGAGGTCAACCGTACCTTTGAACAGGGTAGGAATTCCGGTCGCCGCCGCCTGGGCCTTCAATTCCGCCTCCTCACCGGGCTCAAGTCTTATGGCGAACGGCACTTCTGCATATCGGGCTTCAGAATCGGTCAGACGTTGCCAAAGGCCGGAGTTCCTGACCACCTCGACCTCGTCTACGGCTTTCTGGATGAGTTCCCCGGAGAGTCCTTCTTCAGCAAGGTATTTTCTGGCCAGGACTTCCGATGAAGGCCGATTAAATATGGCACAGTCCGCGAGCAAACGGTGGATAACCGTCCCCCAAGCCACCCCTCCAATTCGACCTGGATCGAATTGAACTCCCTCCACTGTGCCGGGATCGGCAGCCAGTGAGTGCGCTGTGTTCTGTGCGTAAGTTTGAGTTCGGAGACCGAGCCGGTTCCGTTCGGCCTGTCTCTGAAAAGTTTCCCGGTTCAAGTTTTCCGGTGGATTGACGTAATCGAGGTCCGGTTCACGCGGAATCGTGAGCCGCAGTGGCTCTTTGATTCGCTTGAAGAGCGGCTCCCAAGGCCGGTCGGGTGCCGCTCCCGGATGTGGTTCTGAGCCCTTACTTCGCTGATAGTGAGAGATGACCAGTAAATCCCTGGCGCGTGTTGCTGCGACGTAGATCAGCCGATTTTCTTCGGCCTTCAGGTATTCCGTTTCGATTTGCTCCAACTGATCCCAGTCTTTGGGCTGGGCAAGCACGACCTCGCTGCCATCCGCAAGTTTGCCGTAGACTTTGATAAAGCCTTTGGCACGACCGCCGGCCCGACGGACATGCAGACGAGGCGTATGCCAGGACAGGGTGCGAGGATCTGCGAGAAAGACGACCGGTGCTTCAAGGCCCTTCGCTTTATGAAGGTTCATCAGGGTGACCGCGTCGTCTTGCGCAGGATGAAGACTCAAGGATTCGCTGTAGTCCGCGCCGGTCCCTCTTTGATGGATATCCTCAAGCCGCGCCACGATCTCGACGAAACTCATCCCCTCGCGTTCCATACGCTTCGCAAGTGAAACTATTCTTAGAAGTGAGCCTGCTCTGCTGCCGCCGCTTTCCTGCGAACGCGTAAGCGCAAGAAGACCAGAATCTTCAAGCAAGCTCTCGACGGCCACCGAAGGTAGATATCTACGTACATAATCAGCCCCCGCTTTGATGCGAAGTGCCGCGGAATGTATCTCCGGTGAAAGCTCCTCAGATTTCCTGAGCAGGTGCCAGAGGCTTTCGAAAGAGCCGCCGGCTGATTTGAATTGATAAAGGGCCTCATCGCTGATACCCGCAAGCGCATCGCGAAGGTAGGCTACAAGCGCGATTGAGTTTTCAGGATCGGCAACGGCGGTCAACAGATTCATGAACGGGCTGATCTCTCGACTTTTGAATGCATTCGCGCCAGAGACACGGTACGGGATGCCCAGCTTTTCCAGCGCGGTCGCGTATATCGGCAGATGGGTTTTCTGCCGTGCCAGGATGAGGAAGTCGCCCCATTTAGCCCCGATCCGTTTCCGCGTTCCGATTTCTCCTTCCAGATGATCTTGGAAGAGATTAAGCGACCAGTCTTTCATGTCGGAAATAATCCGGGCAATCGTTTCAGCATCTTTTGACGCCACGCGAAAATTCTTGGAGTGTTCCCCCATCTGGCCTTGAACGGTCTCATGGTACACGTAGCGAATGGGATCTTTGACCGCGGCGGGTCGAACGGGATGGAGTTCAGTATAGGCGGCCTGGTAGGGTGCTTTGTGTTTTTCAATGAGTCCCTGCAGGGCCGGGTTCAACCGATCGCATAATCCTGCGGCAATTCGAAAGGTAGATGTCAGGGTCAGCACGTTCCCAGCGAATTTCTCTTTGACGAGGTCGTAGATGCTTATATCCGCCCTTCGAAATCGATAGATGCTCTGTTTAGGATCGCCCACTATAAAGAGACTGCCCTGGCGGGGCGTTGCCTTCTTCCAATCAGATTCAGCCGGATTGTCCGCGGTGATAAGAAACATCACCTCCGCCTGAATGGGATCCGTATCCTGGAATTCATCTACGAAAATGTGTGTGAACCGCCGCTGGAAATACTCGCGCACTTCGATATACGAAGGCGAGTCACGAAGTAGCTTCACGGAGTCCATCAAAAGATCCTGGAAGCTGAGAACGCCAGCCTGTCGCCTTCGAATCCGAAAACGATCTACAGCTCTTTCGACAGCTCCAAGTACAAGGGGGTAGCACCAGGTTCTCCAGGCATTCAAGGCTGGCAGAAGGTGTTCGGTGCGAAGTTCGTGGACGGAGACCTGCACGTTCTTGCCAGCCTCCCGGGTGGTCCACACCGGAATCTGGACACGCCTCCCGCCTTCCTGTCCGTAAACGAATTGCTTTACCTCACCGGTTTCGAAGATCTCGAGAAAACGCACAACATCTGCTTCCTTAGCGAGATTCAGATGCACTCGGATAGCGTTTGCGCGGAGAAGGTTTTCCTGCAGGCCTTCCCACGAACGGCCGGGGGGCGGGCGCTCTGGCATGACCGCGTTCGCCTGGTCCATAAACTCGAGGGTAGCCTTGAGCGTGATTTCGAGTGCTTCACCGGGCATTGCCATGGCGGTTCTCTCGAATTCAACGTCATCGTATTCGCTGAGCTGTTCATACAACGACTGGAGATCGAAGAGCGACAACCCGGAACGCACAAAATCGTCAGGAAGGATTTCGCGGCCGAGGTGAACGTCTTCCAGGTAGGACTGCCAGGTCTGTCCTTTCAGGAGCTCGATCTGCAGATCGTCTCCTTCCCGGAATTCAGGATCGATTCCCGCTTCCACTGGCCGTTCCCGAAGCAGTCGGCCGCAAAAAGAGTGGATCGTGCCAATAAATGCCTGGTCAAGATGGGCCAGGGCGTCGCTGAGTCGTTCGAGTTCCGCTGTTCCGGATTTGCATTTCTTGAGCTCAAGTTCAAGACTGTTTCGAAAGCGATTGCGTAATTCTCCGGCTGCTTTCACGGTGAAAGTAATCGCGGCAATTTGCTGGACAGAGGCTTCACCTTCACGGATGAGAGCGACCATCCGTTCAATCAGGCAGTGAGTCTTTCCGGAGCCGGCACTGGCTTCTACAAGGAACGACTTATTCAGCCGAGTGCGGATAATTTCCCGAACCGCCTGATCCGGGATCGTGATTGGGAAGGTTTGCATTGGTGGCGGCCGATTAAGTGACTTTCCGTTTGGGGGGCTGGAGTCTTTGTCATCATCGTCTGAGTAGGTCTGTGCGAGCATTATGCAGGGCTAAAACGACCATTCACTGCAAAGCCGTGCGCTTCATAGAATAGGCTTCCAGATTCCTCCGTAAAAAGTCGATCACGCCCCGAAGGGGCAAAAACATGCCAGCCCAGGGCAACGCCCTGGGTTATCAGAAACGGTCACGCTTGAGCCCTGAAAGGGCGGC
>JAQBXN010000037.1:22500-60628 GCA_027625095.1 Planctomycetota bacterium | reverse complement strand
CACGACCGGTGAGATCGAAGTGAACGCCACGGCCACTGGAGGCCTCATCACTCAGGCTAACGAATCGGTGCTGAACGCAGGCAGCGGTCAGATCGACCTGAATGCCAATGGTGACATCACTGTCGCCAGCCTTGTGACCAACAATGCTGGTGACGATGCGATTACCATAACTAGCACGGCAGGTGCGGTAGTCGACGGCGGAGACACAGATATAGATCTCATTGCTGATGCCGTTGGTGCTATTGTGGACATTGATGCAGCAAACGGTATCGGAAATGGTGATGCCCTCGAAACAAAGATTGCAGCCGTCGAGGCCACGAATGGTACCGCAGGCAACATCGAGCTCAGCGAGAGCGGTGCCCTGCTCATCAATAACATTACTCAGACCGCTGCTGGCTCCATCGCCATTACATCGAATGGCGCTGTAACTGTTGTGACAGCCCTGGGAGGAGTTACTGCTGCTGGTGATGCGGAAACCATAGTTATTGAAGTAAAAAATGGCTCAAGCCTGACCATCAATGATGGTGTTACTTCCAACAACGGGGATATCAGTCTGACCGCGGCCGATGATGTCATCTTCGGCGTAGACGGTGATGTATCCTCAACAAACGGTGATGTCGTCATCATTGCAGACGCAGACTTGGGAGGGAATGGTTCCAGCGGAGCTCTCACAATGGGCAACGGAACTGAAATCGATGCTGGAACAGGCAATATCTCGCTTAAAGCTGATGAAAACATCACTTTGGGGCGGATCGTTACTACGGGTATTAATGCCACTGTGTCTATCATCTCCACCAGTGCCGGGGTCGTTGACGGCGGAGACACCAATGGAGAAGACATCGATGCCGACGGTGCAGGTGCATTTACAAGTGTCAGAACTGTCACCGGGTTCGGCATTGCACCTACTTCAGGTGCAAATGTTCACATCGAAGTCGACCTGGATACGCTGACCATCGTTAACAGTGGTCAAGGCGATATCAATGTGACGGAAACCGACAACGTGACCATTGATGATGGTGACATTGTCCTTAACGACGGCATCTTCAACCAGGATGGTGATTTCAACATCAACGCCGGCGTTAATGTCACCGTAAACGACCACATTCAGATCCGTGGTGATGTCGACATGAGTGGCGTGGCCAATGACGTTGTCATCATTCGGAATCTTGGCATTTTTGCCCGGGGAACGATTAACCTTCGAGTGGGTAATACCCTTGTCTCAGATGCCGATGGAGTAACAGAAAACCTGGCAATTAATCCTGATACCGGAGGCATAATTATCCTGGGCAATGTTGGCAGACCTAATGAGGAGCTTAATCTGCTCATCTCCCAGGATACTGCTGATATAAATCTTAATACCAGCTCAATATCGGGCGATCAGTCAGGCACCATCAGGATTTCTGGAAATATGATTTTTGATGGCACCGGTTTCGATGGGCGAGCCGCGCAGCAGTTCATCCTTGACGGCGATGCAAACATTACAACGGCAAACGGCAGAATCCTGTTCTCCGATACGCCAATCAATGACAGTAATGTTGGCCAGAACACCTTGACCCTGAACTCTGGCACAGGCCCTGTTGACCTGTCTAATGTTGGAACCACCGTCTTCGTCGGTGATCCGGCTGACGGAATTGAAGACATCCGGGGTGTACCGCTCGGTGGCCTCAGCATCACCGGTGGGTTGGTTCGACTCAACGAGAGCATCGCCACACAAAGTGTTGGTGGTGGTGATGGTGGAGACATCACAATCGTCTCCTCCAACACGATCAAGCTTGAGGATAATCTGACCATCAGCTCGGGCAATGGAGATATAGATCTCGACCAAGCTGTTATCAATGGAAACTTCGACTTGCGGATTGATTCCGGCACCGGCAACGTTGAGCTGACCAATATTGGTCAGACTGTCAGACTGAACAGCCTGACTGTGGTCAGCACCGGTACCACCTTCCTGGGGGCCAGTCTCCTTGGCGCCACCCCGATTGCGATCTCCACTGTTAACAATCAGGATTTCGGCGGTGCAACGGATGTAGACCTGAGAGGTAACCTGACGTCCGATTCCACGGCCGGTAATCTCCTGTTTACTGGTGGCGATATCGATGGAGCATTCAATGCTGTCTTCAGAGCTCTGCAGGGAGCAGTAAACCTGGACAACATCGGCCGGACCACGCCAATCACACTGTTGGATATTGATGCTAATTCGACAACTCTGACTGGTTCAGAGAATGTCGATGGAACGATAGATATCGATGTTCGAAGTCTGGCTAACATCTTCGCAGATGTGAGAGCCCTCGGTGGCTCCGAGATTCTGATCGATGTTGATGACGCCCTGAGTGGTGCCTTAATCCTGCAGCCGGGCTCGACAATCATCTCTTCGGGCGGAAACCTGAAGATTCGGGCTCCGTTTAACAATCTGGTTACACGTGGAGACCTGTTTGCGCCGGGTAACGGGTTTGAATTCTTCAACCTGACGGGATTGAGCTCATTCCAGTTTGATGCCGAAGAATTGCATTCCGGCCTGATTCCGCTGGTGACATTTGACGCATTCTTTATGAACCCGGTGATCTTCCACCAGTTCATGAATGAATCGCTCCAGTGGAAAGAGACAATCATGCCGACCGGCGCTATCCGCGCAGAAAAGAGTACCGTTAAGTTTGATGAGGAAGAGGATCAAGAGGACGAGTAAGGCCCGATCTCCGGGAATATTCGCCCTGATTGACTAGGCGGAACGAGACCGTTATATAACTTCCTGACGGCTCCGGTCTGGAGCGGTCGATATCTTTATCTATATTTGCCGCAGTTTGAATAGATTCAATTTTCAATCATTTAGATTGCAAGAGTTAGTCCTCAGGGATTCATTTCCCACGGAGTATTGTTTTTCACACTATTTGGGGGTTCAGTAGATGTACACCAGAGCATGGGGAATGGCATCATTCAGTATCGTGTTTGCGGCATCCACGGTTTTCGCTCAAGCGCCGAAAATCGCTATTGTCAATGTTGCCGAAATTTTTGATAAGTTGGATGAAGCCAAGATGGCCAACAACACACTAAAAACCCGGACATCAGGTTACCGGGCCAAAGCACAGTTAATGCAGCTCACAGAGAACGACCTCATCCAAGCCTATAATGCCAGGCAGGAGGAATTGAAAGCTGCAGATGACGCTGCTGCTAAGCAGGAAATAGGGAAGGACTTGAAAATCAAAGCGCAGTTGATTCAGAGTTATCGTAACGATCGGAATGCGCATGTTCAGGCTGCCAACCGAGACATCAGCACCTATTCCAACCGTGTCAGATCGGCATTACTCACGAAGATTAAGGCGGCAATTAATGATGTCGCTGCGGCCCAGAAGCTTGACTATGTTTTTGATCTCTCCGGCGTTTCAAGTACCAATGTTCCCGCCATCGTTTACACTTCAAATACAAATGATTTGACCGAGGCCGTTACAAAGCATCTGAACGACAAGATCAAAGCCGAGTCCCTTGATGCTCCCAAGGAACAAACGGAAGAACCCAAGAAATAGTGCAGCTTGAGGCAGTTTTTTGAAGCCGATGTTCTTTATCTGGACATCGGCTTCTCTTTTGACTATGGGTTTCACTCGACCTCGTGGCTACAATCAGAGCCTTATGAAATGTAAGAAGGTTTCAGTGTTATCCACTTGTGCTCAGCTTGTTCTGGTAGCCAGCTTCACTCAATTGGGTTGCGAGCGGAAGACGCCTGCTTTTGTCCATCGATTGGTGGAAATTAGAGCTTCTGATCTGAGTCTGGTTTTCAAGAATCAAGAACCTTTGCGCGTCGCTAAGTCTGGAGTGCCCGTAAAGATTGAGAGGGTGGTTGGTGAGGACAAACTCGTCAAAGGCTACGTTGAAGAGCAGCGATACCAAGTGGAGAACGATCCGGAAACCTCGGAAGTCCAGCTGTTTATGGTATACGATAGGCGCTGGCTGCGACGCGGCTTTGTGACTGAGTCCGGTAAGGCTTTCAGATACGACGCCAGCGGGATGGCAAAGCCTATTTCAAACCTCGACTTTACTGACGGACTAGAGATACTTCTGGAATTAAAAGGGGAATACCGTCTCGAAACTTACGATCCTCTCAACCCTCCTGCTGAACCGAAGCTAGAGCCTGAAGAGGAATTGGCAGCTCCGGTCGATTCTCTGTAATCAGACATTATCTGCTTAGTCAGTCACCTCCGACGTCGCCAGTTACGCGGCTGGATGAATGAAACAGAATATGGTTTTTCCATTTCTTGATCGTCGGCGGGGAATTGCATACAGCATTGTTGCCTTGGCGTTCCTGGCGCTACTCTTGGTAACGGTTTACGGCCTGCCAGGCTTCGGGTGGACAAATTACAGGTGGCGTGACAAATGGATCGTGCCGATTGATCTCCTGTCCCAGTTCAACAATGACGGCATAGCGCGAGAAGAACGACCGCGTGATGGCAACCTGGATATGTCCCGGAATCCACTCCATATGCCCGGTATGTCCTATTCTGCGTCCGGGCTGCCCGGGCCTGGTGAACTGGTTGAGCTTGGAACATCTAAGTTCCTGTTCCCTTCCTCCAGGACAGGCGCGCTGAACAACGTCAGGTGCAAGGGGCAATGGATTCGTCATTCCTTTTCCCACTATCGGTCTATGGATCTGCTGATCGCCTCACATGGTGGTCATGTTGATACGGAACTGTTGCTGAAATATGGAAGCGATCTCGTCCCTGCCAGGCTTGGAGTTCCGGATTGGCAGGAAGACCCTGTTACGGTAGGCCTTTTATCGTTAGCCTCTCAGGGGTATTTCAAGCCTTTAGGCAGTTCCGGTCTGGTGGAGGAAATCGGCACTAAAGCGAGGATCTGGCGAGTGACGATTCCTTTGGATGAGGGCCGCGGGCTGAGTTCATTTCGCTTGCCCTGGAATGACAAGCTTCACTTGTTCGCGATTTCACTGCGACCGGTTGAGAGTGAGGTCAGTTTGCGGGTGTCTGCCGACCTGGCTCTGGTCCAGTACCAACGGCTTGTGAAAATTACGCTTCTTGACCGCCTCGAGTACGCCGACCGGGTTCAGCAACTCAAAGTGAAATTTGACGAGTCCCAGGCCGACTTGCGCAGACGATCCCCGCGAGAGGCCGATTGGATTGATGCGAATGTCGCTTACCTGAGAAATGAGATAGACGCTCTGACCCAGAGCGGCCAGATTGATAAAAAGAGATTCCGTGAGAATCTTGAAATCACTACTGGAGAGCTAAACCAGTTACTCGCTGCTCAGAATCCTTTCCCGAAAAAGCGCGGAAACTTTCTACGTGCCTACCGATCAGAAGTTGACGGTTCGCTGCAAACTTACTCCATCAGCGTCCCTGATGATTACGACGAATCGAAGGCTCATCCCCTTTTTCTTTCGCTCCATGGCCATGGCTGGTATCGCCCGTATCAGGGACATCCCACTTTTGTGAGCAAGGGCGCCATTGTCGTTGGTCCGCACGGGCGTGGGAGTCTTGACTATATGTTTATTGCTGAGGAGGACATTCTCGCAGTGCTTCAGGATGTGCTGCGAGACTACAATATTGATGAGGATCGGGTCATCATGACAGGCCACTCCATGGGCGGGACCGGCAGTTGGAACATCGGCACCAAGTATCCGTATCTCTTTGCCGGCGTTGCCCCCAATGCGGGGAACAGCCACCGAGGGGTCTGGGAGTCTCTTTGGGACTGGGGAACAGATTTTCCACCGGGGCCGCTGGAGAGTCTGCCCATGCCCTTCAACCGCCTCTGTCTGTTCGTTGCGGATACACTCGACCCGACATCATTTGCGGAAAACATGCTGAATCTACCCAGTTTCTGTATTCATGGGGCCAATGACGGAGTTGTCCCCGTTGGCCACGCCCGCGGCATGGTCGCTCGATTGAAGCGCCTCGGCAGTAAGGTGATCTACCGTGAAGATCCGGAAGCCGGGCATGGCGGATTCAAACCGGAATTCAATGCGGAACAGTGGTCGTGGATCTGGAATCAAAAGCGCGAGTTATCCCCCTGGAAGATTCGTCACCGGACATGGAAACTGAAGTATGGCCGGGCCTACTGGCTCAGAATTCAGGAATTCGATCAGCCGGCACGCTTTTCAGAGATAGAGGCTGAAACCACAGAGACCGAAATCTATATCCGTACGGACAACATTCGTGCTTTTTCCATCGACTGGGAAACCCATCCAAAGCGTGAAAGAGGCAAGGGTTTGGAAATCCGGATTGATGGCCAGAGCGTAAAGCTTGGGAGTGATAACTTTTTCAGGAAGTCAGCTCAGGGCTCATGGGCTGGAGCTGCGCCGGCAAAAGGACTGACTAAGAGAGCTTCTCTGGAAGGCCCTGTCGAAGATGCGTACACCACGCCTTTTCTGCTGGTGTATGGGACCAGCGGTAACTCTGATTCCGATCAGATCTTGAAGGCGGAGGCTGAGCGTTTTCTGTCCGATTGGAAGCTGCTTTTCAACGTTCCGTGCCGCATCAAGGCGGACCGGGATGTCAGCACGGAGGATATCGAGGCATTCAGTCTGATACTGTATGGCAACCGTGAAGAGAACCAGATCTACAGAAAAATATATGACAATCTTCCCATTCGCGTAAACAGTCGAGAGGTCTCGATGGGCGACGAAACCTGGAAAGGGGAGGAGGTTGGGGTGAAATTCTGCTTTCCGAATCCGCTGAATTCGAAACGGTATGTTTGTGTCTTCGCCGGCACCTCATGGAAGAGCAGCTACGGTATCAATAACCGATTCGGCAACTGGTTTCACTGGGGGCCCTTCGATAATCGGAACTGGTTTGATTTTATTATCTTCGATGAAAGGACGAACTCGCCTGCCACCGCGGTTGCTGTGGGATACTTCGACCAGGATTGGCAGTGCCTGCCTTCATCGGCATATCGTGGCGACATGCGGTTGCGAGGGCTGGTCCATGCCCGCCAGTCGCCGAAGAACCTTCGCGTTCCGGAAAGCGGACGCGTTTATCTCAGCGGTGTTGTGCCATCCTACATTGATCAGCACAAAGGTAATGTAAATGTCGACCGCAGTTTTCGAGGCAACCTGCTTAGTATCGGCGGCGTATTCGTGAAGGGCGGAAAGGAAGAGAATAATCTTCAGCTCTTTGATCGAGGCTTTGGAATCCGGGCTCCGTCTACCATTGAGTTTAACCTCGGTGGCCGTTTCAAGCGCTTCCATAGCTTTGTCGGCGTCGATCTAGAGGGCTCACCGGGCAGAGAGATCCGTCTCCAGAATGAGCGAATCCAGTTTGAGGTATGGGGAAACGAACGCCTTCTTTCAGCAACGCATGAGCTTCAATGGAAGGACAAAGCTGTTGAGATCGACATTGGTATAAAGGGCGTCAAGAAGCTGAAACTTAAGACGATAGGTCAAGGCGCAAGGTGGCATTTTGGCAGCGCAGCCTGGGGTGACGTTTTTATCGAGTAATCCTGCCTTCCAGGAGAATTAATATGTTCAGATATGTTGTCGTTCTTCTACCTCTTCTTGTGGTTTTAAACGCTGAAGACGGCGAGCCGTATTCAGGCAAAGTGTTCCTTGGTATTGACGTTGAAACTGTCAAACTTGAAAAGGACAAACGATATGAATCCGCTTTTGGTCTGAAGGTCACCCGGGTGGCCGTTCTCTCCTCCGCAGAAGCGGGCGGTCTCGCACCTGGGGACATTATTGTCAGCATGGATGGCGAGGTCTGGAAGGGTGAGGATATTCGTTTGAGCTACTCATTCGGCAAGGAGGGAAAGAAATTTCGGCCGGGTGAAGAAGTTAAAATGCAGGTGCTAAAGAATGGAGAGGGAGCAAAGAATGAGCTGAAGTCCATCTCCTTCCAACTTCAGCCCTATCCATTCACAAGAAAGGAAGAGGGTGGCACGCCAGCGAACGCAGTGCTGCGGCCGGATCTTGAAAAGATCACTCCTGCTTACGAAACCCTCTGCCGCAAGCTCATTGAGCAGGCCGGATTTAGGGAAGACAGCGACAATCTTCAATTACGGCTCAACCGGTGTGAAGAGTTCCCTGATCCCAACCGGCTTGCCTTGAACAGGTATGTCCATCGCGGCCCATTTCAGGTCGAGGCCGTCAGCAGAGAGCTCATTCAGGTTGGCCGAGAAAAGCCAGCCTTGCCTTCCACCTCACTAAGCCTGGCCAGGCACGCGCTTCTCAATTTTGAGAAGCGAGAGCCGGCTGAGACTCCCAAGATCAGCTTCACCTCCTATAAAGATACGGATCTCAAGGGGCATCTTTCGTATATCGAAGCCGTCCTGAAAGCGGCTGCGGAGGCGCACGCTAAGGCTTTTGCGGGGCTTTCGAATGACGATGTCGAGTTCATCCGGAGCCATCGAGGGGGAATGTTGGACTCATATTTTGAATCCAGAATGTTGAGTTACGACTCGGTTTCTGCCCGGCAGCGTTCAAGTTCCGAACTCATAGCGCTTGCGCCAAAACTGAATGTAGAGGCACTGATCAATCAAGCGGAAATCGTGTCGAACCTCTTTGAGCCATTCTTTCTGAAATCTCTTAGAGCCGCTGCCGAGGGCTCTGGAATTGGCATTACCCAACCAACGATTTCACAGCGTGGGACTGATTATGGTGTGATTCTGATTGGGGGAACGGGGCGCTCAAGGTACGAGGGCAATCAGTATGCAGCCATTTATGACTTGGGCGGTGATGATGTCTACGCAAATAATCTTGCCACCTCTATCTGGGGGAAGATTCCTTCCGCAGTGATAGTGGATTATGAAGGCGATGACGCTTATGAAACGCACGAGCCTTTCCGCCAGGGGTGTGGGGATTTTGGAGTCGGAGCGCTCGTAGATCTGTCGGGAAATGACAGCTATGTATGCACTCGTTTCGGACAGGGCTGTGGATTCTTTGGCGTTGGGATGCTCTTTGATCACAGTGGCAATGACATTTATCGGGGTCTGGAAATGAACCAGGGTGTGGGCCATTGGGGTGCCGGCATTCTGGTCGATCTCAAAGGCCACGATCGATACGAATCTCATGACACCTCCCAGGGCGTTGGGTTGTCAGGAGGTTTCGGACTTATCCTCGAAGCCGAGGGTGATGACGAGTACTACTGTAAAGGTACAAAACCCACCGGCTATGGCAGCAGTCCCGGGGTTTTCGAAGGTTGGGGGCAGGCAATGGGCATCGGCTATCGGCCTTATGCTTCCGGAGGCATAGGAATGATTCTAGATATCACTGGGAAGGATCGGTTTGAGGCAGGCAACTTCTGTCAGGGCGGAGGCTACTTCTACGCCTTCGGGCTGCTAGCCAATCTGGGCAATGATGACGACATCTACATCGGCTCCCGCTATGCGCAGGGCTTCGGCTGCCACCAGGCGTCCGGAGCGCTCATCGAGGAGGGTGGAAATGATCGCTATCAGACCCGCCAGTTCGTTGCACAGGGTCTGGCCTGGGATGAAGCGACTGCACTCTTCATGGACGAAGCCGGTGACGATCGATACGAGGGTGGCGGCTTCAGCCACGGCGCTTCCGCCATGAATGGTTGGGCTCTCTTTATTGATAAGAAAGGGAAGGATACTTATCTCTACACCGACCAGGCCCGGGCCGGCGGCAATTCCTACCACGGCGGAAAGTCACTCTCATTCTTTGTCGATGCCGGTGGCCAGGAAGACAGCTTTCCGAACAAACCGAATAACGGCATCGTGACCGTCGGCGAGAATTCTATTTTCGTAGATCTGCCAGGCAGCATCGAGGATGCTTTGGAAGGCGACGCCTGGAAAAAGCTGATGAACGTTGAGAATAAGTAGTTTGGGCGATTAAGCTGAGCTTTATCCAAATTTTTCAGTGAACTTTCTCGACTCGATGTGCCTCCCATTCACCGACAGCCCGCCAACTCTTACTCGTAATCTTTAATCCTCTCGGGAATGGTGTTCATCGGCGTAACGCTACATGGAACGATTGGATACGGCGTGCTGGATTGAAAGGACGGCCGGAAAAACTCTGGAGTAAGAGGAGCAAAGATTACGAGTGAGATTAGGAGTAAGAATGTTCCTTTGACACTCAATCGAAGTCTTGGGCAAAGCTCATGCGTTCAGGAACGGTGAAGCAGGATGGGGCACTTCGCCTGCCGCATGACCTGCTCAGTGGTGCTGCCGAGAATCAGTTCCCTGATTCTGGAATGGCCGTACGCGCCCATAATCAGCAGGTTGCAATTTTCCTCATCCAAAACTGTCAGAATGGCCTCCTCTGCATCGCCGTCGCGCGCAACGCTCTTCACTTCTACGCCGAAGCGCGAAAGATACTTCTCTGCGGCCAGGCAGTGCTCCTTTGCCTTCTCCTGGCTGGGATTGGCTGAAACTGCCACCAGTGGAATCTTTAGCTTCACGGCGAGTTCCCCTGCGCCGTGCATCGCATCGTAAGAATGGGTGCTGCCGTCATACGCAATCAGGGCCCGTGTTGGCTCGCAGAACTCCTGGGGGGTTACCAGTACCGGATGGCGAGAGGCGCGCACCACGGTTTCCACCGTATGCCCGAAGAGTGACGACCTCCAGTCCGCATGTTCCCCCAGTTTCCCCATGACAACGAGGTCGCAACCGTCTGCCCTGTGCAGAATCTCCCGGCTTACGATGCCGTCCACTGTATGAGATTCGAACTCTACTCCACCGGCCTCACACTTTTCACGACCTACCCCAATCGCCTCCTCTGCCCGCTTTTGCAACATCTTCCGCACCTTTGGCTGGTAGGTGTCAAATGGCCCAAGCCCAATGCTCACGCCCAGGTCATGGAGCAGAGGCCCCGCAAGGGTCTTGACATCGACAACACTCAGGCCGCAGACCAAGGCATTCTCGAATGAATTAGCGAGAAAAACAGCGTAATCAAAAGCCGCTGAACTGTAATCTGAACCGTCCGTTGGGACCAAAATTCTTTTGAACATTTGCTTCTCCGTTGTATGAGGATTCTGGCCCCCCTCGCATAATCGGTAAATTCTCAAGCGGGGTGATAATTCTTCCTGAAGTAGCTGCAATGCACACGAACAGTGCCGCATGATGTGCAAGGTCTACCCTTCTCCCTGCCATCTTCTTTGGGCTCTTTTATAAACCAAGCCGTCCAGGAAGCAATGAACACGTGGCGGTCGGGCCTGTCTGTTACCTCGGTTCGTTGTCAGTTTGCTACATTTTAATGAATCCTGTTGGGGAGTTAAGAAACTTGATTACGATGAGGAAGAAATCTTGAGGAACCTGACGAGCCTGCGCCTGGATAGACTAGAAAAGGATGACCCGCACGACAATGGAGTACAATCATGACGGAAGAAGAAAAATATCTGTTTGATGTTCACGGCTATCTGGTCATTAGAGGCGCTTTATCGTCTGAAGAGGTAGCGGCAGCGAATGCCGCAGTTGATCATCATGCTGACAAAATCAAAATCCGTCCCAACGATCTGGCGCATAAGTCCAGGACACTGACAGGTATAATTGGCCGCGGCGATCTGGCTGGCATGCTCGAGTGGGGGAAGCCGCACTGCGATCCTTTTCGAGAGATGATCGCGCACCCGGGTTACTCATCCCATCTCGAGTGTCTTTTGGGGCCCGGGTTTCGTCTGGAAGGGCTTGGAGTGATCACGATGGATGAAGGTGCCGAAGGCTTTTGGTTTCACGAGGGCGGCGAGCCAATGGACAGGTCGCGGAGCTATCTCTACCGCAACGGCAGGATGTATTGCGGAATGACCAATGTTGCCGTGCAGTTGTCGGACGTGAATCCGGGCGACGGCGGATTTGCATGCTTGCCGGGCAGCCATAAGGCCAACTATCCCTGTTCAGATGAGATACGCCTCTACCACACCCATCAGGACCGGTTCCTTCAGATCGCGGCGAAGGCCGGGGATGCGATCCTTTTTGTCGAGTGCCTGATGCACGGCACATTGCCCTGGGTTGCCAGACACCAGCGTCGTTCGGTCATCATTCGCTACAACTCAGGCGTGATGGCATCTGGCGTCATGGGTACATGGTCTCCGCCGGCTTTCTATGATGACTTGACCGATGCGCAGAAAGCCGTCATCTCGATGCCGCATTACCGCTACGAAGACAAGGGCTCGAAGCTTTACAAGAAGTATGAGGAGGAAGATTCGGAGGAGTAGCATAGCGGTTCAGGCACGAGTCCGTCTTGCCTTTGCTCTTGCTCTAAGCTGCCCGCCCTATCTGCTTTCTGTCAATGCGAAAACTTTCGATCTGTTGCTCACTGCGTTTTGCTAACTTGCAGGCCTGATCTCAAATTCGTCCATCGATAGTCTTCCGTCCACCTCCATCGAGAAGCCGACGAATGAGAACCCGTAGCTGGATACATGGCCCAGAGATTCATCGAGCGAATGCGGCTTTGGTGGCAATCCAGCCCAACTCATGTTCCAGAGTGATTCGTCATTCTTGAGGGTGAAGCGATTAGGTTTGCCCGCCCATTGCCCGTCGGAGATCTCAAGCGGTTGACTCTTGAAATGCCAGCGTGTCGGCCCGATAACCCAGAAATAACATTCGGCGCCGAACAGTCTCAGGTTGTCTCCGCGCAAGTAGACTGAGACCTCGGCCTCCCGGAGATCGATCTGGCCTTTGTTTTCCCAGCGTCTGTAGTAGATCAACGGAAGAATCGAAATCGGATTCTCCGGAACGTCTGTGCTCCAACGCCGGTGGTCTGTCCAGACGTAACCGGAATTGTTTACTCCACCCCTTGGCTCCCAGGTATTCAAGATGAAAATGTTTCGAATGTCGTTAATGATGCTGGCGTGGTAGTCGTATGAACACCAGCCTTCTTCTCCTATGTCGAAATTATTCTTGATCATATATGGGCTCCGTTGTGTGAAAGAGAAATTCCGTTAACAGAATGGAAAGGATTAAGATACCTCAGAACTAGCTGCCCGATTTCGCTAAAGCCTGATCGAGACGCTTTACAAAGAGAGAAGCGGGGACGTAGCCGCTGGTATTGAAGAGCTGCTGGCCATCCGGTCGGGTGAATATGATGTAGGGGGTAACGTTGCCGATTGGCTTCAATCGCAGGAGTTCTTTCAGGTTCTCGGCCACGTCTACTCTTGCCAGGACGAATTTATCCAGACGCTCAACTACCTCTGGATCGGCGAGCGTCGATGTTTCCAGTTTCCGGCATTGTTTGCAGTTTGCCCGGAAGTAAAAAAGTAACATAGGTTTCTGACTTTTCTCGGCCTTTTCTGCCGCAGCTTCATAAGAGTCCAACCAGTCGGCAGCGGTGCTGCTGGCCGATGTTGAATAAAACAAGGCAAGGGCCAGGAGGAATTTTCTGCACATGATGTGGATCGGGGAAGTGGAAGTCGAAAGCGGTGGATTCTACTGAACTCTGGTTTGCCTGCTGGAATCAGCGATGTTAAGTGAAACTTGCACCAAATTTAAACCACAATCAGCGGGTGGATAAAAGTTAAGACATGGGAACACTAAGAAGAACTATTGGGAAACTGAACTGTATTGAAATAAACGGAGACGCTGGGACAAAATCGCCCCAGGCCGCGGTAATTCTCTGCCACGGCTACGGAGCACCTGGGGACGACCTGATCGGTATAGGTCATCACGTGCTCGGCATGGAAGAAGGACTGGCAGATCGTGTGAGATTTATTTTTCCAGAAGCGCCCATCTCATTGGAAGCGGCTGGCATTCCCGGTGGTCGCGCCTGGTGGCCGCTCAGGGTTTCCGACCTAGTAGAACTCGCTGAGTCGGGCGACTTCGAAAGTATCGTAAGAAGCATTCCCGACGGGATGGATGAGTCACGGGACCTCGTGTTGGAAGTGGTGCATCAAGTCTGCGAAGAGACCTCGCTTCCGCTGAGCAAGATCATTCTCGGCGGATTTTCACAAGGTGCGATGCAGATGGCGGATGTAGTGTTCCATCTGGAGGAGAATCCGGCCGCTTTGTTTCAGATGTCCGGTACCTTGATAGCTCTTGATCGGTGGAAAGAACTCTCTCCGAATCGCAAGGGTATGAAGGCCATCCAAAGCCACGGAAAAATGGATCCCATTTTGCCATTCGTCGCAGCCGAGTGGCTTCGAGAGTTTCTGCTGGAATCAGGCATAGAAGTGGAATTCATGCCGTTCATGGGTCCCCACATGATCCCTGGGCCGGTTCTTTTCAGATTGAAGGAACTGATTGATGAGGTTTTGGATGGTGGGAATTCGGACTGATCAACCACAATCTCAATCCTACCGCCGCCTTGTGGCCGCAACCCAGCATTTTAACAGGAGAAAATGGAGGGAACAGAGACAGAAAGTAATCACTTAAGGACATCTCCGTTATCACTCTTTCCTCCTGTGTATGAGGAAGGTACACGCGCGCGACCCGCAGAAGTTCAGAAGCAGATCTGTAATCCCTGATCAAGAAGGCTGACAGATGAGAACAGAGATCAAGAGTGAGATTATGATGGATATTGTTTGCGTCTCATGGGGTGGGATTGTGGTCAACCCTCGGCATAAAACCGATAGAGGTTTCCATCCAGTTCCCGCAACTGCAGCCGCCGCCTCCTTCGGGTGCGAGAAGCATGCCGCCGGCGGGAATGGTGCTGATCCAGCAATCCGGACGGAGGCGATTCCATTGACTGGCCCGGGCATCCTTAAAATCCCACATGGTGATGGTGGTGGCGCGGAAAAGGAAGGCATGTTCTGTTGCGGCGTAAGTCCCGCATCCGCCTCCAGGCATATTTCCAGGCAGGGGCTCACCAGTGTCCAATTTGAACAGCCTGGGCCGAACGGCGAGGAGGTTGCCCACCATTGCCGGCCGAGACATGTGAGATCCGTGATGCCCCTTATTCGGCCATTCAAAGGTGGTCTGCCAGATAGGATCGCCATCGGCCGCACTGAAAGTATCCAGACTGTAATAGCCTTTCTTGCCTTCAGGGCGCGAGCCGCAGATCACAAGCCTGCCGCTTCCGTAGGCCATGTAAAAGGTGACTTCGCCGTCCGGGGTGTCGATAGGTTTTTCCCAGAGCTTGCGGCCGGTTGAAGCGTCGAGTGCTACGAGGAATTGGTCTTGCCACATCTCGATCATTCCGACACAACGCGACTGTGAGGCGATAGCCTTTTCGTTGCGGATTTCAACGAAGTAAATCTTTTCATCGTCGATGGTGATCGTGGGATTGATTACGAGTCCGTTCTGATAAACCCAGACCGTCTTCCCATCTGTTTTTTGCACAGCGAATAGATTGTCACTGCAGACCTTGTTGTTAATCGGCCCTGTCTTCGCGTCGTACCATCCCTCTCCCGCATTTCCCCAGAAATTCGTGTACGAAGAATTCTTCATCACCGCGCTGCCGATGAGTAGTTCATTGTGGCTGGCGACATATCCCCAATCAAAAGCCCAAGATTTCCGGTTGTCCGGAACGACATTGATCTGCTTGTGATTTCGTCCATTCACCGCGTCTATAACCCAGCACCTGCCTCGGATGGCTGCAAATATGTGGTCTTCATCCGCGCACCAATTACTACAGTCCCGGGGCATGTTGAATCTTTCGAAATTGGGTAATCCAAGTGTCCAGAGCACGGTCCCGTTGTAAGCGTCGAGCGCCATTATCCGATGATGGCCCTGGATGAAGAGCCGACCGTTTATTGCCAGCGGTGCTGGCTTTCGCCCACTGCGGTCAGCTTGATTGCGCGGGCCGGGATGCCCGAGCCATTGGACTTCTAAATCGTCACTCTTTCTGGCTCCGGCGAGGGTCTCCCCGCCGAATGCCGAATTGTCCGCGCTCCCGTACAGATGAGACCATTCGCCACCGCCTGTCACTGAAGGACGAACGACTTTTCGGATGCCAGGCAAAGCGGCGGATTCCAGAGCGACAATATTCATTCCTGTTTTCTTGAGATCACCTCCGGAAACATTTGAAGTCACAAGAGCAACGCCACCCGATGGCCGCAGGATCTTCAGTATCCTGACATCAAATGACTGGTCGGCCGATTCCAGGCATGCTTGAGAAACTACGAGGTTGGCGAATTTTTCGGGCAGTTGCTGTAGACGGCTCACGTGATGGATGGTGACTCGGCTGCCGTAGAGTCTGGCGTCCTTGAATCGCTTCCGAGCCTCTTCGATTTTTGACCTGTCCTGTTCGAAGCAGATCACACGTAAATTGGTGTGCCTGATTAGTTCGAGTGCCAGGCTGCCATCCCCTGCGGCCAGGTCTACGCAGATGCCTTTGTCTATTTGTGTTGATCGAACGATTTCAGAAGCGATGTTGGCAAAAGGGATGTCACTGGGGACATTCCTAAGATCGGTTTCGGTTTTGAAATTAAAGTGAGTGTCCAGTTCAAATTCTGTGTTGGTATTCCGAATCGAATAGCGGTAGAGGCGGTTACGATGCAGATCTGTCAGGCGGGCCTCATGGCTGGTCTTCATTACTGGGTCGTCGATCTTCCACTTGCCTTCGCTATCCGAGTAGGTCAGAAATGTCGGCATCGGCTTGAGAGTCTGCCATCGCACCACGGCGCTGTTGTGACTGTCGAATTCATGGAACGGGCCGAGCGCCAGTTCAATGGACTGCTGGCTTGCTGGAAGAATCTTTTCTCCCTCCTTGAAGTGGGTCTGGATGTCTGCCTCGCTTAAAGCGATGTTGTAGATTCTAACTTCACGGAGCAGCCCGCTGGTCCGGACGTACTCATCCTTATCGTGGTACGCACCCAGTTCGAAAAACGCCTGTGGTGGATAATTGATATCGCCCTTCTGATCGAGGGAAACATTTTCGAGCTTCCCATTTACGTAGATTCGTATCTCTTTACCGTCGTAACTGCCTGCCACGTGATACCACCTGTGAGGCGTAAAGGTGGTCTTGGCCAGAACGTAAGTCAATTTGCCTGGCCCTTCCTTTCCGCAGACGGCGAAGTTAAAACTTGAATCGGCAAACCCAAGAATCCAGCCACGTTCGTAGTCGCCATTATCCTGGACAGCCCCCGCGATACCGCCCCAGCGCAACGGCTGATTCACCTGCACCCACGCCTCGGCCGTGATGGTGCGAATGGGATGCGGCACTTTGTTGAAATGGTTGGCGACCATCACGCTGTTCTTGCCGTCAAGTTCAAGCGCTTGAATCTTTCCCAATGTGCGGAGTTTCGACTCGCCGAGAATCGTGGCACTGCCCTCTGCCACGAGATTTCGAACGTCCGGTCCGATGACCGCTTCATTCTGAAACACCCAGCGATGTTGCAGACCAGATTCATTGACCTTGGGGATGGGAGAAAGTTCGGCCGCCTGTTCCGGCTCTTCCACGGAGTCATCGGCAGAGAACTGTCTCTTCGCAAGGATTTCTTTTTCTCCGCCCTTTCGGAAACAGTAAAGGTGGCCTTCATCAGTACTGACATAGAGCGCCCCATTCGAAACAGCGAGACCGAATGCATTGCCATGAACTCTGGAAGACCAGGCATTGCGGCCATCGGCAGCGTGAAAGGCTGAAACCTTTCCCGCCCCTCCAGCCACGAGGATGTCACCGGCCAGAATCAATGCGAGGGAGGCATCACACGGCGCCCGCCAGAGATTTTTATTGTTTGTCCGATCGAAACCGGAGAGTGTTGTGTCATCCAGAATGTAGGCGATTCCGTCATTAACGATCATGGCGTTGCCGCGCGAGGTGGCGATGGTCTCGCGTGTGTCAGCGTCACTGCTGATGATGTTGTTGCCCTTCTTCGGCGTGCCCGGCCCGTGTATCACCGTGTTGTCTCCGGCGAGCAGAACGAACGAACCTCCACCACCCTTGAGGCTGCCGGCGGGCTTGCCGGTAAGGCGACTGAACAGCAGGGGGGCAACCCGGCCTTGAGGGAGCACAAGCCTTTGCTCGGATGCCAGGATGGCGCCCTCCATGGTTTGAGATTCCAGCCGTTGGATGTACCTGCCGGGGCCCTCGGGTTTACCCGTCTCTGCGTTGACCGCGCACAGATAGGATTCCTTCCACGGAAGAAGAGAATGCCCAAAGTAGGCAGTGCCATCCCGCACAGCGATGCCGGTCCTGCACGGCCAGAAAGAAATCAGCCGGCCATTGTTGATAACCAACTGGTGATCAGGATTGGGATTGAAACGCCAGATAAATTTGCCGGACTCCGCGTTCACGCAGTACGCATTGCCGTCATCAGAGCCGAAATAGACATTCCCACCCGCGACCGTTGGGGCACTGCGAACCGGCCCGTCCGTGCAAAACGTCCATTTAACAATTCCGGTCTCTGCGTCGAGACAATAAACGGAGTCATCGGAATTCGAGCAGAAGTAGACGCCCCCATTGGAGATCGCCGTGTGGAACACCGGGTCATAGTTTCTCAGAGATCGAAGACCCTGGATGCGCGCATAGGCATCCCATCTGGCCGGCCCAGGCCAGGCGGGTTGCGGTGGAAGCGGTGAACGAAAAGTCCAGATGACGCCCAGGTCATCTGTTTCCAACTTCTCATCGGTTTTTCCGCTCCGAAGGCTGTCATGCTGATAGGTCGGCCAGTCGCCGGCTGTGCAAGTGGTGCAAATTAGGAAGGCACTCAGGATTCGCTCAGTCATGTTATTTGAACTTGCAGTGGTGCGGTTAACCGGAAATTTGCTTTATCGCCTTGGCCGACCAAATCCTGACTCTCTTTTCTTCATCCTCCAGGGCCGCTTTGAGAGCAGGCAATGCAGCTTCTGCGTCCTTGCCAATCTCTCCCAGGGCCTTGGCGGCTCTCCATCGAATTCGCACGTTTTCGCTACCGATTGTAGCGATGAGAGATGGTATCGCTTTCGACCCGAGACGGGAACAGACTCGGGTGGCCGCACCGAGGGTACTCTCGTCCGCCAATTCCATGAGTTTCAGAAGGTAGTCCACAACGGTAACTGGATCGCCATCGCATTCTGACAGCTTGAGTACCGCCTCGTACTTCTCTTCGGCACTACCAGTCCGGATGGTCTGCCTCAGCTCTTCGAAGTTGTTCATAGCCTACTCGGTTTTGAGCTTTGTGATTTCTTCGTCAATCTTGGCGAGTTCCCTCTCCAGACTTGCTACCTCGTCAACCTCGACTTCCTGCTTTTTCGCTCCGGCGATTTGCAGTTGAAATCGTTGTTTGAGCTTTTTGAGAACTTCGAGCCGTTTCTTGTCTCGCTTATTCATAATGCTTTTCAGATGAGAGGAATGAAGGAACTGGGAATATATGGGCTGGGGCTGCTGCTGCAAAGTTACCAGAGCGGATTGAGAGTGCGAACCCCTTAAAATGATCGAAACCGCTAAAGTTTTTCGAGACCCTTCGATAATCTAAAAGCTGGTTTTATGTCAGGCTAAAATTCAACTCCGGAATTGCCTGGCCAGTCCCGGCCGCCCTCCTACACGTGCCCCCCTTCCACCTCCTGTTCAGTATTCAGTTTCCCTCAACCTGGGTCTCACGGACCCGATGAATACAAGCAGGAATTATGGCACAGGGAAGTCCATCCAATTCGGATGGCTGGCTGCATCCGAATCTCGTCCGGGATGCATACGGCTTCATCAAACCGCCTGAAGAAGAAGGGCAGAGCCATAGAGATGCGGCTTTCCGCACGCCCTACAGCGTCTCGCAGATGCCGTTCGGCCATATCCAAAAATTGAAAGAATTTCAGGCACTCCAGGCAAGGCGAGCAATGGAGGTGATGTTGTATGGGATGCCGATTTCCAAACCCGGAGGCAGGGCGTCAGAAAACGGGAATCAGGAACTTGGAGAACAGTAAGGCTCTCTCTCTGGCCACCAGGGCCTCTTGGGAGCTTCAAGCCGTCTCAAGTAGCCTCATGGTCTTTAGACTTCGATCTGCTGACTTTCGTTGATGAGAATGGCCTTCAGGCTCTCCATATCTGAAGGCTTCCGATAATTGACTACCCACGGGATCAGTAGATTCATTCTTGCATCGTACATGCACCCCCACTTATAAAGCGTGCAGCGTCGGAGGAGTTCTTCAATGTGCCCGAATTTGTGGCGCTTGCGACGGCGGAACTCGATGCCCGCTTCTTTGAGATAGAAATATCCGCTTCGGGCGAATCGACTCGAATTCAGAAACCGGACCAGCCACTCTTCTTTTGAGTGCTTTCTCAAAACCATGTCGGCAAGGTTTACGAAGGCGATCATGAACCGGCGCCGTTCCCAACTGAAGGTCATCTTTTTCAGTCCGGTTTGAAAGTCTGTGCCTGCCAGTTGGAAATCAATGGGTGTCGAAAGATCGATGTCGTAAAGCTGCCATCGGCGAATCTCGCCCTCTTGAATGACGAAAGTCTCGCAGATGGTGCGGATGACCGCCTCCGGCGACTCTTTGTCTTCCGGTTCGAAATAGACAATGAAAAAAGCAAACAGTCTGGAATCCGGCTCCATGAAGATTGCCGTGACCAGTTGCTGCTCTTCTGCTAACGAGTATTTCGATGCCACCCATCCGGGCGGCAGGTCTTGGAGCGATTCAACACGTTCGGCATCCTTAGTCAGCTTCTGAGACTGCAGCTTGTAGCGACGCTGGACCTTCTCCACATCCAGTTCTCCTTTGGGGCGAACCCACTCTGCCTCGAGTCGAATGGTGTAGTCATCTTCAAACTCTACCCTCGTCAGCTTCTTAATGAATTTGTAGACGCTCAGGTTCCAGGTGGTGGGGACCTCAAAAGTGACGCCATCCCAGGAAAACATAATGAGTAATGAGTAATGAGTAAGAGAGACCTAAGACTTTAGACCGAAAAATGCAGACCGTAGAACGCAGGCAGGAGACATGAAGATTCACTCATGAAACCATGCGCGGTGGGCGTGTTTTATCGTAGCCGCAAGCTGCCAGTTTGCTGTCCAGTCGTTTATAAGCTGGCAGCTTGTAACTACGTTCGGTTGCGGCCATGTGCCGCGGATGGAACGAAAAACGAACCATCTCCTAAATTTCAAAGATTACAGGGACAACCTCCCCAGCTTACTCATTACTCTTTGCGTCCTACGCCACCGTCTCGCCATCTATAGTGCCAATTGCAATCTCTACCTCGCCCTTCTTGGCCATGCGATCTATCTGGCCTGAGTCTATCCAGAGGACCGTGTCGGACGCCGAGAGCATCTTCATGTCGTGCGTGGCGGAAATGATGGTGATGCCGAGTTCAGCCTTCATTTCGCCGAGCAGGTTTATGATCTCCTGGCCGGTCTTCAGATCGAGGTTTCCGGTAGGCTCGTCTGCGAGAATGATTTCGGGGCGATTCACCAGAGCGCGGGCGATGGCGATGCGTTGCTGCTGGCCTCCGGAAACTTCGGCGGGCAGGTGGTCGAGGCGGTGGCCGAGTCCAACGCGCTCCAGGACTGCCGCGGCATCGTGACGTGCCTCAACTGGCGAGTAACCTGCAAAGATCCTGGCGATGGCGACGTTATCCTGGGCGGTCATCGTGGGGATCAAGTTGAAAGATTGGAAGATGAATCCGAACTTGTTGCAGCGCACCCAGGCGAGCTGATTGGGTGATAAGTCGCGCAGCCTGTAACCCTCGATATATACGTCGCCTTCCGTGGGTGTATCGAGTCCACCGATCATGTTGAAGAAAGTGGACTTTCCTGAGCCGGACGGGCCCATGATGGAAAGGTATTCACCGCGCTCAACATCGAGCGTGATCCCCCGGAGGGCGTGAACTTTTTCCTCGCCCATAACGTAGACCTTTTTCACCGCCCTGGCTTTGATGATGGGTTCGCTCATTCCTCAACCCTCATAGCTTCTACAGGCTCTTTTCTGGCTGCCCAGTAAGCGGGTGCAATCGATGCGACCACCGATATCAATGATCCGATTAGAAACGAAAGCAACATGGCCCAGAGTAGATCCAGCCAGGGGAAGTGGTTGAAGACGTACCCCTTGTAGCTCAACAGGGCCGTTCCAATGGCCACGAATGCTCCAAGCATGATTCCGACCACCGTGCCCAGTACTCCCTGCAGGGACGACTCAATGAAATAGCTTTGCAGGATGAAAAAATCCATTGCGCCGAGGCATTTGAGAGTGCCGATTTCTTTCACTCGTTCGGTCACTGACATCAGCATGGAATTCACGATGCCGACCAGGCAGGTGATGAGGGCAAGGCAGATCAGTAGGATGGTCATCGAATCGGTTTCGCCCTGGCTGTAGATGTCAACCCCCCGTTCTTGGAGGAGAACGGAAAGCTTGTCGTTGCGGGCTGCAATCAATGCGGCGGTAATGCTGTTGTTGATGAGCATGTAGGCCAGGAACGCGATGGCAAGGATGACCCCGATCATGGTGACAATTGAACGGCCCAGCCTGCGCTTGAGGCTGTTCCAGCTCACCACGAATGCGGTGCTCCACGGCACGTTTGCCTGTTCCGGGATGTGTTGGCCTGTTTCGAATTTTGCCACGTTCAGAGGTTCAGGATTCAGGATTCAAAGGTGCAGAGATTCAGGATTCAGGATTCTGAGTTTGATGTCTGTGGTCTACGGTCTAAGGTCCAAGGTCTAGAGTCTAAAGATCAGTTCCTGTTGAGGTCGATGGCAATGTGGCTGCCCGTCCAGATGGATACAACCATCGCAAGCACAATGATGATGAGTTCGCCGACGATTAGACCGACAAACATGCAGCGGACAGTCCGGTATGTTTCTTTGTTTCCATACTTGGTGACCAGTCTCTTGGCCAGCCAGCCGAGGAAAATCGAAAACCAGTATGCGCCCATGATTGGATTCACCAGCATGATCATGCCAATCGGGTGGGGAAACCAGAAGTAAATCTGCCTTAGGTAAAGCAGGCCAGCCATCATGCACCCTCCAAATGCAAGCCAGAATGCTCCCCCGGCATTATCCGTGGGCTGAGACTTCGCAATGCTGACGATTTTCTTGAACATGCCTTTAGGGAATCCGGTGTAAAACCAGCCCTGCATTCCGTCCGCACCACTGCTGTAGGCAAGAATCAAGTGGGAAAGAACCGAGACCAGAATGGCCACGCCTATTCCAATAAAAATGGCACCGTGGAATCGCGCTCTTGAAAGCCGGAGGTCATCTCGGATTTTGATGCTGTTCGCCATCGCCGGTGCGATGAAGGTCTTGATGTCGAGGAAGAGGAGGGAATAATAGACCATCAATGGCGCGTAGAGTGCTGAAGACGTCCAGGCCTTGTCCATGCCAAAGACAGAGCGAATAATGTGGAATGGCCCAAACCAGCACTGAAATCCCAGGATGCCTCCTTCCGCAACCGCCCGGATCAGTCCGATGGTGATTACCAGCACGACAGCGTAGAAAAAGATGGTGTAGAAGAGGTTTGCCCCCATTGCTTGCCATAGGAAGACAATCAAGGCCATCGAACCGAACAGAAACAGGAACGATGAGATTTTCAGTTCTGTCTGCTCGTCTTTATCCAGAGCTGCAATCACTGCCGGCTGGAAAAAACATAGGATGGTGCCGCGACATTTGTAAAGAATCAGTGCAGCAAAGACCAGCATCGCGCCTCCGCCCTCGGCGGACTGGAAGTTCATGGTGTACCACCACTCCTTCGCAAATGAGGAGTCATCCACTCCATAACCCGCCCACACCATGCCCTGCAACTGCACCATATACAGGATGTAAAAGAACCAGAGCGAAAATGAAATTTTTGTCGGGATCAGAAAGGACAGCCCGATCATCGTGAAGAAAACGGTATTACGCTGATTGCGAAGGGCATGAAGTGGGCCGTTGTCTACAAATACGCGCCACGAATTGCGTCCCTGTAAATCGAATGATTCAAAACCCGGAATAATGCCGGCCTGCACAAACAGATTCCATCCGAGGAAGAAGGCTGGAATCGCTGCACCCACCCAGAACAGACCACTTTTGAAAACCGTGGGAATTCCCGGCTGGCCTTCGTCGTGTCCACAGAGAATCTCGGGCAACTCCGCTAGTGGATAGATCAGTTTTTCGTTGTGTGCCCACTGACGGAAAATGAGCACATTGAACGTCATCAAAATGATGTAAGTCAGAATGATGATCAGACCCCAGTTCATGACTGGCCTCGCCCATTCGCCCCACTTGATATCGCCTACGAGGAATCTGCGATAGGTGGCATCGAATTTTGAGAAGTCCGAGATAATGGCCTCTAGCGCATCCGCCCCCGCTGTGCAGGAGTCATCGGTTTTTCCGGAGTTCGTTTTGAATTCCTCCAGCCGGGTAACGGCGTCGACCACTCGTTGAGTGAATTCGAGCTCTTTGCGCGCTCGTTCGAGTTCGAGATTTTTTCGGGCGTAGGCCTGCTGGAGGATTTCGACGCTTCCCCCCAGACTCTTGATCCGGGCATCCAGGGCATCAAAGTCCTTGGCATCGGCCATGCGTCTTTCCTGATTTACCTCCTTCAGACTCTTATTCATTCCTTCGAGTTGTTTGGATAGCCCCTCGAACTCGCCTTCTAGCGTCTCTTTCGTCGATTGGGCTGCTTCAAGATTGTTGATTGGCTGCAGAAGCTTGACGCTCGCCTCGATCAAGCCAGTCAGTTCACTGCTGATTTGTTTTTGAGGGGCATCTCCCTTCTCGATGAGCAAGGTGTGCGCACTTGTGAGTGGTGACAATGCGGATGAACCGTGCTTAAGCCGGTTCACTCGAGAGAAGTAGACAGACCAGTTGTCGCCCGGCTGAGGGATGATGCCCGGGATGGCACGCATATCGTGTGGAAGACCACGTCGGAGCACTTTGACCTTTTCAAATGCCTCTTTTTCCAGTGCATCGAGTGCTTCCTGTCTGGCCGCGAGTTCGGATCGTTTTCGTGCTACAAGGGAAGGGTAGTCTTTAAGAACAGTCTCAAGGTTCAGTTCCCCCCTCAACCCCTCCCAGGACAGATTCGTCTTTTCCGCTGCGCCTTCGGCAAACCTGAGGGCACGATTGGCTTTGCTCAACATCGCGGTTTTGGAGACTTCCTCCGCTTCGAGCGCTTTCGTTTTCTCCAGGTCGGCCTTCGCACGGGCCACGAGTTCCCTGGCGGTCACCAGGCTTTTGGCCGCAGAAAGAACCTTTTCCACAGCTTCATAAGCATGGAGAGCATCGCTGTATTCAATCGAAGCCTGCTGAATGCCAGGTACGGCAAGGAAGAATCCTTCGTTGATGTACGGCTGAATGTATTGATCCCACTTGGCCTGATTATCATTCCAGTGCTCGTTAAACAGGTTGCCTACTGCAGGCACGAACTGTGACGCAAGACCGAACGTCGAGACGCCAGACGAAACCGATCCCATGACAAAGACAATCAGAATCTCGGCGATGGAAAGCGGCCTGAATATCCGAGCCAGCCGGAGCAGGCTGAATAGCGGCAGGGGTATCCGAACCAGCAGAGTAAGGATGGGATTGATAAAAAGAACGAACAGAAACAGCAGGACATACGGCAGCACCGAGATCTGGGTGGCCGTCAGGATGATCGCCTGCCGGTTTTCAAAATAGACTGTCAGCCAGGCAAAGAGACCTGAAAAGACCGCCCCGAGGATGAGCGCCCTTACTGTGATTTTGGCGTCGTTCTGTTCCATTCCTAAAAAATCTTTGGGGATAACATGTTCGTCAGAACGACAAACGCCATGGAAACCATCGCGAATAGCCCCATCCCACAGCCGAAGCCGGCGAGGATGATGGACATGTATTTCAGCCACATGTCTTTGAATTTGCGTTTGAAATAGAACCGCCCGACGAAGGCGCCGCACATCTGCCATAGAATGGCGCCTGGCGAGCTCTGTGCGAGCCCCCAGACCGCGCCATATATCAGCATCACCGGCATGCCCATGGCCGTGAGGATCACGAAAACCGTCGAGCCAGCGCCCAGCCCCCACAGGATGAAGGACGAATCAAGCGACTCCAGGAAGAGCGAATCACCTTCCATGGTCGAGGAATAGATCAGGCACTGGTTCTTGGCATTGAGTTCCCACATCTTCTCCGTGTATGGATATTTATCTGATGGAATCGGTGCCATCTGCCATAAGAGCTGCGAAGTGACCAGAGACGACACGACAACAATTGGTATCACTACGAAGAGCGTTTTGACCTGACTCTTGATTTTCGTTCCGCAAAGTTCCAGGGTGCGGAATCCGACGGTCTGTACGCCCATGTTCTGAATGGGAAGCGGAACGAACCAGATGCCGAGGCCTTTCTGGCCAGTGAGGACGATTGTTAATTCCTTGACATAAGGGATGTCGACCGCGCGTCCGCAGATGCCTTCCAGCTTGGCAGTGGCGTATGAAATGAATGGCGTATAAACGAGCGCGTAAACGGTGAAAACCATCCACGGGTAGCCTTCGACAAGAAAGATTCCGAGAAGGATCCAGCAGGCGCTCGTGCCTGCGTAAATCAGAGCAGCGATCCAGAGCGCGAAATCGCCTCGTTCTTTGTTATCGGTGACAAAAATCTTCCAGCCAGCCTTCAGCTTGTCCCACCAGTTCTCGCCGAGCTTAAGCACGGTGACTTCTTTCTTCTTTTCTTTTTTGGTCGAGAACAGGTGCATGATCATCACACCAAAACTTGTAAACGAAATGGCCAGCGCCAAGCCCATGTTGAACGACAGATAAAAGTCGACCGTGTTGAAGAATGAGGTGTCCACAAAACCCATCCCAGGCTTCCAGTTGTGGAGAATGCCGGCTTTATAGAGGAAGGGATTGAGAATCATGGTGAACACGACGCCGATAAACGCGCCCATGACGCTCCAGAAAGGCACCATCATTCCGGACATGAACGTGGCGAGATCGACCACGATATTTACAGGGACAGCCGGCAGATACTTGGAGAGCTGCGGCGTGTAGTCCAGGAAGATGAGCGGAATAAGTTCGATACGTTTTCCAAACGCAGCCCCGCTTATAGATGGAAGCGCAAGGTATAAACCACCCCATGCCAGCCCGATCATGCCTCCGATAGCGAAGCACCTCCAACGCCAGGTTTCGCTCTCATCGCGCGAATTGGATAAAGCCACGATGCCGGCCGCACCTACCGGTGCAAACGGGAACGGTAACTTTTCAACATCATTGACGAGTCGATAAAGGATGTATCCGAGGCCGTAGCCATTCACACGGCTGATCACCAGGCCGAACATGGTGAGCGCCAGCACCGGCATCCACTCCACCGTAAAGAAGGTCGGCCCGTTCTGTCGAATGCTCTCTGCAGAGGGGAAGGCCCACGAAGGAAGTTCTTGTGCAATGCCCATAGCGTTGGCGAATTCGGATTGCACGAAATACTGCTTCCAGAGGTATCCTTCGAACGGGGACGACATGGCCAGCCCGGTCATGAAGTGGAGGGTATAAAGCTCCTGCATCTTTAGATCTTTGAATGACCGCCTCGAAATCTCAGCAAACAGGATTATCGTCACCCATCTGGCTGCTTCGCTGATGGACGCATCGCTGCCCAGGAAAAGGCTCAGATACTCGGAAGCTGGCATCATGATGAAGCCCAGAAAGATCGCTCCCGCGACAGTCTTCCAATTGAAACCATCCTCAAAGCCACCCGCTTCGGGTGGCTTCATGATGTTCCGGTACTCGTTGAGTTCCTTATCGTCTAAGAAGGACATGGGGAAGAATGGTTAATGGTTGATGGTTAAGGAAGAATGGAATGATGAGTAATGAGTAATACGTAATACGTAATACGTATTACGTTCCCCCAAAAAATCCCTCCCCCCGCTTCGCAAAAACACCGTGCTCGGTTGCATCAAGATTACGCCACTGGAGTAATTGCCGTCGGAGGCGCTCAAGGAACGGCATGTTTGTCGTGACCCAATTTGAATCCTGGCCTGAGACGCGGTTGGTGGTCATGTGCACCCGGTAGCTCTGGACCACGTCATCGAACGTGGCATTGAACTCGACCGTCTGAGTAACGCCGAGATCGTACGGGGCAAGAGCAACCTCGAACAGCAGGTGGTAAGTTGGCCTGCCAGCTTCGTCTTCCCCGACGCTTTTGTCCAGGAAGGTGGTGATCTGGTCGCCGAGGGATGCTTCTGTGAAGCGGCCGAAAAATTCGTCGAGATACACCATCATGCCTGCGACAAGATTGGGTTGATAAATGAAGGGGAACACGACCTGCATCGTCTGTCCGTCATGGGCCGGGAGAGACCATTTGCGTTTTCCGGAAGGCACAGCGGCTCTGGTGGCGACATAGGCAGGATATATAGTTGATACAAGCACCAGCCCGATGGTGAAAGTGATCACGTACACCACGATTAGTGACGAGAAGTTCAGGTTGATATCCGTTACTAAACCGAACTCTTTCAGGCCAATTGCCAATACCTGGCCGATGAGGTATCCGCCCACCGCTCCGATGACCCCGTAGACGAAAGCTTCGGCAAGGAAGAAGGTGGCGATATTGGTGGGGTTGAGCCCGATGGCGTTGTAAACAGCGATTTCGTTTCGCCGCTCGTAAACCGAACCGAGCATGGTGTTCAGGACAATTGTACCGGCTATCAGCAAAGGAATGATCAGGCGTTCCAGCCCGCCGATGGAGGTGCTGAAACTGGAGCCGACGTAATAAATGCCCGGCGCTGTTCGAATTTTGCCTTTATCGCCAATGGCAAATCCCTCGCGGCTGCCGAGGTAAAGTTTCGCCTGGGTGACTGTTAACACTTCTGTCAGGATGTCCCAGAGTGGTGCTTTGTCTTCAAATTTTATGGAGACACTGTAAGGCAAAGCGCCGAGTGAGAATGCGATGTCCACGGGCAGGAGAACCATTTCGGAAGGGTCTACGTAGGCGACCCCCGAGTCATCTTCTCCTTCCGTCTCCGAAGTCTCATCAGCGGAGCCCGCTGCCTTTTCTTCAGGAAGGATGGGGAAAAGGGACTTTCGATTGAGGTCTTTAATGTAACGGAATTGCTCCTCGTCAAGGATGCCAACGACGGTGAGCTCTTCTCCGAGCAGACTCACCTTTGCTTTGCCTACATCCGCAGCGGACAGCTTCAAAGCGGCAGCGACCTCGGTGGGAAGAATAATTTCAGGGGCATCGTCCGCGGAAAAGAATCGTCCGCCCTTTAGTATCGGAATCTTGGCGATGAATTCGTCTTCGTTGGTTTGAAGGCCGAGAGCAGTGAGCACCTTGGCCATTTCACCATTCGATGCGTCCACGCGCATGTGGTAGCTCGATTTTCTGTCCCCACCGGTCGGCATGAGCCAGCGGCGAATCACAGTCTCTGCACGTCCCTCAAACATCTCGAGAAAGATGCGCAAAGAGATCTCATCCATCCCCAGGTTGCCCGGCCACTGGTACAGGATGCCGGTGTATGGTGTCTGTTCGGCTTTTCTGATCAGGGTGGGCTTGCTGACTTTCGAAAGACTGGAAAACGCTAACATCGTGAAGGTGACCAATACAATGGTGCCGGTGGTCAGCGAGGTGCGGATTCGACGGCGTTTCATGTTGTTGACGCCGATGAGCATGGCTTGCTGGCCGGCCGTCGCAGTGCTTGCCTCACCGGTCTGTAAGGTGTACGAGCGGAAAAGCATCGTCATCTCGCCATCGAAGCGATTATGCATGATCAGCGTGACAAAGATGCCAATCGCGCCAAGCACGAATGCAACAAAAATTGCCTCGGGAGTCAGCGCGATCTTGAAGGCCGGGTGGATGAAACGGAAGACCAGATACGTCAGGATGAACAACCCGGCGAAGGCCAGAATCTGCATCTCAAGTTTGACGAAATTGAAAAGTAGTTTCTGAGTGAAAAAACAGAACGGCAGCATCAGGCCCATGAAGAACACAATGGCCTTGAGCATGTCGCTGTTAATTGCTCGAAGCTGGCTGTAGGCCTTGGACTCGGCCCCGACCGCCCGGTAGAGTTGCACGAGATATTCCAGATGATCCTTTTCGCCTTTCGCCTTCTTGAGGTCACGGATGGCCTCGTCACCCTCCGCTATAAAATCGTCAATCAGCTTGTTCGTAACGCCGCTCATCTTTGACGCACGATACTTGTTGAGGATGGCCATGTCGTCCACGGCCTGGGCTATGAAGTCTGGACTGAGTTCTTCCGGCGATGAGAATCCAATCCCCTCCGGTTCTTTCTCAGTAGCATTGATTGCCAGAATCTGCTGAGCAGTCATCAACTTCAACGGCTCTCTCTTTTCCGCGACATCTTTGTATTCCACATAAATTGCCGCCGGCCCAGACGTGGTTGGCAGCGTGGATTTCGATTCGGTGCCGATGCCCGAAGCTCCCAGCTTCCGGGGCAAAGAATCTCGCCTCCCGCTTATAGGTTTTATCGCGGACATCATGATCGTCCCCGCGGAGACCAGTGAGGGATCGGCACGATCATAAATGGGGTATTCTTCCGCACGGAACATCGGGAGAATCTTGCTGGAAGTCTCATACACATCGGATTTGAACGTTTCCTGTATCGCTCCCCGATCTACGGTGTGCAGGACGTGCGTAAAGGTCTCATCGAATTGAAATGCCGCGCTGGGTATGGGCCCGAACCCGCCGTACTTCGTTCCTTCCCGAATGCCGTAGATGAAGGTACTTGCCCGATCGTCGGTCATGGACAGATATATGTTGGTCACATCCCCGGCGATAATCGGATCGATGAGGGTGCCTTTCCGATTGGGATAGAGAATGGTGACACTGTCAGAGACCCTGAGGTCAGGCGTTGGCTTCGGAGAAAATTCGTCTTTCTTGAGGGCTTCGAGGTTGATGCTCCAAGAAGCAAAGGAGGCGCTCGGTCTCGGGAGTTCGGTCGAATCGGTCAGTTCCTTTTGCGCCAGGACTGCTCGAAAGTATTCGGGAAGGAAATTCAGCCCTTCGGAGACTGCTTTGTGATCCAGGTTGCCGATGGTGTCGATGGGCGTGAACGCGTTCCCTCCATCGGTGTATACGCTGCGGAAACTGAGTGCAGGCGTCTGCTGCGCCGCCTGAAAGTATGGAATCGAAGAGAAGAGGTCCAGCCCGAAATAGTGATTCTCAGGCAAGCCCCCGTAGGACGTCATCGTGTTGAAGAGGAGGCCGTATTGTTCGACTTCGCCGGTCTCGCCTTTGTCCTTTTCATTTGCGGATGCTGCATCCACCTCGGCCTCGCCGTTGACCATTTTCCGAGCAACCTCGGTGGTCCAGGTTCCGAACTGTCGTGCCCAGTCGCCGGGTGCGTGGCGATTATACGAACAGAAACCAACGCCTTTGCCTCGCCACATCAAATCGAGAGTGATGACCATCGAGATAGATTTGCCGGTAACCAGATCTCTGACGGCACCATTTTCCTGATCGATTTGCAGGTCACGAAGATTGAGTTCATTCCATAGCGTGAACTCCTGCTGAACCTCGGAGAGGTAACTTTTCAGGAGGGCGAGTGAATGCAGGCTGTCTGGAACTTTCGCAGGCAGCTTGCTGTCATCTTCGATAAGCGTTCTTAGGGTCAACTTTTCCACGAGACTGATTTTATTAAAGAGCTTGAGTACCTTGAGGTACTGGGCCTTTCGCATGTTGATTTCTTCTGTGCGCTTCTCCTTTTCAGCTTCGGGAAGTGACATCAAAACAAGGTCTGCGAGATCCGTTTTCGTCTTGTTGTATTTGCGGCGCGCTACATCCTGTAATGGGCCCTTTACCTTAACGCGTTTCCCTGTGGAGGTGTCTTCGAGAGTTCGAAACTCTTCGAGTACCGTGTCGTCTGTATCGAGGGTCTCGGGCTTGAAATGCAAGCGTGAGAACTGCTCCTTAAACATTTTCTGCTGCCGAATACGGCTGGCGAGAATGTTGCGCACCTCCTCGATTATTGTTTGGGGTGCAAGCAGGTGCCAGGAGAGCATGCGCTCGCCGACAAAGTGGTGGGTATGCGCGTTGACGGCAGCAAGGATCACCGACCGGGCAGGGGGATTCTTTTTGAAGTGATCAAGCATGCGCATCAGAAGGAACAGGCTGGTCCCGTTCTGCGCTCCGTGAGCCATCGAAGGCACAATGCAGTTGGCATCAATCGGGGCGACGAATACGAACGTGTCCTTCTCCATCTCCTCGTTCGCGCCTGGAATTACCACCCAGAGATCTCGCAGCTCTACATTTTTCCAGACAGAAGGTTCGGCCTTGATGTGGGCCAGAGTGCCTTGCGCCTGAACAAGGGCCTCTCGAAGTTTTTCCCCGGCCACTTTATCTATAAAGAAACGCGGAACCGAGACTTCAGTGTTGTAAACCTTAAGGATGGCATCCTGATACCAATAGTTGTCGGCGCCGATGAAGATGAACCCGCGGATTCCAAAGCGAAGAAATCGCTGCCAGTTATCGCCACACTGGAAATCCATCACCGCAATCGTGCCGTTCAGTTCGACACCCTTTAATTTGTCGAGGTCGCGAGGCAGGCCCCATCCGAGGTAAACGAGCGGTGCATCGAATTCTTTCTGTTTGAAATTACCCGGTCGAAACAGTGTCGGGTGCATGGGATGGAGCTCTACGGATTCCGCATTACCGAGGTTCAGTGAAGTCTTACCCGGCACGAAGGACGGGGCGGTGAATCGGATAGCGCCGTTCTGATAACCGCTGTCGGCGAAACGCTGAGCAACCTTTTCTTCGAGTTCCAGATTGCCCGGCATACCGGGGTAGCGGGCAGTCGAGACGTTGAGGAACTCGCGAAGTTCAGGGATAGGGTCTTGGGCGGAAGCGGGGAGGGTGATGAGTAGGAAGGAGCCAATTAAAGCGGATATAGCTGACAGGAGCCTCCTGGGTGCGCCGGCGTCCCGCTGGCTTCGGGTGCGACCTTCGGTCGCGAAGTCAGCGGGACGCCGGCGTGCCCAGGTGTTCCAGCTCCGCGCCACCCTGTCACCTCTTCTCCTTGTCACCTTGTCGCCCCTTTTCATCTCTCGCCCTCCACGATTAAGATGATCCTTCGTTGATTCAGGAGCTTCAGGAACGACACCACACCCAACTCCGATTCCCGTCGATTGACGCGGAAATGCCTTTCGAAATTGTCAATGAGATCCTTAGCGCTCTTTTTGCCATCTATCTGTTTAATGATAAAGGCCCCCAGTTCGTCGAGTTCGAATTTCTTCTCAACAATGGGTGGACGGAACCGTTCGAACAGCCCTCCACCACGAGGCACTTTCAGTCTCACGGCTACGGTCTCGTTTTCGTCATCGGGGACGAGTGTAGCGTCTTCATTCAGAGTGGGTACGCCTTGCAGTGCCATTCTGCGATCAAGATCCCGTGGTTTGCGTTTAGAAAAAATGCCCACAGCTCAAGCTTCCTCCTCGCCGATGTGACCGACTTGAATATCAATGTCCTCTCGATTTTCCAGACGCAGAACCTGGCCGTCACGGATCCAGAGAATGCGGTCGGAGACGCTCAACATTTTCATGTCGTGCGTGGCGGAAATGATGGTTACCCCGTCCTCCTCTTTAAGTTTCAACAAGAGTTCGATAATTTCTTTGCCGGTATGAATGTCGAGGTTTGCAGTGGGTTCGTCCGCAAGAATGATGACCGGATCATTCGCAATCGCCCGGGCTACAGCCACGCGTTGCTGTTGGCCCCCGGACAATTCGTACGGCCGGTGAAACAGGCGGTCACCAAGACCCACCTTGGTCAGGATAGCCGCTCCCTTTTCCCTGGCTTCGTCAGGAGTCAGACCGGCGAACAGCATCGGCAGAGAGACATTCTCCAACGCGGTCAAGACCGGCAGAATGTTGTAGGACTGAAAGATGTATCCGATCTTGTGGCAGCGCATCCATGAAAGCTCGTAAGAGTCGAGCTGGGCCACGTCGATTTCGTCGATGAAAACCATTCCCGCCGTTGGCGAATCGATTCCTCCAATCATGTTGAACAGAGTCGACTTGCCGGACCCGGAAGGTCCCATGATAGAAAGATACTCGCCGCGGAAAACGTTCAGGGTGACCCCATCGAGCGCTTTGGTGGCCGCATCACCCTCGCCATAATAGCGCTTGACATCGATGGCGCGGATGACAATGTCTTTAGTTTCGTTCGACGTTGATTCGGCTTCAGCCGTGGCTGTCGCTGACATGAATGTTTGGGCTGGTTTGGGAGAACTGTCAGGCCCGCTGATTGCACCTGACATTTTCCGTTGAACCGGATACTATTTGGGTCAGTTGCGCAGGCGCGGCAACTTACACGGCTCTCTATTATTCGCAACACTATTACAGAGAACACACAATGGAAAGAGCAAGAATCGGTTTCATTGGGGCTGGAGGATTCGCAACAGGCTCCATCTATCCAAACATCTGTCGGCTTCCGATTATTGATCTTGTCGCCATCTGCGATATCGATGAAGAAAAGGCCAATCGCAACGCCAGGAATTTCGGCGCGCAGCGGGTCTATACGGATCGTTTCGAGATGCTCGACAAGGAAAAACTCGACGGCGTCTTCTGCATCGGCCCAGCTCCTCAACAATATGAACTTGCTCCCTCGGTACTCGAGCGCGGCATTCCAGTTTACGTCGAAAAGCCATCTGCGAACACTTCCGCCGAAGCCAAAGAACTCGCCGAAATCGCTGAGGCCAACAACACCTGGGGGCAAGTCGGATTCATGAAACGTTTCGCCGCGGTCTACACCCAGGCGAAAGAGATTATCGCCAAAGAGGAATTCGGTGAACTGCACATGGTGAAAGTGAAGTTCGGCCAAGGCCCATATCCCCAAATCTGGGGAATCGATTCCGCCAAACGTGCGATGCTCATCGGGCAGCTCTGCCACATTTTTGATCTTGTTCGATTCTTTGGTGGTAACCCGAAAACTGTGCACGCCTTTTATCGTGAAGCGACCCCGACCCAGTTCGCCTACACAGTGAATGTGAAATTCGAGAACGGCATTGTCGGCCTGATGGACCTGAACGCTCTCGAACACAAATCTGGGTTCCGCGACATCCACGAACGCCTCGAACTCGTCGGATTCGAAAGCAACATTTGCTGTGAAGATATGATCAAGTTGTCGTGGCAAGCACCCGCAGATTTTTTGAAGTCCACGCCGCACACAGGCCGCTACGTGCATTCATACGACCCATCCTGGACCGGCCTCAACCTTATGAAAAAAATCCTCGGTTACGAAGGTGAGGTCGAACACTTTGCCCAAAAGTGCATCGGCCAGACCGAAGGTGGCCCGGATCTCTGGGACAGCTATCACTCCCTGAAATTCGGCGAAGCCGTTTACAACAGCGCCTTTGGCGGGGGAGAGGTGGAGGTTTATGCGGAAGGTTAACTGGGGTGGGATTCCACACTCTCAATGCTCGCTCTCTATCTTTTCTTTCCAATCAGTTCTAACGCCTTGTCCACATTCTTGCCGAGAGTGCGGTCCGATTTGAGATTGGTGATGGCGCGGCCGGCTTCGGCGCCGAGATGGCCGAGGCGTGCCTCAGCGGCGGCCACGATGTCTTTATCACTATTATCGAGGGCGTAGACCAGAGCAGCGTATTCCAGGGTGCGCCAGTCAGAGTTCCCGCGCACCCAGGGATTGCGGTCGATGGTGATGGCAAGCGGGCGGCTGTTGACCGCCTCTTTGTCGAGACTCTTTTCGTCAAAATAGTTGGCAAATGGAACTTGAAGTGAGACTCGCGTGGCGCCGGGAGTGACGCGTGTGAAACAGACATATTTGAATCGAACCTGATTCCCCGCAGGTATCTTGAGTTCTTTGGCCTCGCCGATGACTTCTTTCAATGGAAAGAGCTCGGTTGATTTACGCTGAAACGCGACGCCGATGTTGCGTTTGAGCTGGTCGCCGGAGAGTTCGAAATCCTCCTCGCCCTTGTTAAAAAAGCGAACCGTGAAGATGATTGGCTCGCCCATCATGTACTTATTCTTGTCTGTAGTAACGATGACCGCGAGATGCTGAATGCTCTTTGCAACCGACCAGCCGGCGGCCTGCGGAATGGTGAGTTTGGTTGAGAGGGTCAGATCACCTCGCAAAACTGAAAGAGTTGCTTCGGTCTGTTGTATCTGCTGTTTGGCTTGAAGAGCCTCGCCGAGTTGTACGGCAGTAAGCGGAAATCGATCTGCATCCTGTGGCGAATCACTCTTGAACACCTGCATGATAATGTCTCCCGCCTGGATACCCGCAGCGGCGGCTTTCCCTTCAGCCGTGACTGACTCGATGCTGACGCCTCGAGTCAAGAGGTGATTCCAACGCTCTTCATCACTTAAAGGGCGTGCAGAAATGCCCTGGTCAGTGAGGTGTTTCTGCGCCGCTGCATTCGCCTTCAGCGCGGCTGCAGATTGATTCTGGACAATCTTGACCCGGGCATCAGTATCAGCTTTCTTGGCTGCGGTGAAATCCTGTTCCTTCCAGGTGCCGCGAATGTCGTGAAGAGTTACGGTTCCAGTGGTGAGGTCCACGATACCTGGGTTGCTTTCATAGGCACCGACTACGGCATTGACCTCTCGCAGGAACGAGTTCAGGCTTGTGTGGCGATGGAAGGCGGTTGTGTAATCGATTCGAGGAAGGGTGAAGCCGAATCGAAACGCGCTGGTCAGCCCAACTCTATCGAGCAGCGAGTGGGCTCGAACGGCGATGTCGCGGCCATCGAACCAGTCGTCCTTTGGAGCGTAGACAAACTTCTCTACCTCCCGAAGCGCTGCTACATGCTCGCTGGCTGGAGAACTGGCCTTGAGGCCTTCGACAGCTTTTCCGATGGCGCTGGATTGACTGACAATCGCTTCGCGGCGGCCGGCGCTGGGGAGGGAGTCAACGAGATTCTCCAGACTGTCGAGCTGCGCTTCCGTCTGGGCGTATTTCTCAATCCACGCCTTCGATTTAGAGAGAGCACCGGTGATCTCCATATCTTCAATGAGGTACCGAAGATGATTGGTTGGTGATTCGTCGCCCTGAAGACGGGATGGTACGGCGGTGACTCGTGCCTCGACAAAGAGGAGTCCAGGTTTGGTGGAGTTGACGAAATTGGAAGCATCGAAATCGCGGTCCACGTGATCGCTGGTCGCATCAAACGTGGCCAGAGGGGCGTATTTCATTGAAAGCTCATTATTAAGATAAAAAACCGTATTTGGGTAAGGCAGCATGGGCGCATTTTTCAACTGCACAAAAAACACCAGCGGGTAGGCGTTAATCGCAAGCAGGCCGCTGACCTTGCCTTCAATGCTGGGCACCAACCGCGCTGCATATGTGCGCGCCTCGGATTTCTTGAACGGCCCGGGAAGATAGAGGCTGTCCCCGGCAGGAACTGGTACCGGTAGCCCAAGGATGCTTCCCTGAAATATGGCAACAACTTGAGCCTGCGGCTCTCGTTCTCTGACCGATGCAAAAACTCGAGTCGCAGAGGAACTCAGCCGAATGCGAAGGCTATATTCCCCACCATTACCCATCACATCCATCCAGGAGATATCTTCCCTGGTCATCAAGGCATCTGTACCTACCTGAAATTGCTTACTATCAAATAAGTGGGTCTTCCCGCCGGGCTTGATTTGTCGAACTTCGAAATTGGTCTGAGCTAGTAGAGGTCGTGTAATGCATAAAAGAAGGAGGGCGATTGACAGTTTCAACAGTGTCAGATTCATGGTCGAGTGTGGCGGATTGGGGTGTGAGTGTTGTGAAAGCACCTTCATTAGAAAGGCTGTAGCTTGAAATGCAAGGGATCAGCACTCATGATTTTCTTAGGTTGACTGGTGATTCGGGAGATGCTTCAGTATAAGTTGACTCTACGTGAGTAGTGGGTATCGCCCTAATTATCCTGTCCAGATCCATCCGGAGGTTCTACATGAGCGACGACATGAAAAAGGACGACGAAGAAGCTGAAGAAGTCGAAGAGGCGGAGGATGCCGAAGAAGTAGAGGAAGCTGAAGAAGTAGAGGAAGCGAATGGGGAAGAAGAGGCAGTGGAAGTTGAACAACCGGAAAACGAGGAAGAACAGCAAGAGCAGGGGGCCGCAGCAGAAGAAGAGGAGGAGGAGGAGGAGGAGGAAGAAGAAGAAGGGGACGAGGAAGAAGAGGAGGAAGAAGAAGAAGAAGGGGATGAGGAAGAAGAAGAGGGGGACGGCGGCGAGGAAGAAGAAGATGAGGGGGAGGAAGAAGAAGACGGCGGCGAGGAAGAAGAAGATGAGGAGGGGGAGGAAGAGGAGGAAGACGGCGCCGTTGAAGGAGAAGTGGAGGAGGAAGAGGATGAGGAGACAGATGAGGCTGAACTAACCCCGCGTGAACGTCTCCAGAGGCGGACGGCCGAGATTAAAGCGCGGAAGCAGGTCACTCTTCAGAAAACCATTGGGTCTTTCGTGGTGACTATGGGGCTAATTGCATTGTTCGCCTGGGTCGGGCTAAAGCTCATGGGCGGAGGAGGAGACAAAGGCATGAGCGGTTTTGAGGGAGAGCCGGCTAAGTTCACGACCGCTG
>JAQBXN010000037.1:0-20000 GCA_027625095.1 Planctomycetota bacterium | reverse complement strand
GGCTGGATCACCTCCTTTCTAAGGATTACTTAGACTTGATTGGATAACAAAATTGGGCGTAAGGCTCAGTTTTGAAGACCATGAAGAGAAAAACAAAGGAGTCTATTGTTAGTTTCAGGGTCGTCGCTTTTGTTTTATTGCACGTAAAGAAAATGACAATTAGTCGCTCTTGTTGCTGCCGATTTGGCAGTAGGTTCGTTAATTGTGCTCAAGGGGGCCTATAGCTCAGTTGGTTAGAGCGCACCCCTGATAAGGGTGAGGTCGTTAGTTCGAATCTAACTAGGCCCATCATTATCAGAGTTTCCTGGGGGGTGTAGCTCAGTTGGTAGAGCGCTAGCTTTGCAAGCTAGAAGTCGTCGGTTCGATCCCGATCACCTCCATGTATCTTTGGAGTCTAGCGGAAATTGAGATCTGGTTGATAGATCTTTTTTCAGTAGATTCCGCTCTTTGACAATTGGATTTTTGCTAAAGTAAAGCGTAAATCATCACCGAGAGAACCAAAGGATAATACCCGTCAAACCGACGCAAGTAATTTTTGGGCGGTGGAAACAGTCGGGCAGTTTTTTTGCCTGAACTGGATTCTCCGAGCAAAAGATTATTTGTGGTCAAGCTACTAAGGGTATACGGAGGATGTCTAGGTGTCAGGAGACGATGAAGGACGTGGTAGGCTGCGATAAGCCCAGGCAAGCTGCCGACAAGCGTTATAGCCTGGGATTTCCGAATGGGAAAACCCATCACATTAATGTGATATTCGGCACTGAATACATAGGTGCCGAAAGACAACGCGGGGAATTGATACATCTTAGTACCCGTAGGAATAGAAAGCAATAGCGACTTCCTGAGTAGCGGCGAGCGAAAGGGAAACAGCCCAAACCAGTTGCATGTAAGCGTGCGCGCGTTGTGTAACTGGGGTCGAGGGGCGTTCCTGCCAAAGCGCAATTAGGCAAAGAAGTTACAAAAGAGTTTTCGAGCTGAACCAATCTGGAAAGCCAGGCCATAGAAGGTGACAGCCCTGTAAGCGTAGGAAGCTCTCTTCTGGAACTGTCCCCAAGTAGGACCGGTCACGTGAAACCCGGTTTGAATTCGGGAGGCCCACCTTCCCAAGGCTAAGTACTACCTGACAACCGATAGTGAAAAAGTAGCGCGAGCGAAAGATGAAAAGCACACCCGTGAGGTGAGTGAAATAGTACCTGAAACCGTATACCTACAAGCTGTGGGAGCACGATTGATGTGTTTGCCAGGAGCTTGCTCCTGTCTTTCACGCGCGTGTGACCGCGTGCCTTTTGCGTAATGAGCCGGCGAGTCATTTTCTGATGCAGGTTAAGCCGTTCAGCGGCGTAGCCACAGGGAAACCGAGTACTAATAGTGCGACCACGTATCAGGGAATGGACCCGAACCCGAGTGATCTACCCATGGCCAGGCTGAAGCGTTGGTAAAACATCGTGGAGGGCCGAACCCACTGACGTTGAAAAGTCAGGGGATGAGCTGTGGGTAGGAGTAAAAGGCTTATCAAACTCGGAGCTATCTGGTTCTCCCCGAAATAGCTTTAGGGCTAGCCTTATGCGTTAAACCGTGGGGGTAGAGATACTGAATGGGGACCGGGGGCCACCAGCCTACCGCCTCCAGCCAAACTCCGAATACCACGGTGTACTGCATGGGAGTCAGACATGGGGGGATAAGCTTCTGTGTCAAGAGGGAAACAGCCCAGACCGCCAGTTAAGGTCCCTAATATATGCTCAGTGGAGAAGGATGTAGAGATGCGAAGACAGCCAGGATGTTGGCTTAGAAGCAGCCATCATTTAAAAAGTGCGTAATAGCTTACTGGTCGAGCGTTTCTGCGCCGATAATACACCGGGGCTAAGCATATAACCGAAGCTGCGGATTCTGTATTTATACAGAGTGGTAGGGGAGCGTACTATATGGATCGAAGGTCGACGGTAACGACGGCTGGACCGTATAGTAGTGAGAATGCCGGCATGAGTAGCGATAAAGGAGGTGAGAATCCTCCTCGCCGTAAACCTAAGGTTTCCTGTTCAACGTAAGTCGGAGCAGGGTTAGTCGGCACCTAAGGCGAGGCCGAAAGGCGTAGTCGATGGATAACAGGTTAATATTCCTGTACTGATTGCATGGTGACAAAGACGCGATGGGGCGACGCACGAGATAAGGCCGCGGATCCTAATAGTTATGGGCCCGTTCCGGTTTTTAGAAGGTCGGGGGATTAAAGACCCGGCAATACTTTGAGAGACCGGAGAGAATGCACTTGCAGTATGGAGCCAGAAGGCGTGCCAAGAAAAACCTCTAAGCGAATCATGCAACCAGCCGTACCGCAAACCGACACAGGTAGGTGGGGTGAGTATCCCAAGGCGCTCGAGAGAACCTTCGTTAAGGAACTCGGCAAATTGACCCCGTAACTTAGGGAGAAGGGGTGCCCCGGTAGGGTGGACGGACTTGCTCCGTTAGCTCGAGGGGGCCGCAGCGAAAAGGCTCAGGCGACTGTTTATTAAAAACACAGGTCTATGCAAACTGGCAACAGGAAGTATATAGACTGACACGTGCCCAATGCTGGTAAGTCAAGTGGAGGGGTTAGGACTTCGGTCCGAAGCTCTGAAATCAAGCTCCAGTGAATGGCGGCCGTAACTATAACGGTCCTAAGGTAGCGAAGTTCCTTGTCGGGTAAGTTCCGACCTGCACGAATCTTGTAACGACCTGAGCACTGTCTCAACGAAGGACTCGGCGAAATTGTAGTAGCGGTGAAGATACCGTTTTACCCGCAGCAGGACGGAAAGACCCCGTGCACCTTTACTGTAGCTTGGTATTGGGTTTTAGCCTGTCATGTGTAGGATAGGTGGGAGACTGTGAACCGGAAACGCCAGTTTTCGGGGAGTCGCCGGTGAAATACCACCCTTGTCATGTTGGAATCCTAACCGGGACCCGTGAATCCGGGCTCGGGACAGTGCTTAGTGGGCAGTTTAACTGGGGCGGTTTCCTCCTAAAAGGTAACGGAGGAGTCCAAAGGTTCCCTCAGCACGGTTGGCAATCGTGCGTCGAGTATAAAGGCATAAGGGAGCTTAACTGCGAGACCAATAAGTCGAGCAGATGCGAAAGCAGGGCTTAGTGATCCGGTGGATCCGAGTGGAAGGGCCATCGCTCATCAGATAAAAGGTACGCCGGGGATAACAGGCTGATCTTCCCCAAGAGTCCATATCGCCGGGAAGGTTTGGCACCTCGATGTCGGCTCATCGCATCCTGGGGCTGTAGGCGGTCCCAAGGGTTGGTCTGTTCGACCATTAAAGCGGTACGCGAGCTGGGTTTAGACCGTCGTGAGACAGGTCGGTCCCTATCCGCTGTGGGTGTAGGATTTTTGAGGAGAGCTTTTCCTAGTACGAGAGGACTCGAAAGGACGAACCTCTGGTGTTCCGGTTGTCTTACTAAGGGCATAGCCGGGTAGCTAAGTTCGGAAAGGATAAACGCTGAAAGCATCTAAGCGTGAAGCCCCCTCCAAAACCAGAAATCCCTATCAGGCCCGTTGAAGACTACGACGTTGATAGGCCAGGTGTGTAAGTACAGTAATGTATTTAGCTGACTGGTACTAATCGGCCGATTGGCTTGACCACAAATTATCCTTTGCTCTGGGTAATCCCTTCGTTTCGCGAAGGGCTGATTACAGAGTAATGGGTTGTATCAAGCTGATATACCCTTTACTTTGAACGCCTTACATTTAGCAAACCCAATTGTCAAAAAGCGGAATCGTGGTCGTCTGATGACACCAGACGCCACCACTAGAAATTCCGGGTGACAAGAGTTAGGGGGCCACACCTGTTCCCATTCCGAACACAGAAGTTAAGACCCTAACGCCGATGATAGTGCCGAAAGGTGCGAAAGTAGGTATTGCCCGGGTTATTACTAAAAGACCTAGCCAATTTGGCTAGGTCTTTTTTTTTTTGAATCCTTGTCCCGGCCCTTGGTCTTAATCGGAACACGGATCCCAAAGGAGGTTGTGACAGAGGACAGCTATGTGTTTTCTGTGAGATGAAAGTCCCACTCGAGCGCCCGCGAGCCCGGAACATCAATGGAGAGGAGATTTTCTTGGAGTGCCTTGAGAGCTTTTTGAGGTATTGTCAAAAGTCGTGGATGACGGCGGGATAGCGGCCCATCCTGATGCGAGTACCTCAGCGGCTTCCTACTTTACCCCGTCAATGAATTTGGCTCCCTGAATTAGTAATGTGATGATTTCGTGGCCGTTGATGCGACGCCATGCTTTCTGGGCTTCCAGACATAGCTTGAAAACCATTGTGAGGGTTGCTGTTCTCGATCCGCAGCCTTTGGTTTGTCGAGTGCGGTGACGAACGGTTGAGAATGTAGTGGGGTTTGTAGTTCGGATGTGAACCCAGTGCTCCGCGGGGAAATAATAGAAGGTGAAGAGGACGTCTTTGTCTTTTTCGAGGCATTCGCAGGCTTTTGGGTACTTCGCTCAGTAGAGCTGCAGGAACTCTTCGTAGGCTTCGCTGGCATCCTTCCTCGTCTCAGCCTGGTGCATTTCGTCGAGCAGCTTCTTGGCAGGTGGCTGCGTCTTCTTGGGCAGTTTTTCAGTACGTTCGCTTTGTTGTGTATCCAGCCATGCTGACAGAGGGCGGTTCTCCCAAGTTTGATACTGCTGCCCCCACTCGCTTTTCAGTCACACAATGTTCGTCGCAGAAATGCCGGATACGTTCTCACCGAGGATCGCTGTAAGAGCTTTGCTGAAATCTCCGGTCGAAATACCTTTCAGGTAAAGCACTGGAATTAAATTGTCCACGCTGGGCATACGGCGTAGAAGCGGCGGAAGAATTTGGCTGGTAAACTTGTGGCCAGGTCGATGGTTATGGACACGAGGCTGCTCAATCTCAAGCGGGCCGACACCACTGACGATGCTCCGCTTTGGCATTTTCCCATTCCGAACAACGGCGCGATGTCCGTTCTGATCGACTTCGTTGCCGTGGCGTTGCACATACTCGGATACGACATTCTCAGCTTACTAATTCAAGGAAAGGAGTTCGTCGACGGAAAATTGAAAGCCGCATAGAAGATGTAATCAGGATGCGCCACTCCCGGCCCCATCCACAACTTCTGGCAATATCTCATGGGCGTATCCTTTCTCCCTCAAAGTGAGGGACTGAATTGAGTGCAAAAATTCAGGATACGCCCATATTACTTCTCGGGCGACTTCCGCCGTCATCCACAACTTCTGACAATACCTCGAGAAGGTCAGATATGCAGTCGCTTAAACCCATAATTGCTTATGGGCTTTGCGCTGTTAGAATCTTTCCTCAGTCAGACACTCGTCTAAAAATCACATTCTCGTGCCTTCGGGGAGGTTTCCATGGCAGCTGTGCCCTGCGAATTGTCAAAAATCATGATTGCCGAAACCAGTGACTACCACGTCATCTGGCTCCGAGAAAAGACAGGCGCTTGCCGTGATTTTCCTATCCTTATCGGCCTCTTTGAAGCCGTTGCTATTGATCGAAAGATCCGAGAAGTCGAGACGCCACGCCCGCTCACCCACGACCTGCTTGCCAACACCATCTCCACCCTTGCCGGTGAGCTCGAGAAGGTTGTTGTTACTGAACTCAAGAATAACACCTTTTATGCTTCGCTCGTGATTCGGCAGAACGGCCACGTGGTCGAAGTCGATTCACGTCCCAGCGACGCCATTGCCCTCGCAGTGCGCCTTGAAACACCGATCTTTGTGGAAGAAGCAGTTATCGATCAGGTTACGAGTTGGCAGGATCAGGGCGACGAGGGATTGGTGTAACATCGGCCGGCATCCTGGCGCCCAGACGCATGGCGTCGACTTCCCCACATTTTGTGTCTCTTATGAAACGCATGGTGGCGATCCGCCTCTCGCCACAATACCACACAAAAAAGCGTAATTTTTATTGATCTAAAGGCCGGCGCGCCTATACTTCCCGCCGCAACGATGGGACTCGCAGCAAATCAGCTTCTTCAGTAGGAAGACTTCCGAGTTTCCTACAGCCAGAACTTTTCAAAGGTAAAACGATGAGAGTTGAAAAACTTGACGAGCCCATCCGCGTCCGCGCCGATTTCCAGGCTGGTGAGATCTATCCCCTCTATTTTCAGCGTGGTATTCACCGTTACCGCATCCTTAAGGTCCACACTCGCTGGCTTGATCGGGAAGGCGTTTTCGCCCGCATTCACTTCGCCATCGAAGCCCGCAGCGAGGCCGATTCCGGCACTTACGAAATGCATTTCAATTCCAAAGAACTCTCGTGGTATCTGGATCGGGTTGTGGTGTAAAAAATGCAGGTTCAGAGGCTCAAGGGGCAGAGTGCTGCCGTCTGATGCAAAACCGTTGGGCTGCGTGCAATCCTAAATCTCCAATTCCGCTTTCACTTCGCCCAGCATCTTCACCGCAAGGTCGAGATCCTCTTTCGAGTGTGACGCCGAGATTTGCGTTCTGATGCGTGCCTTGTCCTTTGGCACCACCGGAAAGGAAAACCCGACCACATAGACGCCCTTCTTCAGAAGGGCATCGGCTACCTTCCCCGCCAGCGCGGCATCCCCGAGCATGATGGGAACGATTGGATGTTCGCCGGGCAGGACATCGAAGCCGAGCTTTGAGACCTGAGTCCGGAAGTATTTTGTGTTCGACATCAATCGATCTCGAAGCTCTGTACTCGATGAGAGAATTTCAATTGCCTTCATGGACGCGCACACAATCGCCGGCGCTACGGTATTCGAGAAGAGATATGGCCTGGACCGCTGACGCAGCATCTCGATGATTTCCTTACGACCGCTCGTGTAGCCGCCACTCGCACCCCCCAGCGCTTTACCAAGGGTGCCGGTAATAATGTCAACTCGATCCATCACACCATGAAATTCGTGTGTGCCGCGGCCTCGCTCCCCCATAAAGCCTACCGAGTGTGAATCATCCACCATGACCATCGCATCGTACTTTTCAGCGAGGTCGCAGATGTCGGGAAGGCTAGCGATATAGCCGTCCATGGAGAAGACACCATCGGTGGCGATCATTCGAAAGCGTACGCCTGCTGCTTCCTTCAGCTTCGATTCGAGATCTTCCATATCGCTGTTTCGATAACGAAAGCGATGAGCCTTGCAGAGCCGGACGCCGTCGATGATGGAAGCGTGATTCAGCTCGTCTGAAATGACAGCATCGTCTGCAGTCAAGAGTGTTTCGAATAACCCGCCGTTTGCGTCGAAGCATGAGGTGTAAAGTATCGTGTCTTCCGTTCCGAGGAATTCGCTGATCTTGTTTTCGAGTTCCTTGTGAATGCTCTGAGTACCGCAAATGAAGCGGACCGAAGCCAGGCCATATCCCCATTTCTCCATGCCTGCTTTTGCCGCAGCAATCACCTCCGGATGTTCCGCAAGGCCGAGGTAGTTATTCGCACAGAGATTAAGAACCTGCTTACCACCCTGAACTTGAATGTGCGACGCCTGGGGCGTGGTAATGATGCGTTCGGACTTGTAGAGCCCCTGCTCTCGTATGCCGTCCAGTTCACCAATCAGATGTTTCTTGAAATCTCCAAACATGGTCGCTTTGTCTATTTGTTTCTTGCGGGTTCGGGCTTATTCACTTCTGGCTCCTGGGCTCGTTTTAATTGTTCACGCATAGTTCCGATCTCAAACACTGCATTGCCTTCACCGACCACAACAGTAGGGGTGCTCTTCTTGCCGTTCGTACTGATAATCTCAAACGAATAAGTGCTGCCTGCGCTTACGCCAAACACCGCCTCATTCGGGCCTTGTGAACTGAAAGACTGCACCAGTCCGAGTTGTTGCATCGCAAGCAATTTTTTATCGCTGTTGTAGACCCGAACGACCGCTCCCGGGGTTTCAAGGGGCAATTTTACTTTGAGCGAGACTTTGCCTTTAGTCTTGGCGGCTTCATTTATCAGAATGCCGGAGTAGGTGCTTTCAGAAGTGGCCAGCAGGTCGAGGTCACCATCATTATCGAAATCGGCCAGCATAAGCGCGGTCGAACCAATCGCTGGAGCAAACGACTGCAGGCCGGACGTCGGCTGATCTACGAACACACCATCACCACTGTTCAGGAAAAGCCGAGCTGGGCCATTGGGATAGCCAACTATCAAATCAAGTTTGCCATCGAGGTTGATATCACCCCATGTAGCTGAACAGGCGTTTGAACCGAAGGCCGCCAGATCGCCGGTTTCACTGATAATGTTTATAAACTTGCCGTCACCGTTATTCAGATACAGTTGGGCCGCTCCGTTTTGAGGAACGAAAAGATCAAGATCACCATCATTATCAAAATCGCCCCAGGCAGTCCCAAACTTCCATGGATTTTCGCTGCGATAGGAAACGCCCGCCTGTGGTGCGAGTTCAAAACGTTCACCTCTAACGTTGTGCGCAAGAACACCCGATAGCAGGTTGTAAAGAAAATCGGGAAAGCCATCGCCGTCGTAATCGGCAATGGAAAGAAAGTCGCCATTTCCTACTCCCAGCCCGTCCTTACCAAGCCCAAACCTGGCGTCAGCGTTCTCGAATCTATCCGCTCCCTTGCCCCTGTTAAGTATGAGGTGTATACCGGCTTCGCCGTCCGATATCAGGATGTCCGGGAGTCCGTCACCGTTTGCATCGAGCCATCCGAAGCCTTCCGTATTTGAAAATGGATACTTGGGCAGCAGTGCAGAATCGTTTTTGAATACGCCATTCTCATTCGTCAGGAGGCGGCCGAGGGTATCGAACAGATCGAGGTCGCCGTCCACATCGTAATCCGCCCATGAAGCGCATCGGGTACCGCCGGTCAGCCCGGCCGCCGCGGTCACCTCGCGGAACGTGCCGCCATTATTCTGATAGAGTCGGTTCACCTCTGAACAGAGCAAGACATCCAGGTCGCCATCGTTATCGTAGTCGGCCCAGGAAACGCAGCGCGCTTCCCCACCTGAGTGTGCCATACGAATCTGTTTGGTGAAGACACGGGCCGATTCGGCGCGTTGGACTTCCTTCTTCTTCTGTTCCTCTCTCTCAACAATATTTGCTTCGATGGTATCCATATCTGTCTTGATGGAGGCAAGCTGTATTCGCACGGAGGCTAAATCATTGGAGAGTTTGGTTTGTGCCTCATTCAGCCTGGCGACCTGTTTCATCGATGCGAACAGGAACAGAAATCCAACAGTGAGGATTAGGATCTGAAAGTTGCGTCCTGCCTTCCTTTTAGTTGTTGGAGCTCTGGGAGTAGTACGCAAATCGTGCCTGGTATCTTCATCCGTCAGCTTCTGTTTTTCCTTATCTTTCATGATTGCCTCAACGTTCAATGACTCGAAACGATCCAAACGAATACCGATTGTGGAGAGGTGAAGTTGCCGTGCCACGCGATGCTGGTGGCAGGTATCGCGATAACTTTGAAAATGATGCAGGGGACAATATCTCTGCACTCCAGGGGTCTTTATAATGGTGGCACGCGGGTTTGACTCCAATCGGATTCCGAGCGGCATTCTCACGGCCAATGCCATCATAGCCCAGGTGGTCGGGATTGACGATAAATTGAAAAATGACCCGCGCGTTGGCCTGTGGCGAGTGCAGAGTCTGGCGTGTCCAAACGTCCAGACTCCAAAGATTACGGAGGGCGGTGCTTGTATTGCCTGTAACCATTTCATGACTTGATCTAATTTGAGAAATGTAATTGTCTGGAATGACGAAATGTTCGATTGATGGAGCTTCATCAGGAATAACCCATCATTCCAGGTTTCTATCACTCCATCATTCCATTCTCCTACTCTTCCCATGCCTGATACTTGGTTACCACTTGAAGCTTCGCTGAACGAGATTCTCGCTGCCAACCCTGATCCCATGCGCTCTCTGGTTGAGGGTGAGGTTCCTGCCATTGTTATTCGAGGGGCGTTTCCCGCAGAATCGTGCCGCGCCCTGGTGGCGCGCATTTACGAGCGGAATCTGGTTCCAGGTCTGCCAAAACCGGGCGATACGATTCCGGACCATCCGGAATTTGAGAGAGTCGATGTGGGCACAAGTCTCGGCAACCTTGGGCGCGATCCGGACCTGTTCTTTACCGACGCAAAGAAGACTCATGATTTATTCGATACGCTGTTCGAAGGGATGCAGAATCCGGTTGAACTCCTCTATGAGCGCCTGACTGCGTTGTCCCCCGGAAAAAAGGCGGTGACTGCACGTGAACCGGATGGTCGACTCTATGGCCCGGCAATTATCCGTTGTCACTTACCTCACTTTGGTTATCCGCCGCACATTGACAGTGTCAGGAAGCGGGAGAAGAGAACGAATTTCGAAGTGCACCGTTTCGAGCACCAGTTGGGTGGAGTCATCCTGTTGCAATCCCCTGAACGTGCCGGCGGCTACACAGATTCCATTCAATACAGATGCGAATGGAAGGATGAGTTCTACCAGCACATGCGCGAGAACTATGTCGGCAAGAAGGGCAATAACCCGAGCAGTGTTCTCGATCGGACCGTTTTCGAGGAGTACGCCACCGCACACGACATCGAACGAAATCGACTCGAACTCAGGGAAGGCGATCTCTACTTCTTCAATTCAGAATACATTCACGAAGCGCCCGGCTTTACCGGACATCAACCAAGGATTGTGCTAGCGACGTTTTTTGGTTTTTCGCCGGATGATCCAGAGATTTATGTGTGGGCGTGAGGCGTATTACGTATCACTGTCCCAACAGGATCGGCGAAAAGTATGCCCCGATAATGAAGAAGATCAGGGTTACCACAGCCACCATCAACACGCGCGCCAGCTTTGTTCGGCGGCCGAGATAGCCAGCGAGGATCTTGGCGGAATCGCTGCGTGCTTTAATTGCGTGGTCGGGAAACTGAGCCGGATGGGTGAAGAGGTATCCCATGGAAGCACTGATGGGGAGTTGGCCATTGACAGCCCAGCCGGAGGCTTCGAGGAGGGGGCTCAGGTTTCTTCGGCGCAACTTGAGAAAGGCCAGGGCAACAAGCGGCACAATTACGATGATACCAAGCATGAAGACAGCCGATGCCCAGTGCCACCATCGCACCTGTGAAAGCGTCTTCGTAATGAAGGCAAGGGACGAGCCGAGGGCTGCGAAACCAACACTGGCAGCGAGAACGACATCTCGAACAGAACGTGCATTATCAGCCTGAGTGCCCGCTACCGGCACGGCTTCAGGTTTTGAATCTGGGCTTGCTTTCTGCTCACCAGCTTTTGCCACCGCTTCCTGCCCTGATTTCTGGACCTGAGACAGTTCCTTGTCGAGCCGGGTTTCAAGATCCTTGTAGCGGCCACCGGAGAACTTCTCGACCTGCTGTTCGGCAAACTCGCCCAACCGGACAAAAGGTGATTTGAAAGCTTCCCAGAGACTTACGGGCTGCGAGATAAGGTCGACAACCTTTGCATCCCAAACTTTACTATCCCGGGTAGTAAAGATGCCGCGGCGACCGACATATAGCCCCTTTGTGTCTCCCGAGGTGACGGCTGTGGCGACTTCGAAGTGTTCGGTCGAATCCTTGCCAGTGAGCTCTACATACATCACAAATGCATAAGCGTTCGCCGCGCCCTTCTTATGTTCGGCACGGTTCGTTACCTTGATATTGAAGGTGAATTCGGTCCCGTTCATGATCAGTTGGCCCTCCTGAAACAGCGCCTCTGGTTTCGGCTGATACAGGTCAGAGAAACTGACGTAATTTCGCGAGAGTGTGAGCAGGTGTTGCTGGCAAAGAATCAGCTTTTCAAGGGAACTGACCGCGGCGACATCCCCGGAGACTGCCAGGTCGCTCTTGATCATTTCGCGCACCTCGGCTTCGCAGGGAGAAACCAGATGCTGCTCCAGTTTCTCCACGCCCAGCTTTTCCATTTTGCCGGCAGGTTTGGTCGCCATGTAATCCTGGTAGGCCTTTACGGCCTTTACAACAAAGTGCCATGAATCTTCATCGAGTTCCGCAGTCACCGGCCTGGGCATCAGCGCTAGTGCATGGGTGCGGAAATGATCGATCCTTTTCCTGAAAACTGGATTCACCCAGTCAAAGTTGAGCACGCCCTCGGCAGAAACGGGAGCAAGTGGCAGTCTCTTCGTGTGGTTATCAAGTTCTTCCGTGTTACTGATGCAGAGCGACTCGAGGACTCCTTTTGAAAGCTTCAATCTTTCTTTGAACTGTGGGTCGGTAGCGGCAAGACGGCATTGGGCAAAGTACTCCTCAACCTTCTCCTGGACTGCTTCAACGGCCAGCACCACCGAGCGTGTCTTGCCACCCCACGGCATGACGTCAGAGATCCCATCCTTGGAAACGCTGCCCTTTTTCCACCAGTTCACGTATAGGTCTGCTTCCTTTTTAAACGCGTCGAGCTTGGCCGCACTGATACCATCCTGTCCGCTGGCGTCACTTTCAGGTGGCATGACGGACATGATGTCTTTCATGTATGCCGATGTCTCTTCAGAGGCGGTAGAGTAGGTGACGACGCCGTCCCCGTTTGCGTTCGATTCAGCATTGATGCGTTTTCTGTCACGAATCTGGGACAGTGTGATGGAAGTAGCGTCTGGCTCGCCAAGATTGTTGAGGATGTGTCTGGCCGCATCGAAAAGTTTCCGGCCTTCCTCCTCGTCCCTATTCAGATTGCCCAGGAACAAATGGTCCTTCCCCTCGCTCATACATTCCTGGTTTTTTAGCAGCCTGAGGGCCCAGGTAATGATGCTTCGCATTTCATCTGCGCGAATTCGGCCATTCCCCTCTGTATCGAGAATCTTCAGAAAAGTTTCGTCAAGGTGTATCCCGTCAACAGGTACACTCGTCGCCATCCAGAGCGCGTTCTCGAGCCCGAGGGCGTTGGCGAGGTCTTGCGCGCTTTCGATAGAAAGCTGTTGCTGCCCGCCGAAATTGTTGAGAACGATAGGGGTCTGTTGAGTAGCCTCGGTGGAGGGCATAGGAGAGGTAATGAGTAATGGATAGTGAGTAAGTTTGCATTTGAGGCCCGTTCCAGATTGGAGCAACGGCTTCAACTGTGTGAGTATCCTGTTCGAAAACCGTCGATTCAACCAAGCCGGGGCTCCCACCCAAACTTACTCTTTACTTCATTACACCTCACTCCACCGCCGGCCCGAATGGCGCCAGCCTCAACACTGGATATTCTGAGCCGCCGAGCGAATGGTCGTTCGTGCGTCTTATGATCTCCCATGCCTGCTTCATCAGTTTACGAACAGTGTTCTGGCAGTCGGGCTCTTCAATGCGGTTGTTCAATTCGAACGGGTCTTCCCGGAGGTTGTAAAGCTCGTCGAAATCGAAACCATTCCAGCACAGCTTCCAGTCACCGTCCCAAATGATTCGCTGAGTAAACCAGTAACGGGTGCCGTAGTACTCCGCGTATCCCTGGGTGAAGTTCGCAGATTCTCCTTCAGGATTTTGAAGAAGTGGTACGAAGGAACGGCTGTCTTCGTTTCGGAGAGGTTCGGCTTGCCCAAGCTCTGTCAGCGTTGGCGCAACATCGTGAAGGCCGACACGCGCATCTGTGACTTGCCCTTCGGCGATGCCCGGCCCGGCCACAACCATCGGTATGTTGTAGACCTCTTCATAACCGGTGACGTTCTTCATATAGATGCCGTGCGAACCGAGGAGCTCACCGTGGTCACTGGTCAGGATTATGACGGTGTTGTCGAGTTGGCCCGCGGCTTCTACCTGGTCGATGAGTCTGCCAAACTGCTGGTCCACTTCCGTGACCATTGCATAGTAGCACGCAGCGGCTTCCTTCTTCTCCCTGGTCGTCAGGTGCTCGAAAATACGGGCGGCTTTGCGATAGAGGCCGGGACGGCCCTTCAGATCATCGGAAACGTTCGGCTGCAATTCGATGTCCTCTGCGTTGTAAAGAGAGAACGCTTCTTTACCGCATATGAATGGGTCATGCGGTTCGATGACGCTCGCGAAACAACACCAGGGTTCCTCGCCATCAAGTGCGTCACCTAGAAACTCAGAGGCCGCCATTGTCGTCAAACCGCACATTCGTTCATCCGGGGAGCGGTCATTGACTCCATACAGAATGCTTCTGCGATATCCCTCCGGGCCCTCGATGTATTTTTCAAGTGAAATCTGCGTCGTAGAATTCTGCTTTGCTTTGGCTTTCGGATTCGGATCAACCACTTGCCAGCCAAACTTGTTCAATTCATTCGAACGCTCGACATGCCACTTGCCGAAGTAACCGGTCTTATAGCCCGCCTCTGACAATCGTTGCGCAAAGTGGGGATGTTCTGTCCGTAGTTTGCATTGATCATCGTGAACACAATGAGTCACCGTGAGCACACCGTGGCTGTGAGGAAGAAGGCCGGTCATCAGACTTGCCCGCGCGGGGGAGCAGACGGCGTTTGTGGTGTAGGCGTTCCGTATGCGAACACCTCGTGCTGCGAGTTTGTCGAAGTTTGGAGTGATGCACGGATGCTCAGGATCGAGGACACGTCCCTGCATCTGGTCAGTCATGAGGAAAAGGATGTTTGGCTGCATGGGAAGATAAGTGATGAGTAATGAGTAATTGCAGAGCTGAGTATCCGCCCGGCATCCGACGGTTCAATCCAACCAATCCTCGCTTCCCCAACCTACTCATTCTTCATTACGCCCACATTGGCCTTATGCGGCGTGGCGCCAATGGAGCAGATTCACGGATCTGCTCGCCGTTCTCCTCTCCAGCAAGGAGGTGCCGCCCTTCAAACAGTTTTGGGAAGATGCCTGTCATCAGTACATCTTTTCTGGGAATACTGGGCTTATCGGGTGGTTTGGCCTGTTCCTTTTCGGCGATTAGACTTACGCATGGGCAGAGACTCCTTCGTGTTGGGTGGAAAATTGATCCCAACGTGAAAGTTGATTCTGCCCGATTTTGATAAGTCATTGTGCAAGAAAATTCATGATCTTGATTGGTTTTTGGAATATATCGGAAGCCCGTAGCACGTATTGCGCTCGGGAGTCCTCGCCAGGCCCTGCGAATGGCCGAGCCAGGAGATCGGACAGAGGGGAGATGCCATGCCTGGAGTATTCATAATAGCCGGAGAACACTCTGGTGATTTCTACGGCGGACGGCTGGCTGAAGAGCTTAAGAAAATACGTCCGGACCTTCGGATTGAGGGCGCTGGCGGTGAATTCATGGAGAAGGCCGGAGTCGAGATTCATGCGGATCTTACGAAACATGCGGTCATCGGGGCGACGGAGGCCATCGGCCATCTCAAAGAATTGCAGCGTGTTTTCAAAGTGCTGGTTCGAAGAATCGAGGAGATGGATCCTGATGTTGTCGTGCCCATTGATTACATCGAATTCAACATGCGCCTGGCCAAGATGGTTCGCCCTCTAAAGATTCCGGTCTGCTATTACGTCAGTCCTCAAGTCTGGGCTTGGCGGCCCTGGCGTATAAAGACCATTGCCCAGCGCGTCGACAAGATGCTTGTCCTGTTCGATTTTGAAGAAGAGATCTACCGCAACTACGGGGTAGACGTCGCCTTTGTCGGCCACCCGCTCTGCGACACTCTTGCGCCGGATGGGGACATTCGAATGCCTCGCGAACGCGGTCCCAGCGGCGAGTGCCGCATCGGATTTCTACCCGGCAGCCGGATAGGGGAGGTGAAAAAATTGTTCCCGATAATGCTGAGCGCAGCAGATCAGATTGCTAGAAATGTCGAGGGAGCTGAATTCATCCTCGGCTGCACTCAGGGCCTGCCGCAGGGCCTTGTCGATGAGTTTCAAAAGAAATCGCCCGTTCCGTTTGAAGTGGTCAGAGGCCGCGCCCAGGATGTCATGCGGCAGTCCGAACTCCTGCTGGTTACATCCGGTACCGCCTGCCTTGAAGCCGCCATCCTGCAGACACCGATGGCCGTCCTCTACAAACTTGGACTCGGCAGCCTGGCTCTGTTCGCAATGCTCAAGTGTATTGACACCTACGCCATGCCTAACATCCTCTGTAAACGTCGGGTAGTACCCGAGCTGATGCAGTGGAACTGCAACCCTGAAAAGGTCGCCTCCACTGCGTTGGACTTGATCAAAAACAACAAGCTTGCGACCATGACCGAAGAACTCGCCGAAGTGCGTAAGCATCTGGGAGGATCAGGCGCCAGCGAGCGAGCCGCGAAAGAAGTTTTGAAGTTTTTTTGAGCCATCCTTCTGATCCCGGAAACCGGATCCATGCGCATAGCCATCATTAACCAAAAAGGGGGGGTCGGTAAGACCACCACCGCTGTCAATCTCGGTGCCGCTCTTGCCCGCTGCGGTCTCCGCGTTCTGCTTGTCGACATCGATCCCCAGGCCAACCTCAGCCTCCATGTCAACGTCGACATCTATAACATCGAGCATTCCATCTATGATGTCCTCATCGGTGAGAAGAAGATTGCGGATGTGGTGCTCGAGACCTCCGTCAAGAATCTTCACGTCCTCCCCTCCAACATCGATTTGTCCGGAGTTGAGGTCGAACTGGCCTCCGCCATGGCGCGTGAACACATCCTCAAGGAAGCCTTGGATGAATATCTGATCGATGGCGACAAACAGCGGCACGATGTCGTCATTATGGACTGCCCGCCTTCACTGGGACTGCTTGCCATCAACGCGCTGACCTCGGCCCAGCACGTTCTGATTGCGCTGCAAGCCGAATTCTTTGCTCTCCAGGGAATGTCCAAGCTGGTCGATGTTGTGAAGCTTGTCCAAAAGCGTCTGAATCCGAATTTAAAGCTCTTCGGCATCCTTGGCTGCATGTACGACAAGCGGATGAATCTCACCGAGGAAGTCATGGAAGAAGTCCGAAGTTACTTTGGCGAACAACTTTTCGAGAACGTCATCCACAAGAACGTCCGTCTGAGCGAGGCCCCCAGCCACGGTAAGACCATCTTTGAATATGACCCCGTCTGCCGCGGCTCTGAAGACTACACTGCGGTTGGCGCCGAGTTCATCCGTCGCGCCGGGGATTTGCTCCCGCCAGTGGAAGCCCCTGCTCCGGAGGCAGTGAACGAAGTCAGCGAAGAAGAACGAAAGGCTGCTATTCGAAAGAATCGTCTCGCCACGCTTGCGAAAGCGCGGGCAGCAAAGAAGGCAAAGGCGGAGTTGCTGGCGAATGTTGAAGAAGAGGAAGCAATTCAGGTATCTGAAATCCGGGAGAAGTCTGAAGAGCAGGCCATCCGTGATGGAGAGGAGGAAGAAATCGAGGATGCTGTTGAATCGTCCGGCCCAGAACAGATCGAATCTGATCCTTCGCCTCCTTCAGTCCCGTCTTCTTCTTCGCCTCCCACAGCTCCGTCCCCCCAGCCACCCACGCCAGCTTCTTCAGCCCCCCCTCCCGCACCTTCTGCAGCTTCAACTCCGACTGAAAAAACGCGCATCGCAGCATCCGCCCAGCTTGCCGAAAACGCTACTATCAAATTCACCTTTGAATCATCGGAAGGTAAACAGGAAGGTTTCGTTTTCTTCCGCAGCGGGCAGTATTACGCGTATCAGAATACCTGCGCGCACCTGTCGCTATCGCTCGATATGGAAGACGACGATTTCTTTACCGTGGATGGCGACATGCTTCAGTGCAAGACTCATGGTGCGGTTTATATCCCGGAAACCGGGGAGTGTGTGGGCGGCCCCTGTGTGGGTGACTGGCTTCGCAAACTGAATCTTGAAGTGCGGCTCGGCGAGGTATTCCTCGTTCGATAACTGACTCTTCGAATCGGCGAGGTTTCGGTAAATATCGATTCAGAAGAAAAAGGTAAGCTCCTTGCGGAAGTGAAGATCGAGGCGGAGTCAGATGAATGGGCCTTGATGGGGCTCATCGCAAAAGCGGTCCCTTTTGCGATTGATTAGAGACTGAGACCAATAAATCCAGGTGGACTTAACAGGGACAGGGAACTACCAGAATACCCTTGATTTTCCAATTCAGCCCACCACAATCCCACACCATCGGCATAAGCTATTTACTTAAGTTGGCATAAAGAACATGCAGATGGGCTCGGCTAAATCGGGTGGAATAATCGGAAGCCAGGGCGACCAAACAACACAGGATCGTAAGTCTAGAGAGAGAGAGAGAGTTACATTGTTCTCCTTTTCATCCTCTGTTCGGCCTTCCTCTTAACCAACGTCCACCAGCGTCTCGATGCGGAGAGTAGTGCTGGCGCTCCGCGACAGCCTGCTTCTCTTTCTGACATAGAGAAGCAGCTCAAACAAGATCTCAAACTTCTCAAGAAATCTCCGGCCGACCCCGGCAGCGGGGAAGTCTGGCTGCGCGTCGCCCAGGCTTATCAGCAACTGAAGAAATGGGATGAAGCTCGCGAGACCCTCCGGAAGGCCATCGAGATTCTCCCCGCCCTCAGTACAGACCGCGCTGCCGCGCTCGAACTATCAGGCGACCTTCTTTTCGGTGGCTCGCCAACCTCTGAATTCGAACAGGCTGCCCGGCACTACCGCGAAGCCATCGCTGTGGCTCCTGCGCAATCGGCGATGCGGCTGAAGAAACTTGCCGGCGTCTATAAACGCCTCGGCAAAACAACGGACAGCAGGGCCTGTTCCGATCTCTTGCGCCGGTTCTTCCCCAATACGCAGGATACGACCCTCGAAGATTTGGAAAGTGTTGACGTTACTTTCCGGGACAAACCTGCTGACGAAATTGAAGCCGCCCTTAATTCCTCGGTGAATGCAGCAGAAAAAGCTGCCGTCTCGCCGGAAGTCATTTGGAAAAATATTCAAGCTCTTCAGAGGCAAATGAAAAACCCGTGGCCATCCATTCTGGAATTGGCGGAACAAATTCTGGAGGCATACCCTGACTTTGAACGTCTCGGCGAAGTGCAACTGGCCCGAGCCCAGGCGCTGGCTGGAATGAAACGGGACATCGAGGCCTGGATTGTCTATGCGCAGGTAATGGAGGGGAAGGAATCAGGGAAGAAAAAGGAAATAGGAAATAGCGTGAACCTGAAGCCAGAGGCGAGCACCCCGCAACGAAAAGCCCCGTCTTCCCAATTCCCGATTCCCTTTTCCCTTTTCTCCGCCCGTGCCGAACTCGCCGAGCTTTTGGCCCAGAGCGAACTGCTCCCTCTTGCCGTCGCTCATGCAGAAATCCTCGAAAAAGATTTCCCCGAACAGCGCCTCGAGTTGACCGAACTCTTCGGCTTTCTGGGTGAGCGGGCTGTGCAGACCGGAAGCCACGCGGCTGCCATCCGGACCTACCGGAAGATCCTGGATATCGATTTCCCATGCGAAATCTGGCTGTCCGCCCCCAGAAATCTGGCCTCAGCCTATGAAAAGTCCGGCGACCGCAAAACAGCCATGGAATGGTACGAAAAGTTCCTGGCCGAATACCCCACCCGCATGAACCGCTACCTGGAAGAAGGCGAATTCAAGCAAGGCCCCGAAGAGCATCGAGGCTACTTCAAGAACCGGGAACGTTTCGCCGCCCAGGATACAGCCGGTGAGCTGGAGAAAGACCTGTTTCGTCTGAGCGCGGAACTGGGCGACCGAAAACGCGCGGCAGACATCCGACGCGGTCTGTTGATCGATCTGCTCGGGCTCCCCGCCGCCCGCGACCTCTGGCTCGAAGAAGCAAGACGCGCGGCACGAGAGGGCAACACTGACGAGGCCATGGCGGCATACCTCCGTTCCGTCAAACCGGCACGTACCGTCCTGCCTCAGATGAAGGCAAAGCACGCCGTAAACCAGCAGTATCTCGATGCCCTCCGCCTGCCCCAGCCGGAGGAGGAACTGGCGGAGATATTTGCTTACCTGGAATTTGGGAAAGAGAGGGAATCCGCGGACGAAGAGGAAGCTCGGCCTCAAACTCCCACACCCCCATCCACCCAACCGCCCACACTTCTCACTACCTGGAAACTCTACTGGCAGCAAGAGCGCGACGGCCTCCGCCGCGAAGCCCGCCAAACCCTCGAACAGTTCATCGATACCCCCACACCCCCAAACTCCCACACTTCCAAACATCTTCATCTCCACTTCCTCCACACCCTCGCCCTCTCCTACCAGCAGGAAGGCCTCCACTACCGCGCCATCCCGATCTTCGAGCAGATCCTCGACTCCCTCGAA
>JAQBXN010000174.1 GCA_027625095.1 Planctomycetota bacterium | reverse complement strand
CTGGCTATTACCGATCCGCTTCCGACGGTGCACGCTGGAAGCCCGCACTACGATAAGATTTGGGATGCGCGTCCCACCCGTCTTCGTAGGCACGCGAAGAAGTTGGCCGGGACGGCCGATCTACGCCGAGAGTATCGATTGTCGACACGTAGACCGCGTCCTGCCGCCGTCCAATCGCCCTGCCCACTTCCGCGGCGAATTCACACCAAATTTATAGAAGCCTTATTCGCGCTTCATCCAAGTCTCTAAACTCCCTCGCAATTCCCGTGAAGGAATCGGCAGAGCGCCAGATCACCTCCCCGAAAGGTTCATCTGGTCTTCACAATTCCTTCACAAAAGTTTCTATTTTTCCGCTTTATTCTTTGAAGGAGTATTTCCATGCAAAAGAGTCAAACAGCACTCTGTCATCTGTTCCCGGTCAGCGCTTTGGCGCTTGCGATGTCCCTCTCAGCCCAGACGGTCAAGGTTGACCCCAAACTTCCCACGTACAAAGCAGTGGAAGCCGTTTCCGGTAACTTGAAAAGCATCGGGTCGGACACCATGAATAACGAGATGGCGCTTTGGGCCGAGGGTTTTCGCACCATGTATCCGAATGTGCGAATCGAAATTGAGGGTAAAGGATCGTCAACGGCGCCGCCGGCCCTGGTCAGCGGAACTTCGCATTTCGGCCCGATGAGCCGTGCGATGAAAAGCACCGAAATTGATGCCTTTGAAAAAAGATACGGCTACAAACCCACCGCCCTTGCGACCAGTATCGACATGCTGGCGGTCTATGTGCATAAAGACAATCCCATCAAGGGCCTGACGTTCCAGCAGGTCGACGCGATATTCTCCAAAACCCGGAAGGGCGGATTCGCCAAAGACATCCGCATGTGGGGAGACTTGGGGCTGAAGGGTGAATGGGCCAACAAGCCGATAAGCCTCTACGGCCGTAACTCGGCATCAGGAACTTATGGCTACTTCAAGGAACACGGTCTCTTCAAAGGGGACTATAAGGACGAGGTGAAGGAGCAGCCGGGCAGTTCTTCCGTAGTTCAGGGTATCGCCACCGACCGATATGCCATTGGATACAGCGGGATTGGTTACATGACGGCCGACGTCAGAGGGGTTCCGCTGGGCATGGACGAAGGCTCTGATTTCGTAGCTGCGACCCCTGAAAATGCTTACACCGGCGAGTACCCTCTGGCCAGATTCCTTTATCTCTACGTGAACTATAAGCCGAACTCGAAACTCGACCCGCTCCGCGGCGAATTCATCCGTTTTGTTTTCAGCAACCAGGGCCAGCAGGCCGTCGTCAAGGACGGCTACTTCCCACTTCCAGCCGCCGTGGCTGGTGAGCAGTTGAACAAGGTCGGGCTGAGTTGGTGAGGTTCGGTTGCGGTGTTCATCCGAATATGCAAACGGCGCCTTCCCAACCTGCTCACGGGAAGGTGCCGTTGCGTCATTCAATCACAATTGAAAGCTATCCCCCTTGATGACGGACTCCTCATTCACTGGCAGGGCGCGGCGGCAGACTTCGCCCTTCGTTCACTTCGCTGACCGACTGGCGGGCGCGCTGATCACCCTCGGGGGGCTTGCCACCATTCTTTCGGTTTCGATGGTGTTCGTTTTTCTGGCGTGGGTGGCCGCGCCACTGTTCCTGAATTCTTCCATTGAGAAAACCTCAGACTACACCATCCCGGGCGCTGAAATGGCCGCGGCGCCCATCCAGTCAGGGATGGACGAATATCGGCTCATGGGATGGGTCTTCTTCCAGAATGGAACGGTGGAAACTTTCCGATTGGGCACTGGCAAACCGATAGACAAGAAATCCGTTGTCGAGCCAGACAAGCTTTCGGCCTGGTCGTTCGGAGGCGGGGACGGAATCGTGGTGTTGGGATTCCGGGACGGGTCGGTTCGTCTGGGAAAGATTGGATTCGGGTCAGACTACCTCGAATCGAGCAACCTGCCTGAAAACATTCGCAACTTGAAAAGGCGGGAAGTGGTCGAGCACGAAGGAGGGGTCCTGGAGCGAACCCCGGAAGGGCAGTTCCGGCTTCAACGCCTGAGTGTTTCGCTGGACGACCCGATCGCGATGGCCCAACCGGCGGAGGTGCTTCTGGTGGATCATTCGGTGCTTCCTTCCGGGCCGGTGATCGCCGCGCTTGGAGGTGACGGTAAACTGCGAATCAAACGGCTGCGGTCCCGGAAGAACCTCCTGACTGGAATAGTCACTACGAAAGTTCTGGGAGGTGATGTCGAGGTTCCATCCTATGAGAATGGGCTTCTGCCGAAATACCTGTTCCTTTCCGGCGGGGCAGAGTCCGCCTGCTTGATTTGGGAAGATGGGCACCTGGTGCGTTTCGATACCAGGGATATCGATAACCCGGTAGTCGCGGAGCAAATCAGCCTTACGAAGAATAAGGCAACTATCACGGCGGCCAGGTTTCTCATCGGAAAGACCACCCTGGTGATCGGCGATTCCCTGGGGCGAGTTCGAACCTGGTTCCGCATCAAGCCCGAAACGGTTGGGACGGTGGATGGCGCCATTCTGGTTAAAACGCGTGACCTGCAGGGCGGGGGCGCAGCAGTCACGGCTCTCGCCGCTTCCTCGCGTAGCCGCATGATTGCCGCTGGCTTCGCTGACGGCGCGGTACGGCTCTTCCACGTAACCAGCGGCCAGTTGCTTTGTGAAACTACTAAAACTGATGGGGCCGTTCGCGAACTCGCATTCGCTCCCAAGGAGAATGGTCTCCTTGCTATGGGGGAACGCTGGGTGGTCGAATGGGACCTGCAGGCCCGCCACCCTGAGGCGACGTTTGCATCGCTGTTCCGCCCCATATGGTATGAGGGTTATGAGAAGCCTGCCCACGTCTGGCAGTCTTCGAGTGGTACGGACAGCTTCGAGCCGAAGTATGGGCTCACTCCCCTGGTTTTCGGCACACTCAAGGCCACGCTCTATTCAATGCTGTTCGGCCTGCCCCTCGCGCTGCTCGCGGCCGTTTATACCAGCGAGTTTCTTTCGCCGAGGACCAAGGCGAAGATTAAGCCGACCATCGAACTGATGGCCAGTCTGCCCAGCGTGGTGCTCGGCTTTCTCGCCGCGCTGGTCATTGCCCCGTTCGTCGAAAATATAGTTCCTCAAGTCCTGACAGCATTTGCCACGATTCCTTTCGCACTGCTGCTCGGGGCGCATCTCTTGCAACTGATGCCGCACGCCGAGTTGATCCGCCTCTCAAAATTTCGGCTCATAGCCACGTTCGGAGCGCTGGCGGCAGGAATTCTCATGGCCGCCGGGATGGGGCCATGGGTCGAGCGCTGGCTCTTTGCTGGAAACATCAAGGCCTGGGCAGACGGGCAGGTGGGAACTGGACTCGGCGGATGGATGTTCGTTCTGCTGCCGTTGAGCGCAGTCGCGGTTGCGCTCGTGATGGGCCGGTATGTGAGCCCCGGGCTCAGACAATTCTCGCGCAACGGGTCGCGCCCCCGGCTGGTCTGGGTCAGCATGGTGAAGTTCTTGTGCGGAGTCGCGGCCACCATAGCTCTGGCGCTGCTGATCTCGTGGCTGTTGTCCTCAGCCGGATTTGATCCTCGCGGAATCTACGTGGGCACCTATGTTCAGCGCAATGCGATGATTGTCGGGTTCGTCATGGGATTCGCCGTCATTCCCATCATTTACACCATCGCGGAAGATGCGCTTTCCGCGGTGCCGGAGCACTTGCGCGCAGCATCGCTCGGAGCTGGCGCGACCCCGTGGCAGACTGCCGTTCGCATCATCCTTCCCACGGCCATGAGCGGGCTCTTTTCCGCGGCCATGGTCGGGCTCGGCCGGGCAGTCGGCGAGACCATGATCGTGCTGATGGCCGCCGGCAACACGCCGGTCCTCGACTGGAACATCTTCAACGGTTTCCGCACCCTCTCCGCCAACATAGCGGTGGAGCTCCCCGAGGCCGTGCAGAACAGCACCCACTTCCGGACCTTATTCTTCGCGGCACTGACCCTGTTCATGATGACGTTCGTGCTGAACACGATAGCGGAAATCGTCCGTATCAGATTCCGTAAAAGGGCTTACCAGTTATGAGTCTCCCGACGACCAAAGAGCCCGGCAAGAAGGACAGGGTCAGCAGACGAAGACCAGGAGGATCGAATTCTCTCACGGCGCGGGGTGAGCCCATGCTCTGGCTGACTGGCGGTGCTCTGGCGTTCTGCATCGCCATGATCGCCGGACTGCTGTCGCTGGTGCTGGTCCAGGGAACGGTCACCTTTTGGCCCAAGCCCGTTTATCGAATCAAGACGAAAGAGGGGCAGTCATACCTGGGTGAGAGGAGGCGATCGGAAAGATTCCAGCCATCGAAAGCGGTCATCGAGGCACTGCCACTCGAAATTGCTACCCAGGCGCGGGAAGAGCTGAGCCGTGCGGGGGGCTGGTCCAAACGGCAGTTGCTGCGGACGGGGAACTTCGAGATTTCAGGAGAGCACTTCAAATGGATCAGCGATTTCGCCATCGCTGAAACCATCGAGCCGGCCTGGGCATTGGTTATCGAGCGATTGGAGTGGGGCCTCTTCTACGGAATTCCTAAAGCTTTCCTTATTGATGGAGAGCCGACGGCAAAAACGCCTGAGGAAACATGGCCGCTCTTCCGGCAGCATCACGAAGATGTCCGTCAACGCTGGCGAAAACGTCGCCGCCTCGAGCTTGTCGAAATCGGAGAAGTAAATGAACGCGCCGAATCCGCACGTCTGGCCGTACGGCAGGCGAAAATGGATCACGGCGACACCTCTGATGAATACCTCGGGGCCGAAGCAGAATACGACGAGGTTCGGCGGGAAACTGATCGTGAGTTTGCACGCATTCGTGAACAGATAGATGCCCTCAACCAAGCCAACGATCGATTTGTCCTCCTCATGGAGACGGCGGATGGCAAGGAGGTGCGAATTCGATTGGCGGATGTGGTGCGAGCTTATCCGGCAAACCAGTTGGGCTTTCTCGCAAAGTGCGGCATCTATGCCAGCCGATGGTGGGAGTTCATCACGGACGAGCCAAGGGAGGCCAACAGTGAAGGGGGCGTCTTCCCCGCCATTTTCGGCACCGTCATCATGACTCTTATCATGTCTCTGGTGGTCGTTCCTTTCGGTATCCTCGCCGCCCTCTACCTGCGTGAGTATGCGAAGCCGGGACTGGTGGCGAGCGCGGTCCGAATCTCCATCAACAACCTGGCGGGTGTGCCCAGCATCGTGTTCGGGGTGTTTGGCCTGGGTTTCTTCAGTTACCTCGTGGGCGGTTCCATCGATCATTTATTTTTTTCCGCCAAATTGCCCAGCCCCACCTATGGGACGGGAGGAATTCTATGGTCGTCCCTGACCCTGGCGCTGCTGACGCTCCCGGTGGTCATCGTTGCGACGGAAGAGGCTCTTGCTGCGGTACCCAGTTCGATGCGGGAAGGCTCGTACGCCTGCGGGGCGAGCAAGTGGCAGACGATCCGGAGAATCGTCCTGCCCCGGGCCATGCCAGGCATCATGACGGGAATGATCCTGGCCATGGCGCGTGGCGCCGGAGAGGTTGCGCCCCTGATGCTGGTCGGCGCGGTCAAGCTGGCGCCCGATCTGCCCCTAGACGGTATCTTTCCCTACCTGCACCCCGAACGCAGTTTCATGCACCTGGGGTTTCACATTTATGACCTTGGATTTCAGAGCCAGAACAGCGAAGCAGCGAAGCCCATGGTTTATACGACCACACTGCTTCTTATCGCCATCATCACCGTGTTGAATCTCGCAGCGATCTGGATCCGGGCGCGTTTACGCCGAAAATTCATCGCCGCCCATTTCTGAGAGACCAGATGATTCGCCACAAAGAAATAATTCAGCAGAGCAATCGAATCGTTCATGCCCGCGTAAATGCCGCTCATCGAGGCCCCTTCTCATTCAGAGTCCCGCAGGGACGGAAGCATGGTGCCCCGGGCGACAGTCCTGATCTTTGCCAACACTTTCTGCAACCCCGAAGGTGGTTGTTTCCTATAGCCCAGGGTTGCGAGGCTTTGCGAGCTACCCTGGGATCGGAGGACGAGTCCCAATCAACGCCGAAGGTGTTGCGTCCATACTCAACTGCCTGCAAAAACAAATTATATGGATGCAACCCCGTTGGGGTTGAGGACTCCTCCCTTCCGACTACCCAAGGTTGCTCGAAGACTCGCGAACCCTGGGCTGTAAGATGGAACACCTTTGGTGTTCAAGAAAGAAAATGTAGGCGAAGAGCAAGGCCCACGCCCCAGGCACCATCTTCCCACCCCCCGGGGCTATAGATTGATCAGAACCATGCAAACAGACAGCAACACCCAAGAATCCGAAATCCTGAATTCACCGCGAGGGCAGCAGGCGGTCTCAGCGTTGTCTCCTGAACGGGGACGGCTGCAGGCCATCGCTGCTGGCGAGCAGGTCACCACCGTGTTTCACGATGAGCTGAAGGAAGAAGAGAACATTCTTGAAGTCGACTCCTTCAGTCTCTGGTACGGAGCAGCACAAGCCATCCACAACATCAGTGTGACCGTACCCCGAAACAAGGTCACGGCCATGATCGGCCCGTCAGGATGCGGCAAGAGCACGCTGCTCCGGTCCGTTAACCGATTGAACGACCTGATCGACATCGTGCGAGTTGAAGGCGATATGCGCCTCAATGGCGAGTCCATTTATGCACCCGGTGTAGACGTCATCGAGCTCCGGAAACGAATGGGGATGGTGTTCCAGAAATCGAACCCGTTCCCGATGAGTATTTATGAGAATGTGGTCTATTCACTGCGGATCGACGGAGAGCGGAATCGAGCCATCCTGGACGAAGTCTGCGAACGCAGCCTGCGAGGCGCGGCATTGTGGGATGAGGCCAAAGACCGCCTGAACGAGAGCGCTCTCGGACTTTCCGGCGGACAACAGCAGCGGCTCTGCATCGCCCGCGCCATCGCCGCCGAGCCTGAGGTCCTGCTGATGGACGAGCCATGCTCCGCTCTCGACCCCATCGCCACCGGAAAAATCGAAGACCTGATTCAAGAGTTGAAGGGGACGTACACCATCCTCATTGTGACCCATAACATGCAGCAGGCTTCACGGGTGAGTGATTACACCGCCTTCATGTTCCTGGGCCGGCTGATCGAATTTGGCGTCACTCAAAGAATATTCATCAAGCCTCTGGTCAAGGAGACCGAGGACTACATTACCGGCCGGTTCGGATAGGCCCCACTTAAACCCTCCAACAACGGAACCTCCTCATGCACATTCACCGAGAAATTGAGAATCTGAAAAAGGAAATCATCATCCTGGGCTCCATGGTGGAAGAGGCCATCAGGAGAGCCTTTGCAGCCATCGACGAGCGAAGCATCGACAAGGCCCAGGAAGTCATTAACGGAGACGTTCTGGTAGACATCAAGGAATTGGAAATTGATGAAACGTGCCTCAAGACTCTGGCGCTTTATCAGCCCGTGGCCGAGGACCTCCGCTTTTTAACCGTGGTCATGAAAATCAATAATGAACTGGAAAACATGGCTGACCTTGCGGCAGACGTCGCTGAAAGAGCCGCCTTCCTTGCCGAAAACCCACCTGTACCAGTTCCGCCCCAATTGGGGCCCATGTCCCAGGCGACCATGAAAATGGTGGGCGACAGCCTCGATGCCTTTGTCAACGGGGACCTCGAGCTGGGCAAGAGCATTCGCGATCAGGACGACCAGGTGGACCAATTCAATCGGGAAATCCTTTCCGCGGTCTATGACTTTTCGCAGCAGCATCCGGATCAGATCCGCTCAGCGATGCAAATTTTTTCGATCGCCGGTTATCTGGAGCAGATCGCCGACCGGGCTACCGGCATCGGTGAGGACGTGGTTTACATGATCACCGGCGAAGACATCCGCCACCGCAGAAAAATCCAGCGCAGCAAGGTGCAGTCGCTGCAAAAGGGTCAAAACCCAGGCGAGTGAGCGTCTCAAGCACGTGAATCGATGCCAGGGCAGAAAATAAAGGGCTCAATGTGACCTCCCGCATCAATTCGAGCAAGAAGACAATGGAAGCTTTAAACAGCAGGACATCGTTAGGGGTAAGAAATCCAGACGGAAGAAATAAGCCACTTCACTGTCCGGTCTTTTGGGTAAGGCTCAGTGCCTTTGTACCACACGGAGCCGCGCACTGTGGTGGCCAATCGCACCGCAGGTTCAAACTTCGCAGCGCCCGCGGCAGGATTACCCCACCGGGAATCTCCGCCTGCGGACTTGCCTTTTGCGGCCACTTTGACCGCACCGCGAGTGATGCTGCCATTGTTCTTGAGCAGCAGGCTGCGCGTGCCCGTGTGAGCCACACCGTCGGCATAACCCCAATCGCCGGATGGATCACAATAGTCGGGTTTGAGGTCTGAACTGTTGAAAGACCAGTCGCCCATGAAGGCGATCGCATGTCCCTCGGCGCCGTTGTGGTGATAGTCGAATTCAAAACTGGGATTGCTGATGAAGTTGCCATCCAGCAACGCTGGCGGCTCTGCGTAGACCGGGATGGTAAAAATGAATCCGAGCACGAAGAGAATCGCGAGCCCGATCAACTCAAGCCCACCATCTAACAACCGTTTTCCAATAGCTGAAGGCCGGGGTTGGAGTAACGGCCTCAGCCGGGTCTGACTCGGACCAAAACTCCCGAAGAGCCCGCCTGACGCCGTTGTTCCAACTCCGGCGTCCATGTTTGTACGGATCAACATCCTCTGCACCTGTTATTAACCGACAAGAAATTCCGTTTCATGACGCTCAGAAAGATAGCGACGGCCGGCTGACGGGGCAAGAGTCTGGCCGGAATCGAGGAAGGTATGGGGAGTTCCGCGCCGTCGAAAGTTACAATCGTTTGGTGTTGATTCGTACTGCTGGCCTTCCTGGCTGGGACGTTTCTGAAAAAGTAATTCTTGGATCGAATATCTACCAGGCGTTTCGTTGCCGCCTATAAAGTCGTCTGCTCAGGCGTTCTGAGTCTTCCCCTGTGGCCCCGTCCCGAAGACCTGCTCCAGGTGGGATTGTTCCGCATCGGGCCGCTGAGTGGACTGAGGTTCATTTTCTGAGGGCATCTGGAATCACTTCAATTCCGGGCTATCGTTTTAAGGACCGATGGGACAAAATGCATCGGGCTAAGACGAGAATCCAATCGGCACATTAGAGAGGGCGTTTTATGTCTGCTGCAACTTATACCGAGACCTTTGACGAGGGGCACGGCGGCTGGATCGGCTGGGATGCGAGGGGAGCATTCGATCTTGAAATCACGGACGGCGTGGCCATCTCCCGTGGCCCTTGGTGGGTCGATTGTAACCACGCTCCACCGGGGGGCGGCTATCTCCACCTTCTGTATTGCCTGCATACCGGCAAAAAATTTGTCCCGCCCGGCACGGTCAATCGATTCGTCGAAGGGGGCTATCCCCTGAATTTCACAAATGCGAAAGTGAGCGTCCGGATCAAAGGAAAGGTCGAAACTCGCAGCACCAATCTGGTTTTGCTTGCACAGGCGAAAGTGGGGGACACCACTGTCAACAGTGTGCTTTCGGCTCAGCCGATCCGCATCACCCCTGACTGGTCAGAACAAACGGTTGTGCTTGAGCCCGAAGACGAACAATGGACCTGCCTCGGCTCTCGCCATGACCGCCAGGACTTTTACGGGTGGGGCAAGATCGCCGATGTTCTGAACGATCTGAACGTGGACATCATCTTCGTTTTTCATCCGCTCGACATCGTGCCGGCGGGCCCCATCGAAGGGGACCCGCACATCCTGCGTGCCGGTCAGGATTACCCGGTAGACCTCAGCCGGCTGCCTCATGGCGAAGTTCACCTGGATCAAGTCAAAATCGAATTTTCTCAGGAGGCCAAATAATGGCTGATAAACTGAAAGCTGCGTGCATCGGGCTGCGGCACGGTCACGCCAAAGGCCTGATTGGCACCTTTAATCAGTTGGAAGGTGTCGAGGTCGTCGCTTACTGCGAGGACACTGCCTTCGATGCTCTGGACGCACTGAAGGAAACTTACCCCGGTGCGAAATATTTTCGTGAGGTGGACGAACTCCTCGATCAGGAGGATTTTGATGTCGCATGCGTGGCCCTGCCCGCGGTCGAGGTTCCACCCGTCGGGACCAAGCTTGCCAAAGCGGGCAAGCATTTCCTGATGGAAAAACAATTCGCCCGCACTGCCAAAGAGATGCAGCCGATGGTTGAGGCCATACGGGACAATGGTGTCAAAGTGCTCGCCCATTATCCCTGGCGGAGGCACCCTGCGGTGATGGCCATGAAAAGCTACCTTGCGGGAGGGGCCTTCGGCCGGCCGCTCGCACTCCATGCCCAGCTTGTCACTTCCCAGGTGCGGCCGGGTCTGCGCAATCCGGAGAGCTTTGCCTACACGAAAGAATCCGAAGGGGGAGGAATTCTCCACATGCTCGGAGGCCACTGGCTCGAGGCCATTCGTTACCTCATGGGCTGCGAAGTGTCGGCTGTCACGGCCATGTGCCGGCCGGTCGTCGGAAACATGGGGGAGGACATGGACGACATCACCGTGGCCGGGCTCGAATTTGAAAATGGTGCTACAGGCAGTCTCCAGGCCGGTTATCTTCAGGCGGCAGGGGGCGGCTCTGAATCGGTCTTCCACCTCTGGGGCACGGAAGGCAGCGCCTTCTGGCCATCCATGGGTGTTTCGGAACTGCAGGTAAGGAGCACCACCTTTGAAGGGGACCGGCATCGGGACCTGACTTTCGACCTGGCGTCGAAAGAAGGAGTCTATGGCGGGCAGCAATGGCTGTTCGACCTGGCTCAAGATCTCATCCAGGCCATTCGCGAGGACAGGCAGCCCGCGGTAACAGCTTTGGACGCATTTCGCGTGCTCGAGGTAACGGATGCCATCTATCAATCTTCGAAGGCAGGCCGGAGAGTGGAAGTCCGTTACGCTGAGATTTAAAGATTTACCTGTGAGGTCAGAGACCGGGTCAGACAGGGGTCAGATCTATTTTTATGTTTTAAATTGCCTTGGCGGAACGGCCACCATAGTTTGCTGTCGATTGGAGACTACTTCCATGTCACATCTTCGACATGGCAGCCGCCAAGGTTCGAGGAGAAGGACATCTGAAGAAGGATCGGAAGCTGAGAGCCCTGGTCGCCAAGCAGTTCATGATTTAAAACATAAAAATAGATCTGACCCCATCCCTGCCCCCTCTTTAACCTCTTGGCAGCGGCAGGGCGACCTTAGCATTATCTCGTGACTGGGAGAGCAGGGCGGCGAGCATGATCTCCAGGCTGTGGCGGGCGCGGCGGGCGGGGGAACTGCTGGGGGCGTCGTGGAGGACCATCTGGGCGAGTTCCTGGACGGGGGCGATCAGGTCTTTTCCGAAGAAGTCGCGGTAGCCGCCGCCATCGGGTGGATCGACCTTTATGGGGGGGCCTTCCGGCTGCTCGGTCTTCCATTTCTGGCACTGTTTGTCGTCGAGGATGTAACGGCCGCTCGGACCCATCAGATCGAACTCGTAAACTGCAGGAGTGTTCTTTGAGCCGTTGATGATGCCGCGCACTCCGTTGGCGAACTCGATGATGACGGTCGAGCCGGGGTCGAGCATGGGGTCTTTCCCGCCTTCGCCTTTGTATTCCGTGCCGTAGTCTTCGAAGCCCTGCTCGTGGATGGCGAGGACCCAGACGGGGTCGGCGTCGGCGAAGTAGCAGACTGCGTCGACGACGTGGGTGCCGTTACGGAAAAGCATCGCACGGCGGCCGCACATGTGGGCTACGATTCGGGTAAGGCCGCCGATTTCACCCTCACGGATTTCCCTGCGCACGGCCTGGTAGCTGGGGATCCAACTTCGGGTGTGGTCGACAGACATTTTCGTGCCGTTTCGCTCGATTGTCTCGATGATGCGGTCGGCGTCGGCGAGTTCGATGCAGAGCGGCTTCTCGCAAAGGATGCCTTTCACTCCCGAGTCGGAGGCGTCGCACACGGGATTGGCGTGGTGGTTGTCGGGGGTGGCGACGCTGACGACGTCGAGGGTTTCCTTCTCGAGCATCTCCCGGTAGTCGGTGTATTGATTGACAGAACCGGGTTCCAGGCGCGCGCGTTCGTAGAATCTTCCAAGCACTTCGGGACTGAGGTCGCAGACGGATTTGAGATCGTATTCGGGTGCGTTGGCGTATGCGTAAGCATGATTGGCTCCGAGGCCGCACCCGATGACGCCGGCGCGAAGTTTCTGGTCTGACATGGTTGCTCCTGTTCGTGATGCGTGATGCGTGATTCAGATATCCTTATACCTACTATCACCGACTGTTCCAGATTGGTGAGCTCCAGGCCACCTCGGTGTTTTCCTGGAGGATGCGGATGTAGTAACAGATGAAGGGCTTTCCATCGAAGCCGGGCAGACTGGCGGAGTCGAAATGCTCTTCATCCGTCCATTCGAACTCGATGCTAAAGTCGTTGACTTTCTGGTGGTGAATTTCTATGCCGTTCCGAATGACGGTTGCTTCTTTGATTGGGGCGGTGCCGTGGTCGCTTGCGCAGAGAAGGCGGAAAGTAATGCGAGCATCCGCGAACGTATTGCGTTTCTCCGCATGGGACTGAATTTTACGGACCTGCAGACGGCGACCGACCGGCTCGCATCAATCGCAAAGGCACCGAGATTTATTCAAATTTCGCCATCGTGGTCCTCAATGAAATGGAGTTCGTAACCCATCTCTCTGAACGGTGCGCGCTGAAGACCTGGCAACAGGATGGCCGCCTCCATGTCCGCTTCGTTTCACTCGACCCGAAAGTAAAGCAGTTCAAAATCAAAAGCCAGGTGGCCTCGATGGACGGCACGCGCCTGGATGAGGTCATCCTGAAGGACAGAGAAATCGGCTCAGAAGATTTCGCCGCCCTCCGCCGCGAATTGCTCGACCATCTCGCGGCCATCGCAAAGTAAAGGCCATCCGGAAATGCGAAAGATGAGATGCAAAGGTTTATTGCGGACGAGCGATTACTCGTCCCACGAAGGCCAAACAAGCATCTGTCCGGCAAGGCTCAAGATTCAATGACTCTCCTTTACTCTGGGATCACCTCGTAAGGACGCCAGATAAGGGGCCGGACAAAATCTCCAACTCTCCGACCCGTGTCTGAGTAATCATGCAAGGATACATCGCCGAGGGCCGCCGCCTCGTGCACGCTTGCCGCAGATCGAAAGTTCTGGCGTAGTTCAGCCTTCCAGGGTGAACCGTATCACTGTGGTGCTGGCGCTCCGCGACAGCTTCTGATCGTAGTTCAGCCTTCCAGGGTGAACCGTCGCTTTG
>JAQBXN010000036.1 GCA_027625095.1 Planctomycetota bacterium | reverse complement strand
TCGACGTAAAGAAAAAAAGCAGGGCGAAAGCTCCCTCTCCAGGGGCTGCTGAAATGTCAGTATTCGATCTCAACATTGACCTGAAAAATAAGGCTGGAAGGACCACTAGCCAGCGTCCTGAACAGCCCCATCGCAGTAGAGGCAAGTGTCCAGGTCGTGCGGGCCTTTGTGCGATTGCGAGAGATGTTGGCCTCGAACAAGGACTTGGCTCGGAAGCTCGCTATTCTGGAGAATAAATACGATCAACAGTTTCAGTCGGGGGGACTTCTTCAATCCATCCTCAGAAAGCAAAAAGTCGATTTTCAATCGAACTCCATAAGACCTTCACTTCAGCGTCAGACGCATGACCCAGACGCTCTTGGTCTCATTGGAGTCGTCCGGGATCTGGTGCCAACCCAGCCCGACCCGATCGTAAATTAAGAGCAGTGTCCGCTCGTCGAGAGCCACAAGCTCCGTGTAACAGGAAGAAAACCCGGTGACCTCTCTCTTCATGAGTTCCCCGACGGGAAACCTGTGCCCTCGCGAATTTGGATCAATTTGATCGGCGGCAGGCCGTGCGGCGTTGTGTGCCGGGACGATATCCACTGTTTGCCAATCTCGGCCCTGGCCGTCGGTGTTGAACCAGGCGTAGATGCCGGAGCGCCCGCCAGACAGGGCCAGGATATCACCGCCGAGAACTGCGAGGCTGGGCTCGACCGACATCGGTGGAATGTTCGCGGGTACGCTCCAGGTTCGGCCGTCGTCGTCGCTGAAAATCTGGCCGTACGGCACAAATGGGGCCAGACGAAAGATGCACATCAGCCGCCCGTCTTTCACGCGGCAAATGGCAGATTCGCAGGGACCCTGGGCCCCTTCCAGAGCACAATCATGTCCGGCGATCACGGAACGGATTCGCCAGGCAAACCCGTCCGCCGATTCCGCCATCAGCAGCGAGAAACGCTTGTCGCCGGCGAATTTCCCGTAGATGGTGGTGAGATACTCGCCGTCCCGGCCGCGTGCGGACTGCCCGTTGAAGACAAAACTCGTCGTGCCTAAGTCCTCGGACGTCACTCCCCCTTGACGCGGCCAATCGCGGACAGTCACCCCTGAGGCACGGAAGGAGTGTTGGCCCTCGGGGGAAATGACATTGCACGGCGCCAGCCGCACCATCACCCCGCGGGCGAATGTAGTACGGAAGGACCAGCGCGCTCCCGTCGGGCAGGATCAGATGGTTCAGCCCGGCGTCACCGAGGATGCGCGGTTCGTCCCAGGTGAATCCGCCGTCGCGTGAGCGGGAGAGGTAGTTGATGGAACCCGTCACATGAAGGTCCCAATTCGCCGAGATGACGGCCCACAGGGTCCCGTCCGGCTGGCGGATCAGCGACGGGAACCAGCAGTACCAGCGGCTGCGTTTCACCAGCACCGGTTCGGACAATTCCACCTTCAAGCCGTCCAGTTGGATCTGCGCGTGCTTGTTCCAGGCCATGTAGTTTCTCCTTGATTGTTTTGGATGAAGTCCTGTTCCTCGGTTGACTCGTGAGGCTTTTATTTCCTTTCCCCACCATCCTCCCGTTATTCAGGTGAATGAGCAATGGATCGCTCATCCAAGCACTTCTGCCGAAAGCTGACAGATTCCTCCGTAAAAAGTCCTTTATCAGAAGAATGGGGTTCGTGGAGCCCCCTGTTTCATACTCAGGGGCAGGGGTACAAATTGAAATTGACCATTCCGTGAGGGGTAGTTTTTGAATTTGGGACTTTTTACGAAGGAATCTGACAGCCTTCCGTTCGAAAAAAAATCAAAAATCGCTAAAGGAATGCCGGACGGCTCCGACCATGGGAGTGGAGAATTCTGGGCGCAGGCGACGGCTAATCGCGAAGTGGTGAAAGCCATCGCCTACGCTATCGACAGGAGTACTGAAGCAGTACTTCCAAAAGAGAGACGACTCGGCGAATCAGAATGAAATGCGGTGGATTGAGGCCGCACTCGCCGCCGGGATCGAGCCAAAACAGCTTTTCTTCGTGACTTACTGAAAAATGCCTTCTCGATGAACAGCCTGTTGCCAGAGCTCTCACATTTTGCGCCGATGGTTGCCGGGGCTTTTGGTTACAGTCGCGTGTATTACGATCTGTCACCTTACTTAAGGCACTATCAATCTGGGTGTTGGCGTCGCCGCCGGCCATTTGTTGCTACAACAAGTGGAAGTGCACGATGAGTCCTGGTTCTGGATGGCCAACCTGGGAAAATGTACATCAATGTGTAACTACTTCGGCCCCTGCGTGATCTTCGGCTGAAACAGTGCTTCCGGCCGGGCAGAAAGGATCAGCATTTTCTGGGGCTCTTGCAGATCCAGGTAGGCCTGGCTGCTCAGGTAAAAAGATAACGGGCCCGGGGTTGCGGCCGGAATGTTGAGCGTCATCGGATTTCCGACGTATCGCGAGTCGCTGACCAGCGCGAGCCGAGTGCCGTTCTTGTCAAGGAGTTCCATGCCAGAAGCCTGCTTGCTGTCACTCGAGAAGTTGAACCTGGTCGGAGCAGAATCGCCGGACAAGGTGAAGTAGCGAGTTCCGAATTTTCCTGGCGAGATCTCACTCCTGCCCTCATGACAGATGGCGACTTCGAGAGGCAGTGGGCTCACCGGGAACTGCACGAAGTCATAAGTGCCGGGCAGTGTGATTTCGATCAGATAGTCGTCCGCTTTCCCATCGGCAGGAATGGACAATGTTGCTTCGGTGATTCCTTTCTCCAGAGTGATCTCTTTCTGGAAAACGTTTGGCTTGTCCGAGCGGTGAACCGTGATGAGCACCTTCCCGGCAGGCGTCTGGTTAAAGGTAAGCGTCAAAGGCACCTCCTGGTCTGCTGTCTCGCGAATCGCGAGAAGAGATTTCCCCTGCTGCTTAGGCACGAAAGTCGGAATCGTATCGTCGGGCCGCTGCGACTTGAGCCCTGCCTCCTTCATGGCCTTCAGCAGGTAGGGCATTTTGTGGAAATTGTAAATGTAGCCCAGCCACATATTGTTGGTCAGACCGTCGTGAAGCATGCCCTTTTGCTGCACGCATGAGACGCATTGCTTGTGGAGCAGGAAGGGAAAGTCGTTCAGCAGTTCCTTCTTTCCTTCGAGTTGGGAAAACAGGGCCTCAAGGTGAAAGCTGCCTCCGCCCGTGCCGCCGCCGCCCTGTTCCATGGCGGTGCGATAGACATCCAACACCCTCTGGTTGCCGGTGAGCATGTGATACCGTATCGGCAACAGGGAATGGTAATCGAACCAGTGATGTTCCTTGATGGGGATTCCGTAAAAAATAGGCTGGGCAAAACGGTCCATCAGTTCCACTAATGCCGGGTCCCAACTGTATCGATAAGCCTCGATCATTTCGCCGAGGGTCTGAATGCCTTCGCGAGTCCCGAACCCGCCGGGCGAGGCAATTTTCAGGCCTTCGATCCAGGTCTCGAACACGTCGCGGCTGCGCCGGTCACCGGTAATGTAGTAGTAGTAGATCAGCCAATCGGTCGAAGCCGGATGAGCAGCGACCGCGGAGTCTCCCGCCCAGGGTGCGAAGCCTTTACAGTGATACATGGCGCCCAGATTGTGATAGCGGAAACGCCTCTCTTCAGAGACATAGTGCACCATGGCGGTATCGCGCAGATTGGCGGAAAAATCCCGCCCCCACTGGAGGTAATAGGGATCGCCGGTCCGGGCAAACTGCACAATGGGCATCCGGCCGATGGAATAGTGGCCATTTATCCAGACCCGATGAACGCCGGCATGAGCTGGTTGCTTGTGGTAATACCAGTACGTATGCGCGCCTCCGTAGATGAACATCCCGTACTCGCTGTTCGGTTGCGTTCGCTCGGACAGGGACCGGTATCCGAGTTCCAGACTCTTTTCCAGTTCAGGGAACGTCTGCATATCCGCATGGAGCATGGGGCCGAATACGCCCGTTGCGCAGGTGTAAGCAGGGTCAGCGGCTGGGACAGGATCCGTATCAGCCAGATGGCTGAGAACCTGGCCGGATGGTGCAGCGCTATCGTCTGAGGCACTGAAATCGAACACAAGATCATTATGGATGGCCAGACCCTGGGCGTTCGAAAATTCCATGGCGGTGTAGTAGTCGCCGAAGGCCCCTGGGGTCCGCTCCAGTTCCTTGCCCAGAGTCTGTTTGTATTCAGCGGGTAACTGAAAATCGAGTTCGTGGCCCTGATGACAGTACCAGAGCTTGTAAATGTTCTCCCATTTAAGCTCGTCGTAGCGGCCGAAAGTCTGCCGGCCATGCGCCGGCCAGATGTGCAGATTCAGGGCGCCGTCTTTCCACTCGATTTCCTTCGGGAATAATTTCCAGAAATTTCTGACCGCCAGGCGCATCTTTGCTTTCGTTGATTCCGCCTCAATCCAACCATCGGCACGCCCTCGCTGATTCCAGTCATCTTCGATGCTCTGATCCCAGCGGTGGGCCAGCAGGTGCGGATTCGTCTTCAAACGTTCTTCATTCCACTGGAAGCTGCTGCCCCCACTGCCGAGCGTTATTTTCTGTGTGCTTGTCGGCCGGAGCGTCAACGACAGATCTTTCAACCGGACTTTCGTTGAATCGTAGGTGAGAACCGTGGTGGCCGAGAGCTTCAACAATGTCTGCCCGGCGAAGGCAGACAGCCGGAAGGTAAACTGGCACAACCGGTCAGTGGGCAGCTCGACGGACGTATGCTTTCCAGCGCTGCCTTTCTTCACATACCAGCCCTTACAGAGAATCGTCGCCCTGACCGGGCCACTCTCCTCAACGACCACTTCTGCATTTCGGTCCGCCGCCGCTTCGTAAATGGCGCCCTCGTGATCGACAAGGTAGGCGCCACCATTTTCCGCGGCATCGGCAACCTTCTCTTCCGGCTCGAACAGGCCGTTCTTGTTCTGATCGAGAAACACGCTGTTCAGCAGGCTGAAAGGCTTTCGGCCAATTTCGATCCGGAGCGGACCGGTATTGACCGTGACCGCTTTCGAGGTCTCCGTGCAGATGAGAGGACTCTGCGTTGTTCGTTTGATGTCAGGCCCGTATTCCAGAGTGAACTTCTGTTCACTGGCCTGGGCTTTGGGAACGAACTCCAGACCCAACCATTGAATCGATCCGTTTCGATTCCAGCGAGATCTTGCAGCCGCCTGGCAGGCCACCTCTTTTCCATCCGGGCCGAGCAGGCGGACATTGTCCGTGGAGTCCAGAACGCCCTGCGCAAAAGCCACACCCGGTGAAACAGGCCAGGCAGCGGCCGCGGCGTTTCGGTCCGGTTTCAGTGACAGAGCAATGCGCCCGGACTTCGGGCCCTCGGGAATGAAGGATCGTTTTTCCTTCTTGAAAGCTCTGTTGGCGGAAGCCACCGCCGTGCCATCCCGCAGGATACTGACCTCCAGGGAGTAGCTGCCCTCGGCAAGACGCATCGTATTCAGCGTGAGGTCCATGTCGAGACTCACGACAGGTATCTTCTCGACAAGCACTTCCTGGTTCTGCGTGCCCTTCAGCTTCACTTGAAGCTCAAGACCTTTCGACGCCACCCCCATATTGCTGAGACGAGCCAAGGCCACCGCCGTCACATCACGAGCATCATAGACCTCGCGGTCCAGCCATAGCTTGATACTGGGCTTGACGGTCTTGGCATATTCTTTTTCTGTCCCGAAGAAAAGGTCGCCGTAATCACTGCCAGGTGAGCCCCACTTGCCTGACCAGGAGTTGTGGATGTCGCCAGTGAGTACAAAACCAAAGTTGCCTTCCCAGCGAGTGTTCGGTGGAAGGGATTCCACGCCAAAGTCAGAGAGTGGCAAGATCGCCTCCAGCGTCCATTTGTCGTCTTTGATGATGCCGACGCTCTTCCATTGGCCGTTCCACTTCTTGTCGTTGTTGTGGCCGTCGTAACGGAGTCCAGTCGGATTGGCGCAGCACTGGAATTTTTCTTTGCCGGCGCCTGAAGGATCGAAAAACATCTCAAGAATGCTCGCGCCGTATTCATCTCCACCCTTCCTCGGCTTCTGGAATTCGTCTTTCGTTGGCCCGTCCATGAAACGGGTGAAGCCTACCAGGATATTTTTCGAGTCCGTGGCGATGCGAAGTTCAGCCCGATGGAGAGAAGATTCACCGGAGGGATAGTCCTTCCAATCTTTAACGACGGCCGCCTTCTTCCAGAATCGTTCGGATAGTTGCCCATCCAGCTTCAGGTTGGATTTCACGAACGGGACGCACAGCACATTCGCTTGCCGCTTCTTAAGTTGGGCGTCCTTCGCACTCAGGATGAAAGGAGCTTCAGCGTGGGCGGTCTGTACGGTCAACAGAATCGCAGGGATAATCAGCAGTTTTTTTTGGCACATCGAGTGTTCTCCGGTTGAGGCTCCCTGGCGGAAGACTGATTGGTTTGAGTGTGGGAGCATATTCGCGAACTTCCCGGGCTACCGCTGTTGGCTTGTTGGTTCGCAATTCCACAAAGTTTGTTCATGGATGCAAAACTTGAGCTGCCAGAGCCAGAGAACAACTGATCAGTTTGGATAGGCCTGCCTTGAAGACGACATTGCCGTGGTAGGGATTGTCTTCCAGTGGTGCTCGCTCGTAGTTCAGGGCATGTTTCGAGCCCGGTTCAGAATTCACTTGATCGATCTTTTGAAGTGGAAGTCTGCTAACACCGAAGGGATGGGCGACATTTCCGGATTCAGTTCTCTGATTAAATGTGAATCCCAACACATCTTTGTTGTCTTCCCAGTTGATGGAGGTTTCCGACCCGCCATCTTTCCTGTCTGTTACCGTCCTGGTGTCAGGTTTGAATGCCTGGACCGAAACAAATCCCTCCAAAGTGAGGTAATCCTTCTTCCTCAGGCCGCGTAGACAGGATTCGGGAAAGTCAGCCATGGACTTCTACGTGTTTAAATGATGCCGCGCCATAGAAACGCCTGCCTTGATGCCAGCCTCAGACAGGTAGCCGCAAGCGTTAATGGTTCCCATGGTCTCATCAGAGACGAAGAACCAGCCTGAATCCTTTTCATCAGGTTCGACACTGAACCCAAGCCTGAAGTGTGGAAATATCCATTCGATGGCAACAGAGCCGTCCTCCCCCTCTGCCACATGAAAAGGGGGCAGATCATTCCTCGCAATGGATTGCAGCTCTGTCTCCAGATTGTCAAGGATGGTTTCAGCATTAGTTGCTATGCGATGGTCCGCTATGGCCGAGAGTCTTTTACGTGCCTTGGAAGTAAATAGGGTCGGATCAGAATTGGCTGCCGTTTGAGCGGGGTCACCGTTATTCGCTCTTGTGAAATGTTTGACGATTTCATGGAGCTGCACCAGCCGGTCGTCTTCTACATGATCGATCAGTTCATGAATCGCTTCTTTAGGAGATCATATCCTTTTTATCTTTTGGTTTTGACAGGCGAATATTATATCGAAAATCTCTTCCTTTGATAAGAAGATACACTGGACGTCACAACTCTCACGAATCCTGGTTTTCACTTTTACGTCCAGAAACTGGATTCCCCAAGACCGGAGATGCCTTCGTCTGTTTCGATCTCGGCGAGGGCCGTGGTCCAGTAACGGATGCTGGAGGTCAGCGCTGTAAGAGCGTTTTCGGTGAAGTCGGCGGTAAGCAGATGGCAGCGGACAGCGGTTATTTTCAATGTGTGGAGCCTCCGGGTTGAGTCGCCGTTCATCAGGGTCTGAGCGGACGCGATCATGTCGCAGGCCTTTTGGGCTGCGAAACGAAGAATGGCAGACAGGGATGTCCGCTCCACAATCCTACCCTACTGGAGCCAATAACAATTGAGTGCCCGAAAACTGAACGTTAGCCAGCCAACGCCCAACCGCGAGTCAGACTGCATGCTCAGACGAACAGGCTAAGATTCTTTGAGTGCCTCAGTTCAAAATTATGGATCATGACCAGCGGACCTCATTCGTGAGAATCACTCTTCTACTCTCATTCGTCTTAGCCGGCCTCCTCGCCGAGACCCCAGTCGATAAGGTCAATTTTGAGAAAGAGGTGTATCCGGTTTTTGAAAATCACTGTCTCGTCTGTCATGGGCCGAAGGAACAGAAGGCCCGGCTTCGCCTCGATGCACGCAGCTTCGTCTTTAATCCCCATCGCCAGAGCGGGCCAATCATCGTCAAAGGCGACAGCAAGGGCAGCCTTCTCGTCAAGCGTCTGCTTGGCGAGAAGAGCATAAAAAAGATGCCCCTGGCCGGCGATGAAAGATCGCGGCCATTGACCAACGACCAGATTTCTTTGATCCAGAAATGGATCGATCAGGGCGCGGAATGGCCGGACGGTATAGGCGCTGACGTCAGCACGAGTGAACACTGGGCATACAAGCGATCTTCGAAGCCCGATGTCCCCGCCATCCAGGATCCAGTCTGGGGAAAGAATCCCATCGATCGATTCGTCTTCGCGCAGTTGAGTGAATACGGCCTTAAGCCCCAGGCACGGGCCGACCGCACCGCACTCATTCGCCGGCTTTATATGGTGCTGATTGGCCTCCCTCCAAAGCCGGAGGAAGTCGATGCGTTTCTGAATGACACTTCGGCAGATGCCTGGGAGAAACTTGTCGGCATGGTGCTGGAAAGTCCCCACTACGGTGAACGCTGGGGCCGGCACTGGCTGGACGTTGCACGATTCGGCGAAAGCAACGGTTACGAGGGTGATAACGATCGCCCTTACGCATTCCACTATCGCGACTTTGTCATCAAGGCACTGAATACCGATATGCCGTTCGATCAGTTCGTCAGGTGGCAGTTGGCGGGCGACGAGTACGCGCCCGGCGAACAACTTGCCCATGCGGCTACAGGCTTCCTCGCGGCCGGGCCGTTCAATTCCCTCAAGCCCAAAGAGAAGGAATTTTACGACCACTGGGATGACATGCTTGGCACGACCACCGCTGCATTTCTCGGGCAGACTGTCGCCTGTGCGCGATGCCACGATCACAAGTTCGATGCGATCAGCCAGAAAGAGTATTACCAGATGCTCGCGGCCTTCAGAAACACACGCACGACGAACTACACACCCACTTCCGCGGCAGGGGAATCAAAGCGAATGGAAGAGGAGATATCCCGGTTCGACGATGCTCAGCGAAACAGCTACCGGGAGACCCTTCTCAAACAGCTACCGAAATCGCCAGGGGGCGTAGACGGTCAGGCCGTTGCCGGTGAGCCCGGCGAAGATCTTGACGAAAGCCTCGATTCGATCCTGGCTGAAGATGCTTCCGGACGAGAAGACCCGCTCGGCGATCTGTTGGGCAAGACGGGGATAAAAGTTATCGATCCCGACGGCCCCACCTTCCGCGTTAAAGTCGCCAAATCCGGGTTCCAGCGAAAAATCCTGAAGAGTGACCCATTTTTTGTCAGTCCTCCTCTCAAAAGGACAGCACAGATTCAGTGGGTCGAACTCCCACTCCCCGACCGAGAGGTCGAGCTTGTCTTGTCTGTGGAGGGTGATGATAAGAACAAAGGGTTTGAGGTATTCTGGGCATCTCCCCAGGCTTTAGATGCCAACGGCAAAAGACATCCCATTGAAGAGGGCCAGCGAGTTGGTTTTCTGGGAAGGACAGGTCAGAAGAATCAACAGTTCGGCCCGTTGCTCTACCAACAATCCCATTGGATGCAGCTTCCTGCCGCAGCTCGCTTCCGCATCGACCCGACTATGAAGAGCGTACGTGTGGGCATAGGAATTCCGGAAGGAAAGGTCGCTGCATCCCCGGTTCGTTTCAAAATCGGACTGGACATTCCACAGACTGAATGGCTGAAGAACCTGCCTTCCGAAGCAAAGGCGCGGCGTGCAGAATTGGAGAACAAGAAGAATCTCCTGTCGAAGACCAGCCAGGTATTCTGCGTCATGGACAAAGGCGGGAAACCGGAACAGACGTGGGTCTTGAACAGAGGCGATCCGGAGTCAAAAGGCGAAGAAGTCCAGCTCGGCTTCCTCAAGGTGGTGACCGGTGAGTCAGATGCGAAACCGTGGCACAAGACCGGTTCCAACAATAGCACTTCCTACCAACGCACTTCGATGGCTGAATGGCTGACTGATTGGGATAAGGGTGCCGGGCCCCTTCTCTCCAGGGTCATCGCCAATCGAATCTGGCAGCATCACTTCGGCAGCGGATTGGTGGAGACTCCCAACAACTTTGGTGTAACCGGCAGCAATCCTTCTGTTCCAGATCTCCTTGACTGGCTGGCGTGGGAGCTTTATTCGAACGGGTGGTCTCTCAAGCATCTGCATCGCCAGATTCTGATGAGTGAGGCTTGGCGCCTGGGAACAGAATTTGACGAGCAACAGGCGAGCGCCGCTCTCAAAGCAAGAGAATCAGTACAGGAAAAACATGGTTACTCGCCGCTTCTGCTCTGGCGAAGGAGCCCCATGAGGCTCGAGGCAGAAGTGGTCAGAGATTCCATTCTTGCCACAAGTGGAGTGCTGAACACTCAGATGTTCGGCCCGAGTATCAAGCCCTGGATTTCGTCCGATGCGATTAAAGAAGGCTCAACCGCGAAGTGGCCAGACAACATACAGGACGGTCCCGAAACTTGGCGGCGCAGCGTCTACATTTACCTGAAAAGATCGGTTCTTGTTCCGATGATGTCCGCTTTCGGCGCCCCAAATGCCACCCAGAGCGTGGGCCGGCGATTCGATGCCACTATCCCACCGCAGTCACTCTTCTTTCTCAACGATCAGACTGTCCTGGATCTGTCTGCGAAGTTTGCGGAGCGATTGGTTAAGGAAGCTGGAGACCAGCCCGAGGCGAGGATCCGCCTGGCCTGCGTGCTGGCTTTCAGCCGGAAGCCGGCCGTCGACGAACTGGTTCAGTCGCAGAAATTTCTGAAGGCACAGACTGATTTTTATGAATCAAACCCAGGCACAAAAGGACGCGGTAACATGCTGGCCCTCGCAGATTTTTGCCAGGCTTTGCTGAGCAGTAATGAGTTCATCTACATAAACTGAGATGAGGTGGATTAAACTTCCTGCGGCATTCGAATCTGAAGAATACTGTCAATGTTCGGCAGGGCAGACTTTTATCATCCATAAGGTCTACGTACACTCAGTCCAGCACCCATAAGTAATGAGTAGAAGCAATCTGAAACGCCCCCTGCAGGGCAAAGCGATGGCCTGGCTTGACCCATACAAGATCAGTTCGAAATCACCGGCTTGAAATCCTCTGGCTTGAGCTTTTGTTCAGAGGCGATCCAGGCGGTGAAGATGCTCTCCCCAATCAAAGCGACAATCGTGAGAAGGATCAGGTAGCGCCAGAGATCGACGCTGCCTTCTTCTTCCTCTTTTTTCTTGTAATCGTCGTATTCATCGAAAAATTTCATAGAAAATCCTTCGGTAAGCAGCTCTCGAAAGTCCTTTCCAAGAGGATCGAGCTCGGATTCTGAAAGGTCGATGTTCACTGCGAACGCCCTGGTGGCTTCGGCCGGAAATTCAATGTCCGTAGACACCAGGTACACGCCAGCCATACTGGTGTTCCCGAAATCAAGCATGAGTTCGTTTCCATCTCGAAGGCCTGCTTCTTCAGTGATTTCGCCATCCGGATCTTTAAGGAAGATTGTGTTCTGTTTGTTTTCTTCCGGGGCGGGCAAAGACAAGACGTACTTGTCACCCTGAATGACCTGATGGTCGTTCTGGTTTTCCGCGCTCAGATACAGCATGAGATGATTGACCAGTGGCACGAAAACCCACTGGCTTGGAAAATTGCCCCACGACATGTCGAGGGCAGTCGTGCAGAGCATGACCCGGCCCTTGCCGAATCGGCGGTTCAGAAGGAAAGGTTTTTCGTCAGCGAGCTCGGCCAGCACCTCTGTCCCGTGCTTGAGGTCCTCTTCTGTCACATCTGCTGCGATAAACTGTTTGAGCAATACCTCTGCCAGCCGCTGTCCTTCATCGGCCTCGAGAAACGGAAAAATTTCGCTACGGCCTTTGGGGAAGAAAGGGCTGAACGGCCGTTCCTGGTCCTCGGCCTTGCGCGGGCTGCTGAGCACCGCTGGCAAGAGGCCAAAGCCATCTTTGTAAAGCGCCTTCATCATGTCGGTGGGCTGGGTCTGGTTGCCGCAGGATATAAGCAAACCACCGCCCTGATCGACATAGCGTTCGAGGGCCGCTACCAGGCTTTCCGGATATTCGCCAAGGTTGGCGAGCACAATGGCCTTGTAGGCCGAGAGACTTTCACTGGCCGCTTCTTTAGTGGAAACCCGTTTTATCGCGAATGCGGTTTTGGAATCTTTGTGCAGCTCCGGATTGAGGGCGGCTGCGAGGAAGCCGGTCGAGCTCTCGAAGAAGTCCTCGGTATAGGTGCCATCGATGACGAGCAATGGGATTTCTTCAACCACATTGATGGCCATGAACGCATGGTTGTCACCCGGAATAAAATCCGATTCCACGCTCGCGGCGAGCACATGCGGCCCGGGTTTTTCAAACTGCACATCGAAAGTCTCTTCACGGGATTCCCCCGGATCGAGAGTACGCTCCCGGCGATCGATTTCCTTGCCGTCCTTCTCGATCACGATGGAGGCAACGTCCGCGGCGTCATGATGGTTCTTCACTGAAAAGACGAACCGGGCCGGCTCAAAGATGGTGACAGATATTCCTTGAAGGCGTGGAGGCGAGACTGAGAAATTGGCCTTGTCGGACACTTTCTGACCGAGGTAGTAAGCACTGACCTTGAGTTCGAGGCTCTTCATGACTGCCTGGAGATAAGCCCACTTGGCAGTGTCGCGACTCCGCCATCCGTTGCTCTGAAGATCGCTGATGATGAAAAGGCGGCGTTTAGGGTTTTTCGTCTCGTTGAGAACTTTGAAAGTGAGGTCGAGACCCGCGACATAGTCCGCGGCCTCGCCTCTAAGCTTGAGATTGAGAATCTTCTTTTTGATGTCTTCAAATTCAAATTCCGGTTTGGGCGTCAGGCGTTCGGCAGTCCTACCGATAATGATGACCGAAACATCCTCCCCTTTTCGCAGCCCACCGATAATTTCGTTCGCTTTCTTCTTAGCCTTATCAAGGAGCGGCCCCTCAGCCGTCTGACGCTCCATGCTGTAGGAACCGTCGATAACGATAACGTTACTCGTGAGCGGGTCCGTCCAGTTGAAGCCTTCGTACTGAACCACGTACCGGCAAAGCGCGAGGATGAAAAATGTGAGCAGAAGGCAGCGCAGCAGCAGGAGCAAGATCTCCTGCAGTCGGATTCGCCTTGCCTTTACCTGGAATGAGGAGACGAGGAGTTGATAGGCGCCCCATTGAACTTCCTCGAAACGATTCCGATTGATCAGATGGATGATGATCGGAGCGCTTACCAGAAACAGGCCAGGAAGGAGGAGGGGGTTGAGAGGGATCATTACTTATTCCGGTCCATCCTCAGCGAGAGATATTTGGCAAGGGCATATTCGGGTGGCTTATTGGTGTACACCGGTACATAGTCAATGGCCATGCTGTGACAGGTTTCCTGGATCTCCCTTTCAAGTTCATTGAATTTCTTGAGGTATTCCTTGCGTATGCGGTTCGGCTCGGCGAGCAGATGCGCGGTGCCTTCCATATCAACGAACTTTGTGAATTTCTTGAAGGGAAACGTCCGCTCAGCCTCATCGAGAACACGAAAGACAACGATCTCGTGACGGCGCTTTGCGAAGTGAGCGAGCGCTCCCCGTATCTCGCCGGGCTGATCAAACAGATCCGAAATCAAAATGATCAGACCCCGCCGTTTCATGGATGAAGCGAGCTGTTTGAGCATCCCGCCGAGAGATGTCTCGCCTCCAGGCTTCACTTCGCTGAGGTTGTGCATCACCCGGGCGAGTTGGTTGGAGGTGTTCTTTGGCGGCAGGTAATTCCGCATCTCCGTATCAAATGTCACCAGCCCGACGCTATCCTTCTGCGAGATCAGCAGATTGGTCAGGACGGCGGCGATAAACCGTGCGTAATCGAATTTGGTAACCGTCCCCGAGGTGTAGTTCATTGACCCAGAGGTATCGAGCAGGATATGCGCTTTGAGGACCGTGAACTCGTCATACTGCTTAATGTAATACTTGTCCGAGCGCGCGTAGAGAGACCAGTCGAGATGCTTCACCTCATCGCCGCGGGTGTATTCACGGTAGTGTGAAAAATCGAGCGCGAACCCTTTGAAGGGGGATTTGTGCAGGCCATTTACAAACCCTTCGACGACAGAACGTGCAATGAGTTCCGAGCGTTTGAAGCGTGCGAGGTCGTCAGCAGTGACAACGGGATCAACGGCCATGGATACTAAAGAGTAAAGAGTAATGAGTAAGGCTGGATGGTCTGTCTTCGATGCTTGACCCAGGATGCGGGAAACTTGATTACCGAAATTTGAACATCCGGGCTCCCTTATCCAGAATCAGCACTCTTACCCCGCCGCTTTTGTCACCGGTCTTTTTGTCTGATTGTGTGCAGTGAGCCTGTCGAGAAGATCTTCGACAGTAATGCCTTCAGAATCTGCATTGAAGTTCGTTCCCAGGCGGTGGCGAAGGACAGGGCGTGCCAGTGAATCGATATCGTTCATAGTGGCATACACCCGCCCTTTCAGGATGGCGCGGGCCTTTGCTGCGAGGATAAGATTCTGGCAGGCGCGGGGGCCGGCACCCCACGAAAGGTATTCTTTAATGAAGTCGGGGGCTGTCTCGTCACGGGGCCGGGTAGCACGGACCAGGTTGACCGCGTAATCAAACACGTGGTCACCGACTGGAACCTTCCGGACGAGATCCTGCAACGACAGGATCTCCGCCCCTCCCAGGATGTGTTCGATACTTACCTGTTGTTTCATCGTCGTGCGTTTCATGATCTCGATCTCTTCGTCGCGGCCGGGATAGTCGACATTAATCATGAACATAAACCGGTCGAGCTGGGCTTCAGGCAATGGGTATGTACCCTCCTGTTCCAGAGGATTCTGTGTAGCCAGGACGAAAAAAGGCTGATCGAGGTCGTAGGTGTGATCGCCGATGGTGACGTGGCGTTCCTGCATGGCCTCGAGGAGTGCAGCCTGTGTTTTCGGCGGAGTGCGGTTGATCTCGTCCGCGAGGATGACGTTTGCGAAAATTGGGCCGCGCTGAAATTCAAAAAAGCGGCGGCCGGTTTTGTCATCTTCCTGAATGATGTCCGTGCCTGTTATATCAGCGGGCATCAGGTCGGGGGTAAACTGGATGCGTTTGAATGAGAGGCTGAGCGTCTGCGCCAGAGTGGAGACCAGCAGCGTCTTTGCCAGGCCCGGCACGCCGACCATAAGGCAATGCGCATTGCAGAAGATAGCGATAAGCATCTCCTCAACTACCTCATGCTGACCGACAATTACCTTACCCAGTTCGTTCGCGAGCGCGAGGTAAGTATCTACGAGTTTCTTCGCTAATTGGACGTCATCGTCAGGAAGAGTCTCTTCCATTCTGTTCCCCGTAATGTCAGTTGGAAATACTTGAAAGTGTCGCGCTTTAACAAGGACTTTTATCGGAACGGCATGTTAATGTAAATCGAGGGTGCTGCGGCAGGCCGACATATTCTTACAGCCCTTCTGGCATTCTCTTACATCCATCCTTGCCCAGGGCGTGCTCTATCATTTCTGTGGCATATGAACCGGAACTGATTCGAAAGTAATCGTATACTCCTACACTCAATCCCGCCCACGCCTCACCTCTGTCCCACCGGAGGCTTCGCTCTTGGGCAAGTCAACTTTCACTGTTTACAAACAATCTGCCGTCATTCCTTATCGCGAGCAAGGCAGCAGGCTGCTGATCCTGTTGATTACGTCCCGAAACAGCGGCAAATGGATCGTGCCGAAAGGCCTGATAGAGCCGGGACTGTCTGCCCGCGAATCAGCCGCGTTGGAAGCGCTGGAAGAGGGCGGTATCGGGGGCGAAGTCTCTACAAAGGCGGTGACGCAATACTCCTATAACAAATGGGGAGGCACCTGTGATGTCTCTGTCTATCTTATGAAGGTGAACGAAGAGTTGGACGAGTGGCAGGAGATGAACGAACGAAAGCGTGAGTGGGTCACCGTGGAAAAGGCAGCCGGCCGCATCAAAACGAGAGCGATCAGAGAGACCCTGGAAAAGCTGCCCAGGCACATCAATGAGGCCGATTTTGTAGAGCGATGAATCTGCAGAGGGCTTCGCTTCAGACCTCAAATTCTGCCAGCGCATCCGCCATGTCAAGACAGTGCTGGTATCGATTCTTCGGATCTTTCTCCATGGCTCTGTAGATTACCTCTGCAAATCCTTCGGTAAGATTGCTGTTGATCTTGCGGGGATTGGCAGGTACGTCGGTTGTGGTTTTTTTAAGGGTCTCGATAGGCGACTTTCCGACGAACGGAGCGTTGCCGGTAACCGTGTAGTAGAGCGTTGCGCCCAGGGCGAAGATGTCTACCCGGTGGTCGATACCATCCCAGTCCATCACTTGTTCAGGCGAAATGTATCCAGGCGTGCCGACGACCATTCCATCCGCAGTCACCTGCATTTCTGAATCTTCAAGACTCTTTGCGAGCCCCAGGTCCGTGAGCTTTGGGATGCCCTCATCAGTAATCATGATATTCGCCGGCTTGATATCACGATGCACGATCTCAGACTGATGTGCGTAACCCAGCGCCTCAGCAATCGCTTTGAACACGTAAGCGGCTCTGGCCTGTTTAAATGGCCCCTCGGCGGCAATAATCTGACTGAGCGTCTTACCATCCACATACTCCATAGAGATGAAGTAATTGCTCTCGTGGCTGCCCTGATCAAACAGGCTGACGATATTGGGATGATGCAGTCTTGCGCCCGTGCGAGCTTCGCGGAGGAAACGCTTTACCGCCACCTCCTGTGAGGTCAGGCTTGGATGAAGCACCTTGAGCGCGACTGTTCGCTCGAGGGACAACTGGTTCGCCCTATAAACCGTTCCGATCGCTCCCCTTCCGAGAATAGCCTGCACCTCATAGCCCTGAAATTCCAACCCGATAAGGCCCAGGCTCTTGGTGCATGATCGACAGTACGTCCTGCCTTTAACCGTGCGGCATTTGTTGCTTTCAAGATCCGAATTTCGAATCACCGCGCCGCACTGAGCACAGATAAGCTTGCTCGTGTCTAACGGCTGAGTCCGCGCTGCCATCTTAGTATCAGGCTCTTCCTTCTTGAATTGAAATTTCAGTGATCCCATCCGAACCAAATCGCCATTTCGGATCTGAACCGTTTCGTGTACCTGTTTGCCGTTGACAAAAGTGCCGTTGGAAGATTTGTTGTCCTGAACTGTGTATCCATCCTTGCCGTGGGTGAAATAGCAGTGGATTCTCGAAATGGTCGAATCCGATATCACCACATGATTTTCCGGCGAGCGACCCAGGCTGATCGTTTTGCCATTAGGAAGAGAAATGTCGTGTTGAAGGGAACCCTCCAACGGCACGAGCTTTCCGGCCATCGCGATTACCAGTTAAAGAAATGTCTGTTTCGGTTACAAGGAACCAGAGAGTATACGACCCCATTCACCAGATGATCAATTGCCGACGTTCAATTGAAAACCCCTTTCCACAGCGGATAATCACGCGTTTGAACGAAATACGGATTGGCGGCGATAACGCGAGAAAATGGAAAAGTTCAATTATCAAGCCTTCCCCTCCTGAATCCCGCGCCCATGCCCGAAGAAGAAATCAAACTGATTGCAAAGATTGTTCTCAAGAACAATCTGGCCAGTGAGACTCAGATAAATGAGTGCATCTCTGAACTGGAGGCCCAATTAAAATCCGGCAAGCGAATCAGGCTCATTGATGTTCTCTTTCGCAGGGGCGTCCTTAAGAAAAGCCAGATCAAAGCTGTCATCAATGCGTTTGAACAGACGAATAAGGTCCAACTGCTCAATAGCAGTATCCCGAACTTCAAATTTTTGAAGAATGTAGGCAACGGCACCGCAGGTACCGTTTACCTTGCCGAACAACTCAGTATCGGCCGGCGCGTGGCCATCAAGATTCTCGATGAAGAGCTTGCAGCTAATCCCGGATTCATCAGAAATTTTCAGCGTGAGGCCAAGAGCGCGGCCAGCCTCAACCATCCGAACGTGATCCAGGCCATCGATTTCGGGGAATCCGGAGGCTACCACTATTTCGTCATGGAATACGTGGATGGCGAAAGCCTGGCAACGATCCTCAAACGGGAACGCCGGTTGGATGAATCGCGAGTGGCACACATTGGCTATCGAATCGCTTCCGCTCTCCAGCACGCGGCCAAACATAACCTCATCCATCGGGACGTGAAGCCGGCCAACATCATGCTGAATTCGCAGGGCCAGGCCAAGCTTTGCGATCTGGGCCTGGCACGGACCATCATGTCAGAACACAGCACGCGCTCCGGAACCGCTGCGGGCACCCCGGCATACATGTCGCCCGAGCAGGCCATGGGCCGCGGGGATCTGGACTTCCGCACGGATATCTTTTCGCTGGGTACCACGCTTTACCATCTGCTGACTGGTACCATCCCTTTCAAAGCCAACAACCTGCCCGAGCTACTCGACAAGATCGTTAACAAAGATGTCGATTTCCCAAGCGAACTCACCCACGGTGTCTCCCCGGAAACCGAGGAAGTAATCCTGAAGATGATGTCGAAAAAGAGAGAGAACCGGCCTGAAACCGCGGATCAACTGGCGAGCATGTTGAAGAAACTGGGAGATAAGCTCCCTCCCGCGCCGCCGCTCTTTCTAAATGCAGTGACAGTCCGATGCGCCATCCCGCCTACCGATGTCCGGCATTCAGAATTTCTCGTCCCGATGCTCTACGTGACCGAGGGTGCAGATGAAGGGAAACGGTTTTCTCTCTGCTGGAACGAAACCATTCTCGGTCGGCACAATTCCGCAGACATTCGCTTACGCGATCGCTGGATCTCCAGGCAGCAATGCAAGATCACCAAGAAGGGCGATAAGTTCCATTTCGAAGTCCTTTCCAAATCGAGCCCAATGGACCTCAACGGCGAGCGGGTCACAGAAGCCACTCTCAAACCGGACGATCAAATCACTTGCTACAAAACGAAAATGGAATTCAAGCTGAAGGCACCCCTGAACCAGCAGCGTTAATCCGATTCATTGAAAACACCACGACCGCTCGTAGAATACCGCCCCTCAATCGAGGGATAGTCCGGCGAGGTAGCTCATTTGGTTTAGAGCGGTCGTCTCATAAGCGACAGGTAGTGGGTTCGAGTCCCACCCTCGCTATCAGTTATCACAAGCTGTATAGCATTGTCTAATATGGCTTTATAGCCCAGCGAAGCTTCGCCTCAAACCATCGAGCGGCCCCTCGTAGCGCTGCCCTCCTGGGCGGCGTCTTATTCGAGCCGAAAGGCTCGCAGGAAAAACCACTCCGGCCTGGAGGCCAGAGCTACTTCGACTTCTTGGTTCTGGACGCCTTCTTCGCTGTCTTCGCCTTCTTGATCAGGTCATCGGGTGACCGAGTCGGCGTCTGTTCGATTTCAGCGGTCTGGCCCTGCAGGTTGGCGATTTTCTCTTGGTCTTCGGGTTTGGGTTGGTAGCGCGGATTGTCTTCATCCGATTCGTTAATGAAGGGTACCCGCAACACATTGGACTCAGAGAGAAATCTTTCCAATAGATTCGACGCGGTCTGATGGAAGACTTCGGCGGGCACTTCCTGACGGACAAGGTCATCCCACTGCGAATCCGGATGAATCAGGTCCCAATAGAAAATCGGATAGGGCTCGCCAGCCAGCACGCCCTTCAGTAAACGGAGTTCCCAGAATCGGAGTTTGAATTTTTCTGTGGCCTTTGGCTGAAAGCCGCAAGTGTTTCTTGCATCCAGGAACATCAACGCCAGGTCTGCAGAAAGGACAAGCCGATCTGGTATCGCTTCTTTTGACAGGCGGAAGCCAATATCCATGTAAGGGCCGATAAAGTCGGTGGTTCCGTTAATGTGAATCTCAGAATTCTTAATGGGGAAACCTGCCAGCCACCCGCAGCCCTTCAATCGCAGATCGATTCCATCTTCTTTCCACTGTACCTGGTATGCATCAAGGGCTTTGCGGAAAGCGCTCAAATGGGTGAGTACTTCTTCATGTCGCGTCAGCTTTACGAATAAAGCAATCTCGTCACCGGCGAACTTCCCGCTTTCGAGTTGTTCAGGTGGAACAGGTAGGCGGTGTTCGCACTTTTCGTAGCCAGTTTTGACGTGACCTGGAAACTCGCCAAAGAATTTCTCAAAGACCTCAAGCCATTCGGGGCTTCGATCTTCCGGTGCCTGGTTACGTGCCTTGTAGTCTGTGGAACCCTCAATATCTGCACTGAGAAACAGCCGCAGCGCCGTCGGACTATCTTGGCTCAACCGTATCTCTCCTGACTTCAGCAGCCACTACAGAGACGTTAAACCTGTGAGCGAGCGCACGTAAATTGTCCCGTCCCTTTTCCCTCATCGCTGCTCTGAAGGCCTCTTCCGGCATCAGCAAGCCTGCCGCAAACCAGTTCGCTTCCCACTCAATCCGAGTCGAACCTCGACGATAGGCTATGATACTCTTGTCGCCGCAATCCGAGTGAAGCACATAGTGGCCTATTTCATGGGCAATAGTGAAATTGTCACGCAGAGGGCTGGTAGTTCGAGGCAGGACTACATCAAAATCGCCTCTACTGTGGACAAAGATTGAACCGGACTCGGACCTCCACCAACTATCCTCGACTGGCAAAACGTGCAACCGCCCCTTGAACGCTTCGATCAGACTTCTCGGGTCGTCTCCAGGAGTAAATTTCGCAATTTCACCTATCGATTGACCTACATTTTCAACTTCCTTCTTGGTAAGATTCGTCGGCTCGATCTCGTCGTCTTCAATGTAATCGATGTCTCTTTTCAGGGTTTCCATGGGCGGCTAATTAGTGGGTAAAATTGAACCACGAATAACGATCCTCCAGAGCTTGACTCCAACGTGATACTGCAAGGCAGAACTCACCGAGTTTGATAATTGAGTCCCTATCGTGCTGAGCCGGTTCCAACGGCGCTCGACAGACCCCTCTCATCAAGACTGTCAGTTCTCCGGTAAGTTCGACCAAGTCATCGATCAACGAGAGCGAGTCTGACCAACCAGAGTCGTTGAGAGCGTGGCAGACGATAATTGCAGTGGTTGTGTTGAGCTGAGACGAGGGGGAAGATGGATTGGTCACGTTCGTCAATGATTCGTCCAGCAAATCCGCAAGACGCCCAAGTGATGGGAGGTCTTTGCATCGTTCCAGAGAAAGATTGTCCAGTTCTATCGCGGCCAGACACGCCAACCGCGCCAAGTCGTCAGAAATAAATTGGTCCGCCGCCCATGGTGCCGTTGGTTGCTCGGTCATCATGTGCCAGTGCTCGCGAAGGGGTGGATTTAGAAGGTTGTAAGGCGAACAGTGAGTGCCGTCAAGGGCACGTAAAGATAATTCTCAGCGAGGATATTGCCATCTCTTGCTTGCCCCAGGTAAACAGCCGCCTCGCCGTCGGTCTATCTGGAGTCAACCGTATCTCTCCTGAATTCAGCAGCAACGATAGAGACGTTAAATCGGTGAGCGAGCGCACGTAGATTGTCGCGGCCTTTCTCCGCCATCGCCTCACTGAATACGGCCGCCGGCATCAACAGGCCTGCTGCGAACCAGTTGGCCTCCCATTCGATCCGGGTCGACCCTCGCCAGTTGGCAATGATGCTCTTGCCAGCGCGATGGTTTCCTTGACGCGCATTGACTGGAAGCTTTGGGAGAATCATACTTCGGCGAGTGTCATCCAGGGAAAATTGACTCATGCCCGTTACCCCGAAATTGAAGTCTTACCTTATCGCCGACATGGTCTTTCGGCAGGACAACGGGAAGTGGTGTGTCATCGGTGTTTTTGACAAAATTCTTGCCCCCAAGTACCCGGTGATTCACGGAACGTTGGGTCTTTTTATGCAGGTCACGGATGCCGAAGGAGACTACAACGTTGGAATCGAGTTCCGAGACTCAGAAGACCGCTGTCACTCGATACTTCCCTCGCTCAAACTTCAGGTGCGGAACCGCTTGGCTACAGTCGAATTCGGGATGCAAACCCGACAACTTATTATTCCTGCACCGGGGAATTATCGGTTTTGTCTCAGCTTCAATGGTGAGGTGATTGACGATATCCCTCTCTCGGCCATTGAGATAACAGGAGAGCAACCCAATGTTTGATAACGCAGTTGTTGCCATACAGGAGATCGATGAACAAGGGTCGATCGGACAGCCAAACGCGGTGGAGGTCACCCCCTCTGAAACCGCAGAACACGGAGCGGTGGGCAATATGTGGCTTTCGCCCGGTTCTTTCATGTTCCGCGAAATCGCGTCACGCCCCGAAGTACTGGCGATTGTCGAGCGGATTGAGCCCGAGCGTCACTGCGTTCTGGTCGCCTTGGAGCATGACCCCGATGAACTGCTGGATGACATTTTCGACGCGGAAAGGGAAATGTTCCGAATCTTTCAGAAAGTCCCCTTTGACTTAAGGGTGACCGTGTCACAGAGCGGCGATGCCCTCGCGTCCGTTCTCTCATCGGGAATCGTGCACTATCAAAGACGATGAACCCTCCGGAAGTCCAGAAATACCTGGAACTTTTGAAACATGACCTGAAAGTCCTGCGACTCCTCACCGATGCTGCAAAGTCCAGCAATCCTCCGGAGGATGTCTCTGACTGGCAGGTCACCCTCCTTTTTTATCTGGCCTGCATTTACGTGAAGGCTGCGGCCCAACTCTACGGCGAGCGATTCGACGACCACATTTCATTGCGAGGCTGGCTCAACAGGGAACAGGACATGATCGCGATGACTCGCGACTATCGGAAGCTCGAGGAGGCATCACGCGATGCGCGCTATGAAGGTCGCCTATTTTCTCCAAGAGAAATTGAGCAGGAACAACTCAGCCGTTTCGAGACAGTGCGCGATCATGTCGTCGACGTGTTACGCGGGAAAGGCGTCACTCGCATCACGGAAATAGATCCCAGAGCAGTCCTTGTCTGAGCGTAATTTACCTACGCCGGGAGTCAGCCGTTCATTGCGATCCAGCAAAACTATGCCGAGCACCTATTCAACCATCGATCCTACCTCATCTTCGTGGCCGCAGGGCCTAGTAGATATGGGGAAAGATGCCCCGGACTACCTTCATGTTATGGGTAAACCCGACCTGCTGGCGGAGCCACTCACGGCTCTCTTCTGTTCGGTCAAATGTCCGGGAAATGTCATTCTGAAGACCTACGAACTCGCACGTCATTTGAAGGACACCGAAACGCCGGTCATCGGAGGATTTCATTCCCCAATGGAACGAGAGTGTCTGGATATTTTTCTGACAGGTAAGCAGCGGGTCGTTGTCTGCGCTGCACGAGCTTTGCCCGTACGACTATCTGCCCAATGGCGAAGGGCTGTGGATGAAGGACGGTTAACCCTGATTTCGCCGTTCGATGCGAAGCTGCGTCGTCAGTCCCAGGCCACATGCCAATATCGAAATTTGGTGGTCGCAGCGCTTGCCGAAAGAATATTGATCACTTACGCGTCCCCCGGTGGACATGCGGAAGATCTGTGTCGGGATTTCCTTGCTAGGAATAAGGATGTGATAACTGTCGCCGACAACAAGCAACTCTTAAAGCTGGGTGCGGAACCATTCAAGCCGGGATAATGCTTCACTCACTCAACTGGCTTTCATGCCTCATCTACCAAGCTGATCGAGGTATACCTGGTAGTTTGGTTAGAATCAGCCAGCAACTGAGTTTGAATCCCACGTATTCTGTCACTTTCAACTTATTGCGAGCCCTGGAGATGGAGGTCTTGCACAACTCAACAAACATTGCAGTCAGGAGTTACACATGAATGAGGAGCTTAGATTCGGAATTATCGGAGTGGGTGGGATTGCCGGTTATGTTCACAAGCCTGGGATTGAGACCGTCCCCAATGGCCGACTGGTGGCGATCACTGACAGCAATCAGGAACAGGTCGCCAAAAGAGCTCAGCAGTGGGGTGGGGTTCGAACTCACGCCAACGCGACCGAGTTGCTGGCTCAAAACGACATCGATGCGGTTATCGTGGCGACACCGAATTTCCTCCACGCGCCTCTGGCCATCGAGGCGGCGAAGGCTGGCAAGCATGTGCTCGTGGAGAAGCCGATAGCTATGAATCATGCTGAAGCAAAAACGATGCTGGCCGCGGCAGTGGAGAATGACGTACGACACCAGACCGCGTTCACCTACCGTTTTGTGCCGGCGATGCGCTACCTCAAACACCTGGTCGATCGGGGTGACCTGGGCACGCCGAGACACTTTCGAGCCCAGCGTTTTCAGGAATTTACAGACTACTCGGTCGGCTGGCGTCAGTGGAAGAAGACGGCCGGCACCGGTGAGTTGGGTGACATGGCTTCTCACCGAATCGATTTCGGACATTTCCTGATTGGGCCAATCTCCAACGTCTGCGGTGCGTTCAAGCAATTCGAAATGCGCGACCGCGACGCGGCAGGAAATCCTGTCGAGCCATCGGATACGGACGATTGGACGGCCTTTATTGCTGAATTCAAATCCGGTGTGACCGGAGTCTGGGAATCCACGAAGCTGGCCAAGGGGCACGGCTTTGGTGGGGTGAGCCACGATTTTTGTGAAGTCAACGGCACGGAAGCCTCTGCCATTTACGAGTTGAAACACCCCTATCGTATTCTCCTCGGCAAGAAGGGCGGAAGCTTTGAAGAGATTCCCGTTCCCGATGAATTTATGAAGGTAGAAGGCTCGACACGCGTCGCGGGGGAAGGAGATCCGGGCGCGGTCTGGCGCTACGACCAGGCGGTGGAGTTTTCAAAGGCGATTCGGGCAGGCCGGGATTGCAGCCCCTCTTTTGCAGATGGAGCAAATTGCCAGGCTGTCATGGATGCCATCCTCAAAGCCATCGAAGAGAGACGCTGGGTCGAAGTGGATTATTAACTCAGGCTTCATCCACCAGATGTAGTCGATCCGGTCTAAGATAGTTTTTCAGCGCTTCGACGTAATTGTCCCGCGCTTCATGCTTTCCGGCGGGAAGTGAAAGCTTGAAGCCTTTTGGCTTGAAGGAGAGGTGGCACGCGTAACGCGGCTCGGTATCCACATTGCTGGATGGGCCATGGATAAGGGCCGTAGTGAGGACACTAACCTGCCCGGCACTCGCAACGATAGGTTCGGGGTTCTCAAAAGGCAGCTCCGGCAGGTTTTCAAACAGGACGCCTTCTACCCGAGGCGCGACCCCGGCCAACTTTGGATTGGCAGATCGCCATGCAGCTATCTGCCGATGGCTTCTTGGGCGATACATCAATGGCGCTCGTTTCTCGTTCACCTCGGCCAGCCAGAGGAAGAAACTGCAGATCATCTGCTTTGGCCTGCCATCGAGGTCAGCGAGCGAATACTGGACATCCGTGTGCTGCTGGAAGGAGAATTCCTCGTCTGGTCTGGGGAAGGTCTTACTGAGTGCAATGTTGTTGAACGTAATCTCATCCGCATTCAAAACCTGCCGGGAGACTTCCTCGAAAAACGGATGTTGAATGATGTTCAGCAGTGGCGCGTCAAAGAAGTCTGCCGTTCGACCGTGTCGAGAACGTTGCCTGACGGCTTCTGAATCGGCAGGTGGGAACAGACGATCGTACGCTTCCCTGGCGTCAGCCAGCTCCTGCCGGGTGAGAGGCGTATCGATGGTCACTGCTCCGAGAGCCTCAAACTGTTCTACCTGTTCGGTGGTAAGCATGAATGATGAGGATGTTCACAGGTGCTGCAGTTGGGCCTACCCAAAGAGATAAAACAGGTAAGTAAAAAAACCATCCGCAAGGACAACAAGGAAGAGGGACAGGACAACTGCCGACGTGGTGGCTTTGCCAATTTCCTGTGGGCCTCCTTTGACGTGGTAGCCCTTGTAGCAGCCGACGAGAGCGATAATCATGGCAAAGGCTGCGCTCTTGAATAGCCCCGTAAAAATATCAGCGAAAGAGACCGCAAGGCGCGTTTCTCCAAGATACGCCGCAGAAGGCAGGCCAACATAAAATACGCCGATGAGATAGCCGCCAAACAGACCGATGACGTTACCGATGAGGGCAAGACCGGGCAGGGCGACCAGCAGGCCGAGCACGCGAGGGGCTATGAGGAATTTGAACGGATTCATACCCATGGTGACAAGTGCGTCGATTTCTTCAGTCACGCGCATCGTTCCAATTTCCGCAGCCATTGCGGCACCGCTACGGCCGGAGAGGATGACCGCGGCCATCAGGGGCCCAAGCTCTCTGGTCAGCCCAACGCCGACAAGGTCAGCAATGTAGATGGAGGCCCCCATCCTCCGAAGCTGGTAATCGGCCTGCAAGGCCATGATGAGGCCCACGACGAACATGATGAGCGAAACGATTGGAATGGCCTCCACGCCGTTTCGAGAGACTTGCTGCAGGAAATAATTCACCTTGATGCCGCGGCCGCTGAACGGCGCGATAAAACACCAGTAGAGCGAATTGGCGACCAGATTGATGACTTGGGTGAGATGATCGAGAAGGATGTAAGTTTCATCACCGATGTGCTCGAAAATTCCCTCAGGAGGGCGCAGGTCTCTGGTCTGATCAAGGGCAGCCTTTTGAGGCACCATCTCCAGAAGTTCACGCACAGGATCACTCACCGAAAGGAACTGAAATTTCCTGTTCATTACCTTGAGCTCTGAGAGTAACTCCAGTAACGCCGCTATGCCGATGGTGTTGACTTCGGTGACGCCGCCGAGATCGAGCAGAATGTTCCCTTCTGTTCGTTTCACCACGTCATTCAGATCCGGGGAGTAACCGTCGAGTATCAAAGGCCCTTCGACGCGAATGATGACTTTTCCCTCGGCCGAAGTTTCTGTTGTGACAATAGGGGGCATGAAGAGGGAAAGGATGAATGGAGGGATGGAGAGTTACGTTTCGATTCCATAGGTTTTGATGCGCGCGTAAAGCGTGCTTCGGTCTATGCCGAGCATTTGCGCGGTTTCCTTTTTGTTCCCGCCGGTGTGCTGGAGAATGCGAATGATGTGGACGCGCTCGAGCTCGGCGAGGGTGCAAAGCGGGTCGACGGCGAGGTCGACGGGGCCTTTCACTGCTCTGACACCTCTGACCTCCAGAGGGACATCTTCCAATTGGAAAACCTGGTCGTTGCACATTACGACCATCCTCTCAACCACGTTTTTCAGTTCTCGTACATTGCCAGGCCAATCGTGCGCAGTCAGGGCGTTCATGGCTTCGTCTGAGAATCGCAATTCGGGCCGGGCACACTTGTTCCCGAATTCTTTGAGAAAGTGGTTAGCAATGATTTGGATATCGCCGACCCGTTCACGAAGCGGCGGGAGTTTCATACTGAGTACATTCAAACGATAAAACAGGTCCGACCTGAATTTGCCTTCCTTCATTTCAATGCGGAGGTCACGGTTGGTGGCAGCGATGACGCGAAGATCCACATGCCGGTCAGCGGTATCACCCAACCGGCGGAGCTCGCCCGTTTCAAGGACGCGCAGCAGCTTGGACTGGCTTTCTTCTGAGAGCTCGCCAATTTCGTCCAGGAAAATGGTACCCTGGTGCGCGAGCTCGAACCGGCCGGGCTTTTCTTCACGGGCATCTGTAAAAGCGCCCCTTGCGTGGCCGAAAAGTTCGCTGTCCATCAACGTGTGATTCAGGGCTGCACAGTTGACGATCTCGAGGGCCTTGCCCTCGCGGCTGGAGTTGTAATGGATGCCGCGAGCCACAAGCTCTTTGCCTGTGCCGCTCTCGCCGGTGATGAGGACGCACGCGCCGCTGGAGGCGGCCTTTTCAATGAAGGTGTAGACCTGCTCGATGGCCTCGCTCTGGCCGATGATGCTGTGCTGGCAGCGGATTTCGTTCACCAGCACCTGGCGTTCTTCATTCAGGCGGTCAGCGAATGCAATGTTTTCGAGTGGCGGGGCGAGACAGGCGCAGATCCCGTTGAGCATTTCGAGCTCATCGCGAGTGAAACTCTCTGCCTCACCGAGCCGGTCAACGTATAACAGCATCTTGAGTTTCTGTTCATGCAGTATCGGCACACACATGGCGGTAGCGATGCGATTGACCGCGATGCTGCGTGCGCCCTGAAAACGTTCGTCTTCGGCTGCGTTCACACTGAGGATGCCTACAAGTTTTTCTCGTGCAGTACCGACGATGCTCTGGCTGATCGGATGCTTTTCGAAGTCTCGATCGAAGTCGGAACGTGAAAGGGCCCAGGGCCGAAGGCCGCCTTTCTGGTTGACCGCGATGGGCACAAATCGGTCGGGCTCGATACAGGCATCAATCGCCGCTGCGGTGCACTCCATCAGCTCCTCAAGACCACGCGCCGCGCCGACCTTGCAGGTGAGATCAAGGAGAGCCCTGAGACGTTCATTAGCGTTCTTGATATCGCTGAGCGCGGCTTCGGGCTGTTCTTTAGCAAAAATCTCCGGGCCTTCGAGGATGAGAGTCTCTTCGAGAATTCGCTGCGGCGAACCCTTGTCCTTCCTCAAATCGATCGCCTCAGTTTCCGTAGTGAAAACCATGCTGATTTCACCGATACGGATCTCATCACCAGATTTGAGACGGCTGCTCTTTATGGACTGGTTATTGACGATTGTCCCATTACGGGAACCCAAATCGGTCAGCAGCCATCCAGTGCCATCGTATTCAAGCATCGCATGGCTGCGGGAAAGCTTTTGTCCGTGAAGCTGGATTTCGTTGGAATGATCTCGCCCGATGGTGATCTGTTCCCGCGGCACCGGGAAGCTTTTCCCTTTTTGCACCCCGGTCAGGACAGTAAGTTTGGGCATCTGGTAAGCGAGTCAGATAGTCATGGAACCAACCAATATCTGATTCTCTATTTCCCTCCCGTGATTTCCAACGAGCCATGAATCCCGACAGCAAGAGATGTCGATGCTCTATCGGGTGGCAGGACCGCTCAAATCCGTTCAAAGGGATGAAACAGTCGCTGGTATTCCTCCTGGGCATAACGGTCGGTCATGCCGGCGATGTAATCGCAGACGGCACGCTGGATGCCTTCCTCTTCCGCCGACTCTTGAAAACGTGGGGGGAGGGACCCAGGATACCGGACATACTCGTGCCACATTTCGCTGAGAAAACGTTTCGCCTTTTCGGCCATCTTAGCCACCCGGTAATGCCGATACAGATTGTCAAAAAGGAAATCCCCCAATTCATCCTTCTTTTCACTTAATTCACTGCTCATTCGGATAATGGGCTCTTTGCAATTGCGAACGTCATGGATGGTTTCAATGCCCAAAGACTCGATAGCCGCTTCCGAGGCGTTGATCAGGTCAGTTACGGTGATGCCGATGAGTTTGCGGACCGTAGAGAGAAAGGCGACCTTCTTATCACAATCAGGATGCCTCCTATTGACCGCCTCCCAGGTTTCCCTGAAGAGTGTGACCTGGAGCATGTCGTCGACGGTCAACATGCCTGATTTTACCCCGTCATCGATATCGTGATTGTGGTAGGCAATGCTGTCGCAGAAATCGACCACCTGGCTCTCGAGCAGCGGCCCCTCGTCCGGGTGGTAGCCCGACGCATCAGGATGGTCGTACCTGGTCTGATGCTTGACGAGAGACTCACGAAGTTCGTAAGTGAGATTAAGGCCTGGAAACTCCGGATAACGTACTTCCAGAAGCTCAACGATTCGCAGGCTCTGGCCGTTGTGTTCGAAACCGCCGTGGTCGGCCATCAGCTCTGAAATAGCATCTTCCCCCGAATGGCCGAAAGGTGTATGTCCCAAATCATGGGCGAGCGCTATGCCTTCGACGAGGTCTTCATTCAGTCCCATGGCCCGCGCCACGGTGCGAGCAAGTTGGGCCACTTCCATGGTGTGTGTGAGGCGCGTGCGATAGTAATCTCCCTCGTGGTTTACAAAGACCTGGGTCTTATATTCGAGCCGCCTGAAGGCGGTGGAATGCACGATCCGGTCACGGTCGCGCTGGAAAGCCGTGCGGTAAGAGCGTTCGGGATCCGGGTAGACACGACCCCGACTGTCTGCGCTCCTCATACCATAGAGAGCGAGTTCACGATTTTCTCGCCCTTCAAGTTCCTTTCTGTTCATTCGGTATCCTCTGCCAGTGCTTTCATGAGATAGTCATAAAATTTATCCAACGCCTGCGGTACGACACGGGTATCGCCGAGCACGGGCATGAAATTAGTATCCCCTTCCCAGCGCGGCACGATATGAAGGTGTAGATGGGCTTCAATGCCCGCGCCTGCAGCTTTGCCGAGATTAAACCCGACATTAAACCCATCCGGCCGCATCATGCGGGTCAGGATTCCTTCGAGACGCTGCGCCAGCTTGACCATTTCAACCAGTTCTGTTTCCTCAAGTTCATTGAGACGGGAAACGTGGCGATTGGGCGCGATCATTAAATGACCGTTGTTGTACGGGAACTTGTTAAGTATACAGAAGCAGGCATCCCCGCGGATTGCGACATGGCGTTCGCGATCTTCATCCTTGGTGACTGCGTGGCAGAAAATGCAGCCATCCTCCTTCTCCTCGAGGATGTAATCCAGTCTCCAGGGGGCCCAAAGGTGTTTCATTTTTTTCTTTTGAATATGAGAAGACTTTGATCAGGACAGAAGTTCAATTGGATGATTGTTGCGGCAGGAATTCCATACATACTGCCCATAAATACCCTACCCAACGAAATTCCGGCGTCGCCGTGTAGGGAATTCCGGACAAATGGATTCCAACTGTCTTTACCGGTTTCCGTCCATTTACTGCTTATAGAGTAAAAACTAAACGACTTACCCCTCGGCGGCTTTTGAATGAAGACTTACGGCTCGGCCTCACTGCACATCTCTCTGGGGCTGTTGAAGAAGTTTGGCTTTAGGGTTGCTTGTCGCGCGGGTCCACAGATTATTAAATATTATCAGTGATGTCACTTTCAGGCGGGGACTGGTTGTTGGCATACAATTCCGCCCAGCAATAGGGCATACCGGTAGCAGGAGGAACTCAGATGGGATCGGCAGGTAAAACAGTTTTGGTTGTAGATGACGAACCTGGAGTGCGGGCACTATTGGCAGATTTGGCTGCAAGTTCTGGCTGGACTGCTTTCACCGCTTCTAACGCAGCCGAAGCCTTGAGTTCGCTGGAAGACAGAATTCCGGACGCAGTCATTACCGACCTTAGAATGCCGGGCGGCATGGACGGTTTCCAACTTTTTCAAACGATTCGCAGGCTCCATTCGGACCTGCCGGTCGTGATCATGAGTGCTTATGGCAGCATCGAAATTGCGGTGGAGTCTATCAAGTGCGGTGCGTTCGATTATCTTCCCAAGCCGTTCAAAATCGAGAGATTCGGCCAATTATTGGATTCGCTGCAGACCGTAAGACAACTGGACAGCAAGGCGTCTTCAGAATCGGCCTACGAAATCATGGGCCGGTCTACCACCATGGTCGGGGTGAAAGACTTCGCGGTAAGGGCTGCAAGATTTGACAGCACTGTTTTTATCCAGGGCGATCCGGGGACAGGGAAGGAATTCCTGGCACGCAGCATCCATCGACTCAGCGAACGTCGTGGCGAACCCTTTGTGACTCTGAGCTGCAACGCCATGGATCCGAATATTATTGAGAGGGCTCTGTTTGGGCAGTCCGAGACAGCGCCCGGAGCAAATGATTCCTACCACGGGCTCATGGAACGAGCAGGTCAGGGCACACTTTACCTCGACGAGATTACAGAGATACCTGGACACCTCCAGGCTGACCTGTTGCAGGCGATCGAAAATGGCGAATTCCATCCAATGGGAAGTAGCAGGCCCCTCAAACTCAATGCGCGCCTTATAGCCGCCACCACGGGTGACCTGACTCAAGCGCTACAAAACGGGCAATTCCGTAAAGACCTCTTTTACCGCCTGCATGTGCTGCCCATACACCTGCCGCCTCTGAAGGCACGCACAGAAGACATCCCGATTCTGTTCGAGCACTTCGCATCGAAGCTTACTGAACGTGGTATCGAAGCGAAATTGCTCACCCCGGACGCACTCGCCCAGCTCATAGCCTACCACTGGCCGGGCAATGTTCGAGAACTCGAAAACTGTGTTGAGCGAGCTCTACTCATGGCCCCCGGCCATGAGATTCGCGCCGAAGACCTGCCCAATGAAGTCAGCCGAACAGCCACATCTTCCTCAACTAAAGAGTCGATCGTCGGCTGTCGGCTAAGAGACTACGAACACGCGGCGGTCTTGAACGCGCTTCGAGTATCCGGCGGAAACAAGCGCCAGGCAGCTCGAATCCTCGAGATCTCAATCGCCACGCTTTATAAAAAGCTCAAGGACTACAATATCGATCTTTGATGTTGAAGAATCAGAAGTCTCTTACCGATCCATTCACTTCAGCTCTTCAGTCACGAGAATCACACTCCTGCAGCAGCCTTCGGCGGCATACTCGTTCACTTTCCGATGCAGTAAAGATGTTCTTCACCACGGATGAGAAGCAGGCTTCCGATCGGCACCGGCGAAGCTATCACACGTTCATCCATCACGTTTTCTGAAAGCACTTCAAAATTCTCTTTGAGACTGGCAACAAAAATAACGCCGTCTTCACGGGCTGCGATGAGCCTGCCATCCGCGACCACAGGTGAAGAGTAGTACTTGGAACGATGTTTCGGCAGATTGCCTTTCCAAATTGATTTACCGCTGCCAGGGTCAATGCATTCGACTTCGCCCGTATCACGCAGCAGGTACACCTTGCCGTCAAACGCCGCGGGAGTGGGCACAAATGAGCCGGTATCCTCGCGAGTCCAGAGGCGATTGGTGACGGTAACGTCCCCTTCGCCGCCAAGCCTGATCCCCGCCAGCCGGCTGCCGCGGCCGTATGGGATGACCGCGATGTCGCCGACGATCACATGCGACGCAACCTGCACCCAGTTGCTCTGTTTCTGTGGATTAAACCCCGCGCATTCCCATATCAGCTTGCCGTCCTCCGCGCTGTGCGCGGTGAGGTGTTCAGCCCCCCAGGTGATGATGTGCTCCTTGCCCGGTTCCCCAATCACAATGGGTGTGGCGTAACTGTGATCGCACTCGGCTGGTGTGGCGTAAACACGCTTCTGTTTCCAGACCATTTCGCCGTCCGCTTTCTTGAATGCAGCGATCAACGAACGGTCATTGTGCATGACTGTTACGATGACGTAACCGGCAGTCAGTACTGGCGAATTACCCAGGTCCCAATAGAGGGTGTCTTTGCCGAATTTCTCCTGCAGATTTGTTTTCCACTGCAGTTCGCCGGACATATCAAGCCCGGCAAGGTTCCCACTCTTGAAATAGGCGAAAACGTTTTTTCCATCCGTCTCGACAGACGGATTGCTTCCTGATCCATTCCTGTGTTTACCGCGTCTTTCCGGCCCCACCCTAGTCTGCCATTTGAGCACGCCAGACCAGTCATAATTCAGCACACTATCCTGTCCCTCGACCGGGCTGGTAATCAGGATATTGTCACTCCAGACAATCGGTGTGGAACACCCGATGTCTGGTAGTTTCACCTTCCATTTTACATTCTCGGTGTGACTCCATTTTACCGGTGCATTCGCTGTGGCTGAACTCCCTGCACTGGCGGGGCCACGCCATCGCGGCCAGTATCGCTGAGGCAGTTCAGCAGGGGCAAGATTTGCAAATAGAAAAAGGGCACCCAGCAGTTCAACTTTCATGATCGTGATTTTCCTACGAATAAGAGGATCTTTTTCGTTCGTACGTCCTGGATTCTCGGGGAACCAGTGCCCAGTTCAAACAGTGAAATATACGTGAAGAATCATATTGATGAATGAATACCTCATCAGCCGGGCCGTCCTGCACAGTGCATATTGCGAAGCCCGATGTGGACGTTTAGATTCCCTGCCAGGCGTATCCCCCAATCTAAGATCCGGCAATTACGAAGGAGGCTTTAAATGAAATCATCGAACATGGCTGCAAGAATGCTGGCCGGATTGCTCTTCCTGCCGATGCTGGCCTTTGCCGGCGGTACAGTGAAAGGTCGCGTGGTCTTCGATGGTAAGGTACCCGAGCGAGAGGTATTAGAGGTTTCTGCGATCCAACTGTCGCAATGCAAAATGGATGCAGATGCAAAGCATCTGGATAACTCGCTTATCGTGTCCAAAGAAGGTGGTATTAAGAATTTCGTTATCACGCTCTCTCAGAAAGGCGGAGAGGTCAAACCCCTCGACAAAGCGGCTCATGACCAGGTGAAATGCCGCATGGCTCTCCCAGTAATGGTTATCCCAGTCGGTACGACGGTAGAATTCAAGAACAGCGACTCGACGATTCACAATGTCAGCATGACCGCTTTCAAAAATGCATCCTTTAACAAGGCCGTCATGGGCAACAGCGCCATCACCCATACTTTTGATAAGGCCGAGACTAACGTGATCGTACGTTGCAGTTTCCATCCCTGGATGAAGGGCAGCATCTCGGTGGTGGATACAAACTACTACGCGCTTACAGACGAGAACGGAAATTTCGAAATCACGGACATCCCGGCGGGCGAATACAAATTCAAAGCCTGGCACCCGGTCATGCGATCTGCCAAGACACAGGATATGAATCTGGATTCAGAAACAGTCAACATCCAAGACGGGAAAACGATTGATGTCCAGATCAAAAAGGCGATGAATTAGATTACTGAAACAATTATCGAGGGAGGCCTGACGCAAGTCGGCCTCCCTTTTTTATTGCATCAAAGATCGTTTACCCAATCACAGGATTTTTACCTGATATTGAGCGATTCGGGTTGAATAGCGCACCAGAAGATTCCAAGCTCCAGTCGCACGCAAAGCTTCGAGACCGCTGACGTTCGGTGGTACTCCCTGTATTTCGATTTGCCTTCACCCATTCAAAACAACCTGATGTCACTGAAAATCGAACAGATCTCTCGTTCTCTGTCGAAGGTACTGCTGCGGAAAAAACACACCCGCATCATGATGGATTACTTTCGGGAAAAGCTGCCCAGGCTGGTGATTCCAGAGTCGGTGAATGAGTGGAACGCTCGCGTCTCACGCATCCGGAAGGAGCTCGTCTCCAAGGTCTATATGAAAGGGCATACACATCATGCCCTGAACGCCAAACCAAAGGTCCAATGGCGTGGAGTGATTGAGACCGGCAGAGGCTACCGAATCCGGAAGCTCCGTTATGAAGGCTACCCAGGCATGTGGATTCCTGCGCTTCTGTATGAACCCACAGAATTGAAGGGCAAGGTGCCGGCGGTACTGAATCCCAACGGACACCACCGCGGCGGCAAGGCGATGCCTTACAAACAGGCACGCTGTATCAATCTCGCAAAGCGGGGGATGCTCGCCCTGAACACGGAATTCATTGGTATGGGTGAACTGCAGGGCGCCGCCAATCACATGAGCCAGGGACATATGGATCTCTGCGGAGTCGCCGGCGTCGGCGCGATGTACCTGGCCATGAAGCGAGGCCTGGACGTTCTGCTCGCTCACAAGAACGCTGACCCTGATCGCGTAGCCATGACCGGACTCTCCGGCGGCGGCTGGCAAACCGCGGTGTTGTCAGCCATTGATGAGCGCATCACAGCAATTCTGCCGGTATCGGGTCACTCACCCATCTGGCAGCGCGCTATAGATCGCTGGGAAGATCACGGTGACCTGGAGCAGACACCGGTCGACCTCTGCACTGTCACTGATTTCGATACCATGACCGCGATGTTCGCGCCCCGGCCTTCGCTCCTCATCCATAGCGTGAACGATTCGATCTTTCGTCCGGAGTTTATGCGTCCTTCCATTTATCAGCCGGCCCGAAAGGTTTACAAATTCCTGGGAGTCGAAGATCGAATCGGCTTTTACGCAAACGAAGACCCCGGAGACCACAATTACGAACGCGATATCCGTGAGCAGCTCTATAAATTTCTTAACGACATTTGGAACCTGGATATTCCGACCGAAGAAATTCCCTGTGATGACGAGATTCGGTCCGAGCTGGAATTGAATGTCGGACTCCCCACAGACAATCCCAACTATTTTGATATAGCCGCCAACCTGTCGCAGAAACTGCCCAGGAAGGGAGCTTCAGCCAAAACGAAAAAGGAAGACCGAAATCGGCTCCGTGAGGTGCTCCGTTTGCCACGTCTATCCCCAGGCAAAAGTGAATTGGTCGGCAAGCCCCAGACTGTCGGCAAAGTCCGGATTCAACATCACATCCTTAATATGAGCAGATGGGAGGTGCCGGTCACCGAATTCAAGCCAGCAGATGCAGGTAGGCCATTGCTCATTCTTTCCGGAAGCGGCAGAGCGAAATCCAGCAATGCAGTAAAGACTGCAATCGACGCCGGACGCCACGTCTTCGTGGCAGATCTGTTCGGATTCGGCGAACAGGTCATCGACAAGAAATATCACTACCTCTTCATGGAATGCGTGGCCGCGGCCGGCGACCGCCCACTCGGCATCTGTACTGCACAGCTCCTGGCCCTGCTGAAGTGGGTTCGAAGCCTTGCGGAAAATGCGCGCTTGGAAATCACTGCCCAGGGCCTTTCGTGCAGTCTGATCGCCCTGTGTGCCGCCGCGCTCAGTCCATCAAATTTCGGTAAGCTGAATCTGTTCCTGCCGGATAGCCTTCGACGGCTTATCGACTGGCAGGTGGACTACGAGCAAGAGCCCGTCATGTTCTGCTTCGGTCTGCTCGAACAATTCGATATCGAAGACCTGATCGTCTTGTCCCACCCGGCAGGAATTGAAATCGGCGGACGAGGGCCGATAAGGTGAGGCCATCCCTGGAAGCCCCTCAACCGGCAAGTAAACTGACTGCATCATGAATAGCGATTCTGAAGACATTTTGATAAAGCTCCGCCATTTGAAATCGGCTCTGCAGCGCGAGTTTCCGATACATCGCATTGCCCTGTTCGGCTCTATGGCACGTGGCGAGCAGACGGAAGAGAGCGACGTGGATATTCTCGTGGACGTCGACCCCTCAATTGGCCTCGGCTTCGTCGATTTGGCAGAGTGCCTGGAGGTGGCCCTCGGAAGGCACGTAGACCTTGTTTCGCTCCGGGCGATCAAGCCCGGCATGTGGAAAAAAATCGAGCCGGATCTCATCGATGCCTGAACGCGATCCGCAAATCCTCCTCGATGACATTCACACCGCCATTGAGAAGGTCGCACGCTACACGTCAGGACTGCGGAATCGGATTGTCCACGATTATTTTGGACTCGACCTGAAAATTATCTGGCAGATTGTTCAAACGGACATGCCCGCATTGAAGACGCAAATTGCTGAACTCCAAGAGTAGCAATCGACGTCGGTCTCCATGTTCATTCCTTCCGTTTGCCATCTGAGACTGCAGAACCCAGAATCGGCGACCCTGCCTCACGCAAAACCTGATGATTTTCATCAAGACATCTAAAGTTCTCTCTTTGTTGAATGCGGCCCGATTCATCGGATTGCTGTTGCTGCCGCTTGGTTCAGTGCTCATCGCGGAAGACGCCCCCGTCTCTCTTGAACGAATCGACGGCATGGTTGATTCCGATGCGGAGGAGATGAATTTTCGCTTTCGGACGAAGTTCAATCGCAAATACGTCGAAGACCAGGGCACTCGGGTGATCATCGCCAGAAATGTCACCGAGCCTCCGATCCTCAATGGAGTGTTGGAAGACCCGTGCTGGAAGGCCCCAGGGCCGCAATCGGAATGGAAACACCGAACCCAGAGCGCTTGGGTGCAGATGGTGTCCACCGACGTTACACCGAAGCAGACGGTTCTTTACGTATGCTATGACGATCGCAATCTCTATCTCGCATATGTAGCTGAAGAACCTGAGCCGAAATCGGTGCTCTTTATCGAAAAGAAGAGCCCCGGAAAGGAGGATAGCTTTGAGGCTTACGGGGGCGATTGCGGTGAGATATTTATCGAGACGGATGGCCTTGGCGGCGATGGCTATGGCTGGCAGTTCATTCTCAATATCTATAAGCACATGCTCTATGAAGGGACGAACCCCTTCACATCCAAGGGCATCACGTGGGATCCCGGCGCGAATTTGAAGGGCGCGATGGGGCCCAAAAGATGGATCGTGGAAATGGCTGTGCCGTTCAAGGGATTCGCCAGGGACGGCTACGCCTATCAGGGCCCGCCCAAGCGCGGCGAGAGGTGGGGAATCCGAGTGGTGCGGAATGGTCGTCCACCCCCGACTGGCCAGGATCGAATCTTCTCGACCTGGACATACAACCCTGTCGAATCCTGGCACAACCCCTGGCCTACCGGCGTCCTGATTTTTGATGATCCCAATCTGCTTCAGAATGGAAAATTCAACGAAGACCTCGACAACAACAACGAACTCGACTACTGGGTTTCAAAGAAATCACGGGACAACCTTGAAGCCCGACTGGGCTTCGATGCAGAGGCCGGCTTCGGATCTATCGACTGCAAGTTGACCAAAGCAGAAGACCTCTTCCAGGTCTCGCAGCAAGTTGGTGTTCGGCCGAACAAGTTTTATCGGCTCACCGGAAAGCTGAAAATTGAGAAGGGCCAGGGCAAGCTGACGGTCGCCTTCGATAAGCCGGCAAGACAGCAGGAAATCACGCAGTCCGGCGAATGGGTGGATATCGATCTCGAAGCCTATGCCACCGGCGCCCAGCAGACTCTGAACGTTTACATGCTCGTCCAGGGCGGCGTCGAAAAGATTCTCTTCGACGAGCTGACGATGGTTCAGGAACCATTCGGTATCGAAAAAGGCATGTATTGCCTCACGGGGAACGGCTTCCGGCCTGAACTGAATGTCCGAGACAAATGGAAAATCAACGGGCGCTACACATATCGCAAACCCGGTACGGACGAATTCAAACCCCCTTACCGAAAACAGTGGACCCCGCTGATCTGGAATGGCTACGACGATACCGGTGTCAATAACGCAGTCGATGATTGGATTCCCTTCGAACACGGTAGCCTGACGAAGGGCGGGCACAACATTGTCCAGTGGCCATGGGTGGCCTTTCGTTCGCTGCAGAGCCCGACCTATCCCCAGGGCCACGAAGTGATCCTCGATCTGGGCCGAGATTTTTACGTTACCGGAATTGATTCGCTGTTTGCCATGGCGATCAAACAACTCTTCCTTTACGTAAAGCCGGAAAATTCTGAGGACTACATTCTCGTAGACAAGCTCAACGGAGCGGGCGTGCTCGATCCTCCCGGCGATACGCTCTACTACCGCGCGAGAGGCGTCAATTCCGTTGCCCGTTACATCAAGCTGCATTGGTACGAACGAACCTTCCAGGGCGGAGCACAATTCTTCGTTCAGATCTGGGGAACAGAAAAGGGCGACCACAAAGACCTCGAAGTCACCCGCTTTCAATGGAAGAAGGGCATCACGATCGATAAGCCCCAAGTGCCTTCCTTCTCACGCATTCGTGAGCCGTTTATCGTGCCACAGCCCCAGCAGGTTGAATGGACAAATCAGCCGTATGTGATCGATGCTTCGACCCGGATCGTCTGTGCGTCCGTAGGATACACTCCAGACATCGGCCGAGACTTTTCGGATGACACGTTCGAGATGCAAAACGTGCGGCTGCCGGTGGTGCTCCTCGAAGAAGAACTGAAAAGCAATCCCACCCTCAAGAATTGCATCGTCATCGGGGACGTTTCAAACTCCGGGGCAACAGCTCAAATCGCCGGGAGTGCCGGGCTGAAGGTGACGGCCGACGATCCCGGCCAGCAGGGCTACGCTTTGAAGTCCGGACCGGAGAGAGTCCTTATTGTCGGTTCGGGCGAAGATCAGCATGGCGCTTTTTACGGGGTCACCAGTGTCATGCAGATCATTCGGCGAAATGCCGACGGGCAACTCGTCATTCCCGGCTGCAACATTCGGGACTGGCCCCAGGCAATGATGCGGGACACGATGTTCCGGTTCAGCGACGGCATCAGACTCTCGGATGAATACAAACGGATCATGAAGCTCTACTCCATGATCAGAATCAACGGCACGACCAACAATGTGGTGGCCAGCCCTTACAGCGAATCCGAGACGAAGGTTCACGAAGACATCCGGGATTACGTCAGGCGTCACTTCATTCACCAGGGCCACCTGGGCGCCGGGGACGGTGGCTCCGGCAGGTTTTCCGGCACGGAAATCGGCGACGACGAAGACGAGGGCTACCTGACCGAGAAGACAAGCTGCCGGAGGCTCAATGTCTGCCCATCTTCTAGTCACGGCTTATACGCACTCAAAGACCCTGTTGATCGATCCCTCTTCGAATCGCTTTCCGATGCTGAAGCCGCCTCGCTTGACCTCGATGAGATGGGGCACATCAAAGATGGTTCGCGCTGGCTCGCAGATCGGCGTTGTCAGCGGCGCGGTATAGACGGGCCGCATCTGCTCTACGAATACATCGTTCGTTTTTACGATTTGTGCAGGCAGCGGGGAGTGAAGGTGGAGGCAATCGATTGCCACCTCACTCCAGATGCCGGCGGAGACCGCTTTTATGACATGGGCAAGGCTGAGCCCTATCTGCCTCACGACATGGTCATGGGCTCCTGGAAGGGATCCATTGGCCAGTCCTACAGCAACCCTGAACTGGCCGTGGATCAATTCGAGCGTGTCTTCACCTGGAACAACTGGGGCTTTAACGGCAACTACGGCAACCCCTACGCCGGGCCAAGCCCGAATTTCAATCAGAAGACCCAAAACCGGATTTGGGGCACTCGAAGCTCGTGGTGGGCGAGCAGCTCGAACGAGGGAATGGTCATCGGACTGCTGGCCAAAATCGTCGGAGGGCAATGCATGGGCGGTAACCTGCAGCTCCCGGTCGAATCGGAATACCTGTGGAGCCCGGCGAATCCAATGCCCAACACGCTCGAATTCGCCAATCGGATGGTAAACCTTACCGTCCGATTGAATGAGCGATTCTTTGGTCGCCCCTTCCCAAGCTGGCAGGAAGACCGAAAACAGAAGTGGTTCAAGGTCGATCTTCGAATGACCGTGAATTGGAGCCACATCGATGAAACTCCCGCGGACAGCAAAGGATGGCTGGACTGGGGCAGCAACTACGATCTCCGCCTGCTCCCGATGGGCGACACGAAACTTGAAGAAGTGCCATTCCACATCATCGATCCCAAAACGAACGGTGGGAACTCCATGATTTTCCTGGGCAACCCACCCGCCGACGCAAAGGTCAGTTCCGCACTGCCGGCCAGCACTCCTGAAATTCCGATTGGACTCAAAACAGCCAGCCTCTGTTTCCTCAAAGCGCGGGTCGAAGCTGGTGAGCCGGCGAGCTATGTTGCCACCTACGAAGACGGCCGGCAGCTTACCTTTAATCTCGACATCCGTGATACCGAAGTTGCGGCCACCTACACCTGGGAACGCTCCCACGATTTCGAGAACCTGCGCTACTACGGAACGAGCATCGGCAATCCGAACCCGCTCGCCAGGCACATCGATTTCATCAGCCGGCCAGGCTGGCTCGGTTACACCACTTCCGGTGACGAATGCTCTGTCCGCATCCATGAATGGGTGAATCCCTATCCGGAACTGACCATTCGCTCGATCACCGCCTACTATCCAACTGCACAAAAAACCGGTGAACGTTCAGCAATTTTCGCCATCACCGGCATCGAAGCCGAGCAGCAGGATTTCGATCGGTGGGCTCGCAAGGAAAGGCCGCCCTTGCGCGGGCCTAAATCAGAGATTTCGGAAATCTTGTCGCGGAGCGTCAAGACCACCCTGAAGCCAGTTTTCGCTGGCGGTAAACCTAAGGAGCAAGAAATCAAAAGCACTAACATTCTAGGCAAAGAGACTTTGAATAGTTACGTGGATGAAGAGGGGAACGTCCTCTTCTCCGTCAGCAGCGAAGCCTACCAGGGCGGCCGCATCTTCAATGACGATACAAAATCCTGTTGGCTGAAAACTATCAGCCAGGACATGACCAGGTGGAGCGTTACGGTCACCCTTGCCAAAGCGGCCACGGTCGAAGCGATCGGACTCCGCGGCCGATTCATGACCTGGAAAGAACGCGGCGACGTGGCGGCCGGCACTTATCGTCTGGCAAGAGCGGATTACACCATTCACGTGCAGACCGTCGACGGCAACTGGCATCAGGTGGGCGAGAGTCTCGCAGCCTGCGGTGAGGATGGAACCTCCTATCTTCCCGTCGCTTCTCTGAGTGTTCAGAAAATTCGAGTCGATACCGACGTAAGCCGATTCGCGCACACATACTACGGCCCATACAACAACCCGGGATTCAGCTACCTGCAGGCATATACGAAATAGACTTCACAATGATTACAAGGAGAAGGACGACAGCTCGTGCTTCATTCAAATATCTGAACATACATTCTTTGCCCCGGAGGGGCAGGGGCAATTAGCCGGTGGTTTCAACCACCGGAGCAGGAGAAAAAACCATCTAAGCCCCGGAGGGGCGGCGGCGAACCTCGTCATAGACATTTCCGACATTATTGCGATTGAACAGTGAGCACCTACACCTGCCTGAACTACCACGTTGTTTTCTCAACAAAGTACAGGAAAGAGCGAATCGACGATTCGTCAAAAGATGATCTGTATTCGTACATCGGCGGAATCATTCGCGGCGAGAAAGGATGCCTCATCGAGATCGGCGGGACTTCAGATCACGTTCACATCCTTGCGGGTCTCAGTGCCTCTATATCGGTTTCGGAAATGATGAAGCGCATCAAGGGCAAATCATCCAAATGGGTAAATGAAGAGAAGAAGGCCAAACCACGATTTTACTGGCAGGAAGGATACGGAGCCTTCACGGTCAGCCAGTCAAACATTCCGTCAGCCCAGCAATACATCCAGACGCAGAAAGAACATCACAAGACAAAGACCTTTAAAGAGGAATTCATATTGTTATTGGATCGACATAGGATCGTCTATGACCCGAAATACGTGTTTGAAACCGAACCTCATGGGTGAAATTGAGCCACAACCGCCTTCGCCCCTTCGGGGCTCAGTTTTGAACTTGCCTTCGATCCGGTGGTTAAAACCACCGGCTATTCGCCTGAACGCCTCCGGCGTAGAAGAGATGCTCGGACATTAGTCAGGAATGAACCTCGAACGAATGAATATCAAAAACATATGAGTCACGACACAGACACACCCAACGAATTCAGAGAGTCCATCCATCAGGCGATCACCGCCCTGGCCTCGAGAGAGCAGCAGTTGAAGGGCTTGGGCGTCGCCTGCCGTGGTATGGCCTGCGGCACGGGGGCGTGCTTCTTGTATCTGATCCTTCTCTATGCGTGCGAAGTTCCTCGCGGGCCACTGACTTTCATCGCGTTTACGTTTCCCTTCATTGGAGCGTGCATCGCTGTCTCCGTTCGAGGAAATGCCGCTGTCAGTTCTTATGAAGCGGCGAAGGAGGTCGACGACCGGCTGGGCATGCACGATCAGCTTGCGAGCGCTTACGATTTCCTTCGATCTGGTCGGGAAGACACGCTCTCACGCATGGCCATCCGCCAGACCGCCGAACGTATGCAGGCCACCGCATCGGTGGAGCAGCCAGCGGTGCTGCCTCCCCAATCTTTCTGGCTCTCTCTTGTAGTGCTCGTCATCTGCATTCCTATGCACAGTCGCCTCTTTCCGCCTGTGGAGGGCACCGGTCTGTCCCAAGCCACCCGCAGAGAATTACAGCGCGGCAAAGACTCGCTCGAAGGTCTACTCGCCCTTGAGGCCGACATTACAGATGAAGGGGAGAAGATGGAATTCGAACGAATCAAGAAGCTCATCCAGGACCTCAACATGATGAGCGATAGCGCGACCAAGGATGAAATTCTCGCCCGCCTGTCCCGCGAAATTGCAGACATGGATGCAGGGGGTGGTAAGGACGACGCCATGTCACGCGCTCTTGACGAACTTAAAAAATACCGGGAACGGGTCGCCATGGGTGACCTCATGGACGAAGTTCAGCAGGAGCTCGACAAGGGCGCGGAAGAGCTCGCGGTTACTACCTCGAGCGGACAAAAGGTCGAGGCCGAAGCCATTAAGACTCTGGCACTGGTCGAAAGGAAAGAGCTCGCGGAACAACGAGCCAAGCAGGAAGCACTGGCCGATGACTTGAAAGCAGTGGCAAAAGAGCAGCGCGAAAAAGGTGATGCGGACGGCAAAAATTCGGCGCTGGAGAACAAACTTGCAAAAGCAACCGAAGGCTCGCAGACAAAACTGAAGAAAGGCCAGCTCAGCTACGACGCACTCAGTGCCGCGGTCGAAGACCGCGACATCAGGGCCATGATTCTGGACGCCGCCGCGGACCGGTCTCGCTCAACAGACGCCTACCAGGAAGTCTACAGTAACTACGAACGCATCCTGGACTCAGTCATGTTTCAGCAGCGGGTACCGAGTGGTCAAGAGCTGTACGTGAAGCGCTATTTCAAAGTGATCAAGCCGAAGTGAAACATCGAGACGCGCATTTTTTCAAGTGGCTTAGCCTGACTTTTCATCTTCTCATTCCTCTAACCTCTAACCTCTGAGCCTCTGAACCTCTCTTGAACGAACTTTACTTCCTGTCCAAACCTGCGCTGGCTTCGCTGGCTCTGCTTGTCATCGTCGTCATTCTCTACATCTTGAGGATGCCGAGGCAGAAGGTTCAGCTTTCATCCCTTGCCTACCTCGCGCATCTTCAGAAGGATGCGAAACGGCAACGAAGGCGGATGCGCACGATGATCTCGATGGCGGTTCAGGCAGCGGTTCTAGCCATGCTCGCTTTTTCAGCAGCGCGTCCGCTCCTGTCATCAGGAAGATTGACCGAACAGCGAATCGTGCTGGTTATGGACGTTTCGGCCAGCATGCAGACGCAGGACGGCAAAAACGGGGCGACACGCTTCAACGAAGCTAAAGAGAAGGCAAGGGACATCGTTCGTCGTATGGAGCACGGAGACAGGATGCTGATCATCGCTGCGGACAGCGAGGCTCGTATCGTCCAGCAATTTGAAAAAGATCGCAGAACGCTCTATCGCACCCTCGATGGCCTTCAGGCCGGTTTCCAGACCACCGATCTTTCGCAGGCGTTCGAACTCGTCCGTGAAGTCATACGTCCTCTCTCTGAGCCGCAAGTTTACCTGCTGTCAGACGGCGCAGAAGTAATGCGGACACTCCATGGCCGCTCTGACAATGAATTTCCAGAGAAATATGGCGATGTGCTATCCAGCATTCAGTTCCATGCATTTGGTAAAGAAAAAGGGAACGTAGGCATCGTAAGTTTCTCGTCACGCAGAAACATGGATTCCGAACGTGATTTTTCTGCGCTACTGGTTCTCCAGAACACCTTCGGCGAACCGAGGAAGGTGGCCATCCGATTGAGCATCGGCGCAAAGAAAGAGGGCGAAAAATCGAAAAAGGATTCCGGACCCAACGTCGGCGGAACGACCATCGACGTCCGTGAAGTCACATTACCGCCCAACGAACTGCACACCGAGATGTACGAGAAAACGCTGCTGGTGGGTGGACAGTTCACCGCGGAAGTCACGCTCCTCGATCCCGGCGTCAAGGACGTCTTCCTTGTCGACAACACCTCATATGAATGGATTCCGAAACGTGAACGGATCAAGGTCCTTGTAGTAGCACCCAAGGAAGAACTCGGCGGTTATCTTGACGCTGCAATGAGTGCGAACATCGGCGTCCAGGGCTATCGGATCTCGCCGGAAAAATACAACCTGAACTACGATGTCGGCGCGATGATCTTCTACAACTGGATACCGGCAAAGCTGCCCGACACCCATCTCATCTTTGTAAACACGAGCGGCAAGAATCCAGCGGCTTCGGTAACAAAAGACGTCGTGATGCGCCCGCTGATGCGGGCATGGGATCGAACGCATCCGCTGATGAATTACATCAGCCTTGAAAACCTGCTTATTGCAGAATCGCTCGGCATCCAGCAGATGGATTTCATGGAGCCGATTGCCCGGACTGTGCAGACCCCGATCATTCTCGCGGGTCGCCGCGGCCCCCAGAAACTTGTCTTTGTTGCATTCGATCCGAAGCAGTCGGATTTCCCTTTCCGTCTTGCATTCCCTGTACTCGTCTCAAATTCGCTCCTCTGGTTCACACAGAATGAACTCGGAGAGCAGAAGACGCAGATCAAGCCGGGCGAAGTCGTGGAGATCCGTGTGCCGTTGAGCGAGCGCGACCGGCCCACCGAAGTATTCGTAACCGATCCGTTGAAGGCAGAAGCCGTCATCCCCGTGATCGGAGAAACGGCCACCTACACCCAGACACATCTTTGCGGCACATACACCTATACGATCGGAAGACAGAAGCATGGCTTCGCCGTCAACCTGAGCGACCCTACCGAGAGCAAAATCGCCCCCAATCCCGAATTCCAGAAGAGCTTCAAAGAAGCACACTCCATCGAGGAGAAGGCCCCTGTAGTCGAACGCGAACTATGGTTCGCCCTGAACTGGCTCGCTCTCATCGTGCTGTGTGTTGAAGCCTACGTATATCACCAGAGGATTCTGTTCTAAACAAAAGCATGCACTTCTCTTCTTCTTAATCTTCTTCGTCGTAGTCTCCTGAACGAAAAAGAAGACAAAGACTACGACGAAGTGGCAAACCCCAAAACTCCAACACTCCATTCTTCCCCTCTTCTTCCATGCAGGTCTATAACCCCGCCGCTTTTTTCATCTTCCTTATCGTACCGGTGCTGATTTATATCGGCCTCAGGACGTACGACAGGGTGGCCCCGCTTCGCAAAGGAGTCATGACTGCGACCAGAAGCCTGGTCGTTGTGATGATCGTGGCAGATCTGCTGACAATGCAGGTTTGGTGGACGGATACGGATCAGGACATTTGCGTTTACTACCTGGTCGATGTTTCCACCTCGATGGCGCCTTATCGCAAGAACCTGGCGGACGTGGTGGATAAGAGCATGAAAACCATGCCCAACAGGGCATGGGCGGGCGTCATCCTTTTCGATGCGAAGCCGACCGTCGCGGTGCCCGCCGGGCCGAACCCGGATATCCAACTGGCGATAAAAAAGATTCAAGGCGAAGGCGCTGACATCGCGCGGACAGCCACCGCCCGTGAACAGGAGACCAATATTGCTGCGGCAATTCGGTTGGCGATCAGCTCCTTTCCCAGCGATATGGCCCGGCGGATCTGTCTGGTTTCCGATTGCAATGAAACTGACGGAAATGCCATCCAGGAAGCCTACGTCGCGGGTAAGTCCGGCATCGATATCGTGGCGCTTCAGCCGAAGTTCCAGGCGCAGCCCGACATTGCTGTCGATCGGATCGCTCTGGCGGAAGAGATCCATTTGAACCAGGCGTTTAACGTGCACGTTTCAGTGACCAGTTCATTTGAGCCCATATCGAATCAATCCCGCCAAGCGGAGTTACGGCTTTATCGCAATCACGTGATGGTGGCCTCGAAAAAATTCAGCGTGAAACGGGGCTCGGAAATCCTGGAGTTTCGACAACGTATCGAGCGCGGCGGACGATTTGTTTACGAAGCACGGCTCGTGACCGACCTGAAACAGAATCCGGCCAATGATCGGTCGTATGCATTTCTGGAGCTCAAAGATCTCCCGCGCATCCTGGTGATAGCGAACGAATCCTCTGAGCAGCTCAACCTGAAACGGGCATTCGAAAGCGCTCGAGTAAATCTCGAGGTGCGGCCTGCCCGGGGTCTTCCGCAGAGCATGCTCGATCTCGAGGAATTTGTTGCTGTGATCATCGGTAACGTGCCGGCATCGGATATGACGGCCAACCAGATGAAACTGCTTCACGATTACGTCAAGGAATTTGGCGGCTCTGTAATCCTGACCGGAGGCGACAAGGCCCTCTCTGCTGGCGGATATGCAGGCACGCTTCTGGAGGAGATGTTGCCTGTCCTCTGCTCTTTCGGTGAAAAGGAAACACCCACCGTCGCACTGGTGATGGTGGTCGACAACTCCACCTCGATGCAGATTCACAAACACGATTTCAAAGGCGATAAGAGAACTTTTGTCAGCGGCGTTTTTAATCGAGCGGTCGATGTCTTGACTGACCGGGACAGAATCGGGGCACTTGGATTCGCCAGCGAACTGAAAAGTTCAAACTGGTTTCTGACCCTCCAGCAGGTAATTGATCGGCCGCGCATAAAGCAGATCAGCATTCCTTTTGATGGCCGTTCGAATCTATACCGGCCGATGAATGCGGCCTACGAACGATTGATGAAGGTCAACGCCACAAACAAGGGGATCATTATCGTGACCGACGGTTACGTGGACCCGGGCTACGATTACGCGCAGCTTGCAATGCAGTTTGCTTCCGGGGAAGTCAGCATCAGCACGGTTGCCGTCGGAAGTGAGGCAAATCAGAAACTCTTGAGTGAGATAGCCCGCTGGGGAAATGGCCGTTACTACCCGGCGGAAGATGTCGAAGAAGCGGGACACGTCCTGGAAAGAGAAATTGAGGAATTCGCCAGGGCAGTCGTCGTCGAGCGCCCGGTCGAGGCATTGGCACTGAAGCAAAGCGAACTCTTTCAGGGGATCGATATCGATCTGAGCCCGACCCTATTTGGCTACGTGCGGGTCAAACCCAAGCTTGCATCGGAAACGCTGCTGGTCACACAAAAGGCAAAAGACCCACTGCTGGTTACCTGGCCATTCGGGGCGGGGCGTACCACCGTGCTTGCGACCGACGCCCGCGGTAAGTGGAGTCAGTTGTGGGTATCAGACTGGAGCGATCAGTTTGGCCAGCTCTTCCAGAATATGGTGAATTGGAGCTCACATGCGACGCCTGGCATCGACTACTTCCCTCGCGTGAAAGTGCGTGGCTGGGAACTTCTACTGGATGTGGACGCGCTTGATGACCGCAATAAATTCGTCAACGACAGACCGCCGGTGGTAGGCGTGTATCCGTTGGGCGAGAAGGGGCAGGTCTTCAGCGAAGAGAGCCGAGTCGAAATCAAGATGGGTCAGTCCGGGCCGGGACGCTACCAGGCAATCCATAAAGTGGATCGCAGCGGTGTCTATCTTTTCAAAGTCGCAAGAGAGGACGGTTCAGGAGTGGCTACAACTGGAGGCGTCGTATCGGTGAATCGAGAGCTCGCCTCTCTTCTTCCGAATCATGCACTGATGCAGAAGCTGTGTGATGTTTCCGAAGGCCGGATTGCTGAGGGGCCCGCAGAAGTGTTCGACCTGGAAGGCGCGGCCAAGAAACGCCCGCACGATATAGGATCTCAACTCCTGCTGGCCGCATGCTTCCTGTTCATCCTTGATGTTCTTTCGAGAAGATGGCCGGCAGTGGTCGAGTTCATGAGAAAGCGGCGCGAAGGGAGGGCAGCAGTATGAGGAAAAGAGTTCAGGGTTCAGGGTTCAGCAGTGCTGCATACCGGGGTTCAGGATTCAGGATTCAGGATTCAGGATTCAAGATTCAATGTAACCATTCAACCTCATGCACCAGCGAGGCAAGCTCGCAGGGCGCTGTTTGTCGAACTGCATCGAGTGTCCCACTCCTCACATTCTTCCTCGCGATGCTCTTCTACCTCCAATCACCCCTCCATGCCGAGGAACCATCCGCCTTCAAACTCTCCGCAGAGCGCCAGAAGATCGTGGATCGTTACATGGACGTGCTCCTCAGCGATGCGCGAAACGACTTCGCGTTCCGCCAGGTCTACGGCGCATTCAAAGCGGAGAGTAAAGAGTTTCTGTTGGTGAACTTCTTCCAGAATGCCATTCGGCTCGACCCGAAGAAGGGAAATCTCCACATCATTCTCGGCAAACTTTACGCATCCTTTCGAGACCTCTTTCAGGCGGGGGTGAAATTCAGGGACGCGGTACGGCTCGATGCGGACGATTATTACGCCCGGTACCTGCTGGCCGATGTGCACTTCAAGCAGCGCAAGTTCGAGGAAGCGGCCACGGGCTACCGGCTCGCCGCGGCGCTGGCTTCCGATATGAACGACCGAGTCCGAAGCCTTCACGGTCTGGCCCAGGTGCATGCGACCCTCGAACGTTTTGAGGATGCTAGAAAGACATGGGACGAGATTGCTGAACTGCTGCCTTTCGATGCGAATTCGTTTCGAAAGCTGACTAACGAGGCAAAGTCTTTCAAGAAGTGGGAACTTGCCGAACGGTGGCTCACGAAACTCCTGGAACTCCTCACCGAAGATTCGGAGGGCGCCTGCTTCGCCCTGGTCGATCTCGGCCAGGTGGAGTTTGAACAGAAACAATTCGACAAAGCAGTGCTCACCTACCGCAAGGCCAAAACCTTCCTCTCTGAATCACACTGGCTCAGCGAGGAACTGAACGCACGCATCCGCCGATGTTTTGAGGAGAAACAAGAACTCGAAAGTCTCCAGGAAGAGCTTGAATCGCGAGTAAAGAAGGAGACGCCGGACGTCAGCGATCTGCTTGAGCTGGCAGCACTGCGTCAAGCACAGGGGAATAAACAATCCGCCGCGGATTATCTTTCAGCGGCATCTCAGGCCAGCCCCCGCGACGTGCAGATCCTCGAAAGGTATCGTTCGGTTCTGGTAGAGCTCAGTAACGATGAAGGCGTCACTGAGGCGAGCCGCCGGCTCACCGCACTCAGTCCGCAAAACGTCCACTACAAGCTCCAGGACGCTGAGTACCACATATCCCAAAAGCATCGTGAGTCAGCCAGAGCGATCTGGGCCGCAGTGATCGCTGAAGATAAGACGCAGCCTTCACGCTTTCTTTCAGTGGGCAGGGCGATGAAGCGAGCCGGAGAACTGGACTGGGCGGAAGAGACCTACCGGAACCTTATCGAGGTAGCTCCGGAGATAGAATCCCATGGACTGGAACTGGCGGAACTTTACCTCTTGCGATCAGCGATCATTCCGCCCGGAAAAGAGAAACCAGATCCGTCCAGAGAGAGCCCGGAAACAAATGAATGGCTAGCCCTGACTCAAAATTACCTGAAGAAGGCGAACGACCTCATCCGCTCCGCTTCCGACCGCGGCAAACTTACCCTCGCGGAAACTCAAATGGCTGGACAGCTCTTACTCGATTACCGCCAGCTCGAAGAATCGAAGACAGTCATAGAAACCGGCCGAAAGCAATTCGCAAACGACCCAGGGCTGGCGCGGATGCACAGTGAGGCCTCCCTCCGCCTGGGCGCATCAAAGGCTCGAAACAGCAATGAGCAGAATACGCTTTACGACCTCGCTGTCCGCAGCGCGATGGAGGCATTCGATCTCGCGCCGCATCCGGCGATCAAGCAGGAGATGAACTCGGAACTGCTCAGTCTGGCGATGGGGTATGGAGCATGGGGCAATAACAATCGGGGCGGAGTGCGCGGACTGGAGCCTCTGTTGCGAAAGCATTCACAGGATTATTTCAGCCACCCGCAGGACCCCATGCCGGCCTGGTGCATCGCTGACATCCAGCAGCAGGCGCCGGAAAGTCATTTCAGTTTTCCCGACCTCAAGGGCGGCCCGACCCAAAAGCCTTTTGGTTTCTATACCGGCGATAACCCGGGATCTACCGCCGGTCTGAGTTTTTTCAGCGACGCCCTCCAGCGTGACCCGCTCTTCATTCCCGGCTACCTGGGTAAATCTGTCGCCTACGTGATGCGCGATTCGTTTGAGCAGTCGGTGGTCGAGCTCAGAAAGGCATCGGTCATCGACCCGGTCAACAAATGGAAATACTTCCTTCGCATCGGCGATCTCTTCGCCGACCAGGGGCAGATGGGTGAGGCCCTGGCTTTCTGGGGACGCGTCTCCGAGCGCGTGTTCACAGATGCCACCGTCTTCTATCAACTGGCCACCCGATACTTCCGCGCCGAAAAAACCGAGGATGCGCTGGAAATGCTCGGCAAAGCCATAGAGGCCAACCCCAACATTCATTCCTATTACATGACCCGCGGCAACATCTATGACTACCTGGGCGATTACCCAACCGCAGTCCACCAATACCGCAAAGCGCTGGAACTATCGAGTCAGAGCATGCTCCTCCCCGTGCGGCAGCGGCTGAGCGAGATTCAACGAAGCTGGGCTTACGACCTGTTTGATAAGAATGACACCGCCAAAGCGCTCGCTCAATTCGAAGAGATTCGCGCGTTTCAGGAAGTGCTGGAAAAATACTATCGCAATGAGAATGACGAGCGTTCGCTCAAGCGTCTCTCTCCGGAAGCCGCGGACGTACAGGTTCAGATTGCGCGATGCATGGAATTCTTGAATCGGGAGAACGAGGCCCAGGCCATCTATTCAAAGGTATCTGACGAACTCCCGACCGCGCCCATCCGACTGAGCAAGATCCGAACGATCTCCCTGAAATACTACCTGGACCTCAGAAGCCGGCAGGGCCGGTTGCTGGCCGACAACTTCACTACCGCCGGCGATATCCAACCCCGACCGTTCAAGCTTCGACTGCTCCGGCATACCCAGCTCTATGATGTCGCAAGAACGCATTCAGTGACTCAGGCCGGAGTCATCTATTCCGGCCTCGCACGCTGGGCCGAAGTCGAGCCGATAACCGGCGAAATCTTGCGGCAGATGAAGCCGGGCAAGGCGATTCTTTATAACGACGGTGTGGAGGTGCAGGTGCACCGGGTGTCTCTATTCGATCAAATTCGGATAACGAAATCCGGAAAATCCGTCGAAGTAACCAACCTGCCAAGTGCGAAGATTAACGTACCGAGCATGCAGACATCTGCCGATCGCCTGGTCTTCTATGCGCGGGTGGAGAGCCAACCCCGGCTGGTCTCTGTTGATCCAGACACGGGTGGTATCCAGTGGAGTGTGCCAGCTTCGATGCACACGCAGGAGCTCGTTTCTCAAGGAAAATATGTCGCCTCAATCGAAGCCATCCTCAACATCTCAACTCTGGTTGTCCGAGAATCAGCCACCGGCAAGATGATCCTGACCAAAGAATTGCCGCAGCAGGGCATCTGGCTTCAGCCAGTCATCAACGGTGACAAAGTTTTCCTGTGCGAGGACACCACCTGGCAGCTTCACATGATGGATATCGCTACCGGTGAGTTTGATTATTCCATCACTTTCAGCGGCACATTTCCGCGCCCACCGGTCATTCATGAGGATGTCCTTTACCTTCATGTCCGAGGTTACAAGGCACGGTCTATATATCTTTACGCCATCAACCCGGGCACTGGCCAGATACTCTGGAAGACGGACATGCAGTCAATGAGCGTCCACTCACCCCCCATCTTCAGAGGCGACGACATCGTTTATCTGAATCCAGAAACCCACCGCATCTTCATGATCGATAATAAAACCGGCGTTCGTCATTCCGAAGCCAGCTATAAAGAACAGATGACAAAGCAGCAACGGGACTACATCCAGTTCATGCGCCCCTATAAGGAACATCTGCTGATCGTAGGCGGACGAGGCGATATCCATGCCTTTGCAGTGGAGTAGGCTTCCCTCTGGCGACAGTGAAATCGTGCGTCTTCGAACCTACGACAGGTAATGAAAGTGGTGGTATCTGTAGCCACCGCACTCCAAAGGGGCGTACTTTGGAGTGCTCCGACTTGTTGGAGCTTTCTCTTCCTGACACGCCCTGCGGAAAGATATTACCGCCCCGTGGTGAGGGGTGAATGGTGCACAACGCTGCCTGAAACGATCGTTGCTGACCTCGCAGGAGCAGTCACCCATTGAGCGCGCTTCTTGTTCACCGGCTGTAACAGAAAGCCTTCAATCGTCAGGCCCGGCCCGAAACCCAGTGCGGCTATGGGCGCGTCCCATCCACGTTTAAGGCACTCATCGAGTACGAAGAAGATGGTCGCGCTGGACATGTTTGAATAGTCGCGCAAGACCCCGAACGATGGCTCTAACTGTTCGTCGTTCCATTCGAAAACACGCTGGAGTTCTTCAAGGATTTTTCGTCCGCCGGGATGAATGGCCCAGGTTCCCACCTCATCGGGCGAAACGTATCCCTTGAGCAGATGCTCCATAAAATGTCCGACCTCTCTGGCGAGGGTCTTTGGCACTTGTGGGGAGAGTCTCATTTCGAATCCGGTATCTCCGATACGCCAACTCATCTGGTCGAGGGAGTTACCAGTGACGAACGAATGCGTTTGGACCAACCTGGCCAGTGGCGAGTGCGAGGCTCCTTCACCGGCAAAAACCGCAGCGCCGCAGCCGTCGCCGAAGAGGCAGTGGGCAAACATGAAATCTGGTTCGGGACGTTTCTGAAAATGCAGGGAACAAAGCTCCACTGCCACTTGCAGCACCACAGCATCCGGATTCCCCCGGACGATATCGTCCGCGGCGCGAACGCCGCTCAGGCCGGCGTAGCAGCCCATGAATCCCAGGAGGAGCCGGTTCACCGAAGGCCGAAGACCCAGGCGTTGCTGGAGCAGTATGTCCGGCCCCGGTGCGAAGAAGCCTGTACAGGTGCAGATGATGAGGTGAGTCACGTCTTCAGGCGAGAGCCCGGCTTTCATCAAAGCTGTGTTGGCGGCCTCCTCTGCCAGTTTTACGCTCCATTCTTCGAACACCGACATCCGGGCCGCGGTGGTCGGGAACGGTTCCAATTCCCAGTTCGGCGGATAGAACTCAAACCTGGATGGATCGGATTCAAGGTAGTCCGGAATGACCGTGTATCGATTTTCTATCCCACTGCCCGGAAAGACACGCTCGACAAGGGACATCGCCCGGTCACGTTTTTCGCCGGATGGCGAAGCGGCCAGTGTGTTCATCATGAATGTAGCCGCCTGCTCCTGGCTGAGCTTATGCGGCGGGAGAGCAGTGCCTACGCTTAACAGGTTTGTGGTCGAGTGATCGAATGTCTTCGGCCGTTCAGTCATGATTCCTCACCTGAATTCCCAAAATTCTTCTACACCTTCGACATAAAGAACGATTTGTTGTTGCTATCGATCCACTCTCTTCAGCCTTACCGGACGGTCGCAGCGAAGAAACGTCAAAGTTTCACCGTCTTTTCCAACAGGCACCCTGGCAAAGCCTTCTTCATTGCCGTAAACGATCCAGTCCATCGGTTCTTTCACTTCCTCCAAATCGGCCCCATCAAAGGGGGCCACCTGCAACTCGCCACTGATACATGAGGCGCGTATCAGACCCTTTGATTGGACGATCACTTCGTCTCCTGCCCTTTCAACCTTTAACAGCGGAGCTTCGCTGAGCACGGCGATACCGGAATGTGAGGCGATGTATTTGCCAGTGAAGTTTTCCGCGATCACTGCGCCGGACATGCCTCCCCCCACTGACGGATTCCGAACGCCTGTCAGGAGATCGATTCCGGGATAAACATGCTTCTCGCTGACTCCGCTAAAATATCTCGTGGCTGAGGCAGCGGTGAGAGTGTCTGTGGAAAGCGACTGATGAAGAATCGGCTTGTCGAGTTTGAGGCCGATTCCGTGCCTCTCGCGGATGTCAGTGATCGCCGTGCGCAGCGCCTTCAGATATTCCTGGGATGCGTACTCAACCGCATCGAACAGAACGGCGCCTTTGAAGTCCGGAGCTCGCCAAAGCACGAGAATTGGGCTTCCGTCTTTCGTGAACAATGCTTCTGCTCGGGTTCCGGCAAGTTTCAGTTGGCTGGCCACTTCTCCGGTAGTAGCCATCTCGTCTTTGCCTGCATGGATCTTTGTGAACCCGGCGCGTTCCCCGGCCTCCAGCACGTTTACTTGAACATCCTCTTCCCAAGGCCAGTCATTCCTTAGCCTGCCATCAAGGTCGTCCGGGGTGCTTGCTTCACGGCTGTTGTCTGCGGTCAGATCGCGATGGACGATCAGCAGGCCCGGAAACTCCTTCAGCCATTTCGTGATTGACCCGATGGTAGCGTCTGTGAGGAGACTCGGGTCGTGCGAGACGATCAGGCGATATCTCGACAAATCGAGCTTCGCGGTCTTATTGATATCGCACAGGTAATCGTATTCGTTCAGAAGCGCCTGGGCCGGCACGAGCGGGGTCGCCCTGCGGGGATTCGACCAGACGGATATGCCATTGCGGATGGCAAGAGCCTGGGGTTCAGGATTCCGGCGTGGCAGGCTGTTAAAGAGTCGAACACAGTCTTTCACATGCTTGCCATAGTAGAGAAAACCGCGGTTGAACCGCTCCTTGTCTGCCTTGACCTGCATGGGGATTTTCTTTTTTTCTGCAATGTCTTCCTCAGTTTCAAGAACGACTTCGTTCTCCTCGAGCTTATCGGGATCGACACCCGGTTCGGCTGCGTTAGCGAGTTCCTCGGCATCAGGTGTTTCTTTTGCCAGTTCGTAATCCTTCTCTGCGCCTCGGAAGGAAAACTCAATAGCGCGGTCTAACAGTTTGCTGCCGGGAAAAAGATCTTCCGCCACGATCTGCACTCCCGAGAGCTGATGCATGCTGCCCCTGAAATTCTTATCCACGAATATCCAGACGCTGAAGAATCCCGTATCCGCTCCAGCCAGGTAGGCAGTAATAGTGTCCGCATAGGCGCGGTGACCACGGCTTGTCATGGGCGAGATGGGGACCTGCTGGGTGCGTTTTACCGGGTTCATTTCGTATCCGCCGATGCCGAGGCTCAGCCAGAGGATCGGGCGTTCCGGCCACAGGGTCTTGTAGCGGCGGACCAGGTCATAAGCCGCGAGGCGCGTGCAGCCTTTGTAGTGATAGATTCCCCCAACATCGAACTTCCAACGCAGGTCGGCTGGATTGGGGCCAGCGCCCATCAGGCCCTGCTCGGGCAGGAAGGTGCAGACCTGCATGCCCGGTCGCAGTTTTCCGTATTTGAGTTTCACATAATCGTACAGCTCATTGAACCCATCGATGACGCGTTCCATGGCCCAATAATGCCAAGCGCGAGATTCAATAGTGGAAAGGGTTTTGATATCACCTTTGATGCGTTCCGGATCGATGCCCGCGTCCAGACAGAACAAACGCCACCCGGCCGGCCAGAGCGCACCGGGGTCTGCATTCATGGTCTCTTCCCCAAAAACGAGACCGTCAATGTAGGGCAGAACGTCTGGCGGCAGCGCTGCATCAATCTGGCCTCTGAAATTATCCCGTGAGACTGGATCGACCATGACCATTCCCGGGTTTCCAACGGTTTCTATCCGGGAGAAGATGATCTTTCCGGCGTCGTGCGCGGCCTTCCCAGTTTCACCCAGCGTGGTGGAGAAGAGGTAGTACGCGTCGAAGGGAGAATTGACAGGGTCCGAGCCCATTCCGCACAGCCATGAAAGGTTCCTTTTTCCCTGGACACTATGCGCCGCAGGAAGAGCCGGCGGTGGTGCAACGCCCCGGACCCTGGCGAGCGTGTCACGCAGATACAATTCCACGGCCTTATCTGTCTCCGAATCAGCCGCGGCCTGGATGAGTTTGGCATGCTCGGCACCTGCATGTTCGGCCAGAAGAGGTGCAATCTTCAATCGCACCAGGCGATAAGGATCGTGGATAGCCTTCAGCAGATGCGGAAGGCCGATCCTGGGATCGCGATTCATTAACAACTCAATGGCAAGCACTCTGGCATATTCATCTTGATTCGAGCAGGCGGCTTCAAGTTCGGTCAAGGAAACCTCATCTCGCATCGCCGCCAGTTCCCGGATGATCTTCATTCGCAGGTAAGTATGTTCGATTGCGAGGTCGAACAGTCTCTGTTCCCGTCCGGTTTTCGGTCGGTGCGGCGCCAACGCGAGCCGTGCTGCCCCGGCCACTTCCAACAGAGGGTCATTCGTGAGCCTTTTGAGGGCATCGACTATCTGGACGGACGGCTTCTCTCCCACTGAGGCTGCGGCCGCAACCACCACGCGATCATCGGGGTCATTGAGATATTCGGCGGTCTGCGCGGCATCAAACTTTCCTTCATCCAATGCTCGCTTCAGGATGAGATATCGAGTGTCTTGGCCGGCGCTTGAGGTGAGGGTGAGCAGGAGGTCGATATCTTCCTTTGTCCCCTTCTTGCTCAGGAGCTTCATCGCGTCCTGGCGGTGTTTTGAATCTGGCAGGGCGGCGACTTTTCTCGCGAGGGCAAGGACCGCTTCGGACTCTGATTCCACATCGGGAAGGCCGAGGGCCGCCTGAAACGCCACATCCAGGGCCTCATCCTTCATAAGCTTTCTGAGGGGCTCTTTCGATTCCGGTAATTCGCTCGCGGCAAGGCTGAACGCTGCGGCTTCACGTATGGCAGCCTCCTTCTGGCGGGAAGCAGTGAGCATCAGCGGCAATCCCTTACTGGATTTTGCCACCCCAAGCAGCCGAAGCGCACCGAGACGTTGGGCCTTGGTTGCCTTGGATTTCTTATTCGTCGCGCCATCGATACCAGCCTCATTCGCTGCCTTCAGGCCGACCACTTCTTCCGGCCGTTCGCCGGTTTCCGCCTCTTCAAAAGATTCTTCAAGCGCATCTGTCTCAGTCTTGGCAACAGCGCCTGCCAACTCCAGCAGATCAGGCTCAAGCTCTTTCGACATACGAATGACAACAGCATCGGCAGACCGCTCCCATGGTGTACCGAGAACTTTTTCGACGGAATACTGCCCCATCTGGCCGCCTGTCTTTGCGTAATCCATCACACGACTGACAGCGCTGCGAAATAGAACCTCGGTATCCTCAAGGACCCGCCCGGCCAACCGGGCATCGTCGGGGAATTGGCTCCAGTAAGGCCTGAGTTTTTTCAACCGTGCCTCACCCGAATTATTCGGCCACTGAACCGAGTGAACATGGCAAACGTAGTAGTTGTGAAACAAACCAGGATCGGTGATTCGCTCCTCTGTAAGAATCGCCTTCTCTTTTCCGGAAAGCCCGAACTCGCCGGCCACAAAAGCCGCTGCTGTCCGCACAGCCTGCCGAGCGAATTTCTCTTTGACAGGAATTCGAAGCTCGTGGCTGCCGTCCTTTTTTGAAACTTGAATGAGAATCTCTTCGTCCGTGAATATCGCATCGACCAGGACATCGACAGGCATGTATCTGTTGAATTCTTCGAACAGATTCTGAGACCCTCCATCCCTCTTACCGCTTTTGAGTTCACCAAAGATCGCCCACAGCCGGGCATCCCGAATCAGATGGACGCTCTCGCATTCGCTCAATCTCTCGCGCAGGTAAAGTCCAAGGCAGGCGCGGGCCTCAGTAGCCATCCCGCCGCTACGCGTATCGAACACCCTGGGCAACGCCACACGCAGACGTTCGGCGTTTGAATTTTCCAGCAGAAGGGATGCAGCGAGGGTGAACAGGACGATGGCTCTGAAATTCATAACGGTGAGGGGTCGAGAGCGAGTCTTCATAAGGTGACTGTTTCACCATCTTCAGGCCAGAAGGTGTTCGGAAATATTACTTTCGCCGCCTCAACTGCGGCCTCCTGTTGAGCCTCGGGGCAGTGGACCAAAGCCAGGCGCTTCGCATTCGCCTCCTTCGCGATCTCTGCGGCTTCGGGCGAGCCGGCATGCCCCCAGGTCGTGTCCTTTGGGCGATTGGGGCCGTGCGATGCTTCATGAATCAACAGATCTGCATCTCTGGCCATCTCGATGATCGGCGGGTGGTAAGCGGTGTCTCCGGTAAAGGCCAGCACCTTTGAGGTCTCTTTGTCCGTAAATCTGTAGACCAGTCCAGGCACCGGATGAATGCTCTTGATTGTCTCAATCAGAAAGGCGTCCGTTTCAAACGAACTGCCCGGTGAGAGAGGGTGGAGCTCTGGCTCAACAAACCCGCCTTTGAGTTTTTCAATCTGTATAAACTGAGTCGTCAGGCTCACGATTCTCTCCAGCTCTTCCTCCGGCCCGATTATCCGGAGCGGTGGCACATGTTCTCTATCCCTGCTTCTCTGGTTTCTATAAAACAGAACCTGCGGCAGGCTGATGTAGTGGTCCTGATGGAAGTGGGTAAAGAAGAGGTATTCGAGATCCAGCGGGCTGATGCCGTGGGAGAGCATTCTGATGGCCGCGTTCCAGCCGGTATCGACGAGGTACTTCCGGTTGATGACGAAGCTTGCGGTATCATGCCCGGCACCGGGCGTCACCGCTGAAGTTCCAAGAAATGTAATGGTCGTTGGCATCAGGTATTTCTTTCAGAAACTGAAAACGGGCCAGGAGGTGATGATGATAGGCTGGCCGGGAACATAGGCCAGCGAAATGAAAATCGACTTATAGAATCCGCCGTCACTGCAGGCTTTAACCAGATGTGAAATTCGAATGTCGATAAGAGCCCTGACCATCCTGATGACTTTATTGCCTCTGGCACTTTCTGCCGATGATGAGAGGGGCACGATCCCGTTTGATAAGCTGACGGATGCAGATGCCGCGCGAGTGCAGGCAGTGGTCAAACATCGCTCGTTCAAGCGTGAGCTCAAGAAAGTTGAGTTCACCGGCACCAGCGAGCTTTACGCATTTCTTCTCGACCGGATGCCCTTCGCTGCGGATGCAGTGCGAGCCCTGGATATCGAGAATTATCGGGTTCGGGATAATGAAGACGGCTCATACACGGCGGATGACGGCGCCGGTGCGACCGGTACATTTGAGATTGTCTATTCCAGCGAGGGCAAAAAGGTCTTCTACGCGCTCGGCCAGTATGACGGCAAGGTCCTCAACATGCGGGGGCGTGCAGTAGCAGTCGTGGAGTTTGAAGAAGCGGAAGGCCAGAAGATGCAGAATTGGGTGAGCCTCTATTTCAAGTTCGACAGCCTGGTGCTGAATTCCGTGGTCAAAGTGATTTCCCTGCTTATCGGCCCACTCATTGACAAGAAAATTCAGTATTTTCTGGATGCCACTCGTACCCTGTGCAAGATGATGGTGGAAGATCCCCAGAAGGCTTACGCGCGCCTGGAGAAGGCCAAAGAAATGGATAAGAAAGCGCTAAAGGAATTCCACAAGCAATTCGTGAACGGCCTGGTGTCGCCCACAGACAAGGAAGCAGCTCGTAAACCTGCGGGCACACTGGTCAGGCCAAGGGCTGATAGCCAATCCCTGGCGGGCGGCAGCCGGTAAATGGTGAGCATGGACTCGGGGCTCAGTGTCTCAAGAAATAGTGGTACGCAACCTTGGGCGAGACCACCGCTCCGGGCTTCAGGTTGAATTTCCATTTCACCGTCGAACTTTGGTTTACCGCCGGATGTCCCCGGTAGTTCTGCCAGTCCTCCGCGTTGTAGTCACCAAAAGCCATGTCCCCTTTATCGGATACCTCGTCGGCCTTTCCTCCGATGCGGAACGTGAGTTCGAGATCGATTGGCACTGCTTTGTGATTACAGATGCCTATCTGGGCTTCTCGACTGATCTTCGCGTAATGGGCGCCGTCCCACTTGAGCGCGGTCAGCTCTCTTGCCACCTCTTCCTCGGCAAACGTTCCTTTTGTGCTGACCGATATGGTCAACGGTACTCGGACGACATCCGATGGCGAGGTATAGGTGAGCAGCTCCTGAGCCAGGGGCTGATTGCCCTGCATAACCATGGCTGGACCAGTAGTCCAAGGCAGCTTGGTGCTGTTGGTCAGTTCAATTTGATGCCAGATCTCATTCCTGGAAATGTTGAGCGGAGAATTGGTGTTCCTTCCATTGGGCAATACACCGTAGTCACTTTTCTTCAAGTGCAGATCCCAGGTGTAGACGTCGCGGTATTCGACCTCGCTCTCAAAAATATGCACGGCCGCCCGTTCACCCTTTTTGAGATCGATCCTGGGAAGGTTGTAAACGAACAGGTCCTGCGCTCCTCCCGCCGTTAACTCGTTCGGCAGTTCCATCGTTCCCTGCGGAGATGAGAGTGCAGCATCCCGGCGAAATTCGCTGCTGCGCATCATGTAACCGTTATTGGTGAAATCATTCCGAACCTGGGAATTCATCAACTGCGGTGCAGCCTGCTGCAGCGCGTCCTAGTGGTCTTTCCAGCCTTATTTTTCAGGTGAATGTTGAGATCGAATACTGACATTTCAGCAGCCCCTGGAGGGGGAGTTTTCGCCCTGCTTTTTTCTTTACGTCGAAGACGTTAAACAACGTAGCCCAGGGTTCGCGAGCGTAGCGA
>JAQBXN010000003.1 GCA_027625095.1 Planctomycetota bacterium | reverse complement strand
CGCAGAAGATTCAGAGGAAATCTTTACCCCTTCCAAAGATCAAACGGCTTGGCCGCATCCGTGTGGAAAGGCAGTTCGATCTTCTGGCCGCAGCCTGCTGACTTGTAAGCAGCGAAGAGGACTTCGAGCACTTCCCGGCCGTCGTGTCCGGTCTCGATGGGTTCTTTGTCATTCTTTACACAATCGACGAAGTGGGCGAACTCCTGCGGGAAGCCGTAATTCCAAATCTCTTCATACATGGTGAAACTCCAGCCGACGGTGCCCCCACTCTTTTCAACCGCATATCCGTAACCCGCTTCGCTGTAAGTTAGAATGGAATTGCCCTGGAGGAGGTTGGCGTAGGCCACGCCTTTCGAGCCCTGTATTTCGGCGCGGTCGTCCATCCCGCCGAGCTTTGTCCAGCTCTCTTCGGCCACAGCAGTACAACCGTTTTCAAATTCCAGAATGATGATGCCGTTGTCATCGCCGCGGGTTTTGTCCGCATGAATGGACGTGCTCATGTGCGCGTAGACCGAGCGAATCTTCTGCTTGTTCAGCAGCCAGCGAAAAAACTCGATGGCGTGACAGCCCATGTCCATACACACCCCGCCGCCGGAACGCTTCACATCCCAGAAGTGCGGTGCGTGTGGGCCGCTATGTTTTTCGCTTTGTTTGATGAGGGTGGGATCGCCGAGAGCACCTTCATCGAGGAGTTGTTTCAAGCGTACATATTTGGGAGCAAAGCAAAGTTCCTCCGCATACATCAGTTTCACGTTCGACTGTTCACAGGCACCTATCATTCGGTCCGCTTCCGCCAGATTCATACACATGGGCTTTTCACAGACTACATGCTTCCCCGCTGCGGCGGCATCGACGGTTGCCTGGCAATGCAGGTCGTTCGGTAAGCCCAGGACGATCATGTCGACTTCGTCCATCTCGAGCAGCTTCCTGTAATCCGTGAAGTGATTCGCGATTCCATGACGCTTTGCGAATTCGCGGGCATTTCCCTCGGTCGGAGAAGCGACGGCCAGAATCTCTGCATCGGGAACTGTTTTCAGAGATTCCGCATGAATGGTCGTCACAAACCGTGAACCGATCAGGCCCACTTTTACTTTTCTCATCGCTGACTCTCCGGATGCGGTTTTGGAAACGATTGGTGTTGGACAGAAACTGTTATTTTTCGGCACTATCGCTCGACAGCCAGGCGATCAAATCCGCCATTTGCTGTGGCGTCAAGCCCTGCTGGATGTCTTCCGGCATGAGGGACTGTCCGGTGGTCTGGAGTGACACTATATCGGACCGCAGCACTGTCTCCTGTTTCGCTTCGGGCCCGAGCAAGGTGATGCTTGTAGCCGTTTCAGACACGAGGATGCCACTCAGGGTTCGCTCGGCTTTGGTCTGGAGCATGTAGTTGAGATAGGTGGGCTCGACCGATTGATTCGGATCAAGAATGGCGGCCAGCAAAGTTTCAGCACGGCGGTCTGTGAGCGAGGCCAGATCAGGGCCGACTTGGTTACCGATGTTCTTGAACTTGTGGCACTGGGCGCAAAGTTTTGTGAAAGGCTCCGCACCCGCGGCGATGTTCGGTTTCAGTTTCAGAGCGGCCTGAAATATTGGGTCAGCTTTGTTTGCCTGTGCTTGCGGGCCGAACAGTTTCTCTGCTCGTGCCTGTTGTTTCTTGTCACCGGTTTGAATGAGCTGCTGCCTGACCGTCGCCCCCAGCTCGGTTGTTTTTATGAGGCCACTTTCACAAGCACGGACAAGTTCGTCTATCCAGGCTGAACGGCTCGTCAGGAGCTTGAGAATTTTGGCCCTCAGGACCGGCGTGTGGCCTTTCCAATTTCTGATGAGCAGGGTCGCAATGGAATTACTCTCCTGCATCGACACATTTTCCAGGGAAGCATCCTGGACAAACACCGGTACCTGCGGATTCAAGAATCTGACAAGGCGGTTGAGGTCTTCCTCCTGCTTAGAAGGTTCGAACCCCAGCAGAGAGATGGCGGCCCTCCTGAGTTCCTGTTCGCTCTTCGAATCCTCAGCTTGCAGACGCGCAAACTCGAAAAGGGTTGAGACTCTCTGAAACGAATCTTCCGTACGATCTTCCGCGGCCTCCGAAAGATCTTTGAGGGAGATTTTCTGCCGCCGCAGCTCTGCGAAAAAACTGGACGCCGCGCGAAGCTGAGAGAGCGAATACCGCTCATCTCCCTTGCCGGCCAGAGTTGATAAAGCGGCATTCATTGCTGCATGGTTTTTAAAGGCGACCGCCTGCTGAATCAGGCTCGAAAGCATCTCCGGGACGCTTTGGTTTGTGATGACGGTTGCGAGGACGCCACTGATGTTTTCCTGGTTCAGCGAACCGAGGATCGCAGCCCTCATATATGGATCGTCAACCTTCGTGGAAGCAAGTTTGCCGAGCAGGACAAAGGCGTCCGGATGCCGCCATTCGCCGAGTGAACACGCAAGCTGAAACCGCACTTTAGGGTCGGTGTCGTTCACAAGGGCAGAGACAGCCGACTGGATTTCCTTGAAGCCTCTGGACTCCGCCAGGCGAATCGCGTGACGGCGAATGCCTGGGTGAGGGTCACCAAATGCAGTCTTGAGGATCTCGGACTTCAACTGCCCCAGACCATCAAGGACGCCGAGTGCGGCCAGCCTTGTCTGTGGTAACGGCGCAGCGGTGACGAGACGCTCGAGAGGCCCGAACGTTGAAGGATCTTTTCGCCAGAGAAGCTGTTGATGGACAAGATCCCGCCGAGTGCCGCTGCGAGTGCTGAGCGCTTCTACGAGCTGCTCCGCATTCAGCGTGGTTAACGGGGGCGTTTGTCTCGGCTCGGATGCGTTCGGAAGAATCCGATAGATGCGCCCCCGGCCGTTTCCTGCCCGATAGAAAGGTTCGAGTTCTTTCTTTCCCTCTGCGGGCAGAAACTCCGGGTGCTCAATCATGTAACGATACATATCGACAATCCAGAGTGCTCCGTCCGGTCCGGTGCGAACCATGACCGGGCGGCACCAGCGATCCTTTGAAGCGAAGAAATCAATCTCGCCGTCGTCCGCTCTCTCAGCTTGAAAGCTGACGCCATCGGGTTTCACGACATGATGCTGAACGAGGTTGTGAAACGGTTCGCAAGTGAACGCATGCTGCGTTTCGTCGCCCGGAAAAAGCAGTTCGTCACGATAGATCATCGCCGAACAGGCAGAGGTGTAATGTCCTGAATTTGAAAAACTGTGGAAACGTTTCTGCGGGGTCTTGGCAGGAAATACTTTGGGGTTGCCAGGCAGACGGAGCTGCCTCTTCGGGTCAGGTGGAGCGTAGTGTGGATTTCTGCGGATGTAATGATCGCTGAGCACGTAATGCCAGAGCGGGTAGCTGTTCTGCACGCCAAACCAGTTGCCCCAGTCGTCGCAATTGCGACCAAACTGTGATGGGCCGGATTCCGGTTCGAGAAGATGTTCATCCGGTCGGATGCGAAAATCCCGGCTGCCGAGGGCAATGGTCTTGCCTGTGCCGATTACCTTGATATTTCGATCCGCACCATAGCGGGCATGGTGTCCGCCACTTGCGCAGTAGATCCAGTTGTCGATGCCCCATCGCAAGCCGTTGATGCGGAGCTGCTGGTTACCCTCGTTAAAACCGGTGAAGAGAATTTCTTGAATGTCGGCGCGGCCGTCATTGTCAGTATCTTCGGCGTAGAGAATGTCCGGCGCAGCGGTGACAATGACCCCTTTTCGCCAGGCAAGAACACCCGTAGGAAAACGAACATCTTCCATAAACAGTGACGACCGGTCGTAATTGCCGTCGCCGTTAGAATCCGTCAGGAATCGGATGCGTCCGCCCGGTTTTCCTTTGCCATCGACACCGAGCGGATAGTCCGCCATCTCGGCGATCCATAGCTTGCCGTCGGCGCCCCAGGCAATCGCCACAGGATCCTGAACGAGAGGTTCGGCGACCACGAGCTCGACCCGATATCCCTCGCGCACATGAATCGATTTAAGTGAATCTTCAGGTGAGAGAGGATTGGATTCAAGCCCTGGGGGGGCGTTGGCTGTTTGTCCGCTATTGGCTGGTTGCTTCGACGCCGTCACATTCATTGCCTTGAAATGTTCGGCCGCCTCTTCGGCAGCAAGTGCTCGCTCATAAAGGGCGACCATATCCAGGCGTCCCTTGAATGGTGCGAAGCGATCATTACGGCCACCGATGAAGATGTTCTTGTTCTTGTCGATCGTGGGAGTCAGGTCTGCATCGATTTCGGGCTCGATATTTCCATTGAGAAAGACGCGCACCCTCTTGCCCTTGCGAGTCAGTACCACGTGGTTCCATGATCGGAGCGGCAGATAGGTTGTCCCTTCGAGGACTTCATTCCTGATGTTGCCGTTGAAAACGATGAGCTTGCCCATGGCGAGATGAGTCCCGCCGATACCGAGGTGTTCGCCCGGAGCATTTTTGTCACCTTCAGGGCCACGTGAGAAAAAGTAACCGGTCACTGGCTGCGCATGGTGGGGCATCTCGTTCCAGAACCACATCTCGGCAGAGTAATCGTTGTCGAGTCTTTCCATGGCCGTTCTCATCCGGCCACCATTGAAGTTGGGAGTTCTGCCTCCGGGCTCCCGGACTGACGAATCCTTTTCAAGCGTGAGTGCTGGGCTCTTCCCTGTAGTGTCCGGCGTCTGGCCATCCATGAGTTCGTGCAGGGACCAGAAAGCGATGGGATCAGATTTCTTAACGGCATCGGAATATCGTTTCAGGTCTTCTGGCATTTCCGGTCGCTCAGGATGAAAGGCAGCGGTTTGCGGTATTGCAGGCTGCTTCGGTGGCGTAAGACCGGACGCCTTGTAGTGGCGAGAAATCTCTTCAGGCGACAGTGCTCTCTGGTAGAAAGCGATGTCATCGAGCTTGCCTTCGAAATTGAATGTGTTGTTGCTGCTGCCCCCGATGAAGAGCTTTTGTGGAACGGAGGCTGATTTGGATTCGCCATCGATCTCTTGATTACCGTTCAGAAAAACAGAAACGTGGTCTCCCTGGCGGACGAACGCAACATGATTCCAGGCCTGCATGGTCAACATCGCAGTTCCGTTACCGAGGCCGGAATTTTTGAGTGCAAGGACGCCGGGTATCGAATCGGTACCAGTGATGAGCAGCCCGTCCCCTGTTTTTCCTGCTTCGCCGAATTCGAAGAGGCCCCCTGTAGTGGAACGCTCCGCCACAGGCATTCCGTTCCAGACCCAGAATTCCAGCGAGTAATCCTTACCGGGGCTTACATCGATAATTACTCGGCCACCCGCAAAGTGAGCTGCACGATTTGGGGTTTGTTCCCAATGTTTCAATTCCTGTGAGTGACGTCCCGGAAGATAGAAGGCCACGCCCATTTCGTATTTTCCTGACTTCTCATTTCCTGAACTGTCAGCGGCGACGGTGCCCGCAATTTCATCCAATTGCCAGAGAGCATCCGGCTTCGAATCGCGCACGGAATTGATGTAATCGTCGTCTGGCACATTGCGATAGATGCGCTTCTTTCCCGAAACTTTTTCGAGAAGCGATATCAGTGTTTCAACGATCTTTGGCTCCGCCTGTTCATCGAGGCCGGCGGTACGGGCGGGCCAGGTTGTGTAGCCACCGAGATGATGCTGTTCCGGCGGAGGGATATAGCCCTGGCCGCCATTGGCCAGCTCGATATTGAATGTATGAGCGAGCGGGCTCTGCTTCTTGAGCTTGAGACCAGTGATGCCGTAGACTTCATTAGGCAGCGTGGTAATACCCATGTCACCGATGCGTATGGCCTGCAGCTTGAGTTCGACCTCCGGCTCGTTGTGCAGGTAGATGGCCTCAAGAGCGTAGACTTCGGGCCTGCTGCGAGGAAGGCGATCCTTAATCTGTTCGGCTACCTGCTTCGCCTGCGCCAGGCGCTTGGCACCAGGCACACGACGCCGGAGTTTCAATTTCGCTTCGGCCATGGCGAGTGTGATGTCCCGCTGATACTTCACCTCCTTGAGTGCGTCGAGAGCAACTTGAGCAAGCTCGCGGTTGTATTGTTCAAAGCCGGAGTCGTGTCTCGGTTTGGAATAGTCCATCCACATGCTGTCGCCGCTAGTGCCCTGGGAAAGCATGCCGACGAAGGTCTCGTCTACCTGTTCTTTGCCAAACAGTTCGGCCAGGGTTGCACCGAATCTGCCGCACACATCAGCCGAGACCGGGGCTGCACCGCGGTAATGGAAAGCGTAATTGCCCAGCACTGAGATGAGCTTTCCGTCCGTTCCCCTGACCGACAGGACTGAGAATTCAATATCCGCCGGCCCTGAAGGCCCGGTGTGGTTCCGACTGAGATTGCCCGGATGCATCATGGCTCTGACGTTGCGTTCACCGAACGGGTCCTCATTGATACGGTCCGGCCGGAAGATCCAGCGTCGGCAGAAATTGTGCTCGTAATCCTTCACCGCGGCCCAGCCTGCCTCCGCGGGCTTCAAATTCTCATTGGCCAGAACGATGCTTTCGACAATCTTACCGGGCAGCCACTTCGCGTAATCTTCGTCCACAGGTGTACCCAGAGCGCCCATCACCGAAGGGGCTGAGTGCGTGTGAGTCGCGGCTATCAGAATGTTGCTGGACGGAATCCCGGTGATCCTGCCGGCTTCGTCCTTCGCGGGATCGATCAGTTCCCGCCTGAACATCAGACTGTCGACGATGACGATGGCCAACTTGACTTTGCCGTCATCCATCACGAGCGCTCTGGAATGCAGGGGGCCGTTTGCTCTTGTGCCCCTTTGGGCCAGAAAACCGCCGCTCACCCACACCGGGAATTTCTGCGGCGTGATATCTACCGCGGCAGCGCCTGCGAGGAGTTTGCTCTCCGCGTGTGCGGATTGAAGGTGGGGGCCAAACAAAGCAGTAAAAAGAATGGCTGGAATAGACATCGTGGTGAGTCTGTTGTTTCTGGTTCTGGACATTGAGGTCGGGTAGTGAATTGGGGAGTAGAGGCATACGGAATAATGAGAAGATGCATGTCGCCATACTTGATTCTTCCCAAGGCATCAAGTTTGAGGACTGGAATCAATCGAGAAATTGAATGGGAAGGCATTCAAGAGTCCGAAGTTCTTTTCGCGATGGCGAGAGATTCTCAACAAGACTTAACTTACCCGCGGTTGGGTCTTACACTTCTATATCCATAATTTGAAGATGTACTCGGTCAAAGAAATTTACTTCACGATCCAGGGTGAAGGCCGAAATACCGGGCAGGCTGCGGTTTTTCTCCGATTTACCGGGTGCAATCTGTGGTCAGGCCTGGAGTTAGATCGTGCGAAAGCAACCTGTCAGTTTTGTGATACGGATTTTGTCGGCACGGATGGTCCAGGTGGAGGCAAATTCAGGTCAGCCGAGGAACTCGCTGAGACCGTCCAACGGGTCTGGCGTGAACATCGATTCAACAGCGCGCGGCCCTATGTCGTCTGTACTGGCGGCGAGCCTCTAATCCAAATGGATCAGCCGCTTGTTGATGCCCTTCATTCGCTTGGATTCAAGATCGCCATCGAGACAAATGGTACCCTCGCTCCGCCGAGGGGTATTGACTGGCTTTGCGTAAGCCCCAAAGCCGGGACGGAGTTGGCCGTCTCAGAGGGCACGGAACTCAAACTCGTTTTTCCGCAGAAAGGTGCTGAGCCGGAGCAGTTCGAACACCTCAACTTCAAGCACTTCTACCTTCAGCCCATGGATGGCCCACAGAAGGAGGAAAATGTCAAAAAGGCTGTCGACTACTGCAAGGCGCATCCGTCCTGGAAGCTCAGCCTGCAGACACATAAGATTCTGGGATTGCCCTGAGACTCAGCCTCCGCGCAGAAATGCCAAGACCTGGTCGATGTGCCTTTCCGGTTCAACCTGCCGCAAAATCTGGCTGAGATTACCTTCGGTATCGATCACGAATGTGGAACGTTCGACGCCCATTCGCCCATTTCCCCGGTCTTTCCACACGCCGTATGCCTTGCAGACTTTCTGATCGGTATCCGCCAGGAGAGGCATATTCAGATTGAACTTCGATACGAAATCCTGATGTGAATCCACATCGTCAGGGCTGACACCGAGGACAACCGTATTCAATTCTTTGAATTCGCGCTTCAAATCACGGAAGCGGCATGCTTCCTTTGTTCAGCCGGGGGTGTCGTCTTTCGGATAGAAAAAGAGCACAACATTCTGGCCATTCAGATCGGTGAGAGAAACCCGGCCCTTGTCTGATGATTCCAGATCGAAGGCAGGGGCTGGTCTACCCGAAACTAAGTTTTCGTCTGACATATTTGCCTCGTGTATGAAAGTTGAAGGCATGTATTCTTCAGTTGCCCGAGCTGTTGTCAAAAGGCTCTCGCCGGAGGGTCTAGCCGCAGCGATCGGGATAAACCTCAGTCAAACGTCCGTTAGTTCGCAACGTCTGTCTTGCGGTTTTAGATTTGGCTAGGCATGACAGACGTTTCACATGTCATAAATTCGACGGGGCATCGACGAGCTTGGAGCGCAGACTCATGTAGTGCTGGTAGCGCTTATCCTTATCCGTGCCCTTCCTGCCTTTTTGCTGGCGGAGACGTTCCACTTGCTCGTCGAGCAGTTCGACTGCCATCTGTCGATACTTCCGGTCATTTTTCGGATCGACCTTGCCTGCGAAGTAGAGCTGTTGCAGTGCGGATTCAAGATGCTCTTCAGAGCCGCGTTCACTCATTTTCATGATGTGATCGCGAGCCTGCACGAGGTATTTGGCCGCCATATTCTGTTGCTGACGATCGAGTTCATTCTGCAATTCGTGTATCTGGCCCCGCTGGGTTTCCAGCAGATCTACCAATTTGGTACTGGTCTGACCGGATTGGGCAACATCTTTTTCCAGGCTGGCCATGCGGGCCTGATATTGACGTTCTTTGAGATCGAATTTGTCTCTGAGGTCGATCAATTTAGCGCGGCTCTCTTCATAAGATGCCTGCACTTTCACGAGGTTGTCACGAGCCCCATTCAGTTCATCTGTAAGCTGCTGTTCCCGCTTCGCCGTGCCCGCTTTGGTCGTCTCGAGATCCGCATTCAGCGCTTCTAATTGTTTCTGAAAATTCTTCTTCTCTGTATCGAACTCTTTGAGCAGTCTTCCGCGCTTAACAAGTTCGCGGTCGAGTTCCTCGGCTCTCTTCTGCTCGAGTGCCAGAGAGTCCCGAAGCTCATTCACCTCGTCCTTCAAGTCCTGCGAAGGACCTTTTGACCCCTCTGTCTGGTCCACCGGCACTTCAGGTTCACCATCAGTCTTTGAAGGATCGCCTTTCTTGACGACAGTTTTCTCGCCGCTGTCTACTTCGCCTGGAACCATCAGCGCGCTCTGTCCGCCAGTACCACCTGTTTCTGCAATAGCCCCTCCAATCTCGCCTCCACCGTCGCCGGCTGGCGGAGTACTGATGATCAGGCCGACGCCCAGCATTGTTCCGACAAGAAGTATGGCAACGGCACCTACCAGCATGCGTCGTCGGCGGGCACGTTTGCGCCTGCGTTTTGGTTGGCCAAATTCAGCGGCTTCCGCGAATTGGTGCAACTCTCCGGCGCCGAGGACAACACCATCTTTACCATCATCAATAACAGTTTCTTGATGATCCTGGATTGTTGGTGGATCCTGTAATGTCGTAGGATCTTGCAGAGTGGACGGCGTTTCACCGCTTACCGAATCATCAAGTAATTCCGCATCGCTTGGCGGGCGTCCTACAGTGGGCGGAGGAGAGAACTGCTCTGAGTCGCTAGGCTTTGAACCGGCCTTTTTCTTAACTTCTAGTTCCGACGGAGCTTCCTGGAAATTGGGGAGTTCCATCTCTGAATCTTTTGAGTAGGCCGATTCACTTTTGTCTTGTGACATGAAAATTCCTTACTGTATATCAAGAAGTTGCTACCTGACAGGCAGTTAGCTATTATGGGCCGCTTCCACAGCCCTTCAAGACTCCAGAACGGGGTCAGCGGTGCGACCCTGACTGCGACATCAACTTTGAATTCTGGTTTTTTACGTCTTTATTCTCGGTGTTAAGGCCGGTCAGTTGAGGCATTGCCTGAACTTAAAGTGCCGGTCAGCGAAAACTACCCTAACCGGACGCAGTAAAGACATTTAAAGAGTCTCCTACTTTTAGTCAAGGAGTTAAAGAAAGTTATGATAGACAAAGATTTTGATGAGCTCGCCGCCAAAGTGGGTGGCCGTTTCAGGCTCTGCACTCTCGTGATCAAACGTGCACGTAACATGCTGATGTACGAAAGTTACGGTGAGGAAGATGTCGGTCGCCTGAATTCCCAGGTGATTCGTGCTGCTCTTGACGAGATTGAAGAAGGCACGCTGCAAATCAAAGTTCCAGAAGCAGTTGTTGAAGATTAGGTCTGTTAACCCGAAATCGAGCAAATCATATGGCTGAGGAAGTCGACTATTCTGCTTACAAGATCGATATGGATATGTTCAGCGGGCCCATGGACCTGCTGCTTTATCTGATTCGAAGAGAAGAAGTTGAGATCCAAGAAATCCCAATTTCCAAGATAGCAGATCAATACCTTCAGTATATGGAGATGATCGAGGGACTGGACCTCAGCCTCGCAGGGGACTTTCTTATCATGGCGGCCACGCTGATGGAGATTAAGTCCCGCTCTCTCTTGCCCGCGGACTACCTGGACGATCTGGATGATGACGAGGATGACCCAAGTTCTGAACTTATCCAGCGCCTGCTCGAGTACAAAAAGTTCAAGGACGCCAGCCGTTTCCTAGCGGTCCAAGGCGAGGCCCGCCGGATGATGTACACGCGGCCACACAGCGTGGTCAAAATTCGTCCGGAATGGATCGCGGATGAGCTCGACGGAAAAGACCCGCTTAAAGGCGTCACGCTCTGGGATCTGCTGAACGCGTTTACCAAGGTGATGGAGCAGGCCAAGCCCATCGAGCACGCGAAGGTCACCTACGAGGACGTTCCCCTGCCAGTGTATTTCAACAGGATCACCGCGCTCCTTGAACAAAAGTCTCCGCTTCCATTCGAAAGCCTGTTCAAGAAGGTCAATCATCGTGGTGAGTTTATTGGAACATTCCTAGCCATTCTTGAGCTCGCACGGCTCAAGAAAATCAAGTTTGTTCAAACCGAAAACTTCCAACAAGTCTGGGTGGAGTGGCAGGCAGGAGCGGAGCTCTCCGACGATGAAGTCGACGGTGTCAATGCCTCCTTCGGTTACGACCGACCGTTCTATGCCGATGGCCCTGACGTCATCAAGGCTGCCAATGCAGGTGTTAGCGCGACGTCTGCACCGGGTGAGGAATTGGATATCGAAACCCTTCGTTCGCAACAGTCGAAATTGGTGGAGGCAACTCGCTATCCGAAAGATGAAACTGAATCATCCCTGCCAGGATTTACACCGGTTGAGGAGAATCCTTTCGAGAATTTGGATCTCTCCTCTGATATTGATGAAGCTGAGCTTGCAGCAATTCTTGATGACGAAGAATTCGGGGAGGACGACGAAATAGATCGGGCATTATCCGCCATAGAGGTACTGGATCTGGAGGTGGGCAACTTGATGAACTATCGAAATCACGATGTAGAAACGGCAACTGAACCCGATCCTCAGCCAGTCCCTGCAAGCGACCCCGCACTCGCTGAGAATAATTGAAGGAAAGCACGGCGGGTCATTTCACTTTCTTGAAAAGTCGGAAGCTCTGGTCGCTCACCAGCAACGCGTAGTTGTCGCGCCTACGCAGTTGTTCAAGCATCCGGTTCATGTGCTTGAATCCTGAATCGCCCCATGCGTCCTTCAAATCCAGCAGAATGTAATCCACTGAGAACATGAGTTCCGGGTCTTTACCAGTGCTGAGCGGGATGCAGTAAAGCTGCCTGCGGTCAGTGAAATGAGCCGCGGCCCGGTGGGTGGTCACCACGGAGGCGTCCAGGGCAATCAACTTCTTCATACGCGCAAGCGCCTGTGCCCGAGGGGTGCTGGTGTCATAAAGGCGAGACACGTAGGTTCTCGAAAGCGGTGTCGGGCCGAAGTAATAACAGTGGATAAGCGAGCTCATCAGGATGCCGATCCCTGCAGCCCGAACGACTGCTTTGCGTGACTCGATATGCAGGATCGCGGCTGAAAGCCGGTTTGGCTTCAGCCATTGAGCCACTCGCTGTATCCAGGATTGACCTTCCGCCAGTTGCCGCACACCGATCGCTGCCGCCCAGAAAGGCACTATCACCAGCGCAATTTTGTAGTGTTGAAAAATGCTGAATAAATAAGGTCTCTTGAAACAAACCAGCATCAAGAAACCATGCGCCGCGCCAAGGAGCAACGCCGCAGGTGAGAGGAGACTCAGCAGACAAAGCGGCAGCAGCATTTGGCAGAAGAATACCCATACCTCGCGGTGCAGAAATTGGCCGAGTGTCGCTACCGGCGAAGTGACGAACATCTTCAAAAGGTTGTATGCCATCTCGGAGTAGTTATTTCCAAGATGACCGAAAAACTGTTTCAGTTGGTAGTAGTTTTGTGAGTCGGTCGCATCCAGAAGAACCTCATCAACCAGCCAGGCTGCCTTCAGCCAGGGCAAGACCAGCTTGGTAGAGCCGAATATCCACGCCACCGCGACAACCACGACGGCAACTCCCTGCTTCTTGTTCTTCTGCACAAAAAACACACACAACCCCAGACCTAAAACAACGGCCGCCAAGGTCTCCTTACAGCAAAGCACCAGCAGCACAAACATCCAGAACCGCTGCCACCACTCACGGCGCATGCAGTAACAGGCCCAGGCAAGAAACGGGATAGCCATCACCTCCGCCTGAAAGCCGAAACTGAAAGAACAGACTTCATGCTGTGCCGCGGGAAACAGAAGGAACGCTAACCCGAAACAGAGAGCATACCCGTTACTCCGCCATTCCCACCGGGCAAGCAGGAAAAGCGGTACGGCCGTTGTAGCCAGCGAAACCGCACTGGCCACAATCAGAGTCTCATGCCGCGGAAATACTGCATAAAACGGCAGCAGCGTCAGCCAAATCGGCGACAGGTGATCGGCCAGAAGCATCGGCGGGACAAAGTTATGCGCATACATGAAACGCCCCTGTAGAGTGTTCCAAAGCGCCTCTGCCACGAAACCGGAATCCGCGTAACCGTAATTTCCTGCGTGATATTGAAGAATCGTCTGAACGCTGAAAAGCAAAATGAAACCGCCAACCCCGGCCGCGAGACCAATCTTCACAGACAGCGGAACAGGGGTCAGGTATTCCAGATTCGGGTCATCCTGTTGCCCGTTCTCCTTTGTCGCTTTCTCAGCCCCTTCGCCCCAGGGTAAGTGATAACCAAGGATCAGCAGTGCCAAAGCCACAACCCCGAGATACACGAAAAACCAGCTCATATCTGGTTTTACGCCAATACTTATCAGCAAAGGGCAGAGCCACAGGATGTGAAAGGGTTGACCAGCCTTCTGCACTGCCGCAAGGGTCAATTCGATGCCCCGCCTGTGTGGAACTGTCATCTTTACGACCAGTGCTACGATCACACACGCAGCGGCTGCCAATATCCCAACCAGAAAAGCCCACATCCACTGCCCATACTCAAGCTGGCCGGGAAAGTAGTACGACATCGGCCAACTGATATATGAGGTGTAGTCTCCCAGATGAAAGAAGTAGAGGAATTCCGCCAGCGCCGTATATGCGAGCACCGTTTGGGCACTCAACAACTGAAGTGGAGCATGATACTGTTCGACGGGTCCAGTTGGCATGGCTAAGTATTCCAGTGTATTGCCCGTTCGATATCAAATTGGAGTCTGAATTTGAAGTGACGAATGAAAGAAGAAAAGGGCTTCCAACGAATTCAAGGAAACAGCGAATGAAGAAAAATAAATCCGTGGTAAGTATTCGGTAAACCGGTGACCGGTGCCAACCCGGCTTGCCTGATTCTCTTTCCCCATTCGTTGTTTCCCTGAATTCGTTGGAAGCCCTCTGTGCGTGCGGCCAAAAGCGTCTTCAGCTTTCAGCCATAAGCCGCAACCACTTAACGCTCAGAACTTTTCGCAAACTTCGAGAATAACTTACGAAACCGTGAAAGCTTCCTTGGAATGTTCTGCAAGACTATCGTTCATATTCGTTGTTCCCGTTTACCGGCCATCGGCCTAACCCTCTACAATGAAGAGCATTGCTTCAATTTGTGTGATTCTAATCCTCGACTGCACTATCCAGGCAGAGGTGATTGATCCGTCGCAGCGGGATTTCAGCGTAACGAGTTCGGGGGCGTATCTGAAATACGCGAGAGCAGCGCTCAGACAAAGAGATGCAATCGAGCGCATCCAGGACAAAGTGCAGCAATCACCTGATAAATGGAATAGAGGTTTTTCAAAGAATTGGTTGCAGGTGTTCAGCGAGGCAGGTGAGGATGCCAAACCGCTGATGAAGATGGTGGAAGATTCTTCGCAAACAGATCTGAATATCCAACTGGGCAACCAGAGGCCTTCCTCGTTCAGTAAGGTGCGTATGCCTGCCCTCACGGTGCCGGCACACGTCAAAGCCAATGCGCTTTGGGAACTCGCTCGCCTGAGCCAGGTAGGCCAGCTCGAGTCTGTAAATCGTGATCAGGTCAATGAAATCCTCGACCACGTCTCCGAACACGGCATCCCACACCTTAATGAGCTTGACGAAGATGAGACCTACATGGGAATCAAACGGCATGAGAGTGATCCAGACAACTTTGACTTTGAAGAGAAGGGCTGGAACAACCAGAAAATTAAGTCCGTCGCATCCAAGTTGCGAACGATGTTGAAAGACGACACCCCAATTGGAGAAAAACTTTTCGACGAGTTCAAGGAACAGTTCGATACCGTTAGCGATCAGAAGCAATCCATCAAGGCCTGGAAGAACGCCGTCCAGCGGGGCAATCTTGCTCTGGATCGGCCCAAGACCTATTCCGGCGTGGAAGAAGCCTTGGCCAAACTGGCGAACGAACTTGAAGATGCTGAAAAGGATGAGGACGAAGTACGACGGCCACAGAAAGTCTTTGATTACTATCGCACTCCCCGGGCATCGACAGCACCGAGGGTTTTCGGCCGAATGCCTCAGCGTTTCATTGGAGTAATGGCCAGCAAACAGATGGGGCACGATGAAGTGAAACAGCAGGAAAAGTCGACTGACCTCAGCGACCGCACCGCCCGGCACGATTCTGCCGGGATGAACGGCAATGACGAACAATCTCGTGAAAATCGGCAGCTCTCCAAAAACGTTGCGCTCATGCCCGGCGCGACGATGACAACAACCAAGCGACGTCTGCCCCAGGGATGGGGCAGCATCCAGCGTGATCTCGATGACATCATTCGGCCCAACCCGAAAGTCTCGATCAAAAGCTTCTACCGAACACCGGATGTGAAGAAGGCCGAAAAGTACACCACCGAAGCCGCGGTCGAAGCTATCAATGAGAAAGTCGATAAGGATTACAAGGACTACTACAAGTCCGACAAGAAACGCCAGAAGCAGTACGACGCGGTCAAAGAGGTTCGGGATATCCTCCGTGAGCCGCATCTCGAACGTGAGAATGATCTCCGTCAGCGAAGGGAGGCATTCCGCGAGGAAGCCATTGAAAAGGAACGCGGCCTCCCACCAGGTCTGAAGCGCACAGTCGAAGCCGAACTCTATAAGAAATACTTCCCGGAAAGACGCCCGGTCAAATACGCCATCAAGTCGGAACAAACCTATCACCAGTACAACGTGCGGAAAGAGCAAACCCAGCAGGTTGGGGCGAGGACTGAAAATCCACCCAACGAGCGCGGCACTGCCGTAGACGTTGCCGAAAACGCCGCAAAGACTGCGGTCAAATTCGGCGAACGGGATGCAAGAACTTACTATGTCGAATCCACCCCGACCTTGAACGTCCGAGTGGAACGTCGGCCGTTTCAGTACTTTCGACAAGATCAGGAAGTAGGCCGGCTGTTCACACCGCCAAACTGAGTAGATGAGTCGACGAGCCTGGATGGCGTTTACCAGCTATCCCGGAATTCACCTTTCGCGTACAGATGCTTTCATCAGACCAAATCCAGCAATACCACGAAGAGGGCTTCCTCGTCATCGACAACGTCTTCAGTGACGATGAGATCGAAGATCTGCGCGCAGTTCTGAACTCTCGCGAATGGGTCGATGCACTGAATGAGCGTGGGCTTCAGGAACACACAGTTCACATGCTCAACATCACCACCATGCATCCGGCGTTTCTGGCCCTTGCAAGAGAGCCGAAAGTAACCGAACGCATCGCCTCCCTCATCGGACCAGACATCCAGCTCAACCATTCCAAACTCGCCATCAAGCCGCCTGTTGCCGGCAAGGGGCTGTTCCACTGGCATCAGGATTTCGCATATTTCCCCCACACGAACACAGATGTGCTTGCAGTCATGATAATGCTTGACGATGCCACTCCGGAAAACGGCTGTATGTCGGTCGTCCGAGGCAGTCACAAGCTTGGCCTGCTGAATCACACGAAAGACGGTTACTTCGCCGGGGCCTGCCTGGAAGATCATCATTGGGCAGAGGAATCAAACCTGGCCAGAGTAACACCCAGGGCCGGCGGGATCAGCATCCATCACGCGCTGACTCTGCACGGTTCCCCGGCCAACATCTCCGGCCACCCGCGCCGCGGTATCGTCTTTCAATACCGGGCCGCAGACGCCTACCAATTGGCCGACAATCTATGGGATGACGGCGGACTGCTGATTCGGGGCAAACGCACGGACAAAGTGCGCTGTGAAGCGGCGACGTTTCAGTTACCGCGCTTCAAACATCGCGATCCGCAGTTCGGCAGTATCTGGCGCCAGGAAAGTGATTGGGCAAAAGAAATGAATGGTCGCGAGGATTGATGGAAATCCTCAATCCACCTGAATGTACAGTGGACAGTCCGTGTGCGTGGGAGCTTACTTTGATGACGATTCAAGTGAGTTCCGATCGTCGAACCTCGAAACTGGAAATGATTTGTCGCCTGGATCGGACGCTCTGTTCCCGAAACTACGCAGAAAAGAGATGCACCGCCTCGCTCGGCATCTCAAACGTCACCTTGTCTCCTACGTTTCTTGCCAGCCTTTTGAATTCTGGTTTCGTGATCAGGGCCTTCACTTCGATCTGGTTACTGCGGCCCGTAAGACGGATCATCGGACCAAGATCTGAAATGTCACTCAAGCACAGCACTGCCTCATTCTCCTCGCCTTTTGCCGCTTGGTGAACTCTTACAAGCTCAGGCCGGATGCATGCCCCGGCCTCGCCTGAAACTTTTGTCTCAACGGCGAACTCAAGCCCGGACTCCAGCACAAATTTGGTCTCTGCTCCCACGGTGATGACTTTCCCTGCGTAGACATTTTCTGTTCCGAGAAACTCGGCAACGAATGCAGATTGGGGTCGCTCAAAGACCTCCTCCATCGTTCCGGTCTGAATGATCTGACCGTCGCGAATGACGCCGACCCGGTCGGCCTGGAGCCGGGCGGAGAGTTGGTCATGAGTTACTTCAATAGTTGTCATGCCTAATTCCAGATGCACGATTCGGAGTTGGTCGCGCAGGCCCTCACGGCTCAGGTTATCCAGGGGCGAGAGTGGTTCATCCAGGAGGAGCACCTGGGGGTGCACCGCAAGTGCCCGGGCCAGGGCAACCTTTTGCCGTTCCCCGCCGCTGAGGTTTTCCGTGCTGCGTTCAAGAAGATGGGAGAGGCCGAGGAGGTCCACAGTGTCGCTGATTCTTTTCTTCTTTTCCGCTTCTCTGAGTCTGGAAAATCGAAGGCCGAAGCCTATGTTTCTCTCGACATTCATGTGTGGGAACAGCATCGATTGCTGGTAGACGAAGCCAATCCCACGCCGCCCGGGCGGCGCATATGTGATGTCCTTTCCACCGATCAATATTCGGCCAGCATCAGGGGTATGCAGGCCGGCAATGCTTTCGAGCAGCAGGGTTTTGCCGGAACCGATGGGGCCCAACAGAACAAAGTATTCTCCCGCGATGACATCGAGGTCAATGCCGTTGAATGCGAAGCTGCCCCACGAATGGTAAAGCCCCTCAATTCGGATCGTGCTGGGCATTGCGGCCTCCTCCCAAGTAGCTGCCACCCCAGACCGTCCGAATGAGATGCAGACCGATAAAGCACCAGAGACACACAAAAATTAGCAGGACGACCGCGGGAAGGGTTTGCTGCGAGAGGCCGTGGCGAATGAAAAGGTGATAAATCATCACCGGCGCGGTTTCAGGAAATTCAGCCAGAATCAGGATGGAGCCGAACTCGCTTATCGCCCGCGCCCAGCCGAGGATGAGCCCTGCAAAAATCCCTCTGGCCGCCAGGGGCAGCGCGACGAGCCTGAACGCCTGCGAAGCATTCGCACCCAGCGTGCGGGCCACCTGTTCCAGCTTCGGATCCACCGCTTCGAATGCGGCCACTGCTGCCCGGACCAGAAAGGGAGCGCTGACAAAAACCTGTGCCAGCACAATTCCCGCAGTCGCCCCTGAGAAACGCAGACCGAAAGTGTCATTGAGAAACGCACCCAGAGTGACCTTTTCACCAATAAATTGCAGAAGCGCAATCCCGACAATCGGCTGCGGGATTACGATCGGAATATCGATCATCGTCAAGAGCACTTGTCTGCCCGTAAATCTCGCACGCGCCAATGCATAGGCGAGAGGTATCCCCAGCGCCCCGAGAATGAGCGTAGAGACCGTCGCTGTTTTCAGGCTCAACCAGATCGCGCTCCGCACTAAATTACCAGAAGATTGATCCGCGCCCTGCCAGACTCTGGCGACCTCCTGAGGCGTACTCTGGGAGACGAGGCTTGTCAGAGGCAGGATCAGGACAACAAGGAGCCCGCTTCCCCACAGAAATGAGCCGGTAAGAAAAAAACCACGATTGCCCTTCCACAGAGAATAGGCGCCGGTGACCAACATGATGCCGACAACGAATTCCGCGAACGCGTAGTACGGAAAGAGGACAAACGAAAATATGAAAACCAGAAACCAGGCAAACAGAAGCGGGGTGTGGAAGGTCGCCGCGTAGATCAGCGAGAACAGCATCAAGAGCAGTTCGCGGTGCGTATATCCGCCGAGCAGCACATACAGAATGACGTATCCCACAATGTAGATCCCAAACCGAATCCGAGACTTAGGCCAGACGAATTTGATCCCGACGAACAGAAAAAAGAGGTGTCCGAGGGCGAGGCCAATGTATTTGTGGGAAATGAACGATCCGTCCGATTCGGGATCGGTGTCGGCAAAGGCGAGACTTGCTGTGATTGAAATTAGAGCGACAAGAAGGAAATTTTTCGCTCTGAATCTTGAAAGACTGCCGTGCCCGTTCAGGGATATGGCAGGGTCATTACTGACGAGGTCTGGCTTTTTGACCGGAGGTTTCACCATGCCTCAAGTGGGTTGTCCGAAAACTCAAATTATCTTCAACAAGAAGAAATGACAGTTGGCATCGTAGCACGGAGTTGCGCTCCGTGTTTGTTGCCGGAGTGCAACTCCGGCCTACACCGAAAAGGAATGCATATCGTTGATCCGCTCTTTCAGGAATCATTCAAAGTTTCATTCAGAAAACCGATCTCCTTCTCGTTCGTCCATCCATCAGATTCAAAGAGGCCGGTGTGCCGAACGTGCGGGTACAGGATGGTCTTTCCTTCGGTTTCCACGGCTTCTATCAGTTGCAACGCCTCGACCGCATTATGCAGACTCCCGACCAGACCCACGTGATTACCTGGGATGATTTCTTCTGCAGCCATCAACTCCAACGAGGTAGTAATATCGCTGGGAAGACCTCCACTCGACCCGACAACCTTGACTTGATCGTAGTGCACTTTCAGCGTGTCAAGGTAGATGATGTGATCCCCGCGCTTCAATCCTCCGAAAAGATTGACCACGCCGTCCGGAGCAGCCAGTTCGATTGCAGCCTGCTGAACCGGGCGCACTCCCACTGCGACGATGACATCGTCGGCGCCGCGTCCATTACTCACGCCCATCAAAGTTTCTTGAATCTTGTCGCCCGCAGCTACGTGGAATTTAATCCCGCGGGCGTTCGCCCGGGGCTTAATGACATCAAGCATCCATTTCAGCCGAGCATCCACCAGATCGTTTACGATGACGTGTGCGGGTTTGTATCTAAGGACGAGCTCCGCATGAATCCTGCCCATCGGCCCGGCGCCGATAATCACACAGACGCCACCAGGCTTGATCCCAAGCACGGGCTGCCGCGGCGAATCGGGCGAATCCTGGTGGATGTGGAAGTGTCGCTCGTGGCCACACACCACACACGAGACGGGCTCTGCCAAAGAGGCCGCGAAGTATGGAATATTGTCATCGGGCAGCCGAACGAGCGAACGCCCTTCGAGCACCTCCTCCTGAATGAGGATGTACTGAGCGAGACATCCGCCGAGCGTATAGCCGACCGCAGTGAACTCCATGCCTTTGGCGTTGTGGTTATACCGCTCGAGATGATTGATGGGCCCCCGATGAACTGCAGGTTGCAACGAACATCGATTGCCGATGCTGAATTGGTCCTGCACGTTTTTGCCAACCTCGACTACCGTAAGCGCGCCTTCGTCGCCGAGGATGACCGGATACATTTCGGGATCCCAACCATTGAAATGCTTGTGCTCCGAGCCTTGCACCAAGATCTTGAGAAGCGACGAACAGACACCCGCGGCATCCACGCGTGCGAGTAACTGGTTCTGATTCGGACGGGGGACGGGAACTTCCTTTACAGCCAGACTATTCCAGTCCGTGCCACTCATGACGAGTGCCTGCATGGTCGCGGGCACTTCGTAGTTTTCGTCTACATTGTAAAAGTTTTGATATTTATCCATGGTCCTGCGCATTCCAGGTTTGGCATCGCATCGGTCTCGGCGGCTAAAACTGTGGGATAGCCTGCCTACGATTCATTCTCTGGGCTTGGGGGAGCTTCCTGCTTTTCCTTCTTTTCTTGCTTCTCCTCTTGTAAAGCCGGTTCGGTCATAATCAAAAGGATCAGAACTCCGCACCCGGTGCAAATCCAGGTATCCGCAAGATTGAACGTCGGCCAGGTGAACGAGCCTACGTGAAAATCAATGAAATCCCGGACCCCATTGAACATTAACCTGTCGTACAGGTTTCCCAGGGTGCCCGCGGTGATGAGAGCCAGTGGGGGCAGCGTCTTCCAGGTTTCTTTAAACGTGGTGATGAAGAACCAATAAACGAAGCCGAGTGCTACGAATGAAAGCGGTACAAAGACGATACCGTTGTCCGGCAGAATGCCGAAGACTCCGCCCGTATTGAGCACACAGCGAAAATCCAGAATGGGCGAGACAAAGGTGTAGGCGGACCCGTTCACTCCCCCGAGCCATTCAAAGGCAAGATGTTTGGTCAGAAGATCGAAGGAAGTAGCTATTGCGGCAAGCAGCCAGAAAAAAATGTGCGGCTTCAAAATTAGCTACGCCTTTTCCAGCGCGCTCTGGCACTTTACGCAGTAGCTGGCATGAGGGAGCACCTGCAGGCGGGCCAATGGTATGGGCTGAGAGCAGCCTTCGCAGCGGCCGTAAGTGCCTGCCACGATCCTGTCCAGCGCGTCATCAATGGCTCGGATTTCAACGAGCTCAGTATCAACAAGCCCGAGGGAAATATCCTGTTCGAAGGCGTCCGCGGCATTGTCTTCAAGATGAAGCGGCAGATGTGAGCCATCTTTGTTGAGCGCTGTACGAGACAGGCTCTCGACATCGCCGGCCATGATGCTGCGTTTGTGGAATAACAACTCCCTCAACTCCCGGAGTTCTTTGGTAGTCATTTCTTATCTCTTTTAAATCCAGATGAATAGTTAACGCGAGCGCGTGAGTATACTGTTGGTCTGCATACCGCAAAACCAATCGATTTCAATTGTCGGGCCGGATTTTCGTCAAGGCTCTGCAGCTGACGCCTGAGAGCAATTGAAGCAGAGGCGCCGTCATGATGGAGCACTTCTCCCGCACATCCAATCCCAGGTCATTCTTCGAAGGCGGCGTTCTTTGTAGTGATCCGTCTGAGCGACAGGCACTGGTTGCGCCCTCAGCAAGGTCGCATTCAGACCGCCCTTGCTCCCTCCGGAGACCTTTTCATTTGCGCTGTCATCATGCTGCCATGATGGGGCAACAGGATCGCTGGTGCGATTGATCGGCATCTTGACCATGTGCCGCTTTTTGTCTGTAGTGTTGGCAAACGTACCGTGCCAAAGTGAATAGACCGTGATAGCCATAGTGCCTGCCTTAACGGCCAGCGGTACCTGTCCTTTTATATTGAAATGGTTGGCCATTCGATCTGTGGGTGCGTTACGGAAGTGCGTGCCTGGAACGACCAGTGTCGGGCCCATGTCCAACGTGACCTCATGGGGGTAGTACATCGCAAGAAGGGTGCGGATTTCTGTCACATTGCGGGTGTTGATGCCATCCTGATGCCAATGCATATATGAACTGTGAGGTGGTTTAAGGTGCCAATGCCGATGAGTGGACTCCTGATAATCATCCCCCAGGAGACTGGCAAATGCTGCCACGACCATTGGGTGAGCGAAAACCTCTTTCAGCCTCGGAACCACATCAAAGATCTCATCCAATGGGTTCTCCACGAGCTTGTCCAACTCGTCGCAGATGGACTCGTTGATTCCCTCCGGTAACTCCGGTTCAACTAAATGGTAGCCATTTACGATGAAGTCCAGAATCTGGTCGTCATTCAGTCGGTACTGCTCATCAATCGTTCTCATAGAAGTTTTCCATCTTTTGAAGAATGAACTGGTAACCCAATATATCCAACTCGTGATCGTCGAAGGGTAAACGCGGGTCAGGAGCCTGCAGTACCAGCCATCCGTCGGCCAATGCCTCAACAACGTTTTGATACGGTATTTCGGCATCGGCGGAAATTGCCGGCCGATGTTTTCCATCTGGTTCGAAAATGGTCCAGGATATACACGTGGATGTTGGACTTAGGCTGGTGAGATGCATGTACATCAGTCGTTGCCGGTTTTGATAAGGCCTCTCGACAATTTGCCGAAGTTGCTGGATAGCTTCGGCTGAAGCAGTTTCGTCAACATTATCCAGCCAATCAGTGACAGCTTCGAGCAACGGGGAAGCTTCGGACTGAGATGTTATGGTCATTTAAATTGTTCTCGGTTACGTTAAGCGCAAGGAGCATTCGTGGATCTTAGTGCACTGAATGTTCCGCTGCTTTTCAACTCAGCCGCCGTCACCACTGGAGCAGAATCGTGACCGATCAACCTGAAATCTCATGTGAATGCGTCATGCCGACGCTTTGCGTGCCTGACCTTGAGGAGCTCAAGAAAAAACACGGAATCGATTATGACACTCATTCCAGCTATCGATTCACGGAAGAATAGGGCTTTACTGGTGCGGGCACTCGGCGACCGCCCTTCTTGTCTCGGAGCGCAAAGACCACCGTTTCACTCACCTCGCGCCTCTAGCGTGATACTAAGAGTTTTGTCCTGATCGCCCCGTCTGAGCTTCACACTCACCTTCTCTCCTGGCGGAGTAATCAAAACATGTTGGATGAGGTCGGTTGAGGTGCGGACATGACGCTCATTGAATTCATAGATCAGGTCACCCTCCAGTACACCGGCCTTATGTGCAGGGCTGCCTTCCATAACCGTTTCCACGATTGCTCCCCGGACGCCGTCCTTCACCTCAGTCTCGGCGAGATCTGCGACTCGGATACCAAGCCAGCCGTAATCCACTTTACCGTTCTTAATAAGCGAACGGGCGATTCGCATCGCCAGATTCGCTGGAATAGCAAAGCCGATGCCCTGGTAACCACCGGTCGTCGAAAAGATAAGGACATTGATGCCGATCAGTTTACCATCGATATCCACCAGTGGGCCGCCGCTGTTGCCCGGATTAATTGCCGCGTCAGTCTGAATCATATCGCCGTAATACTTACCGCCCTTGCTCCGGGGCAGCGACCTGTTAAGCCCGCTGACAACTCCGACCGTAAGCGTCGGTTTCGCCTTCCGTGAGATGCCGAACGGATTGCCGAGTGCAATACACCACTGCCCGACTTTCAGTTCATCGGAATCAGCAGTTTTCACAAAAGTGAGATTCACCTCAGCGATCTTCAATACCGCTAAATCAAAACGGCTGTCGCGGCCAACAATCTTCGGATGATACTTCTGTCCGTTGGACAGAATGACCTGCAGTTCCTCTCCGTTCTCGATGACATGTTCGTTGGTGAGAATGTGCCCCTGGTTGTCAATAATGACCCCTGACCCAATATCAAACTCAGATTCGGTGGAGAACGGATTCTTCTGGCTGGCGCCCTTGCGCTTGATCCCAATAGTCACGACGGCCGGCCCGACCTCTTCTCCCACTTTAATAAAGGAGTCCTGCAGTTTTCGGGCATCCTGAGCGGAGAGATTGGCACCCAAAAAGATGACTGAAAGCACCACCTTCAGATTTACCATTCTTTCGTTACTCCAAAACGCCGTAGACAATTTTCAGGACTCCCCCTGTTACGCACGGCTGGCCCGGCTGCCGCCAAATGTGTGCACAACCTTTTCCATTCACCTTCTCTCATTCTTCCAACACACACTATTCTTCTATTCCCCTCAAATTCCTTCATCGCAAATTGTAAGTATTGAGCCGTCTGTATTCCGCGCCCGAGGGCTTCAGCTCACTTTGCATGAAGACAAACTCGCTCACTTGGAACGAACCGAACGACAGAGATTCATCCTTCTGAATCCGCTCCATTACTGGTGGTAGCCCCTTTGGAGATTTCACCCGACCGAGTGTGAGGTGAGGATTGAAGCCCCTCTTTTCTTTCTTGAAACCGAGTTCGGCAGCAGTTGCTTCCACCTGGCCGGCGAGTCCGGCCAGAGCATCGATACCTGTTGTGACGCCCACCCAGAGAATGGATGGCCGCCGAAGATTGGGGAATGCGCCAAGACCTTGAATTTCCACTTCGAACGGCGCGGTTTCCTTTTCAACCACCTGAAACAATTCGTGTAGTAAGTCCGCCTGAGTCTCGTCGATTTCGCCGAGAAACTTGAGCGTGATGTGCATTTGCGCGGGTTTTACCCAGCGCACCTTCGCATCGAAGGACTGCAGCCTTCGCTGATAGGCGATGACTTCTGTACGCAAATCGGCTGGGAGTTCGACCGCGACAAAAGTACGCATGATCAGAAATCCAGCATGTTCCGGTATTCAGCGAGTCGCTCCTCGACCTGCTCGAGAGTCGTCACCTTGAGCCGGTCAAGACTGAATGCTTCGCAGGTAAAAGTCGCTACTACAATGCCGTGTGCCACCCCCCTCCTCAGGCTCTCAAAGTTTACCTCACCGTGGCTCGCCAGATAGCCCATCATGCCCCCGGCAAAACTGTCGCCTGCACCTGTTGGATCGACAAGATTGTGGAGAGGGTAGGCGGGCAGGTTGACCACCTGGCCGTCCATGACAACGGTCGCACCATGCTCGCCCTTCTTAATAACCGCCATCTTGGGGCCCATTTCCAGAATTTTTTTGCCGGCGACCACCAGGTTGTTTTCGCCGGTCAGCATCTTTGCTTCCATGTCATTCAACACGATGCCCATCACTTCCCCGAGCAGCGCCTTCACCTCCTCGGGTTCGGTATTAATCCATAAATTCATAGTGTCCATAAAAGTGAGCTTTGCATGTCGAACCTGCTGGAGCACGCCTCGCTGTACGGTGGGATGAATATTGGCAAGAAACTGAAAATCGTTTGCCTTGGAAGCTTCAGAAATCTGAGGATTGAATTCTGCAAAAACATTGAGTTGGGTATCGTGGGTCTCCGCCACTGACATGTCGCCGTCATACGAACCGGTCCATCTGAAAGTCTCGCCCTTGGCAACCTGCAGGTCATTCGTATCAATGCCACGTTTTACGAGCATGTCGACGTGTTCCTGGGGAAAGTCCCGTCCCACAACTCCGACGATATGCACCTTGGTGAACAGGCTCGACGCCATGGAAAAATAGGTTGCAGAGCCACCCAGCGCGTTTTCAGCTTTGCCGGCAGGGGTAGTAACCGAATCAAGGGCAATTGAACCAACGACGGTGAGTGGCATGGGAGCTCCTGAAAATTTTATCTGGTAGGTGTGAGGCGGGATTCTAGCGAGGCTCGCCTGATGTTTGAATCAGGTGTTGATACTGAGCGTTTCTCGCGATCCCTTTTGACGCCCCGAATGCTCCCTCTACGATATCTGACCCGTTTTTCTACGAATATGAGCACCGGTGAAATTTCTTAATCCTGCGCTGCTGTCCGGCATCGGGCTGGTGGCCATCCCTATCATCATTCACCTGATTAATCGCCGCAGGTACCGCACAATAGAGTGGGCCGCACTGGACTTTCTGTTGAACGCGCTGCAGAGGCGGACGCGGCGGATTCAACTGCAGGACCTGCTCTTGCTCCTGATGCGAGTCGCCTTGCTGGCGCTGCTGGTTCTGGCGTTGTCGAGATTTACGGTGCCGACAAACGCGATGAAAGGTCCTTCCGGCAGCGGGACCAATATCATGCTCATTCTGGATCGGTCGATGAGTATGGGGTATCAGATCGGCGGTAAGCCCCGGCTGGATGCGGCGAAACAGAGGGCGTATGAAATTCTTGAACAAGCTCAACAAGGTTCAGCCATTGCGGTCGCTACGCTGCCGGACAGCACGGCCACGCGGGCATTCTTCCGGACCTTCGATCCCCTGCTTGCCAGGGAGCTTGTTGAACGTGCGGAAGTGTCGTTCGAGGCGTTCGAGGTGGATCAGACGGTCCGGCAAGCCCTCGAGTACCTCCGAAATTCTGAACTTGAAGGATGGGAAGTTTATCTGCTTTCTGATTTTCAGGAGGTGGACTGGCGTAACGCATACCAGGAGGTGGCGGGGCTTTCTGCGGAGTTGAGCAAACTCGCCAAGTTCTTCTTCGTTTCTACCAATAGCGGCCAGAATCAAAATGTAGCGCTTACTGCGCTGACCCTTGGTGATGCGCTAATCGATACGCAGGGCGTGACGACCTTTACAGCCCAGATTGAAAACAAAGGCGCTTTTCCGGTGGAGGCCCTGCCGGTTCAGATAAAAATCGACGGCCGTGTGAGTGGTCGCAAAGAGGTAAGCCTGCAACCGAATGAATCGAAGCGCGTCTGGTTTCAGCAGCGGCTCGAGCCGGGGGACGCCTTTCGTGAAATTCAGGTAGAAACCCAGCCTGATGGCCTCGCCGGCGATGACGTTCGACACCTGGTAGTCCGAGTCGCATCCGGTAAACCGGTGCTCATCATTGATGGCAATCCTTCCATCGAGCCGGTTTCGAGTGAGAGCAGTTTTCTCAAGTTTGCTCTGTCGCCCGATTTTTCTGATGAGGAAGGCGAGTTCATTCTGCCGTTCAAGCCTTTCGTGCGGACGGTCGATACGCTTGAAGCATCCGACCTCGTCGAGCATGAATGTGTCATCCTGGCCAACGTCGCAGCGCTCACCAAGGGAAGCGCCAGCCTTCTTCACAAGCATCTCTCGGAGGGCGGCGGGGCCCTCGTCTTTATGGGAGAACAGGTCGATGCGTATTTTTACAATCAATTCATTCTGCAATCAGAGGGAAAGTCCCTTGGCGAACTCGGCAACATCCTTCGCGATGAACATGTGGAAGGTGGCCTGAAGCTGGAAAAACCATCAAGCAGCCATCCGGTCTTTGCCGGCCTGCTGCATGAGGATTCCGACATGCTTCAGGTTCGGTTCAGTAAGGCATTCCAATTCAAAGCAGCGGATTCCCAGTCTTATACGCCAATCCTGAATTTCAGTTCCGGCCTGCCTTTCCTTGCAGAATTCAGTATCGGCCGCGGCCGCATGCTGGTATTCAATACAACCGCGACCCCTGATTGGTCGACCCTGCCCCTCAAGCCTCTCTTCCTGCCCCTGCTATACAGAAGCATTCACTACGCAATTGCCGGTCGTCTTGATGACACCCGCAGCAGCAATGTTGGGGAGCCGCTCATAAGACCCCTGAAGAGCGCGGCCGAGGGCCAGACGTTCAACGTCCGCATCCCCGGTGAAGAAGGTACATCGATAGCTTCGCCACGTCCCTCTTCCGCGGGTGGTTACTCTATACGATGGGATCGCACCCAGCGCCCAGGCTTCTACCACATGTCCAATGCCGCAGAAGGATTTGAAGACAAGTTCGCCGTCAATCCTGCCGCCGCCGAGAGTTCACTGAAGCCGGCGTCTCATGCTGATCTGCAACGCTGGATGCCGGATCTGGGATTCCAATTTGTCGAACCCGGTGCGCCACTTAGTGAGACGATTGGGAATGTGCGGACCGGGCATGAATTCTGGAAACTGGCATTGGCCCTGGTGATCCTTATCACTCTCTCCGAGCCTTTCCTGGCCGCCAGATTCACCGGAAAGAAATCCGAAGGAACATGAGCTGACTCATGGAACCCATTGGAATCATCGGTCTTGGATTGCTGGGTAGTGCGATCGCTGAACGGTTGGCTACGCAGGGCCACACGATCTTGGGATTCGACACAGAATCCGAGAAAGTGGAATCAATGGTCGCCAGTGGACGCCATCCGGCGAAATCCGCGCGAGAGGTGATCGAGGGCTGCAAGACGGTAATTCTCAGTTTGCCGACCAGCCGGGTTGCATCGGATGTCATAACTGAGATGGCTCCAGGTCTGCGAGCAGGGCGGACAATTCTCGATACTACAACGGGTGACCCGCTCGAGATGGAAGCGCTTGCAGCAAGGCTTTCAGAGCACTGTGCTGATTATGTCGAAACAAATGTCGCGGGCTCGAGCGAGCAGGCTCGGGCCGGTGAGGTGACCCTGTTTCTGGGCGGCGCTGAAAAGGTCATCCAAGCTCACGAAAAGCTTTTCAATTTGATGGCAGCGAATGTGTTTCACTTGGGCGGCGCCGGATCGGCAAGCAGATTCAAGCTGGTTCACAATCTTGCGGTCGGATTGCACCGGGCGGTTCTGGCAGAAACCCTTCTCTTCGGTGAAGCCCTCGGTTTTGCCCCGGACCAGACCCTCTCAATCTTGAAACAAACGCCTGCTGCTTCGGCCGTCATGAACTCAAAAGGTTCGAAAATGGTGGCGGCAGACTACGCACCGCAGGCAAGATTATCGCAGCATCTCAAAGATGTCCGGCTCATGATTGCGGAAGCGCAAAGGGCGGGGGCCTCTATTCCTCTGACCCAATTACACCGGGAACTGCTTGAGAGGGCAGAAGAACTTGGTTTTGGGGATGCGGATAACAGCGCGATTATCGAGGCTTTCCGCGGTCCTCAAAAATACTCCTGACAGGCCAGATTCAAGCCTGCAAGTTGAAGAGCCTGACTCAACCGCAATACTAGCCGCATATCCCCCCTTGAATTTCTGCGGATTTCCAGGCTCCATGCAATCGAGGATGACGGCATTTCATCCGGCGAAAGCGGTGTCACAAGCCTGGATTCGCGTTTCAGACAGGAGTATGTCATGCGTATTTTAGATTCATTTCTGATGGGCAGTGTTTGCCTGTGTATCTCTATCGCGGCTGAAGATGCGGCCCCTTCACTTAAAGAGCAAAGAGCGGATCTCGAAAAACAATACTCCGAGCTCACCAGGATGATGAAGACGATAGAAGACAAATTTGCAGACGATCCGGAGGTCAAGCAGGCCACGGAAACCAGCCGGAAAAAACTGGCTGAAATGAACAATACCCGGGAAGGCGTCTATGCAAAGATTGCCGAGAAAAACCCCGAATTCAAGGTCCAGTACGAGCAACGCAACAACTTGAAAGCTCGTCTGGAAGAGGTCTCCGACAATTCAAAAACCATCCAGGAAGCCCTGGACCAAAATCAAAAAGAATCCAGGAAGCTTTATACAGAGCACCCGGAACTACAGCAGTTGCAGAACACGGAGAATGGCCTGGAAAGGTTTGCAAATAGCTTCAGGTCGAATGAAGAGGTCAAGCAATCCGCCGCCGAACTCGCTCTGAAAGAGCAGGAACTGGGGGCCGCGCAGGAGATCTTCTATACCGAGGTCGCCAAAATCGACCCGCGTTTCAAGACCTACCTGGACCAAAGAAATAAGCTTAAGGAAGAGACCGCAGAGGCCGCTGCCAAGCTGGAGGAATTCAGTGAGAATTCCAGAAAAGCGCTGGAAGCGATTGCCAAATTACAAGAACTCATCGACCAGAACCAGAAGGATTACAGAGAATTCGTCACCAAACATCCTGAACTCGAACAGGTGCAATACGCTGATCGACACCTGGAACGTGCCGCCCAGGATTACAGCGAGAAGGAAGAGTTGAAGGTGTTTGGTGCTGCTCCTGCGAATAAGAAGGAAGAGCTGGAGAAATCGAAGGAGGGCTTCTATACCGCTATCGCCGCAGTCAGCCCTCGATTCAAGACTAACCTTGACCAGAGAAACAAGCTTCGCGAAGAGACAAAGGAAATCGCAGCCAAGGCAGAAGAGTTTCGTAAGAGTTACCGCACGGGCTTTACGGACATGCGCAAGCTCCGCAACGAGAGCAGAGATTTGCAGCGCAGCATTCCACAGGCTGAGCAGGGCTACTACTCAGCGATCCGGGCTCATCGGAATGATGCCGATCTGAAGGAACAATTTGAGGCCAGCGACACCCGGCAGCAGGAATAGAACGAAGCCAGCAGCGTTCCAGGTGCCATCATTGCCGAGAAAGATCCTGAGTACAAAGCCCTTCTTGATAAGCGCGCAGAGCTCCAGGCCAAATATAACGAACTCCGCAAGGCCATGGACGGAACCAATGCCAAGAACCAAGAAAAACCCAGTGAGAACAAGAACCAGGCCAAGCCTGAAGGCAAGCCCAATTCTGAAGACGACAAGCCCAAGAAGACCAAAAGTGTGAATCTACCGCCCAAGCCGAAAGAGCTGTAGGGCCAGGACACCATCAGAAAAGCCGCACCGAGTTACGCTCGGTGCGGCTTTTTTATGTGCATCGCAATGCAAGTGAATTGCAGAATTCTTGTTTCCGGACTTGGACGCTCACTACTACAAACTAACTTCATTCACCGAAAACTCCGGCATAGGCTTCATCGCTGAAGCCAACCAGAAGCGTCTTACCAATCCTGATGGATGGAGCACGCAGATTGCCACTTGGGCCCAAGACATGCTTGAGTAATTCTGCTCTTTCCGGCGGATCTTTTGTCATGTCGAATGCGACGACTTTCTTGCCTTTGGCCACCAGGATCCCGGTGACCCCTGATAAGACTTGATCCACCTTGTCTTCGCCGATGCGGACCTTACGGGCGTCAGTCAGCTCGGGCTGTTTCACCGCCTTAGTCGCAAGAAACTCTTGCGCACGCGTACAGCTCATTCAGTTCTTTCGGTGGTAATAGAATTCAATTTTCCTGGCCATTATTAGACTCCTGATACCTGGTGGGTGGTTGATTAGAGCAGCTATTATCTGCCGAACTTCAAATTTTCCAAACAGCGATACTGATGTGTTGCTTGTGGCGAGGACCTCCCCAGCCCGGCCCCCCAAGAGCTGGAGGAGACAAGCTCATTCGGGTTGCTCCGGCCCCTGTTTTTGTCCTCACTCTGCAGCGCGCTATCAGATCAAGACGGCAGACAAGACGGCAAGAGTTGGGGCATAAAGCTACCACAGGCGGGTATGATGCAATTATGAGTTTACGGATTCACACTCGGATTGTTCTGCCGTTCCTTTGCCTGTTTATCCTCTCACAGGCTTTGGTGACCTGGTTTGCGATCGGTGCCCTGTCGAGGGAAGTCGAACGGCAGTTCTCCGATACCCTTCGAAATCTTTCGGCGATGATTTCACGGGCGGGTTTCCCGCTTAATGAGGCGTCCTTAGCTCTTATCAAGGCTGTGATCGGATATGATGTTGTGATTCAGGGCAGAGCAGGGATACGCGGCTCATCGCTCGATGCAGAAAGTGCGAAAGATTTTGCTGCCTGGCTGGTTCGCTCACATGGGACGCCAAGGGTAGATGATTTTTATCGGATCAAACTTCGTGGAGAAGAGTTCTGGGCCGCGTACGCAGAGCTGAAAAGTCGGGATGTCGCTCAGGCATCGACGGTCTACCTGTTATGCCCGGTTTCCCGAATTCAGGACGCGAAAGCGCAGGCCACGAGACCGATCACCGTCGTCGTAATATCCAGCCTGATTGGGCTTGCAGTCCTCGGCACGCTCATCGCCCGCACGATCGCTGCACCGATTCGTGAACTTGCGGAGCAATCCAAAACTATCGGGGAGGCCGGGTTGAATGAACGCATCAGCGTCCGCGGCGGAGGGGAAGTCGGGGAACTTGCCGACGCATTCAATCGGATGCTCGATAGCCTGAAGACCTCTCAGGAACGCTTCGTGGAGGCCGAGAAACTCTCGACACTCGGAAGTATCGCGGCGAGTGTAGCACACGAGATTCGAAATCCTCTGAGCTCGCTTCGGATGACCGCTCAGCTCCTTGAGAAGCGCGCGCCTGACGAAGAGAAATTTCGGGAGCCTCTCCGCGTGATCCGTGAGGAAATCGACCGGCTGGATCTGGCCCTTGAGGAGGTCCTGAGTTTTGCGCGCCCTCGTGAACCAGAAAGCAAACCCACCGACCTGACCGCCACTCTTGAATCGATTCTCCAGTTGCTTGGACACCAGCTCGAACATGCTCACATCGAAGTAGTGTTCTCGATGGAGAGCCTGCCGATGGTTCAGGCGGATGAACATCAGATGAGGCAGGTATTCGTCAACCTTATCCTGAATGCGATGCAGGCGATGCCGGGCGGAGGTAAGCTCACCATTTCATTCGTTCGGGTGGAAGAGAATCTACTGATTCGATTTGCAGATACCGGAAAAGGCATACCTGAAGAGCGTAGAAACAAGGTCTTCGAGCCTTTCTTCACCACCCGTGAGGGGGGTGCAGGACTGGGTTTGCCTCTCAGCAAAAGAATCATCGAACAACACGGCGGGAGCATCGGTTTTACGGGGGGTGCAGCAGGCACGGCATTTACGATTTCATTACCCGTTGCGGTGGTTTCTTAACCTCTCATGCACGGATAATCACTTTTGCTATACTGCCCCGCTTTCCGCTTGGAGAGGGTTGATGGGCGCGGCAGAATCGCTCAAACGTTACACCAATGATAAACATGGAAAAGGCAATTCAAAAGGCTGCGGTCCTCATTGAAGCGTTACCTTACATCCAATCATTCCAGTCAAAGCCAATCGTTATCAAGCTCGGTGGCTCTGGCATGGATAACAGGGATCTTCTGCGTAGCGTGATGCGGGATATCGTCTTCATGCGCGTGGTCGGCATGCACCCGATTATCGTGCATGGTGGCGGGCCTTTCATAACCAGTGCCATGGCAGAATCGGGGCTCGTGCCGAGGTTTGTGCATGGGCACCGCGCTACCGACGCCGCCACTCTTGAGATTGTAGAGCGGGTGCTGCTCGGTGATGTGAACTGGATGCTGGTGCAGATGCTGCAGGAACTCGGTGGCAAGGCAGCGCCGCTGCACGTTCGGCTCGTTCCGTTCATTCGTGCGTTACAACGGCAGTTCGTCAGCAAGGATGGCGCGGCCTACAACCTTGAATTTGTCGGTGAGATAACCGAGGTCGAGACCGAATTTATCGAGGAGCTCTGCCAGGTTGGACGCATCCCGGTCATCGCTCCGATGGGTGTTGATGGAGAGGGCCAACTCTACAACATTAATGCAGACGATGGTGCCGCCAAGATCGCGCAGGCGCTCAAGGCTGAAAAGATTGTGTTCTTCACTAACGTGCCCGGGGTCATGCGCGATCCCAAAGATGTTTCCACCCTTTACTCCACTCTTCGCGAAGATGAAGTAAATTCGCTTATCAAAGCAGGAGTCATCTCCGGCGGGATGCTGCCCAAAATTGAATCCTGCCTGGATGCAGTGAACGGCGGGGTTCACAAAGCACATATCGTCGATACTGGGCTCGATCATTCGCTGCTCCTGGAGATTTTTACCGACAAGGGCGTGGGAACCCAGATTGTGAAGTAAAGGCAACATCATGAAGCAGAAACACCTTACCTCACTCATTGATCTCAGCACCGAAGATATTCTTGAAATCTTTGAGTGGGCAGAACGGCTGAAGTCTCGGGTAGCACAGGGCATTCGAGAGTTTGCGCTGCAGGGGAAGACTGTCGGCTTGATCTTTGAGAAGGCATCCATGCGCACGCGGGTTTCGTTCGAGGTAGGTATCAATCAGTTGGGCGGCCATGCCGTCTATATGGATCAGAAGGCTATAGGGCTTGGCTCGCGCGAATCTATCAAAGACCTCGGACGGGTCATTTCCCGTTACGTGGACGGCATCGTTATCCGCACTTTTCAGCAGGAAAACATCAACCAACTCGCGAAGTACGCCACCATTCCTATCATCAACGGTCTATCCGATGACTATCATCCCTGCCAGGCACTGGCGGATATGTTTACCATCAAACAGAAGCTTGGCGGATTCGAGTCTGCCAGTCTCGCTTTCGTCGGTGACGGCAACAACGTGGCCCGTTCGGCTGCATTGGCCTGCGCCAAACTTGGTGTCCCCTTTAGTCTTGCCTCTCCTGAAGGCTACGGCTTTAAGCAGAAATTCAAAGACCTGCTCGATGGAATTGAAAGCAAGGATGGATTCTCTTTTCTTGAGACAAGCGATCCCAAAGAGGCCGTCAAGAACGCTAATTTTGTGTATACAGATACCTGGACGAGCATGGGGCAGGAAGCAGAGGCGGATGCCAGGCGCAAAGTGTTTGCCGATTTTCAGGTAAATGCAGATCTGCTGAACGCTGCACGCAAAGGCGCCCTTGTTATGCATTGTCTACCTGCACACCGGGGCGAAGAGATAACCGATGAAATCATGGATGGCCCCGCCTCCATCGTTTACGACCAGGCAGAGAACCGTCTGCATGTGCAGCGTGCAGTTCTGCGGCTTCTGATAGGCGCTTGGAACTGCCAATTGCAGTGATTTGATTGGAACCGAAAGGCTGCGTTAAAAGGACGAAGTTTCATAAATGTTCAATTGAAAATTTGGGTTAAGCCCCAGGTTACAGCCGGCTGAAACCTGGTTCTTCGCCTTTGTCCGGCCGTTCCTGAAGGGAAGTAGGAACTCGGGCCTGCGAATCCTGTGGGGGCCTCTCTGTTGAGCTGAAACGTTGCGGGACCAGCCTATCCCATGAAGAACAATCCAGCCCAGTATCTGAATCCAGACATCATACAGCAGGTCGCTCGGCTCGACCTGAAAGCGAAGTTTATCGTCGAAGGATTCATCGCCGGACTTCATCGGAGCCCGTTCCACGGGTTCAGTACCGAATTTTCCGAGCACCGCAAATACAACCTCGGCGACGAGATAAAGGCCATCGACTGGGGTGTGTACGCCAAGACTGACAAATATTACATTCGCAGATACCAGGCGGAGACGAACCTCGAGTGCTACCTCATCGTCGATATGAGCGAATCCATGGGATACCGTTACCAAGAAACCTCGGTTACCAAACTCGAATACGCTACCTACCTGGCCGCGGCCATGGGTTATCTAATGATCAAGCAGCAGGATCCTGTCGGATTGATTACGTTCGATACCAGGATTCGTGACTACATGGGATGTCGCAGCAAACGGGATCACCTCATTTCCATCCTCAGCGCACTCAGCAGAAACAAACCAGGAGGCCAGACCGATTTTGAACAGGCGATAATCCATGCTTCGGGCCTCATCCGCCATCGCGGTCTGGTGGTTGTGTTTTCTGATCTGCTGGACGACCCGGCGAGAGTTATCCGGGGTATCAATAATCTTCGTTTCCGCGGCCACGAGGTTATTGTGTTTCACATCCTGGACGCGGCGGAAGTGGACTTCCCATTCAAGGGCATGACAATTTTCGAAGACGTGGAATCGGACGCGCAAGTGCAGGTAGACCCGGATATCGTCCGGGAAGGTTACCAGGAACAGGTAAACGCATTGATCGAGACCTACCGTAGCGAATGCCGAAACGCGGATGTGGATTACGTGCAGATCACGACCTCGACGCCTTTCGACAAGGCGCTCCTGGAATTCCTGATGCGGCGAGAGCGGAGGTGCTGAGAATGCAAACTCCACTTCTACGAATCTTCGTCAACCAGTTGCTTGAGCTTCTCTTTCAGGTAGCGCTATTGAGCGTTGTGCTCTGCCTGTTTGTCAGGGTCTTCAGCTTTGGCGAATCCGGGCTTGATTTTTCCCGCCCGGCAGCGAGCCTGCTGGAAACGCGGGCCGGCTACAGCATCTTCAGCCGCGTCCTCGATGGAATGTGGCTCTCTACCTGGCTTGTTGGTGGAGCATTGATCTTGAGTACGGTTGGAGCGCTGGCTTCAGGTTGGTTGATGGCTAAGTACCCATCGGCCGGTGCGATACGGTTTCCTTTGCTGGGGCTGTCTGCGTTTCCGGTTTTTGCATTAGGCTACTGGCTGCGCACATCGAGCGAGTTGCCCTATCTGCTTCAGGCGATTCTGGTACTCGCGGTAGGGGATCTGGTACTCATGTCCCTCACTTCACGCATTGCTCAAGAACTGCATCTGGAGCTGAGGCGTGGCTACATTCTCTCGGTTCGTGCGAGGGGCGCGAGTGCCTGGAGGCAGTACTGGCGGCGTCTGATGGTAATTGCAAGTGAATCGGTTCGGCCGCGGCTGCCGTTTCTGCTTGGCTCATCGGTAGTGGTTGAAAGCGTGTTCGCACTGGACGGCCTCGGTATCCTGGCGGTGGATTCCGTGCGTAACGGCGAAGTCGCCATTCTGCTGTGGCTGGCTGTGCTCTCGCTTATCGTGGTCAGATTGGCATCTCTGTTTGTCGAACTCTTACGATCATGGCTGACGCCGGAAGCGCGGCAGGCCCGGATTACGTCCGGTGCGGGACTGAGCCAGCTCGTTTGCGAGACTCTGGCCGGGCTGTCCTCGTGGTTCTCGGGCAACAAATTCGAAGCTTTTGATGGAAATTACTCGGTCATTGACGGGATGTCGGTTAAGTTCGATTCGAAGAAACCTTCCATCGGCAGACCGTTCACTGGACTGAGACATCGACCTTTTATTGATCGCATCTTGGTCCTGTCCGGGCTCACACTGGGGGTGTTGTCGCTTCTCTTTCTGCTGTTCTGCTTTCTCGGCGAGCCATCCGTCCAGCAAGGCGGTAATCAACTCGACCAGCAGTTCCAAGCGCCGTCATCCGCGCACTGGCTCGGTCTCGACGAAGACGGCCAGGACATCTTCGATCGGATTCGGGTTGCAGGACGGTCTCTCACACCGCCCTGCCTGGTGACTTTGATTGGGGCGATTCTGCTGGCCGCACCGCTTGGACTACTGAGCGGGTATTACGAAACGTGGGCCGCACGACTCGTAGAGCGACTGTTCGATGTGCTTGACTCGGTTCCGAAACTCGTGCTGGTGCTGCTGGCGATTGTTGTTTTTGAGGTCAGAGGCGCTTACCTCTGGAAGATCATTCCGTTCATCGGGATGACGTTTGCACCCGCTATTTTTCACCAGGTGCGAGAAGGGGCGCTTCTCCTGCGACGGCGTCTGTTCGTTGAACGGGCTCGAGCTCTTGGCTGCTCTGAGCCGCGCATCGTGTTTCTGCACATCCTCTTGAAGAACTGCCTGCACCGCGTCCTGATTGCGAGCTCTTTTATTTTGGGAGGCATCATTCTGATGGACGCGTCCATCGGATACCTGAATCTTTCTCAGCCCGACTACCCGACCTGGGGCGGCCTGGTCGCCGAAGGTATGGCTTCGGCCGACGATACCAGGGGCACCTCGGTAAGGTTCAATTCATGGGCATTGTGGGGGCCGGCCGGAGTGCTTGCGATGATGCTGATGTCCTTCACGCTCGCATCAGAGGCACTGGAGAGATTGTGGATGAGGGACTGAATGGCGAAGATCCGGGGCAGATTTGCAATCTGCCTTTTGCGGCGACTGAAGTTCACTCTCGCAGGTTGAAATCCTTTGCTGCAACCTAAAAGGCATAAGTAAATGCCACGCCTGCGAACCATCCATCCTCTTCGATATCGATGATGTCGGAGGTGTCATCATATTTGATGGACCTCTTCAAATAGCCGACCTCCAGGCTGATATATTGAAGAGGAGTAACGCCCAGGACGGCCTGATATTCGACGAACGAGTTATCATCGTACGCGATACCGTTTACCTGGCCGTACAGATGGAAATACTCGTTCGGATCAAATCGAACATTCAGGCCCAGCGTTGGAACGGGGATGTTCTGGCTGTACCTTTCATTCAGGTTGTTTGTGGAGTCCTGAATCTGGACCTTCGCATCGTAAAGATCCACTTTGAACAGCGGTGAGATGCTGAATCGAGCGCGATTGAATAGATCGTAGTGGTACTGCAGTTCAAAGTGGTCATACTCAAAGGCGCTGGTCACGCGGGTGTTGGCGATGAACAGCTGTCCTTGAAATTGAATGGGCACAGCAAGGTTTGTGTCCCCACGGTAATCCATGCTCATATACCGGAACCAGAGATGGTGCTTCTCCCCGTCCATCCGCAGAAAGCCGCCGACAGTGGTGTCGCCTTTAACGCCCAGGGTATTTTCAACATCGATGCTCGTGCCGTTGGATTGGACGTTTCCGGAGAGGCTGAGATCCAGATAGACCCCTCCGATAGTTGTTTCGAATGCGCTGCAGGTTGTAAGAAGAGTGAGAACTGGGACTAGTGAGAGCGCAAAAATGCGTGTCATCGGAATTCTCCAGAATTTCGTAAATTTAAACCGCACTGTCGAGACAGGTTTGTACCAGAATCGAAGATCTAGTCAAGGATGGCCAAGCTGCCTACGCCGAATGGCCTGACATAAAAAAACCGCTGCTGAAATAGAATCAGCAGCGGTCAACTCTTCAATTTCGGATACAGAATTATTTCTCTTGTTTCGCATTAAACTCAGCCACGTACTTGGCCGGATTCTTATTAAAAGCGTCCTGGCAGCCGGAGCAGCAGATGTAGTATTTCTTGCCCTCATGTTCGACAGTACCAGTACCAAGACCCTGGGTGACGACGCATTTCGGGCCGGTGTCTTCTCGTGCGAAACCGCCCGGTAGGGTGCATCCGACATCGCAGACCTTCCGTGAGCCGACGGCCTTGTTCCACAGGTAGCGGTTGTAGTGGAGCAAAGTGAATTGCAGTGAATCACGTCCGCGCTCTTGCTTGAGCAAATATTTGTTCTCAACTTTTTCGCCGCGGTAGACTTCCTTCTGGTCCTTAAGATTGATCGCAGTGAATACGTACTGCTTTTTGACCAGGTCGTAAGTCATTGAGCCGGATTTGAAAAACTTGCTGTTTTCAAATATTGCGGTGACGGCTACTTCATCTTCGCCCAGTTTCCAATTCCACTTCACATTCTCCTGCCAGAATTGCTCATTGCGCTTAAGACTGCGGTCCATGAGTTGGCCGGTGCAGTTCCACTCGGTAATGACCTTGTTGAAATCCTTCAGCGACTCCCGGATCTCATCCTGTTCCTTTTCTGATAACGCAAAGAGCGGAGTGGTAAGGGATAGTAAAAAAGCGAGTGTGAGAAATGATCTTAAAGCTTTGATGGCTGACCTCCTTTATCGTGGTGTTCTCTGGGGGGACGGAGATTAAAGAGTTTTCTCCCGGCTATTCAATTTGGGTCTTGTGGCCAATGGACTGAACTCTATACTTCGCCGAATGTAACGGATGCTTGGCAACGTCGACAGGATGGACATGACCACAAATTATTCTGGAACTGCACTTTTCAGTTTGGAGCAGCGTTCTTCTCGAAGGCGGGAGCTACTGCTCTTAAGTCTTTTCGGTTCACTTCTGGCGTTCAGCCAGGGATTCGTACCATTACAGACGGTGTATCATCAATGGTATTTTCGAAAAGGCACGATGGATCAGCGAATGAACGCGGAAGTGCTGCTCATCCGGCAGGGGCCCCATTCACTGCCTTTTCTCCTGAAGTGCCTGGAAAGTGAAGCCCATGTCACCCGCGCTATGGCTCTGCATGCCATGGGAGAGATCCGCGATAGAAGCGTTGTAGATTCGATCATTGCAAGGCTGGAAACGGATAATGAGCCGCGCATTGTCCGGCAGGCCGCGGCACTCGCTCTGGGCCGGCTTGGGGACTTGAGGGCAGGGCCGATTCTGATGAAGACCCTGGATGGCGACTACCCGTTCCTCCGTTTTTTTGCGGGGCTTTCCCTCTCACGACTCACGGGGCAGGGCTACGCAACCAATCGACCGGCCTGGGAGAAATGGTGGCGCGCTCAGCCCAGCCTTCCGCCACTCCCTGTCGATCTCAGGCCGGAGGGTTCGATGTTCCTTTTTTCCACGGAGGAACTTTCGAACCGGCATTTTTACAAAGGCGTTTTCGGCACTGCTCAAGATAACATTCCCGCGATTACCCAACCTGTCTGGGTGAAGTCTGGCAGTAAGGCACTTTTCGATCGCCTGGCCGATGGAGATACCAGAATTTATGGAATCGCAGGGCCGGGCATACCGAAATCATTCATTCATAAAATTCTCAGTTACCACCAGGTGGTAAACTTTACGCTTGAAGGTCGCGACTGCGTTCTGTTCTCTTGCCCGCTCGGTGAATTTGCCGCCGCGTATTATGCGGATCTTGACGGTGCGAAGTATTCTTTCGGCGTATCTGGGTTCCTGCGGAATGGTTCACTTGTGCCTTACGACAAACAGACCGAGTCGTTCTGGAATCCCCTTGACGGCACATGCACCGCCGGTCCTCGCAAAGGGAAACAACTTGAAAGAATTCCAGTGGTGCAGTGTACCTGGAGAGCCTGGCTGAAACGATACCCCACTACAGACACCCTCTCCCCGGATTCATACCGGACCGGCATCTACTCCTCTCGCTACCTGATGCCTCTCTACCCGGGTGAGTACGAACGTGATAGGCACTTCTCGCCCCTGGACCACGAAGATAAAGAGAATAGACTTCCGCCCAAGGAGCTCGTCCTTGGCTTCAAGCAGGATGGCCTCTCCCGCGTCTATCCTGTCTCCGCCCTTGCAGGGGCTGGGGGGGTGATCCAAGACAAACTTGATGGTCAGGAGGTCCTGGTGCAGTGGGATGCACCGAACCGGTTGCTCATCGCACGGTCCGCCAAAGGCAAGCTCCTGCCCCTTGTGCCAACTTACTGGTTTGTCTGGCACGCATATTTCCCGGAAACAGAGATTTGGGAAGGAGCCAAGGTGGCCTCCCCCCATCCCCCTTCCATTATTCCTGAGCAGCGCCAATCACCCTTCTAATCTTTTCTTCATAAGGCGGATACAGCACGCCCCTGTCTGTAATGATGGCCTTGATGTATTTGGCGGGCGTCACATCAAACGCAGGACTGTAAGTCTTGACACCCTCCGGGGCAGTTCGCCGACCGAAGCCTTCGGTGATTTCTTCAGAAGGGCGCTCTTCGATCGGGATGTCATCGCCGCTCGCAATGTTCAGGTCAAAGGTGGAATGCGGCGCGGCCACATAGAAAGGAATGTCGTGTTCTTTGGCGAGGATGGAAAGCATGTAAGTGCCAATCTTGTTGGCCACATCCCCGTTTGCCGCAATGCGGTCCGCCCCGACAACGACCGCCTGGACCCGGCCTTCCTTCATCACCTCCGCGGCCGCGCTGTCGCAGATAAGGGTACAATCAACACCCGCCTGCATGAGCTCCCAGGATGTCAGGCGAGCGCCTTGCAGGAGAGGGCGGGTCTCATCGGCGTAAACTTTCAGTTTCTTGCCCTGCTCGTGAGCCATGAAGATGACCGCCAGCGCTGTGCCGTATTCGCCCGTCGCCAGCCCACCCGCATTGCAGTGAGTAAGAACGCCCTGTCCATCTGCAAGCAATGCCGCACCCGCCTCGCCGATGCGCCTGCAAAGCCGTTTATCCTCTTCAAGGATATCGATGGCCTCCTTCAGCAACCGCTCTTTGATTTCAGGTATCTGCAACTCTGAAGATGCGGCCGCAACTCTTTTCATGCGTTCTAGCGCCCAGAACAGATTCACGGCGGTAGGCCGGGAGGTGGCCAGATAGTCGCTCGCCTGATGCACCTCCTTCTCGAAAGATTCGAAATCCTGTGCCGCTGAATCTTTGATACCTACGACCACTCCCATCCCTGCAGCAATGCCAATAGCGGGAGCGCCGCGAACTTTAAGCTGTTTGATGGCGTCCCAAATTTCCTCGATTGTCTTGCAGTCAATAATCTCCAGTTCAGTTGGCAGTTTAGTCTGGTCTATCATCCGGACATGACCACCAATCCCTCCTGCCCATTCAATGGTAGCTGGCATTGTTCGCTCTCTGAGTTTTGGAATCTTTATCTGAAAGAGATTGTATAAAACTTCAATCCTGAAGATTTCAAGTAAGGGTTGAAGCAATACGAGGAACATTAACTGAATCTTCGCCTTGGTCGGCATCGCAGATTACGCTAGGATTCGCCCTCTTTTTACCTTGAGGATCTTCAATGAAATATGGTGTCGCTGTTCTAGGCGGAGGAAGAATCGTTGGCGCCCATGCAAGCGCCGCGAACGAAATGCCAGAACTGAATTTAATAGGAATCGCTGAACTAAACAGAGAAAAACATCCAGAGCTGAAGGAAAGGTTCGATTGCGACATTTTTGACAGCATCGAAGAAATACTGGGCAGGAAAGACGTCCACTGCGCAGCCATTTGCCTGCCGCACCATCTTCATCTTCCAGTGTCTCTCCAGGCCATCGAGGCTGGGAAGCATCTGTTGATTGAAAAGCCGATGGCGCTGAATGTGAAAGAATGCGACCAGATCATCGATGCCGCATCCAGAGCAGGCGTCAAAGTCACGGTAGGTCATCATCACAGTTATTCCTCCCAGATCATAGAAGCCAGGCGACGTATCGAGGCGGGAGAAATAGGCCATCTCGTGATGTGCGCTGAGACCTGGATCAAGCCGTTCCATATTGGGGAGCGTCCTCCCTGGTTTCTTGCAAAAGAATGCGGAGGCGGCATGTGGTGGATGAATGCACCGCACCAGGTGGATCGGCTACTCAGGCTGGTCGGCAGCCACGTGGTTTCGGTGAAAGGGAAAGTCTCCAACGAAATTTTCTCGTACTCTGCGGCAGACAGCGGCATCGCCATTGTGGAATTTGAAAACGGCCTCTATGCCAACATCCTGCACATAGGCTATCGAAACGGTGTCGAACGATTCGAATCCCTTCTTACCGGCAGCAAGGGGAGCATCCATCTGGAATCCAACACCCTCTCACTCTGCAACGGCAGTGAATCAGGTCTGATCGAACTTGCCCAGAGACGACCGCATATCGAAATGTGGAAGGACTTTGTTCAGGCCATCGAAACGGATGGGGAGACGCTGACCTCCGGCAACTACGGGCGCGAAGTGATTTCCATCTGCGAGGCAGTGGAGAGGTCCGGTGAGACGGGCAGAGAAATTCGGATGAATGAGTTTCAGCATTCCGAATGAAATTCATGCGAATGAGCTGTAAAACATCAGGCAGATTAATACCGAACCCTGAAATCGTTCTTGCCGGATGCATCCTTGCCTCTTACCAGGTAGAGAGTTCGCTCCCCCATGTTCAGTCGGCCTTCGCCGCGCGCCTTACCAATCTCACGATCGTAGACCGACGTGGTGGGCATGTAACGAAGGGTCATGCCTCTGCGGGAGTTTTCAGAATGATTGGCCTCGGATCCATGAAACAGAAACACGTCATGAAGAGATATCTGACCGGGTTCGAGGATGATGTCGTGGGCATCGTTCTCATTGAACTCTGATTTCTTGAGCTCCAGCGACAAGGCCAGACCCGGGGCGGTATTCTCTTGATGTTCTGCCAGCCGTTTCGATTGGTGTGAGCCGGGGATGACGCGCAAGCAACCGTTCTCCGGTTTCGAGGCATCTACGGCAATCCAGACCGTGCAGGTAGCGAGCGGCCGGATGGGCCAGTATTCGCCGTCCTGATGCCAGGGCGTCTTGGTTCCGACCTTCGCAGGCTTCGCGAAGAAACTTGAATTCCAGAGTGCGATGTCGTCCCCGATGAGTTGGGCAACCATATCGAGGATTTCAGGAATTCGGGCGAAGTTCAGAAAGGCGGTGTCGTAAGCAAGTGAGGCCGGGCAGTAATCGACGAACTGCGGATATTTTTCGATGAATCGATCATGGGTGAATCGTATGTCATCAAGGATTTCATTCGGTACCCGATAGTCAGGAGTGACATAGCCGTTCTGGTGATAGTAATCGATCTGGTCAGGTGTCAGCATGATGTTCGAGCTCGAGGGTAGTCAGAATCTGCCAGTGTCAGTTATGGTTTTTCAGGTTTCACACCGGACATCGATGTTAGCGGATCTTCTTTGAGCGTTTCGGTGTTCTCCGCAAAGTAATGCACGATGAAGGCGCGCCTGAATCGATCTTTGGTCTCATTTGGATACGAGCCGTGGATGGTGAAGCCACCAAAGAAGAGCACGTCGCCCTCTTCCATTTCCAGGCCCACCTCATTGGCGCCTTCGGGCATCTTGGTCTGGCCGCCGGTGAAGGAGCGTTCCGGCGCTGCTTTCTCTGTTTGGAGGATGCCCAACTTATTTGAACCCGGTACGACCACCATCTGGCCGTTGGAAGCATCACAGCGGTCGAGGGCAATCCACGCGGCAATAATGGGAAACTGCCGGATGTATTGATTGTCCTGATGCAGGCCCTGTCCTCTCGCTCCAGGGGGTTTGAAATACAGCATAGTCTGGCAGAGCTTGACCTGATCACTGACAAGGTCGGCGGCGGTTTTCGTAAGTCTGGGATCACTTCGCCAACGGTCAGTTTTCTTGTCCCACTTATGCATATTGATGAATCGTGGGAATAGATTGAGCGGATCTTTGTCGCCTTTGGCCGCGTCACCTCCCATGTCGCCGGGCTTTGGGCCTTCCTTTCTCATTTCCATGAAATGCTCTCGAATTTCAGCCACTTCATCTTTAGAAAAGAGTTCGCGAGAAATGTAGTAGCCGTTCTCCTTAAAAAAATCTTTGGATTCCATTTTTTTCTATTCCTTCAGTGCGAGGTAGATCATTACTTTGATCTTGGGGTGCGAACCTTTCAATTGGCAGGACATTCGCAGCCAATGACCGAATTCTTTGACCGATATCGAGTACAGACCTGGTTCGCTCATTGTGACGAAATCTGAGCCTTCTTCACACCAGTGGAGGCCGTCAGGAGAGACTTGAACCGAAGCATCCAGGGCAGAGTCTTCGCCTTCGAATTCCAGAATGCGAAGGAACCAACGCCCCTCACCTGCCCATGCCACCTCGTAGGGCTCGGTACAGAAGGATTCGGTAAAGGTGGCGTTTTTCTCAAGGACAGCGGTGTGGGAACGGCGAAGCATTTTTGATGATTAGGTACTTTGTCCTGAGGGGACCACAGACGGATTCAGATTGTGGCGACGATGGGAACGCTTACTCCGTCATCGAGATCACAACGGAATCAAGGAACAGGAAATTACGCACATCCGCGTGCGTGCGCACGTCAAAGCAAAAATTCAAAAGTCGGGGAATGCTGGTATATGCGTCCGGATAATGCAGCACAGGCACTTCAGAGACATCCATGATCTTGTCGTTCACTTGCAATTCGACGTTGCGATGCTCGGCGAGGTCGAACGTCCAGCGCAGGTAGTGCCAGTTCACTTTGGTGGGCACTTCGTTGAAACAGAGAGGCTGGTAGCCGCCGTCCATGAGACGCCAGTCAGTGGAAGACGCAACGTGAACATCGTTGCCCTCGCTTTCGATTCCCCCGAGCATCATCTTTGTCGTGGGGTGGAGGCCGGTCTTATAGCTCCAGTTCTGGACAAGATTACCTTCCAAGTCTGTATTCTGATATCGGAGCGCACACATGTACCGGTCGCCCGGCTCACTGCCGAGGCAGATATCGTTCCAGATGGTGAACGATCCAAAATCCTTTTCCGATGGATGGGCATTTCCGTCCCAGTTCTCTTGCGGGTTCAGTGACTGTTCGGCCTTGTAGCTGAAATAGGCCTCCATCTGCACGAGCCCGTTCGAACGGGCCGTTAGTCTCTTGATTCCGACGGCCTGATGAAAACGCTTTGGTCGGGTCGCCAGCTTGAGCGCGTAGTTGCCGTGCATCGCGCCGTGCGTGCCGATGTCAAAGAAGGTGCAATTGCTGAGCTGTGGCGGCCGCATGTCTTTGAAAACCTGGCGAACCTGGTCCAGGTCTCCGTTGTGGTTGCCGCACAGCTCTGCCCATCCGTTTACCCCTTCGTCAAAATCATCGAAGGAGAGGATGATCGGCTGCGGTTTGAATCTGCTGAGTCGGATATCAGTGGGCATAATGAGTAATGAGTAATGAGTAATGACGTAATACGCAGCCAACTTACGAATTACGTATTACTTCGCCTCATATAGAAACGGCCTCCTGAACATCCCTCCGAGATGGTGCTCACAATTGCAGCGGAGGGCGATGGTGTTCTTCCCGGCTTTCAGTTTACCGGTCAGGTCGACATCCCACTCGAAGCGGTAATCGTTCAGCCACCAGAGTTTTCCCTGCTTGCGGTAGGCAACTTCCTTGCCGTCGATGTAGAGCCAGCATTCATTGAACAGGCCGGGGAAACGAAGGTGGGTTGCGCCCTTGACTTGATCCGCGGTCAGTTCCACATCCGTGCGATACCACATGTGACCGATAAAGCTCTGCCGATCCGGATGCCGGATACCGAGGGCCTGGGCATAGATGTCCGTGCGCAGCGTCTCCCACTGATCGGGGTAATCCTTGAGACTGTCGAGGGTGAGCGTTGCCTTGTTCGCATTCCAATAGGTCAGGTCAATAGCTGCGGCAGCGTAATTCCTCTCAACTCCCTTATTGTCTTTATCACGCCGGAAGGCCCATTCGAGGGGCAGTTTGGTGATGAGCTTGCCTTTTGTTCCATCCACAAAAGGAATCAGTTCCCGATACTGTCGGATCTCGCCTGGAAACCAGGCGTACCCGTTGTGTTCGACTTTGTAATTGCGATAAGTGGTGAAGGTGCCGCTCATGTCCGTCAGATTCTCCCGCACGGCGATCGCCTTTTCACCGAACGGGACGGCCCTGGCATAGTCACAATCGGTGGCAGCCGCGCTCACCATGGACATGTATCCCGCTGTGACATCATAACTGTACCGAGTGAAGGTCATGCGTTTCACGTAAAGCTGTTCATTACGGGACATCTTGTCGCCCTTCGTCTTTATGCCTTCCATGACCTTTTCTGCTTTTTCAATGCTCGTTTTCAGGATGGACATTACCTCCGGGGTGTAAATGGCAGGCGCTACAAAGTATTCGTGTTCGGTACAGATTGTATTTTCCCATGCGTCATAGATAGCCGTCCAGTAGGTGCGCATCGGCTCAGCCGCGGGACCGTAAAATTTGGGATAAAACTCGGCCAGAAGGGCATCCACATCTTCGTCAGGATTCCACATCAGGCGGCCGCGAATATGGAGATTGAGGAACGTGGTCGCGATGGCATTACGGCTCTCAGTGTTGACGCCAAGAATTCCAGTATCGCGGTAATGCTTTACATCCTGCCGGAAGGACATGTGCGACGGATTTGGAAGGTCTCGCCAGACGAGCATTCCCTGGTCGTAATCGTAAATCGCCAGGCGGCCGCCCATAATCTTTGCCCAGGCGTGGAGCATGTCTCGGTACTCCTGCCGCGGTGGCGACTGCGGGTCGTCCATGCCGTGGATGGGATCGATGTCGATAGGGGCCAATTCACCGAAAAGTGAACGTTCCGCCTTCATCTCGCGAACTGGTGGAATAGTCATGTTTGCGTAGACGAGGAAACCCATTTTCCCTCCGCTGTTTGGATGTTTCTCCTGAAGGATTTTGGCGACGTTGTTGTAAAGCTCGAGCATCGGATCGGTGACCGACCAGCGCATGAAATATTTGTCCCATTGCAGCTTCATCAGCTTCTGGTCGGGTGGGTAATCCGAATCATAGGAACCGTCTTCCATACCGACTGAGAATGACTTTCCTTCCGCATACATTTTCTCGACTTTGCTGGCGACTTGTTCGGCGGTCTTGGGATCAGTGATCGGGAAATTGAATGTGCCCGTGCCGAGCCCTTTAGTGTATTGGCCCAAGGCGTGTCCGGTCGGCGGCATCGCTACGCGGCCGGTCATCATGTTTCGCCGCTGAAAATCTGCGGCGCCGGTGGTATCGCCAACCCATGAAATCCAGTAGCTGCGAATTTCAAAGGGCGATGAAAAGGCGTAATCGAGATTGCCCACCTTCAGGGCTTTGGCCTCCGGAATGCACTCGCCTAATTCGGTCGGGATATACCAGCGGCATCCCCAGATTCGGAGCAGTTCGACAGCCGCGAAGTAATGGCTCATATCGTTGTTGCCGACCAGATAGACCCGGTTGCCCTCGCGGCGGAGAACGATCCCGTCATTGCGCAACTGCGGCTTCTTTTTCAAGACGCGCCTCAATGCCTCGTCAAGATTCGGTTGCGCCTTCAGCGCCTCCTGACCAATCACAAGCACCGGCGCCTCGCCGGCTAACGCGACTGCAATAGTCTCGACCGTATTTGCAATGCCTGGGGTGGCCCCACACATCAGGCCGATGCATCGTGCCAGTTCATCTGCCGCCTGTTTCTCGTAACTCCCTGCATCAGGTGAAACAACAACGACGGCTGAAGTCATACCGGCCGATGCGACAACCAGCTCATCTCGGCCCGAACGTTCTGCCGAAACGCTAACACAGCCGGCAACGAAGAGGGCTAATCCACCGACACACTTTGATAACGCTTTCATGTATCTCTTCACTTTAAAGGTCCTTAGTTTGATCAGAATATTGAAACTGGAGATTCGAAGGCGCCTACAACCCAAACTGCTCCCTCAGAAACCCCTCCATCCGGGCGACCGACATCTTTTGAGAATCACTTACCACGCCGTATCCGAAACCGTGTCCCACGCCCGGCAGCACTTCGACTTCGGAATGGCCGCCTGCGTTTATTAGTCGCGCAGCCATTTCCGTGGACTGAACGAGCGGCACAGTTTCATCCGCGTCTCCATGAATGAAGAGGAACGGCGGTTCGCCTCCCTGAATTCGAAGCACTGGAGATGCTTCCTTATATTCGCTGGCCGCGTCCTCCTCCGGCTTGCCCATGAATTGCAGGTAGCAATCCTTCAGCGTCCCGATTTGCAGTAAGTCTTCACAGATGGAGGTTACCGGGCAATAGCAGACAACAGCCTGCGGCGCGTTCTCGCGGTCCGTTCCCAGCATGGCTGCAAGGTGTCCACCAGCGGACGAACCCATGGCCGCGACTTTGTCCACCTCCAGGTTTCGTGACTTCAGCTCAGCCTGAAAGAAGGAGTACGCCTGCCGAACATCATCCATCTGCGCAGGATGATGCGCTTGCCCGGAAAGGCGGTAATTCGTGGATGCCGTGCAGAATCCCAGTTCACAGAAATGTTGCGCAACTGACCGCCACTGTTCCTTGCTGCCACCGCTCCAACCGCCTCCGTGAATACAGAACAGGCCGCAGCCGTTGGGTTGATCCGGAAGGAAAAGATCAACAACGTTTCGCTCGTGATTATCTGAGTAACTTAAGTTAAGGATGGTTTCCACAAGTCATGCCCGAGGGGTTGTAAAGTGCTCTTCTACCAATGGCAGGTAACATTCGGCAAGCTAGGATTCCGGTGTCCCCACTATTTGCAGCACGAACGCGCGCCGGCCCAGACTGCCATCTGAGAATGCCAACCGACTTTGTTTATCCACGCCGGGTTCAATTTGCCGAGACCGATATGGCCGGTATTGCCCACTTTGCAAACTTCATGAAATGGATGGAGGAGGCCGAACACGCCTTTTTCCGGTCACACGGCATGAGCGTGCATGAAGAGCGCGAAGGCGAACTTCTGGGATGGCCCCGGCTGAGTGCGCAGTGTGATTACAAAAAGCCGGCACGGTTTGAAGACGAACTCGAAGTGCACATGGTGATAGAAAAAATGAGTGAAAAAACTCTGACGCACGTCTTCACATTTGTCAGGGACACTGAGCCAATCGCCACTGGCCGGTTTGTAACCATCTGCTGCAAACGCGGCCCTGGCGACACCCTGAAATCCGTGCCCATTCCGGACGAGATTCGCGCCCTCTTTACGCCACTTGTGATGGATTGCGGAAGCCAACAAGGCAAAGACTGATGTCGTATCTTTTGCACTTGAATCAGCGGCTTGCCGCCGCCCTGGCCGAGTTCCCTGAAAATTTTCGGAACAGACACGGCAGGTATCTGCATAACCTTCAATGCGAGGACGGCGGTTTTCCAGACCGTGATGGTGGCTCCGACCTGTACTACACCGGTTTTGCACTCCGCGGACTGGAATGCCTCGGCTGCGTAAAGGAGTCACTGGTGCTTCGGTCGGGCGCGTACCTGCGCAGCTGCCTGCATCGCCAGGCCACGATTATTGATTTTCTTTCCTTACTCTATGCCTCGATGGTGGTGAGGGGGGCGGGCGGGCCGAAACTTGTCGAAGAGGCGGGAGAAGCGTTTCCAGATCGGGTAGCTGCAGAGCTGGAAAAGTATCGTAAGGACGATGGCGGTTACGCCCGTGCCATCGAGAGTGCGAGCGGAAGCACATATCACTCTTTTCTCGTGGCATTGTGTTACGAGATGATTGAACGTGAACTTCCAGAGAAGGGGCGACTCGCTGAGTTCATCCTCGAACGTCAGCGCGAGGACGGCGGATTTGTTGAAGTAAAACCGGCACGCAAAGGCGGCACGAACCCAACTGCCGCGGCCTTGGCCTTACTGGTTCTGCTGGGCGAAGTGGAGGAAGAAATGATCTCGTCGGCCGTGGGGTTCCTTGTCGGCATGCAAAACTCGGAAGGCGGACTAAAGGCTAACGGCCGAATCCCCGCCGCGGATGTGTTATCCACATTTACCGGTCTCCTCACCTTGACCGATCTTGGTTTCGATGATGAGCTCGACCTCGATGCACTACGTGACTACGTCGAACGCTGCGAAGTCGGAACAGGCGGCTTCCGGGGCGGCATCTGGGATGAAGGCCGCGATTCGGAATACACCTTTTATGGTCTCGGCGCCTTGGCCCTCGTGAGTGGCGCCGTGTAAGGGATGAACTGGCCCTTGTCTCCAAACCCAGGGTAGCTCGCGAAGCCTCGTAACTCCGGGGCTACAGAGTCAGAAGTTGTTACTTCTCAGCGTGGTGCGGAGATCTTTTTGGCCACGGATGAAGAGGGCCACGGATGAAGAGGGCCACGGATGAAGAGGGCCACGGATGAAGAGGGCCACGGATGAAGAGACCGCAGATGTTTTGATTCCGATATCCGTGGCCCTTTACATCCGTGGTACTCGGTTTCTGCGGCCGAAGGCCGCCTTAGGATGTAATGCCTTTGGCATAAAGAACGATCTGGAATGTGGGTAGGGACCATGCCTCCGGCCTGGAGGCCTGGGCTACGGTGTCACGCTTCATGGTTTGAGGCGAATCTTCGCGGGCAAATAATCCCTTACAGACAGGAGGAGCGAATCCCAATCCACCTGTTCGACGCCTACAGGGACCAGACCACCAGCATGGAGGCGCCGATGTATCCGAACGCTTCCAGAAGGCCCGCACCCACGCTTGGCTTCTCCTGGGTCTGCTCGGCGGCCAGCGATACATTCGGAGCGAGAACGATATCTGTCACGCGGTGAATGATGATCAGCATGATCATGCCGAAGATGGTGTCGATCGCGAATGTAGAAATCGCTGCGCTCCACGCGCCGGGTTCGTTGGGATAAAAATCACCCGAGACCGCCGCGCTTACGATATTGCCCATGCCGACCAGGGCGCCGCCATAAGCGAGTCCGACGGCCGCGTTATCCCGTTCTATCTCATCGTGAATCTTGTGAGGAGTTATTTTATCGTAAATTCGACCGGCGATAATCAGTGCGATCTGGGCAAGGATCCAAAAGACTACCGTTACAAAGACCTGCTCCCACTGGCTGCTTTCGGCGCCGGTGCTTCCCTGGCCGGTGCGGAACAGGATGAGGCCGTTTGCCGTGTAAACTCCGGCCTCGACGAACGCGGTGCCGAGGTTGCGATCTTCAATCACTTCCTTGGTGTTATTGAACTGCGGCAGCAGAATATGCTCGCACATGATGCTTGCCACGAGCATGAGCGCGATCGACAAAAGGCCATACAGGCCAATGGAGGCGATATCCTGGCTCAGGCCGTTCGAAGGGCCTGTAATGACGCCGCCCAGGGCGAGGAGGATTCCAAAGTAGTAGCCGCAAGTCGAGACGGCTGCGGCCAAGTTGTCCCTGGTGAACAGTTCGGCATTGAGGTCCACCTTTCGGTAGAGCTTGGCGTATGCGACTTTCGCCAGGTAGAAGAGAACGAACGCCTCGGTGATATAGAAGACAGAGTGGGCTAGGGAAGTAAGGTAGGCGCTGAATCCGCCCCCTGTTTTCATTTCAAGTTCGGCCTCTCCGAATACGGCAGTCTGAAACAATAGAACTGCTACACCTGTGAAAAATGTGACATGCTTGGACTTCATCTGAAACCTCATGAAAGGTTTGATTGCGGGCACTCTGCCCACACGAAAAGCTATTTCCCGCCAAAACCCGAGAACCCGCCGCGGCTCGAACTTGAGCGACTGCCGGAAGAGAACCCCGAAAAGAAACCGGAACTCCTGGTTGAAGAGGTCCCCGAAGACGAGGATCTCGAACCGAATGACGATTTTGAGGTCGAAGGACGTGGAGCACTCGAACTCTTGTAGCTGCTGGCTCCCGGCCTGGAATATGAGGAGCCCGTTTTTGACTGATAGCGGCTTACAAACCCGGGATTAGCTTTGGCAGTTACACTGCCACTTGAGCCATACATGGGCCGTCCACCGGTCGTGCCTCCGAAGTAGGGCTGGCGAGTGGAGTAAGAGGATCTGTACGAACTGTACATCGGCCTGGTGATCATGACGCCCGCTCCACCGTAATAACCGAACCTGCTGCTGTACGAGGGATAAAAATGCCAGCGAGGGCCTATCCAGTAGCCGTACCTGCGGTGGCCTACGTAATGGTAGTAAGGTGGGCTGGCCCGATCTAGTCCGGTAACTTCGATCTGGCCACCCTTCTTCATCTTACTGGCCACCACCATTCCGACGTATGGTTCGTAGCGGCGAACCATCCCATCCCTGACCTGATATTTCCTCTTGATTTCTTCGAGGATAGGCTCGGCGTTTTCCAGTTCCTTTTCAGGGCCCCCATCTTCCTTCGCCTCCTCTTCGGCGAGGGTATCATTCGCAGATTCCAGGGTGCGGAATGTGCCCTTCAAATAGATGTAATTTCTAAACCAGCCATCCTCCACGTCTTCGCAAATGATCGAATACCCAGGGAACTGGTCGAGCTCCTTCTGCATGATGCGGACGGGCTCTTTATTCGGAATAAAGCATCCGGCAACCCACATGCAGAGCACGCAGACGGTGATGAAAGTGAGGCAGCCGATGTTACTTTCGTGGCGGCTGAGGAAGCTGTCATGCATCCTCGCTCCCGGACGCGACTGAAGATCGTAACCGCAGTCACAGCGAGTGATCGAGATTGGATTTATCTGGCCGCATTGTGGGCAGCGCATTCAACTGTCCCCTTTCAAAAAAGGTGTCCGCGTTCCCGTATTAGGAGATTGGCGAAACATTATGACCCGTTCTCCGTCAGCCTTCCCGGCAATATATTGGTGAATTGATACTCCTCGACATACTCGCCGCCCACAAGGTCGAAATCTCGATCCCCCCATTGCATGATGAAAAGAACTGTTCCCTCCGGGCCTTCAAAGTTATGCGCAACAAAATGCCTGCCTGTTCCCTCTCCATTTACTCGTGCTCGACCGTTGCCACTTTCGGTGAACACGAATCGTGCGCCATCCACGGTCAGTTCGTTCAACTCCTGATCATCGCTGAGCAGGATGGCGATGGCGTCTTCCTCAATAATATCGAAGCTCAGAGTTTCGGTGAGGGTCCAGTAATTCTTGGTGTATTCGACGGAGCGTTCGAGAAAGCGAATGGCGTCGCTGGATGATCGCAGCACCCACTCCTCGGTCCTATATCCGCCCTCATAATCGTAAACGGAGTATTCAACGACCTGCCAAGTCTCCATGTCGTAATCGACCAGGTAACCGACTGCCATGGTCTGGAGCGTATATTCCCGATTGGGGGGCTGGCCCATACCCTTGCGCTTCTTTTTTCTACCGAAGAGCCATCCGAATGGCATATCTGCTCCTGTAATCGAGTTTCAGTTATCGCCCTTATGGTCGGGCCCAGCCTCATTTTTCACAAGGCGGCTGCGGAGCTACCGCACTTGGCCCCAACCATCTTTACCAATTGTCATAACCTTCTCTGTAGTAACCAGCCAGCTTTGGCCTGTCAAGGGTGTTGGGTTCTACCTCAACCTCGTCCGTATCACCATCAAATTGGAACATCTGCTGAAAGAGTTCCTTGTAGAGAAACCGGGTTTTGACTTTGAGCTCGATATGCCTGGGATCGAATGCCACCTTGGTTATGCTGCGGCCCGTGGTTTCCTCTGAGACGGGAACTCCCAGGTGAAATCCCCACAGACCAAATGAAGGCACATATGCATTGTAGGAATGCACCTGAAAACCGGCAGCCCTGATAGTCGCCCCGATACACCAATAAGCCTTCCGGGCAAAAAACGGGCTGGTGGATTGGCAGACCATCAGGCCACCCGGCGACAGATGCCTGCGACAGAGCCTGTAGATCTCTACCGAGTAAAGTTTGCCAAGACCTTCCTCCCTCGGGTCGGGCAGATCGATAATGATAACTCCATATTTCTGGTGCGGTCTTTGGAGGTAGATGAATGCGTCTTCGTTGATCACTTTGACCTGTTGCCGGCTGAGCGAATTGTTATTCAGATCGGTGAGAAAAATGTTACGGGTGCCTAACCGGGTCATGGCCGGGTCGATGTCGACGAGGTCGACATGCCTGACGCCGGGATACTTCAGGATCTCACGAGCTGCCAGTCCATCGCCCCCGCCGATGACCAGCACACGCTCATGGTTACTCGCCAATGACATGGCCGGATGCACGAGCGCCTCGTGGTAGCGGTGCTCGTCCAGCGACGAAAACTGGAGATGCTCATTGAGGTAGAGCCAGGTCCCGCCATGCCATCTTGTGAGGACGATTTTCTGATATTGCGATTCTTCGTTATGTACGATCTGGCCCTGGTACAAGGCGTCCTCCCACTGCTCCAGCAGATGATCGGATTTTGATGCCATCAGGAACAGCGCAGCGCAAACGAACCCTATCTGCAGCATTAGACTGACCAGCTCTTCCTTCTTCAGGTTATGGCTGACGAGCTGCAGTACGACAATGCCCACCGCAACATTTACCGCCCCGGTCAACAGCGAGCTATACATCGAGCCTAACATCGGGAAGAGCAGGAACGGAAACAGCAGCGCGGCCGCCAGAGCGCCGAGGTAATCCATTGCAAAGACGTTGGAAAGCAAGACACGCAGTGTGCCCTTCGCACGCAGCAACCGCGTGAGCAGTGGAATTTCCAGTCCGATGAACGTGCCCAGGATCATCACCTGAATCAGCATGAAATACTGGTACATATTCGTGTACGTATAGGCCACATACAGGAATGGCACGGTCATGCCACCGAAGAAGCCCAGCCAAATTTCAAGAGCAACGAATCTTTGAAGCAGTTTCTGACGGATCATCCTCGACAACCAGGACCCGATACCCATAGCGAATAGAAAAAAACCAATCGTCAAGGAGTATTGCTTGACGCTGTTCCCGATGAAGTAGGAGGAGATACTGCCGATCAGTAATTCATAGATGATGCCGCAGCCGGAAATGATGAATACCGCTACCAGGATCAGCAGTACGCTTCCGCGCCCGAGCCTGATGAGGGGTTCGTCTGCATCTCCATCTATAACGGAATCGCCGTCTTCGTTCATTCTCTGTCCAAGATCAGTTTCGGTCATGTCTCTTGAGTGATACAGGCAAGGATTTTAAAGGACTTCTTGAACAGACCGCTACTGAAGCAATTTACGATGCGCTTCAAGCACCTTACGATTCTCTTCGTCCTTCGCTGCATTCCTGGTTTCATACGGGTCGGCGATCAAGTCCATCAACTGCTCACGACTCTCGCCCATATCGTAGAGAATGTACTTGTGGGTCTGCGTGACGACTGCCCGTCCAATTTCGCTCTCAATTAAGAGTGACTCTCGCCAATCGTCTGGCTCAGTTCCCTCAGCAAGCTGCCTGAAGCTGCGTCCCGGCAAATCTGCCGGCGGGTCAATCCCTGCGTAATCGCAACAAGTAGGGACAAAGTCCAGGCCATTCGAAATGAGATGGGTGGAGTTTACCGTTCCGGCCGGGGTGAACCCAGGCCGGGCTACGATCAGGGGAATACGAGCGGCCTCTTCGTAAGGCGCCGTTTTATGCTCCATTCGGTGGGAGCCGTCGTGGTCCCCATGGTCGCTGGTGAAGACGACGACCGTGTTATCTTCCAGGCCCGTCTCTTTGAGGGCGTCAAGAACAACGCCGATTTCGGTATCGACCATTTCGGTCAGGTTTCGATAGGCCCAGCGGTGCATCCGCCAGTCCTTCTCAGTCCATTGCTCACGAGCCTTCTGCTTGAACGGCCGTTGGGCAAGGAAGGTTCGAATGGCATCGGGCTCGTCTTCCTGTGGTTCAAAGTTGTGTGGCAGCGGGGGACAGCACTTTTCAAAGAACTCCTCTTCACTTATGCCGTTGGGCAATTTAAGGGCATTATCGAGGGCCTCCAGTTCTTGCTTTCCTCGATTCGTCAAGCGCTTTTCCTGCTCCGTCTCCGCAAACGCTCGAATGGCCATGTAACAGATGTCATGAGGATTTATAAAGTGGGCCATCATCAAAAAGGGTTTGTCGTGATCCTGTCTCAGATAGTCTGCACAAGCTTGGGCTAAGCCCATCCTTTCATCACGGCAGATGTAATCGAAACCGTGATCCACAGCCTTTGATTTTGGCAGGTGCTCTTTACCCCCATAGACCGTCTCGTACCCCGCTTCGCGCATCAGCCAACCGAGGCTGTGGCTCAGAATGTGATCCGGCAACGCTTCAAGATGTGGAACTCCGTTCTCACGCTGTCCGATCTCGCTGGGATACCTTCCGGTAATCAAAGAGAAGCGTGACGGCGAGCAGACGGGATTGGTGCAGTAAGCACGATTGAAACGCACTCCCCGCGCTGCAAGGCTGTCCATAGCCGGAGTGTTTACATGAGGGTGGCCAGTGCAGCTCATCATGTGCGAGCTCTGCTGGTCGGTACATATGAAAAGGATGTTGGGACGTGACATTTGATGAGGTGAGAAAGTAATGAGTCAATTGAGTAGCAAGTAAGTTTGTATCGGACGGAAGTGTTCTCTCGCGACCTTCGGTCGCCAAAGCCGGGGAGATGCTGGCGACCCGGGAAGCTCCAGCCGGTAATTCGAAATTCGATTCACTTTCCAAAGACCTCTCGAATCACCTTCAGTGTTTCCGCGTTTTCCGGATCGAGTGTGAAGAGTGCGCCATCGCAACCATTCTTCGCGACGGCCTCACAGAGTTTTCGTGTGCGCACCGCATCACCTGATGCCGAGATCGGCGGATAAAGCGGCAGGTTTCCACTTGATGAGTTTTTGAGTTTCTCCACTTCGAATTCGTACATCCTTTCTAGGGGAAGTGGGCCCTTTTGAATCCCGTCCTTCGAATCCGGCAGCTCAAATTTTTCATAATCAAACATCTGAAAAACCAGACGGAGCGCGGTCTGCTCTTCAAGTCCGCTGACTTGTTTACACAGAAACGAGGCCCACTCGCCTGCCAGATTCGTCACGGTGGTCGCCCAGCCGACGACCCCGCCGGCCGAGCTGCCGCCGGTCAGATAATCTGCCCCCTGTTCCCAGAGTGCATAATCGTGCCCGCCGAGCAAGGCAACGGACGGTGGCCAGACGTCGCTGCCAAATACCTTGTCCTCACCTGCGGCAGCCTGAACCGCGTCACGGAATTCCCTCATCCAATCCGCCAGCAAGGTCGCTCTGAAACTCAGCCAATTGCGAAACTGACCGTTACTTCCGGACTCCAGGTGCTCCCACGCCAGCCCAGTCTCAAAGGCTTTTTCGACGGCCGCCGGCTGAACCGTTTTCAATCGGTTTTTCAGGTTCAGCATCCCTTCCCTCATCTTTTTGAATTCGAAACCCAGCCGGGTCGCCGCTTCCGCGCAGCTCTCACATGCGCAGCCGAACAGACTCGAAATATTCGCCGGTGCCGGAAAGCGCGCATGGTCGACATCGAATCCGTCAATGTCGTAGCGACCGATGACATCAACCAGGCATTCGCGGGTCCAATCGTTCACCACCCGGTTACTGGGACACAGCCCGATGCCCCACTTGTGGTAGCGCATATCGAGAGCATTGCCCTCAACATCCTTCATTGCATATTCGGGAAACACCTCGCCCCCGTAACTCCAGAGACCGATATGGCCCCAGATTTCGAGCTCCGCATTCCGGGCCGCATCGATCACTTTCAGCAGCGGCGCGTCGTCAAAACCACCCACAGTGCCGGCCACTGCGGGGTAGATGCCCTCATTGATTTTTGGTGATAGATGCGCCCTTGAACGCCAGTCTTCAAAGGGCCCACGGGCGGCAATCTCATCTGATGCGCGAAACCCGGAGGTGTGGCAAATGTGGCTTTCCGGCATGATCGTCGTCAGCCCAATCTCATCCCGCAACTTTTCCAACGAGTCAGGATGTTCGGCAACATACTCAGTGCTGCAGAACCAGATAAACCTGCGTTTGTGCTCGCGCATCGTGTCTCAACTCAAAAGGTTGTTCGGGATCTCGCTTTTCCCAACCGGGCTCAGCGTCTATCATCCGCCTGAGTATTCATAACATTCCAGGTCTTGAAAAGAAAGGAGCTCTCATGGGCGAGCACAAGAACAATTATCCGAAACTTCACAACGCAGCATGGCCTGGTCTGGTAGGCAAAGAAGCGGGCAGTGAAAATCCGCCAATCAGTCTTGATGACATGCTTGATTTCACAGCGAACGCGGAAGTCGGTGGCGTAAAATTTGATGGTTTTGACCTGTTCCTGTTCGACCCGCATGTGAGCATTGATGCGGACGATGATGAATTAAAGATTCTCGGTGAAAAGGCCGCCTCTCGTAATCTAGCCCTGGGCTCGGTGGTTGCACCTGTTTGGGGGCCGACTGGCGGTGGTTCCGCCATGGACGAAGGCGAAGGACGAACGAAGTTTCTCGAACAGGTGAAGAAAGGCTGCAGTATCGCTCAGCGGCTCAAAAAAATGGGAGTGCGCACTGGCGGAGTCGTTCGCATCGACTCATCCGTCGATCCCGGCTCATGGGCAAAAGATCCGAACGGCCAGGACAAGATCGCCGAAACCTTCCGCCAGGCCGCTGCGATCGCTGAAGATCACGGTGAACGCCTCGCCGCCGAGGGTGAAATCTGCTGGGGTGGGATGCATAGCTGGAAGAACATGGTCGACCTCCTCGAGAGAGTAGGAAAGCCGGAGACCGTAGGTTTCCAGGCCGATATGGCCCATACTCTGTTGTACACGCTTGGCTACAATGCCGCCGAAGATGCAATCCTTCCAAAGGGCTACGACTGGGAAGACGGCGAAGTCCTCGACAACGCACTGAAGAAACTGACCGCCGCGCTTCGTCCCTGGACGTTCGACTTCCATGTCGCCCAGAATGACGCCACCGTGCACGGCACCGGCTCACACGACAAAACCGGCCGGCACTGCCAGGCAACCGATCCCAATGGGAAGCTGAACATTCCTCATCACGCTGGCTTCTGGCTGCGCAATGAAGATGGTGAACTCACCAAGGCGGCTCGCCATATCTGCTGGGATGGATGTATGTTCCCGAACAGCGTGATGACCAACCCACAAACCTGGAACGACATTCTCGGCGCAATGATCGCCGTGCGTGACCAGCATGGCTGGCAGGAATAGGGAATGGCTGACGGTTTCTGGTATCTGAAATTTACGAGCGGCAGTCACCCGGAGTGACTGCCGTTTTTTTTCGTTCTCATCAGTGAGATGACCTTGCCATCCATGACCACATACGAAACACTCATCAAACGTCTCAAAGAGCTCCACGTCCTCGGTTCCATCGGAGGCATCCTCAGTTGGGATCAGGAAACAATGATGCCACTCAGAGGAGGTGAGATGCGCGCCGAGCAGGTTGCCATGATTTCCTCCATGAGTCATGAGCGATTTGTTTCGTCTGAAGTCGGAGACTTGCTCGAAAAATTAAAGGAGGCAGAGGGAAGAGGCGAGTTGGATGAAGAGCAAGCAGTCAACGTGCGCGAAACTCGACGCTCCTACGAGCGCGACAAGAAACTGCCAACAGACCTGGTAGAGGAGCTTGCACGGACCCGTTCTATTGCTCAGCAAAAGTGGATTGAGGCGCGCAAGGAGTCGAACTTCAAGATGTTTCAGCCGCTGCTTGAGAAGACTATCAGCCTGAAGAAACAGGTGGCTGAACTCTACGGCTATGAGGACGACATTTACGATGCGCTGCTCGATACCTATGAACCTGGAATGACAGTGGCCCAACTCGATCCCATGTTCGCCGAATTGCGCGGGCGAACAGTCAAGCTGGTCGAGGCGATCGCCGGGACGCGGAAGACGTTCGGAGTCGCAGGTCTGAAACGGTCATATCCCCTTACCCGGCAAGCATCATTCGAACGCGAGATTGCCGAGGCATTCGGCTTTGATTTTAAGGCCGGAAGGCTCGACCTGTCGGCCCATCCCTTCTGTGGAGGTAACGCGCCGCATGATGTCCGCATGACAACCCGGCGAGACGAACATGATCCGCTGAGTTCCCTTTTCAGTGTCATGCACGAAACCGGGCACGGCCTCTACGGACAGGGCCTGGAAGCGAAGCACAGCGGCACTCCAATGGGCAGTTCCATTTCGTTAGGTATTCACGAATCGCAGTCCCGAACCTGGGAGAATCTGGTCGGTCGCGGCCGGCCCTTCTGGACTTACGCACTCCCCCGGTTCAAAGCACATTTCGCCGGAATTTCAGATGACCTGAATTCGGAAGAAGTCTATTTCGCCGCCAACGAAGTCAAGCCGTCTCTGATCCGCGTCGAAGCGGACGAAGTTACTTACAACCTGCACATCATCCTGCGTTTTGAAATTGAACGTGACTTCATGAATGGGCGGGTCGAGGTCAGGGACCTTCCTGAAATCTGGAATACCAGAATGCAGGAATACCTTGGTCTCACCCCACCCAATGACGCGCTCGGCGTTCTCCAGGACGTCCATTGGTCGATGGGCGGTATCGGCTACTTCCCCACCTACACGCTCGGCAATCTCTACGGCGCGCAATTCTTTGAGGCCGCCCGCAAGGCATTACCGGAACTCGACAGCCAGATTGAGCGCGGCGAATTCCTTCCCTTGCGTGAATGGCTACGCGAAAACATCCACTGCCACGGCAAGCGCTTCAGAGCGACCGATCTTATTCAGAGAGTTACTGGTAAACCGCCAACATCAGAAGCGTTTCTGACCTATATGGAGACGAAGTTCGGCGAACTGTATGGACTGGGATAGACGATGGGAGGCCCTCAAACTCAGTAGACTTTTCTAAGGGTGCTTGTCTGGATGTACATAGACTTCTGGAGTTTGGGTTCTGTGATCTATTCCGATGATGCCACAGGGCAGGCCGGTGGCGTCTACAACACTTAACATTGTCAAGTTTGTCTGCCCTTAATTAGTCTGGCCCTCCATCTCAATGCGCCTTCCACTCATCCTCTTCGCTGCCTCCTTTCTCATGGATGGCTGCATGGGGATCTTTAATCTGGCGTTGCCGCAGTTCGCGGAAAAGCTTGGACTATCCCCTGCGGAGATTGGCATTGCCAAGGGCGCTGCGACGCTCCCTTATGCATTGATCTGCGTGTTTGCCGGGGTCCTCGGAGATCGTCTCGGTTGGAGACCCGTGGCCGCGGTGGGGTGCTTCTGTATCAGTGTAAGTCTCTTTCTCGTTCCGACTGCAAATGGCTTGCTATCCCTTTCGATTATCTGCCTGGCTGTGAGTGTGGCTCAGGGAACTTTCTGGCCTCCTTTCGAAGGCATGGCGGGAAGTGGGCATTCCGGCTCGGCTCTTTCGAAGCAACTCATTCCGCTTAATGTCTCGTGGAGCCTTGGATACATGACAGGGCTACTGGTGTGCGGGTACCTCATCAGCCATCTCCTCAAATTGCCCTTTTACGTTGCCGCAGGGGCTGGTTTCGCCGCAGGACTCGTCGTACTGATCGTCCGGGTTCCAGGTGATTCGGATGCCGAGAAACAGGCGAACGATCCTGGGAAGCAGTCACCGGATACCGAATGCCAGATACCTGACGCCAGTCACCACCGCTATACCCAGGCACACCGTTTGGCAAATTTCGTCAGCTATTTCTGCATCGCAGTAGTGCTGACCTATTTTCCGGCACGCGCCTCTGAGCTCTCACTCGGCTCACGTTCGATCAGCAACCTGGTCTTCCTCCTTGGCGCCCTGAGGGTGGCCATGTTCTTTATTCTCGGAAGCTGGCATCGATGGCATTACCGTGCCGGTTATACGCTCGGCTCACAGGTCCTCGGTCTGGCAGGCATGATTGGGCTCGTATTCCTGAAATCACCAGCCCTTCTTCTTCTGTCACTGGGTTGCCTGGGAATCATGCTCGGTGTCACCTATTTCGGCAGTATGTACTACAGTATGAACAGCGAACACTCGCTCGGTCGAAAGGCCGGCTGGCACGAATGCATGCTGCGGATGGGCGAGTTCACGGGCGGGATTACCGGGGGCTCTGCTGCCAGCTACTTCGACGATTCCAGAACACCATTCGTGCTTGGCGCCGGAATGGTAGTGCTTGCGATCATCGTATGCGGCTGGCTGATGAAGGAGTCTGCAGGAACCGTGTGATGGATTCGTGAGAGTTTTCTTCCCCGAATTTCTACTGAAACAACGCCGGCGTCTTCAGACCGGAGCCCGTATTGAAAAGCACCACCTTCTCTTCCCGATTCAGAAAATCGGACTCAAGGAGTTTGATGTAGGCAGCGTAAGTCGCGGCCCCTTCCGGCGCGGCAAAGATGCCCTCGCTGCGGGCGATAGTCCTCAGCGCGCTCAGGGTCTCGGTATCGCTGACGGCGACGGCCGTTCCGTTACTTTCACGGATCGCCTGGAGGATTAGGTAATCCGCAATTGCCACCGGTACTCGCAGGCCCGGCGCAATGGTCTGCGCGTTTTCCCACAACGGCGCGCTCGAAGCTCCTTCGTTGAAAGCCTTGACGATGGGCGCGCATCCTTCGGACTGCACGGAAATCATCTTCGGGCGTTTGGAGCCAATCCAGCCGATCGCCTCCAACTCATCAAAAGCCTTCCACATGCCAACGATCCCCGTGCCGCCGCCAGTCGGGTAGATGATCGCATCCGGCAGGGTCCAGTCGAACTGCTCGGCGAGTTCAAAACCCATCGTCTTCTTGCCCTCCGCACGATAGGGCTCTTTGAGAGTCGAGATATCAAACCATCCGTTTGCATCGGCCACTTCTCGAAGCTCCCTTCCCGCATCGTTTATCAAGCCATCGACAAGTGTCAGTTCCGCTCCATAAGCCACCACCTCGGTTTTCATCATGTCCGGCGTATCTGCGGGCATGTAGACGTGGGCCGAAATTCCCGCCCGCGCCCCATACGCTGAAAGCGCTGCCGCAGCGTTGCCCGCAGAGGGTATGGCGATACTGGTGACGCCGAGTTCCTTTGCTTTGGAAACCGCAGCAGAGAGTCCACGCGCTTTGAAACTTCCCGTCGGATTCAGCCCTTCCTCTTTAATGAAAAGCTTGCTCGTGCCGTGCTGCCTGCCGAGAACGCTCGCATGGAGGAGGGGCGTATGCCCTTCGCCAAGGGTGACCACATTCCCTGCGTTACGGACCGGCATCAATTCAAACCAGCGCCACATATCTGGAGGCCGGATGGCGAGGTCTTCTTTACTGAACTGTCGCTTCGCCGACGCAAGGTCGTAACGAGCGTAAAGCACCTTCTTGCAGGCCGGGCAAGTCGTGTGAATTTCGTCACACGAGAACGTCTCCGAGCAGTTCGTGCATTCAAGATGGGAAAGAAAACTCTTCATTCTCCTAAATCTGATACCGCCCGAGCGGGATGCTCTTGAATTCCTCGGTCAGCTTCCTGATGGAATTTTCGGTTGCCATTCTCTCGATGCTTGAAGCGCCCACGAATCCAACCGCGTCGGTATGGACATTGATATAGGCAGCGTCTTCCGGGGTGGCTATGGGCCCACCGTGGGAAAGACCGATGATGTCAGGGCTGACTTTGCGGGCTGCATCGAGGATTTTCTGGACGGTCTCGGCGGCCTGTTCCAAGGACATCACCGAATCTGTCGCGCCGATTGAACCACCCACCGTGGTGCCCACATGAGCGATGATGACGTCTGCCCCGGCCTCAGCCATCTGGGATGCCTCCTCTTCATTGAAACAGTAAACGATGGTGAAAATATCCATCGCTCTCGATATCCGAATCGCTTCAACCTCATGGTAGTAGCCGAGATCGGTCTCTTCGAGGGTCTGTCGAAACTTGCCATCGATAACGCCGACGGTTGGGAAATTATTGACCCCGGAAAAGCCCATATCCTTTACCTGACCAATGAAATGCCACATGCGGCGGGTTGGGTCGGTACCGTTAACACCCGCGATGACAGGGGTGTGCCTGACAACTGGCAGAACTTCACGTTCGCCCATATCCATGACAATCTGGTTGGCATCGCCAAATGCGAGGAGGCCCGCGCATGAGCCGCGACCGGCCATTCGGAATCGTCCGGAATTGTAGATAATGATGAGATCCGCGCCGCCCTCTTCGATGAACTTGGCGGAGATACCGGTGCCCGCGCCGGAGGCGATAATAGGCTTTCCGGCTTCCAGGGTTGCACGGAGCTTGTCAAGGACTTCCTGTCTTGTATGTGTATTCCCAATCATGGCTGAGTTGGTTGAATGAGTGAATCCAGAGGCGGTGTGAAATGCCAATACACAAAATGCCCCGAGCTTCAACCCAACAACCCAATTTAGCGTTGAACTGTAGCCCGGGGCGTTCATCAAAAAGCCTCGGCATCCAACGCCCGGTCACGATCCATCCCGGCTCCGTCCGACTCCCAGCTGAGCCCAGACGGACGCTCTCTGGATCAACCCCCAGTCAGGCAGAGATGACCGTTGCTTGTGGTGTGAAACCTGCCAGAATTTTGCGCTTGCGATGGTTGAGTTCGGATTCCATCAAAGCCCCAGAGACGGACGCTATGGGTCAGACAAACGAATCGCAGCTCGAGGATACGGATCTGGATATCCGCTTCAAAAAAACACAAGAGAGAGGGAGCAGCGGTTGGATTGCTGCAATTCTACTGGTCGTCGCGGGTGGACTTGCCCTGTTCTCAATCTATCACGCCAGCCAAAGCCAGGCGGCAAAACTGAATGCCGAACTCGCCGAGGCTCAGGCAGGCCTGAGAAGCCTGCAGACAGAACTGGATCGGAAGGAGGCGGCCTCGGCTGTTCCGGTCTGGTCACCACCTGAAAGTTTTTATGACTTCGAAAGTCCGTCCCAGTTGGAGGAATGGAACGGGAGGATAGGGGATTGGACCCTGCAGGATGGACGTCTGCGGGGAACGCCAGAAGGGGAACTGGCAAGTGCTCAGGTTCGGAAGGTGTTCCGAGGTGACTTTGATGCCGAGTTCTCCGTCCATTTCCAACCGGATAAACAGGTACCCGGATGGGGTTGCTCATTCCTGGAGCAGTCGCGGCAGCGGCGTTATCAGTTGGAGTTCAACGTCCAGGACCGCCAGGTTCGGCTGATGGCGCACGAGAATGACCGCACCGATTACCTTGGAGAGTGGGGTCTACCTTTCGCCTACAGCAAGCGGCACGATTTCCGGGTGCGGCTCCAGAGCCACAACGGCATCATGCAAGTATGGGATGAAGATCGCCTGCTGATCGGTGCCTGGGACAGCCGCATGTCTGAGGGCCGTTTCGGCCTCTTCTGCCGGAGCACTGCGGATTTCGATAACGTCCGGGTTCGGTCGGAGATAGACGCTCTGGAACAGACTCGGACCCAGGAAATGAAAGAGTACATTGAAGATACGCGGCGGAGCCTTGCACTGGGCAACAGGGAACCTGTGGGCATCGAACGTCTCGAGGAACTGGCCAGCAACGGCAAGGGCTTTGTAGTCCGTGGTAATGTTCTTATCTGCAATCCAGAAGAAGGCCAGGCATGGCGTCTGATCGGAGAGGGGATCTGGGATCGCTATATTTTGGAGGTCGAAGTGAAAGCCGGGGGCTCTGCTTCTCTCTTTGTTAATGCCTCGGAAGACTGCAGCGGGTACGTTGTAGAGCTTCCCACCACGGACGGCGAGTGGGTTCACACCCATCAGCTTGTCAAAGGACAGGCGTCTGAAGATCTTCCCTCCAAATACCAGAAAACACGGCTTCCACCCGAAGAATGGCAACTGGTTCGCCTGTTCGTCAGCCCGGAGCGCATCCAGGTGTATGTCGAGCACCAGCCGATGCACGATTTTCTTCCTCTGGACTTTCCCAAGGGCAGGGTGGGCATCTATGGGTGGCAGGGCAACCCTACCGCCTTCCGTAATTTCCGGATCATGCTCCCCGAAGCGCGGGACAAGACTGCCGGGGAGAAGCCGGAACCTGAGGCCCCGAAGAACCCCTGAATTCAGAACTCAGCCGGTTCGCCCGTATGAGCCCGGGCGGGCGCCTCCAAGCTGATCGTAGAGGCGGGTTCTCACACCGTCTGTGGGTTAACAATGCGTCGTTCGGTGCAGGCAATGATTGTGCGGGCTCGGATCGAGATCAATAATTTTGCGAATCTTGAAGAGTCTTGATGCGCTGGTTGAGTTCGGAAGCTCGTTCGAAATCTTCCTCCTCGATGGCTAGCGATTTCTCATCTTCGAGGGTCCGGATGAGCTCTCGAGGGGTCAGGCCCAGATCGTGTGTTTCTCTTAAATAGAATTTGAGATCTTCAAGGGCTCGCAGTTCCTGCACTTCGCCGGGGGAATCCATTTCGCCTTCGTAAAAGTTTCGTATTCGCTCGATGCCGTCATTTATAGAATCAATGGCTTCAAAAAATCGTTCGCGTTTCGCTTCGCCAAGTGCGGTCGCCCGGGTCAGGTCCATCATGAGGAAAGGTCGCCATTTTTCGTGCCCCTCGATTAATTCGTCATCGTCAGAATGTGCGCGCACAAGATTCATAATTTGCAGATTGTGTTCTGCATCACGTTTTGCGCGATCAAATTCAGAGAGCCGGAAGAACGCGACCCGACGGGCGTAGTAGGCCATGATTTCCTGATTCAGTTCGTCTTTGAAAGACTGCTCCATCCCGGGCCAGCGTCCTTCGATGAGTTCATCTTCAAGGTAGTCGAGGAGGCTCTCATGGCCGTGGGGCCGTTCCCCGTCAGGCCGGCCATCTGCCTCCCATTGAATCAGGCCACAGGGAATCCGTATCTGAATTTTCTCCTGACCATCCAGCCCGGTGATTAACCGGACATTGTCCGTCTCGTCCGCATCGTTGTAAGGCCAGTCTGAAATGAATGATTCAAGATCTTTAGACATGGGAAGCTCTTTGAGAAAAGAGTAAAAGGAAGGTGCTGTGATTATAGATTTGATAAACCAAAATCAAACGAGCTGCCCCACTCTTCGTTCCCCCCGTTCGCCGAACTTCCACGCTCCGATCCTCCTGTCCTCCAATTACCCGTTCTGTTTGGGCAGCGGGCGAGCAAGTCTCGAAATATAATCTCCTCCCTTCCTGCCCGGCCCACCTCATTGAATCGTCAGTCTCAGCGCGACTGAATTTCGATCTCGAAGAACGATCTAAATCATGGGCCGAACCCCTGTCCGTATCCCCATCCTGGATCAGTGCCGGTCTGTTCACTTCACCGGAATTGGCGGCAGCGGCATGAGCGCGCTTGCTCAACTGTTGAATTACGAGGGCTACCTGGTCTCCGGGTCTGACAGGGGGTACGACCAGGGAGGCAACAGTTCGCTGTATCAAAAACTGGAGCGACAGGGGATTCAGCTTATTCGACAGGACGGAATGCAGTCACGGATGAAACCGGACTGCCTGGTCATGACGAGTGCCGTCGAGGAGGATAATCCGGAGCTCACAGCAGCTCGAGAGATGGGCATCCGTGTCATCAAGCGTCCCGAATTGCTTACGTCCATCGTTAATAATAACAAGAGCGTGGCCGTCAGCGGTTCATGCGGCAAGTCGACGACGACTGCAATGGTGGCCCAGATTGTGGAATACGCAGGCTTGAATCCCACGGTCATTCTCGGGGCTGCCGCGTATCGGTATCAGGATGAGAATTTCACAGGTAACTACCGGCCAGGGAGTTCACTGATTATCGCCGAGGTGGATGAAAGTGACGGCAGCGTCGAGAATTTTCGTCCCAACGTGGCCGTGCTTACCAACATTTCAAAGGATCATTTTGAGCCGGCTCAATTGATCAATTTCTTTATTCCGTTCCTTGATGGCGCTGACATCGCCGTGCTTAACGCGGATTGTCATCATTCCCGATATTTGGTGGATCGAGGCCAGAATAAATCGGTGGTTTACGGCCAGCAAAGCCCCTTCGAATTTGCCAATTTCAAGTGCAGGGGGTGGCAGGCAGAGTTCGACCTGGAGGGCCTTCGGTTCAACTTGCCGGTTCCGGGGGAGCACAACATTGCTAATGCGCTATGCGCGATTGCTGCCGCTCGTACACTGGGTGTTTCTTATGAAATCTGCCGGATTTCACTCTCCGAGTTCGGGGGCCTGTTGAGACGTTGGAATCGCTTCGAGACATCGAGAGGGGTCGATGTGATCGATGACTTTGCTCACAGCCCGGCCAAGATTAAGGGCGCGCTCGAAACCGCACAGCATGCCCGTGGACAAGTGCATGCTGTGTTTCAACCGCACGGTTTCGGGCCCACTCGTTTTCTATGGGACGATTACATCAAGGTCTTTACACGACACTTGGGCAACCGGGACTCACTCTATCTGCTGTCCATTTTTGACGCGGGGGGAAAGGCAGACAGGACGGTTTCTTCCAAGCAAATGGCGAATGTGATTAACGGGATACGGCCGTCTCTTGCGCTATCAGTCGAGCGTGAGGAACTGGTCCATAGCCTTCGAGATTTAGCTGATGACGGTGATGTCGTCCTGGTAATGGGCGCACGCGACCACTCACTGACAGACTTGGCCCAAGCGATCGCAGAATCGTTCAGGGTTTGAAGAGCGGTTCGTAAACTCCGCAGAATTTCGTCATCAACCGCCTCACAGCCTGACGCCATGACCAGCCCAGGCGCAAACAACCATCAACTATTCTTCCTAAGACCGATCCTCACTGGCGTGGGTGGTGCTCCTGTGTTCCAGCCACCAGTCGTTCCAGCGTTGCCACCCTGGTTTGCCTTCCTGAATTTCAAGTCCGGGCCCGACTTCGCCGGTGTCCGTTAATTCGCCAAGCAGCCGTGCGGCCCGCATTGCTTTCACTTTGTCGTTTGACGCGAGTGTCTTGACCAGGCGTTTGATAGTTTTTTTGTGCTGGGCCTCTGTGAATCTTGAACCATGCTGATAGATGAGTGAGGCCGCCCGGTAGCTCGTATAACCGAGGTAAGCCAGCATGAGGCACATGGTGAATCCAAGTGCAATCAGCGCGAACTCACCCAGGCCTGCTTCAGCGGGCCTCGTGGGCGGCTCATTCAAGGCCAGAAAAAAGGCTAGGCTGAGCACGACCGTCAGCAAGAAGAGCGTGATGAAAAGTCCTGGAATGCGGCGCATGAGAAAGGTTGCGGGTTAATCGAAGGTCGAAGCATTCTAGCACCAGTATGCATCACCTCAAAGTTCAGAAGATACATCAAGAGTAATGGTTGATGGTTGATAGGCACGGGGGTGCAGTCCGGATCGAAGCCAGACACTTCGAACCTGGACTTCCCCGGCTTAAGCTTCCACGCCAACCAGGACATCGTCTCCATCAATCTTGACCTGGTACGTGGGGATGCTCATACCAAAGGGGCATTCACCATTCTCCAGGCTGAACTCCCAGGCATGCCAGCCGCACATGACGCTCTTGCCCTCAACAAAACCGTCTGACAGCGGCGCGCCCATGTGCGGGCAGATGTCGTCTACTGCATAGATCTCTTCTGCGACCTTGAACAGAGCGACTTTCTTCTTGCCGGCTTCAACGAACTTGCCACGCTTTTCTTCCAGTTCGCACACGGCAGCGACACGGATAAACGTCAGTCCCCCGGGCGTCTTAGCTTGTTCAGGTTCAACGGCCGGCTCTTCCTTGATTTCTTTGCTCGCAGCTTCCACCTTTGTCGGGTCGGGCCGAGGGGTCGTGCAGACGAAGACCTCGCCGTTTTCCACTTTGACCTCAAAAGTGTCGTTAATGTAACCGTACGGACTCTCGCCGTTTTCCAGGCTGAATTCATAACCGTGTAAGGGGCAGACTGCACAATTCTTTTCAACCCATCCATCGGAGAGTGAGCCCCCGGCATGCGGGCAGTAATCGTCAATGGCATGGTGCTTGCCCTCAACATTGTAGACGGCGACATGACGCCTGTTGATTTCGCAGACCTTTGACCGCCCATTTTCAATTTCACCTTCAGCAGCAACTCTGACGAATTCCAGGGCCGGGTCTGCCTGCGTTTGGGTGTCCTGACCACATGTCGCTTCGATGGACTTGGTGACTTCTTCATCCGCGGGGTCTTCAATCGGGCTAGGCTCGGTACTCACCAGAATATCGTCGCCTTCCACTTGAACTGGATAAGTCTTTTGTTCGAGGCCAACCACCCGGCAGGCGCCGGATTTCACGTTGAATTCCCAGCCGTGCCAGGGGCAGATGACACTTTCACCGTCTATGAAACCTTCGGAAAGCGGCCCGCCTGCATGAGGGCACATGTCGTCAATCGCATAAAATTTGCCGTCTACATTGAAAAGAGCGAGATCCTGGTTGCTGACCCTGACCTTCATGCACTGACCAGGCTGAAGCTCTTCTTTTCCGGCGACTCTGATTAAGTCACCCATGTGTAACCTCCGATGATGTTGTCTGAAAATGATGATGCGTAAGTCGAGTTTATCCGCCCTCAGCCCCCAATAGAAAACATGGCTCGCTGCGGCTTAATAAAATCCGGTTGGTTTATTTTGTGGCCCGGCTCTTTGTTGCGAACAGCTTCGACTACCTGATGCGCTATGGCATCGTCCCCGGCATCGCTTCGCAACATGCTGCGGAGATCGGTTTCGCTGTTGGAAAAAAGACAAGTACGCAGTTTTCCGTCCGAGGTGATCCGGATGCGATTGCAATGATCACAGAAGGGCTCGGTTACTGATGGAATGATCCCGATATCGCCGCCTTTTCTATCCTTGAACCGGTAAAGGGTCGCCGGCTCTTTCTGGCTGTTGTGGACCGGTTCAATGGGATAGATGGCATTGATCCGCTCGATGATTTCACGTCCTGGCAGGACCTTCTGATTTTCCCAGAGATTGTCGGCATCAAGTGGCATAAACTCAATAAAACGGATCTGGTGACCATGATTTCTGGCCAGTTCGGCGAAGCCCGGAATCTCGTCCTCCGTGAATCCACGAATGGCGACTGCGTTAATCTTAATGGGTGTAAAACCGGCTTCGTCGGCAGCACGGATTCCGTCCAGGACATTCTGCAATGCGTCCCGTCTGGTTATTTCGACAAATTTTTCTGTGACCAGTGTGTCGAGGCTTACATTGATTCGATGCAGCCCGGCCTCTTTCAGCGACTGGGCATGCTCCTTCAGAAAGAAACCGTTGGTCGTCATGCCAATGTCATTGATGCCATCGATTGTGTTTAGCTGCCGAATCAGTTCGGGCAAATTTTTTCGAACGAGTGGTTCACCACCGGTAAGGCGTAGCTTGTTGATGCCGAGCGGAGCGACAATCCGAACAAACCGGGTGATTTCTTCGAACGAGAGCAGAAGATCCCTCTGCATGAAATCAACCTCTTCCGGCATGCAGTAGGTGCATCGAAAGTTACAGCGGTCGGTCACTGATATTCGCAGGCTGTTAATGACACGCCCCAGACCGTCGATCAGAAGGTTGGGCAATGGCCCGTCTGACGCGCGCGGTGCGGCCGATACGTGCCGTTCAATATTCACTAACATCGGAGTCCTTCCGTGAGTGTGGGTAACAGTGGCATCTTACTTTGGAGGGATACGTTCGCATCGCGCTCGCCGGACATCTTTATCCTGCGATTAATCTTTCTGTCGTAGCACTCCGAGTACCTTGCCGTCAGAGTAAATGACTTGAACCTTCTCCCCGCTCTTTTTGAGCTCTTCAATTCGTCGTTCATAGTTTTGAAGCGGAAGTTTATCTCCACCGTCTGCTGGGGCATCTCGATGGCCGGCGGCGTTTGCTGCCTGGGCTTCCTGCCACTGCTTCCACTGAGGCGAAGATTCGTAGAAACGGCGTTCCCAATTCTGTGCCTGGACAGAGTAAAGCTCAGCCTTGCCGGCGAAATAAATGAATATGGCGATCAGGCAGACCATGAACTGCCCGACCGAAAAACCATAAATAAACAGCCCGAGACAGGCGTATTTGGCCACCTTTACTGCTTTCCGTGTCGCTTCTATGTAATCCATCCTGGAGGCCAGCCAGGCTCTCAGCACCCGGCCGCCATCCATGGGAAATGCCGGGACCAGATTAAACAGAAGGAGCGCGGCATTGATGACGAAAAACGGGTTGCTTTCAGGGCGGCCAGGGATCAGCAGTAGCGCTAATCCTGCCAACACGAAATTCACCGCAGGACCGGCGATGGCGATAACGAGCTCCTGCCACGGATTCCTCGGCATGTATGCCATGCGGGCCATACCTCCAAGGGGCATGAGAGTGATATCCAATACTGGTATGCCGAAGTGAAGGGCCGCCAGACCGTGGCCGAATTCATGAAGAGTGACGATCCCGAATACAATAATAATCCAAACCGCCTGAGTAATTGCCCCTGCCACCCCGCCATCCATCAGGCCCGTGAATGCGTAGAAGGCCAGCAGCCACAGGAACGTCTGATGGACTTTTACGTCTATCCCCAAGGCCCGAAAAAGCTTATACGACTTCATGAAATTCCTTTCTGTGCCATCTGTACCACTGACGAATTCTTCCGAGAATAGCCGAGACCAGGGGTCAAATATTTCTGCCTCAATGACAGTTGAACGGCTGATTCTAGCCTTTCTGGCCGTTCAAGCCCCTTGCAGTGCATTCACCCAGCTCCTTACGCACAATTCAAACCAATGTTGGTCCATTTGTGCGGTGGCCCCGTTGGATTGCATGATACCGATTCAGTCGCCCGAATACCCTGAGTCATCTGAAGTATGAAACAAACCATCGCCCTGTCTGCCCTCCTTCCGATTATCCTTACCGCCCTCACCGCCGAGTTTGCGAACCCTCGCGTCTCCCAGCCATTGATGAACTCAGCGCCCCAAATTGATGGGCTGATTCACGAAGATGAATGGCAGGATGCAACCCGCAACATTGGTCTGATCGGTCATGGCTCGCTTACGGTAACGCCTCGCACTGCCATCTTCTGGGTGGGCAGTGACGGTAAACAACTCTTCATTGCATTAAAGACCGAATCACCACCGGACGGTCGCATCCTCAACCGTGCGGTGCCCGATGGTAAACGAGACATCATTGCCGCTTTTCATGACGACTCGATCGAGCTCGCCATCGATCCGAAGCGTGAACGAAAGCACGGGCCGCGGACTTTCTATCACCTGATTACCAACGGCCGCGGGACTCTTTACGACCGCGCGGTTGATCCAGACAACAAGCAGAATCCGGTGGACTTCAATTGGCGCATCCCGAAATGGGAACTCAAACACCAGCTTAAGGATGGCTGGTGGCAGGTGGAGATTGCTATTCCGTTCGAAAGCCTTGATGTGGTTGAGAGCGACCTAAAGCTTACCTGGGGGATTCGCATCGCGCGCAACTGGCGGCGCCCTGCCGAACAGACTCAATGGGAATCGGTCGGGGCGAGTTACATCGATCAACCGTCCATGCCTCTGGTGAGCTGGGATGCAGATGCGCCAGTCGTTCAGATGCAATCGCTCCAGGAAGCCGATGTCCCGGTCATCAAACTTTCTGTCCGAAATCCGGGGGCTGAGCCACTCACCGTGAATGTGCACCTCGCAGACCACTGGCATCACAATCCGGCGGATGAGCTGAAACAAACACTCACCATTCCGACCGGCGAGACCAGGGAGATTGTGCTTAAGGGCAGAGACGGCGGGCCTGAGGGCATCCACACGTGCAAGATAATGGTAACGAATCCGGACGCTTCGAAGGTTTGGTTTTCACGCCATTTCCGGTGGAGCATGCACCCGCCGAAAACTGTCTGGTTGATTAGCGAAGAGCAGCGGCGGGCCGTCTCTCTGCAGTTCAAGTATTACCCTTCACTAAGCAGGATTCGGCTACGGGCGGACATATCTGGCTTGGAACTGAAGGACAAGGTGTCGGGCGCGCGGGCGGTAATCTGGAAGGAGGAAAATCAAAATTCGGAATCCGGTATCTGGTCCCATGATTTGAACTTCGTGAAGGATGTTTACGAAGGCGTCCTGTCAATACCTGAGTTACCGGAAGGCCAGTATGAGCTTGCCCTGTTCTTGAAAGGCGAAGGAGGGGTTCCCGATAAGCCGATCCTCCAGGCATTCGAGCGAAAGCGTTTCGAGTGGGAAAACAACAAGCTCGGTTTCAGCGACGAGGTAATCCCGCCGTTTACGCCGCTTGAAGTGAGTGACCAGACCGTGAAGTGCGTGCTGCGCGAGCATCAACACGGTGAGTCCGGCCTGTGGAACTCAGTGAGGAGTCAGGGCGTTCAATTGCTCACTGGCCCGATGAAATGGGAGGTAGATTCGGATGGTTTGAAGCCGGTAGCGGTTTCCCTGCCATGGAAAACGTCGAGCCGAAAGGCAACGGAAGTGGTTGGCGAGTCTGCCTGGGAGGCAGGCCCGCTCAACGCACGAATGCAGACCACGTGGGATTACGACGGCATGATGCTCGTTAAGCTGAAGCTCCGTTCTGAAGGGGGGGAAAAGATTGATCGTCTGACTTTCAGCATCCCGCTCAAGGATTCCGAGGCGGGCTACATGCATTCAGTGGGTGATGGCCTCAGGCATAACTACGCCGGCTTTGTGCCCAGGGGCGAAGGATCTGTGTGGGACAGCAGCAAAGCCAACAAACTCGACATCATCGGCGCGTTTTTTCCTTACGTATGGGTGGGCGAGGCCGAGCGAGGAATCTGTTTCTTCGCTGACACTGATAAGGGGATGTCGCTCGACGATGACAAGCCAATGATCGAGCTCGTTCGCAGCGGCGACACTCTCGAAATGCGCGTGAACCTCATCAACAAACCGGTCGAGCTTGATGAGGAACATGAGATTGTCTTTGGCCTTCAGGCGACGCCGACCAAGCCGATGCCCGAAGGGTGGCGTCGCTGGACAGGCACCAAAAGTCCGGAGGGCTCGCGTCCCGTCCGTTGGATGGGAGCCACCTTCTATTGGGGTGGCATCAGTTACGACGCGTATCCATTCGACAAAGATTATTCCTACTTCGAAGCGCTCAAGAAGGCTCGAATCACCGGCGAGTGGGACCTTCCATACATCGATGCATGGATGAAAAAGCTGATGCAAAAGAAAGAGCTCCTGACGCGCACTGAAGAAAGCTTCCTGGCGCATGTCCGCGCCGGCATGCATGTGGCCAAGACATCCCCATGGAGCGAAGGCTCACGTGTATTTGGATACACCAATGCACGTGGCGTCGGTTTTCATGCGCCCGAATTCAAGACGTTTCAGGACGAGTGGCTGCGTTACGCCTGGTTCAATCGCGAATGGTCTCCCGCTGGAGCGGTTGGCTATGACGTCAGCCCATCGAAGAGCTTCGTGGATTTCTCGCTCTGGTATTACAAGAAGATGCTCATCTGTTTCGAGGGCGTTTATTGGGATAACACGTTCCTTTCCGCCAATTACGATCCGGTGGTGGGCAATGCCTGGCAGGATGAGAAGGGCCGCTGGCATCCCGGTATGGGGCTCTTACATCTGCGCAGTCTCATCAAACGAACGGCGATCATGTTCCACAACGAGGGCAAGGATCTGCCCGAAACCCGGAAACCGTTCCTCACGCTTTCGCACATGACGAACACGATGATCGTCCCCGTGCTTTCGTTTGGGAACTGCAATATGGACTGGGAATGGAAGTACGGTTACGAAGATTTCCAGGATCGTTTTTCGCCTGACCTGACTGTTGCCGAAACTCTCGGACGCCAGGTCGGCGCGTGGCCGACCATTCTGGCCGGTGGCCATCCGGATCCACAAGACCCACGCTGTGAGCACATGTGGCGAACACGGCTGGGAGTCTGTCTCGTCCATGAGATCCAGACATTCAACTGGCAGCCGCAATCGGATACCCAGATTTATGAACGCCTCTTCAAATTTGGCTACGGAGAGGAGGGCTGCCACGTTTACAATTACTGGCAGGCTGACCATCCAGTGACGGTAGAATCGAAGACAGTGGATGCGCGCACGCTTGCGATATCACGCAACGGTAAAGCGCTGGTCGTGGTCACCGATTACGGGGAGGGCGGAGAGTGCATCATCAAGCTTAACGCGGACAAACTCGAAATTGGGAAGGATGCCCGCGCAAAAGATTTTGAAAAAGCGAATGTCGTTGACGGGGATGTTGCCGGGGGATTCAAGCTTTTAATCAAGAAACACGATTACCGAATTCTCGTGATTGAATGATGGGGCCAACGATTGGGCACGCGCCTGCCGTGGTATGCACGCTCCGCGGGGAGTCTTCAGAGCTTTCGCGGAGCGGGGGCACCACGATAAAGCCGTTACTCCCATGAACTCGGCCACCTGTAGCTTTGATGATTTGCCCGAGTTTGTGAATCAGCCTCCCTCACTCCCTCCACACAACTTCATATCCTTAAATGTTTCGGTTGTCCTGCAAGCATGGCACATGCGATGCGATACCAGGCCTCCGGGTCGTATGGCGTAATGGTTTGATATTTATTCCGGCGCTTTGGAACGTTTTGTTGCACTGCAAGAGCGTCCTTTTGTCACGTTGTGGCTTTTGATGGAAATGATTTTCAGAAAAAGCTGAGGGAGGAGAGGTTATGAATAGATTTTTATCTCTACTTGCAGGTGTGAGTCTTCTGTGTGGAACTGCCCGCGCGGCAGATGTCGAGTTCTCTGGTCTTATTGATGTTGGGTACATTCACAATACGAATGATCCCGGCAAAGGAGCCAATAACAACAGCAAGGTGCTTGGGATTTGGAATGCGGAGGACACCTTTCAGATGGGACTGGCTCAGCTCAATACGCATATTGAGGCAGATCCGGTTGGATTCGATCTGAAGCTCAGTTTCTTCAATCAGGCTACTTTGGATTTCGGCTCTAATGCCGGCGATGACATTGCCGCTGAAGAGGCATACCTCACCTGGAAGACGGATGTTGGTAACGGTCTTAAATTCCAGGCCGGCCGCATGGCCTCCCTTCTGGGCATGGAAGTCAACGAGACTATCTACAACAACCACATGACCCACAGCCTCCAGTGGCGCATCGTCCCGTTTACCCACGTTGGTGTCCGCGCTACATACTCTGTTTCTGATAATCTGGACGTCGCCCTCGGCTTGACCAACGGCGCCAACAAAAACGTGGACACCAACCACGGCAAGACCCTCGAAGGTATGGTCACCTGCAGCGTCACTGAGGCTTGGACGAACAGTATTCAGTTCAACTATGGCGCTGAGGGTGCTAATGAGAGCGACAAGACTCTCGCCATCAATGCCTGGTCCAGTTATGACCTGTCCGAGCAGACTTCGGGTTACATCGAATTCACTTACACCGGCGCCGAGAACCCAACTGGAACAAGAGATGCCAATTTCTGGGGCATCGGGATCAGCGCCATCCACTGGCTGACCGACATGTATGGTTTATCGGCCCGATTGGAATACGTAGACGATCAGGAAAGGGGCACTGTCCTGGCCGGCAAGTACAACTGGGAGGTCACCTTCACTGGTCACTGCAAGGTGACTGAAAACCTCATGGTGCGTCTCGAATTCCGCCACGATGAGACAAATCCGAGCAACTTCAACGGAGATCAGGGAGCGAACACCGAAGACGATCAAAACGTCATCGGCGTCCAGATGATTTACAGCTTCTAAGACTGGCTTCATTCTGCAGGCAAAAATTTAAGCCTCCTGTCTTCGGACAGGAGGCTTTTTTTATGTGACTTTGGTTATCGAATTTCCGCCATCTCCGACTACCTGATCTGACAGCTTTTACAGCCTTCGGTCAACAGGACATCTCCCCTCACCGCATTGACTGTCTTGTCATATCTCCAGAGAAAAGCGTGAAGCTCCACGGGGCAGGCCTGTGGCATTTCAGAAGAGGTAGCTTTGTCAGGGAAGAGCGAGACCGGGAGTGGAATTGAACAACAGTACAAAAACAACCCCCGGGGTCTCCGACGAAGACCGCCGAGGGCTGCGGGATGGAACATTCACTGAATGTTTTACTCGGCTTCCCTGATGACCAGGAAGCGTGCAGGGTCTTTGGCATTCTTGACCCGCAAGAGCAGCACTTTTTTGTTCTTGGCGTTCTGCAGGGCTCGATTGAAATCCTGCAGGGTTTTCACCGGTGTGCGAACGGCTTCCAGGATCAGATCACCGGTAGCCAGATTGGCTCTTGCTGCCGGGCTGTCATCTTCGATTTCGGCAACTACCAAGCCTTCAGTCTGGGGATCGTAACCAAAGCCTTCGGCAAGCGCGGGAGTCAGTTCCTGTAGCGTAAGACCGAACCCGACTTTGGCAGCACTGCTGGGAGCAGGCGCTTCACTCCGGCCGGCTCTCGCTATGGCATTTGGAGTCAGTTCTGCAAGGGTAACGTTTACCGTGGCTTCCTTGTTGTTTCGCCAGACCATAACCTTGCTCTGATCCCCGACGGGAGTCTCGGCGACCGTGTGCCGAAGCTGGTTGCCGTTCTTGATCTCAACACCATTGAACTTCAGGATGATGTCACCCACTTTAACACCGCCCTTGTCCGCGGGGCCTCCCGCAATCACATCGATCACAATGACGCCGTCCGTGTTCTCGCGGCCGTATTGCTCGGCCAGGTCCTTGTCCAGGGGCTGGAACTGAACGCCGAGGAAGCCACGTGTCACCCGGCCCACCTGGATCAGGCTGTTCATGATTTTGCGGGCCTGATTGATGGGGATGCTGAATCCGACACCCGCATTCGAGTAGCTCGGGCTGATGATGGCTGTATTGATGCCAATGACTTCTCCGTCCAGATTCACAAGGGCGCCACCGCTGTTGCCCGGGTTTATAGCCGCGTCGGTCTGAATGAAATTTTCGTAATCCGTGAGGTGCAGGTTGGTGCGGCCCTTCGCGCTGACGATGCCCGAAGTAACCGTGCTGTCGAGCCCGAACGGATTCCCAATGGCGAGCACAATCTCGCCCACTTCGAGAGCGTCCGAATTTCCGAGCTTCGCGGCCTGCAGGTCTGTGCGATCCACTTTGAGCACTGCCAAATCCGTCTTGGGATCGGCACCGACCACCTTCGCCGGAAGCTCCTCATTTTCATTAAAGCGTATGAAGATTTCGTCGGCGCCGTCGATGACGTGGTTATTGGTCAGGATGTATCCCTTAGAGTCGACCACCACGCCCGAGCCTGTACCACGCTGTTCAGGCATCCGAAAATCGTGGCGGGGCATATAAGGGCGTAACATCTCAAGTTGGTCGCGGAGGCGTTCCGGAATATTCGCTCCTGGGTGAACCTGTGCCTTTTTTACTGAACTTACATGCACCACGGCCGGCCTGACTTTTTTGGCGACTTGTATGTAAGCTTTAGAGAGATTCTTCAGGTAGGTGATCGATCCATCGTCGTCCTGGGCCAGCGAAACTCGTGGTGTAAACGTAAATGCCAGGACTGACAAAACGCCGGCCAAACACATTGAATGCCTTCTCATTTGGATGTTCCTCATGTTGGATAAATTACTGTCTTGTGGATCAGGGGGTGGCCATGGGTGAACAGGCTTGCGCCTCTTTTACGCCACCGGTGACCTTTCGTTAGAGTCTTGTGATTCCACACAACTATATCTCATGAAGTCTGCACAACCCAATACGGAACTTCATTGGCGAAGGTGTGCTGATTCCAGAGGTCAGTTGCTTGAATCTCCGACGCCAGTATTACGCCGCATATGCCTTAATGTAGGATGGGATAGTGTAAAGAGATGTCATGCGGAAACGGGGGGATATACGTCAGGAGGGCTGTTTTCAATCTGGATTGAATATGTAGAATTGCTGGCCAATCACCCAATAACAAATGCTTTTTGTGAAGATGCAAAATAACCCGAACCAGCCGACGCGACGCGAATTCATACGAAAGACTGCTACAGCCGCTTCCGGCATCGGGCTCTTTCACATCGTCCCCCGCAGGGTCTTGGGCGGCGATGGACATACTGCTCCGAGTGACACGGTAACCCGCGCGGTCATTGGTCTGGGTAGAGGCCACGGATTCACCATCCCCAACAAAGATGAAAACGCGCCAGTAACGCTGGCAGTCTGCGATGTAGACTCCAAACGGGTCGAGAGCGCGTTGGCCAAGGCTGGCAAGCCCTGTAAGGGATACAGGGATTTCAGAGAGGTCATGGACCGGAACGATATCGATACCATTTTCGTCATGACCCCACCCCACTGGCACGCGCTGGTATGTCTCTACGCCGCTCAGTCAGGCAAGGATCTCTATTGTGAAAAACCGATGACGAGATTCATTGCGGAGGGGCAGTACGTGGCGGACTCCGTCAGACGTTATGGCCGTATTTTCCAGATCGGGACGTTTGGCCGTTACGGGGCATCTAGAAGCGCCGGGAGCAAGCTCACCCGCAAGATCATGGGCAGCGGACTTCTGTCCAAAGAAAAGGCACCTGTGATCAAAATCAGGGACAGTTTCAAGGTGAAGATGTGGAGCGGTCTCATCGATTGGCAGCCGCAGCCGATTCCCAAGGAACTCGACTGGGATATGTACCTCGGTCCAGCGCCCTACAAGCCTTATCACCGGCATCGAACTCACATGAGTTTTCGCGGGTATTGGGATTTCGATGGCGGCGGCCTTGCTGATATGGGTCAGCACTTTCTGGATGGGGTGCAATGGACCTTGAATAAAGACCACACCAGCCCGGTTGAAGTGCAGGCCCACGCGCCATTCCCCGCCCACCCGGATGCATGCGGTATGTGGGGCTGGGTTGAGATGAAGTACGAAGACGGGACAACGCTCATCTTCGAAAGCGGCGAGTGGGGCGAACGCCACCCAGCGGAGGAGCGGGGTTATCCTTCGTTGAACGACCTTTCTCCGGAACACCAGAAGCTCGTCCAGGCCATCCCTGACGATGAGCCGATGATCGGTAATGGCCAATGGGAATTTGAGCAGGCCGTCAAGGAGCGTCGTCAATGCGGAGGAAATGCGGACGTCTCTAACCGCTGCGCCGCCCTGCTTCACCTGGCAAACATCGCTATCCGCACCGGCCGCAAATTGCGATACGATCCGGCAAAGCAGCAGTTCATCGGCGATGAAGAGGCGAATCGCCTGGTGAACGTTCCAATGCGTGCCCCCTGGCACCTTGCGTAAGTGCCAGAGTCGCCATCATAGTTTCACGCATATTGGGAGATTCTAGAAAAACTCAAAAATCTCTTTGCCGAAATTGGAGTCTAGATCATAGCCTTTCATCTCGGCTCGATTTTTATTCCATCTCGATCAGAAACGGCTACAATACCCGGCCTCACTTATTTCTCCCCGACCGGTTTTCACCATGAGAAAGAAGCCCCGCTCAAGGCAGCGCAAGAGTGCCAGTGGGATGGCGCACGAACAGGAAGAAATGCCCCTCTTTAATCCTGCGCTGAGTAGACTCTCAAAGGCATTCGATCTCGTCGAGGCATTGTTGCTTGAAGAAGCGCGCTCCGAATTTACAGAGTATCTGAAAGTGTTTCCGACCGACGTGGAGATCCTCAACGCCTATTCTTCACTGGAATGGCTGGGTAGAGGAAAGCCGGGTAAGGCGATCCTCGACGAAGAAGAGCTTTACAAGTGGTGGCGTACAATACGGAAAGACGGCGAGCGTTATGACATCCTTGATACACAGCTCTACAGCAGGCTGAAAATGGGCATCCTGCGTGAGCTCCTCCAACGACTTGCGGCCACCGGAAAGAAGAACATCCACGACTACCATATCGGCCTCCTCTATTTCCAATTAGAACAGTACCCCGAGGCCATCAGGGAGTTACGGCTCGCCATCGGCCAGAAGACAGATGCATCTTCACTGCTTGGTCCCCTGGCCGAAGCCCTCTATCGGACCGGTGACCGAGACCAGGCGGAAGTCGCCTACGGACTGGCCTTGCTCTATGAACCCCTCAAGGCTGGCTTTAAGCAATTTGCGCACAGGGGTATCACCAGCACCCAGGAGAAACTTGAAGAAACAGGCATGAGCTATGAACTGGCTCGTGAGAATCTCCTGCTTCAGTGTTGGCTTGAAGGAGTGATTGGTCTTCCCCCGATGCCATCTGTCGTCTCACTCCACCAGCTAATCACAAAGACCAGAGAAATCGAGACCTCAGCGGATATCGCTGGCCGTTTTGTCGATTCAGTCGATGCCCGCCTGTTCCGCTGGGCCCTCCAGATCGCTTGCTGGATTCGCAACGAAGCTCCTCACCTGACTGCTGAGCTTGGCTGGGCCCACGGAATGATGCAGGCAAGGGATGAACGGGCTTTCGAAGTCTATTCTGAAAGACTCCGATTGGAGGAGTTACAGGAAAAGGGAACGATCGCGCCCACGGCCAGATTGGGGTAGTTCGCCGCTCCATATCGGCAACAGAAGTTTAGAGATTCCCGGCGTGGGGTTTCCATGTCGAGCTGGCTCGGTTTCTTCTTGTGAGGGCACCCAATTAAAGTCTTCCTGCCGGACGGCACCGGTGACCTCGACAGCTGGTTTCAATGCAATCAGCGGATGGCCGCCGCACTGAAATCTTCTGGATGGCTGGAGTCGTTCTTGGTGTTGGGGCCTTTGCTCCTTTTAAAATTCTTGGTTGCGGCTGCAAGGCAGCGGTAGGAGATTGACAGTATGAAATACGATTGGGTTTTCTTTGACTACGGTGGAACACTGACAGTTCGTCTCGATCCTGACTCAGCGGCGATCAAGCCGAAGAACGCATACGGCCGGGTTCTGATGGATTGGTTCACTTCCACGGGGCGGGAGCTTAAGGCGGACACGGATGAACTCCAGCGGTTAACGGAACTGGCGCACGAAAACACCGAGGGCAGGCCGAATGCAGTAGATGTCAGACATAACGAGGAATACTACATTCGCTGGATACGTTGGATATATGGACAACTGCAATTTGAACCGCCTTTCACGGACCATGAACTTGCGTCTGCGTGGCATTTCATGTGTTGGCAGATAGGCAAAAGATACAGCCCTGCAGCGTGTGAAAGCGTGAACTCAACCCTTCATGAACTGCGAAAGCGCGGATACCGGTTGGGAGTTCTCTCCAACAACAGCGGCTATGTTGCCGATCAATTAGCGTTGGATGGGATTGACCATCTATTTGAAATCATCGTCGACAGCGCACGAGAAGGACGTGTGAAGCCAGATCCGGAACTGTTCCGGTCCGTTGCCAGGCGAGCCGGGGCAGCATGCGACAGGATTTTCTATGTGGGGGACAACTACGAATGCGACGTCATCGGGTCGACGCTCGTCGGGATGAGTGTCGCCTGGATCGGCGGCAACGAGCGCGACCTGCCAGAGCGTGCTGTTCGCATTGATACGTTTGCGGAGCTGCTCGCGCATCTGTAATCAGTCGGGCGTGGCGACATGCTTCATCCAGCCTGTTCCGCGTAGTCCTGGCGCTCCGCGACGGGATCTGAAAAGCCGCCGCGGAGTGTCAGCACCGGGCAGAACAGGCTTCGGCCATCCTTTCAGTCGGAGCGTCGACTGGTGTTTTCGTTGTTGGAAAGGCAGATAGGCTGGCAGCCCGTATCCACGCGGCCCGATTCAAGCTCCGCCTGGCCCTCGATAGCCGCCCCCGAAACGCAATGCCGCCGGCTCACCGTATGGGCGAAATGGCAACTGCCCTGCAATTTCATTCACACGCTTCATGATGTCCTCCGGGAGAGGCCCTGCTTCCATCGCCTTATAATTCAGGTCGACCTCCTCCACGGATCTTGCCCCCATCAATGCGCACGAAATGTCGGGGTTCGAAAGCACGAACCTCAGTGACAACTCCGCAATAGACATATCAATCTGATCGAGAAAGGCATAGAGATCTTTCAACTGATTGCGTCTTGGCGGACTCATCCAGACAGCGCCATTGTCCACCTGATCGTCGTATCTTGTGGCGAGAGCGCCCTGCTGTAAGGGTGAACCAATCACGATACCCATGCCAAGCTCTTTGGCCGCGGGTATCACTGACCACTCCGCTTCCCGCCAGAGGAGGCTGTAATTAAAAGCGGTCAATACAACGTCGAATTTGCCGGTACGGACGATTCGTTCCATCTCCCACGCCATGGTGCCGCCCACCCCGCTGAAACGGACGAGGCCCTCGGCTTTGAGCTCGTCGATTAGTTCTAGGACAGGGCCGTCTACGTTCTCAAAATCGCTCCACCAGTCATATTGCCCCGGTCGTTCTGGTTCATGAACGAAAAGAATATCAATGTGATCACGCTTCAACGCTTCAAGGCTCATCTCTAGCGAACGCCGAAGACATTCCTTGTTCTGCGGCTCAAAGGGCTTCGGCCGGCCACCCAGTTTTGTGGATATTATGTAAGGCTGTTCCACCCCTTCGAGAGCTTTTCCAAGTGTCTCTTCGCTGTTGGAATAGCCGGGCGCGGTGTCGATGTAATTCACCCCCAACTCAAGTGCGCGAAGGGTTGCGGCTCGTGACTGTTCGAATTCTCTGCCCCCGATCGAGGAAATGAATAGTCCGCCGAGAGACAGTTCGCTGACCTGGATGCCTGTGTTCCCTAGATTTCTAAGTTTCATGGTTTTAAGTGCGGTTGGTGTGGGGGATAGTTCACAATTGGCAGCTTAAGGCTGCGATGCAAATTTGGTGACTACGACTTTGGTATTCGCCTTTTTCCTGATCTCATCATCGGTGCTTGTTTCACTCTCGCTACGGATGATCATGTCTTTGCCGCGAAGTGAAAAGTAGAGGTATTTGTGATGCTGCTGTTCGCCCTCGCCGGTTAAGGTCGGAGCCAGGCTCAGGCCGTCAATGGGCTGCGGTGGAGCGATGCCAGCCAGTGCAGAAAAGGTAGGCATAAAGTCCCAGAATGCGGATAGCTCGTCAGTCATCGTGTCGGGTTTTATATTGCCTGGCCACCACGCGATGCAGGGCACGCGCAGACCACCTTCACTCAGTTGGCCCTTTCGGCCTGCATATTCTCCGTTGCTTCTAAATTGGCCGAATTGCGCGTTCGAACCGTGATCGCTGGTGAAAATGACCAGAGTTTTCTTTTCGATGCCATGAGTCTTCAGTCGTTCAGTGATCCGTGCAATGTCACGATCCATCCGAGTGATCATCGAGGCATAGGCTTTCGCGCCCTCCGACCAGTCCTTCTCTTTTGCATATGGCTCAACCTCGGGCACATCCAGGTCAGCGTGCGGGATCGTGAAGGGTACATAGAGGAAAAATGGCCCTGCCTTCGCCGCATCAATGAATGCCAGGGCCTTTTCGGTCAGCAGATCATGGCTGTATTCCGTCCGTTCTTTTCTGTTGTTCGGATAGGCAATCACATCGAGCCGCTGCCCATCGGTTTTCTTTCCGACCAGTCCGTAACGGTCGTACTGGTACATCTGATCCATGTAGTATCGATGATTGTAGGTCTGGTTCGGTTCGCCGAAGTAGTAGTCCCATCCATGCTTGTAAATCGCACCCGGTCCATCCTGGTTCTTGGATTCCACTTTACACCCGATGAAGTGATCCCCGAGCGCCCACTTCCCAATCATCGCGGTCTTGTAACCAGCGGCCCGCATTACTGTCGAGAGAGTGATGTCCTCCTCATGGATCGGCGGATGATTTCCACCTCCACCGTTATCCCGGCACCGGCCGTGGCCGGTGTGGAGTCCTGTCATCAGCGTACATCTGGCGGGTAAGCACAGTGCACTACCCGCATAGAAGCGAGTGAAGCGAAGGCCTTCCCCGGCCATCTTGTCGAGGGAAGGAGTTTGAATGAACTTCTGCCCATAACAGCCCAGATCCCCATAACCGAGGTCGTCGGCCACAATAAGAACGATATTGGGCTTCTCGCCGTGAGTGGCTGAGGCAAGAAGGAGGATGCAGAGTGATATGAAACGCATGGAGAAACTGAAGTGACGGAATTCAGGCGTTGACCGCTAGGCTGACGGATAAAGTAAGTCCGTTAGACCGAGCATTCTACTATGATCCACCAAAATTTTCTGAGGCGGTGTCTTTGAGATAATAGTGTCACAAACTGATGAGTCTGTCCGTCAGCCTTCAGGATCCGAACGGCGAACCCGCCTCGGCCCGCCTTGCCCGATTCCAGTCCGAATGCCAGGCCGCCGTACAGAAAGCCCAAGCCGCCCCAAAAATCCTAGAAAGAAAACCCCACCCGGGGCAGGAAGAAATCCAAAGACGAGAAAAATGAACCGCAGAAGACGCGCAGGACGCGGAAAAGAGCCATAATAATTTGTCGACCAGGATGGAGATTGAGCCGAAGAATATATCCAGCACACTTACCTTATGTCAGAACACAGTTCCCCTCTGTTAATCTTCGGAGCCAGCTCCAGGGCAGCAGCTTTCTCAGCCCACCGGGCGGGGATCGAAACCTTGTGCGCCGACCTGTTTGCAGATGCAGATCTGGCAGATACCACCACGGTGCGGTTGTCCGGAGCGGAATATCCTTCTGGCCTGTTACCGATTCTGGAAAAGCACGAGGGTCCCTGGCTTTACACCGGCGCGCTGGAGAACTATCCCGATCTGATTGCCAGAGCTGAGAGCAAAGGCGAGCTCTGGGGAAATACCGCTTCCGTGCTGGGACGGGTTCGTGATCCGTTCCTTTTGAAGGAATTCGCTGATTCTGCCGGACTGCTGATGCCAAGGTGCCGGTACGAATTACAGGAAGTTGGTGAATGGCTTCAAAAGCCCTTTCGGAGCGGATGCGGTACCGGGATTTCATTTGCCGCATCTAAAAAAACGAACGAGACGCCTGCTGGCTACTATTATCAGGAACACATGTCAGGCATCCCTTGCAGCGCAGTTTTCGTTGGATTCGATAGCCACTGCCTGTTGTTGGGGGCCACGCGTCAGTTGATCGGAGAGGGGTCGCTCAATGTTCGTGATTTCAAATACTGCGGCAATATCGGCCCACTTTCTTTGACGCAAAGCCAAGGCTCTGAGTTGGCGCGAATGGGAAGCCTTCTGGTTTCGGAGTACCGGCTTCGTGGATTGTTCGGTGTCGACTTCATTCGCAGTCCCGATGGAATCAGCTTCTGGATGCTGGAGATCAATCCACGGTACTCAGCATCTGTTGAGGTGCTTGAGCTGGCGACGGGCTTGAATGCGATGGGGTATCATAAGGCGGCGTTCAGAGATAGGGGAATCCAGTCACTTAATTCCCCTTCCAAGCCAGAAAGAATAGTGGCCAAGGCCATCTTATTTTCGGATAGGGATTTCAAGTTTCCTGAAATTCACGATCCCACCCTCCGGTGGCCACACGTGGCTGACATCCCGCACCCGGGCACACCGATGATGAAAGGCCAGCCAGTCATGACGATCTTTTCCGAAGGCGTTTCGGCGGACGAATGTGAACGAGAGTTGTGGCTCAGCGTGGATGCATGGAAAACCAAACTGTGGGAAGCAGACGAGCCCTGACGTAAGCTTTTCCAAGTGCGTGAATTCTTCGTAAGGGTGCAGTTCGCCCCTGTCTTCAAAGTAGTCTCTTACCGCGATACATGGCCGCACCAAAAAATCTGGAGAGTACCCGCGCTACGCGCAGAAATTACGAAGTAGATCTTTATCTTCGTCTACATCCTGATGTATTACCGTGGCCGTGAACGAGAATGGACAAAGGCAAGGACGAAGACCACGACGGAAATGTAGACTGGAAAAGTTCAATCGGCCCGCTCACCCGCTTAGTTGGATCAAAGAAGGTGCACCCCAAGGAATCTGAAATGCCTGGTAAACTCAGGGTGATCATACCAGTGGCGATTTCTGCGGTTGGTTTTGCGCTTATTCTGTTTCGGCTGATGCCACTCGGCGTCCCCGGAGAGTTTGTCTTTCCATATGTGAAGGAGCCGTCGTTTGACCCGCTCGCTCTGGCCGCGTGCGCTCTGCCGGGCGTGGGCATCATGGCGATCCTGATCATGATTTTGAGGAGGCGGCATCCGCTGAAAAAATCGGAAATCGTGGCGATTCTCTCCGTGCTTGTGGCGTGCTCATTTCTGCTCCACGTTACCTGCTCGGTTTTCCTCTCTCAGGGGGGCGTCGAAGGCTCCATGGCGCATGTCATGGATCAGAATGGTGACGGCGCTTATATGTTTCGCGCATTTGCGATTGATGATACATGGGAATACTTGGAGGCATTGGAGGAAGAGCTCAAAGGCGCTCATGAGCAAGGGCCGTTTCCGCACCTGCCCACACACCCGCCCGGCTTTGTCTTGCTGTTCTGTGTGGCGAAGAAGATGGTGTTGATGGATTTCCCCGGAACTGAGCTCCTGCGGTCAGCCATCCTTGGCGATTCCCTGACAGAAGGAAAGCTAAGAATGATCGCGTCGGCCGCATGCCTGGCCGCAGTTGGCTTTTGGATCTGTGCGGCGCTTCTTCCAGTACCCACTTACCTGCTCGCCAGGTCGTTCCTTGAAAGGAGGCCGGCACTCATCGCAGCGGGTCTCACTGCTCTCTTCCCGGGAACTTATCTGTTTAACCCGATTACGGATCAGATGCTGCCTCTGGTTGCGACCACCGTGATACTCCTGGGCGTCCGGGCAGTTATTGAGAAGAAGCGAAGTTATGCGCTGGCCTTTGGGGTGACTCTTGCCCTGTCGATCAATCTCACTATGGCGATGGTCGTTCCCCTGGGAGTGGTTTTCTTTTTCGGTGCTCTGCACGTGTATTCTGAGCAGCAGAAGGGGGACGGACAGGCTCTGCCACCACTTGTGAAAATTGGACTGCGTGCAGGCACAGGGGTTGCCATTGTCGTTGCTTTGCTCTACGCGGTCTTCGGATTGAACATGGTTCAAATCAGCCGACTCTGTCTTGAGAATAATCAGAAATTCAATCTCGAAAAAGCTCGCAGTTATTTGCCCTTTTTGCTGACATCGCCAATCGAGACGGCCTACTCGATGGGTCTGCCGCTGTTCACATTGTTGATATTTGGCGCCGCCGACAGAATCAAAGCGGAGAGACGGATTGAAAAGAGGTCTGCCTTCCTCTGGGCCGCGCTCACGACCATTATTCTGCTTTCAATTCTGGGTATTAATCGCGGCGAAGTTTGCCGGCTGTGGATGTTTCTCTACCCATGCCTTGCTATCGGAGCATTGCTGGCTCTCTGTCCGGTGAAGCTGCAGCCAGATTTAGAGGAATTCAAAACCCCGTTCGGATTAGAGTCATCCCCACAGACCGTATGGATATTTCTCTTTGCCGGACAGTTATTGATGATTCTGTTTCTTTGCATGTGGATTGATCCCATGTGGCGGGGTCAATGATGGCTCTTCCGGCTTGCCAAAACTAGAAACCTCTCGCTTTCCATAAAAGCGACCGCAGCCTGCTACCGAACTCAAATCTAAGGATTTCAGAAGATCCGAGATTATGAGTGAGATTTGAGCACGTGCGACGCGCAGAACTTCGCGAGCAAAGCTTTCAGCCTGGGCTTCCGCGTGCCGGCCTTCTATACATCTTTCAGTTGGTAACTTTCGTCACACTGGCCGCCTCTTTACGGTGCTGCGCGGCTTTAGCCCGATCTGTTCGCGGGGTTCTTTTCATTTCGTTCCAATAAAACTTGCGAGGCAGCTTCCGCTCTGTGCCTGGTGTGCTGGCACTCAAAATGATCGCTCGCCGCGGCACGTCGGAACGATTGGGCTCGGTGTGGTGCAGCATGTAACCGCCATGAATGGTCGCCCCGCCGGCCGGCAGCGGGCACGACACCGGGTCGACGATGTTGTACCTCTCTTCTTCCACGAGTTCGAGGCCGTGGATACGCGGATCTTTGTTAATGCATTGGTGGGTGAGTACGTCGTATTTGTGGCTGCTGGGGACGAATTCCATGCAACCATTTTCTTTATTTACATCCTGCAGTGGCACCCAGATGCTGATCGAATTGTTCCAGTGGGTGCTGCCCCAGTAAGCCGCGTCTTGATGCCAGGGCGTCTCCGCACCGATCCGTGGCGGTTTGAAGATGGCATGCGCAAACCCACAGGTAGCTTCCTCACCGAGGAGCTGTTTCGCGACGGCAGTCACATTCTTCAGGAGTCCGGTGTCGTTGAGTTCAGGCGCGTACCGTGCCGGGCCAAGGATCTGAGGTAAGGCGATCTCTTTGCCCTCCTCGTCCGCGCCCGCGAGGTCGAAACAGTTGCCTTCATCCCAGCCGATACGTTCTCTGAACAGTCGATCATAGATCTCTCGTATGAATGCGACATCTTCGTCGGTCGTCACTTTGTTCAGAGCCAGATATCCCCGATCCTTAAAGTGATCGATCTGCTCTTGAGTCAGTTTAAAGTCGGCTTTCATGCGGTGACGAACTCTCCCTCAATCTTCGCGCCACCAGGCTTTCGAGCGTCCGCCGAGGCGATCAAGGGTTTCGGCTCGTTTCGTCTTTCTTTGAAGCCGCAGACGATCGTGTTGTGATTGGGTTCAGCGGAGTCCTTGCCGACAGGATGCATCTCTGGTGTGTGATATCCGTATCGGACACCCCTCCGCCATTTGTCCGTTCGATTCACGTCCGACCAATGGATCAAGAGATAGCTGAAAAAGATGACGTCCCCAGCCTTTGCGGGAACCTCGATCGAATCGATGAAATCCGGGTGATACTTTTCCGGTGGCAGATGGGGTGCCGTGTCCGGGCCGGTGTTATGCTCGAGCGGGCCGTTTTTATGGCTGCCTGGTACGACCCGGAGACATCCGCTTTCGGCAGGTGCGTCATCGAGATGGAGAAGACAATCAATAAAGTCTGGGCCCTCGTGCGGATAAAAGGGATAGTCCTGGTGCATCGGAAATGGCGTTCCCAGTTCTGGCGGCTTCCCGTGTAGAACGGTGTGGTGCCATTGCATGGTCGGGCCGACAAGCTGAGCGATGCACGAGACCAGGCCCTTGTGGTGATACGAACGCGACCAGACCGCGGAAAAATGATCCGGCCGGTGCATGAAGACAGCCTTGGTATTGAGGCGTTCATTTTCACTGAGATAACGGTCGCGCCAAGGGCCGTGCCAGCCGATGATCTCTTCGCCCCAGGTTTCGATGATACGGTTCATGTCCTCGCCGAGTTCCTGTACCTCTTCATGTGAAAAGAGCTGCTCCACCTTGACGTATCCCTCTTCCTTGTAGTGTTGAACCTGTGCGTCGGTCAGCATGGTATTCCCCTTGGTTTCTTAATGAGAAAGTCTTGCGACATGGTCTTTATGTATCAGATCAGGGTCGCGGATATAGATTATGAACACCGCATGTCAAATTTTAGCGAATCCCACTTAACAATCCTTTCCATTCAGGGTTCAGGATTCAGAGTCTTATTCACCGCTCACGCATACATCGCCTGCTGCTCGAAGAATGATCGATAGTAAGTTTTTAATACCGCGGATGCGTGGAACACTCTTTTCACATCTTTGACGAATGCTGCCAGTTGCCAGGGATGCGTGGCCAAGTAGCCGAGCACATCCAGCGGAGTGGCGGTGGATTTTCCTTTTAGAATCAGTTCATAGTCCACGATGAGGTTTTCCCACGCAGGGTCGGCAACTGCGCGGACGATGCCGAAAGGCACTCCCTGTTCCTCTGCCGCACTCGCTATTGCGGCGGATTCCATGTCGACCGCTGTAATCTCTGGAATGTCCATAATGGCTCGCTTTTCTGCGGTAGTACGAACGATCCTGTCTGTGGTCAGAAGCAGTCCTTCCCTGCCGAGAATTCCGCAGCGATGACGTGCGAGGATTAGACGCTGCCCAAGCTCCGCATCCATCGCAACAGCAGGAAACGGCAGCGGATCAGCCTGATGCATGGACAGGTACTGCACCGAATGAGGAATGACCAGATTGCCCGTCTTGAGATCCGCAGAAATGCCTCCGCATGTGCCAGTCGAGAGCAGCAGGCTTGGCCGGAATTCTCTGATGAGGTGCTCGGACGTCTCCATAGCGCGCTGCATCCCAGCTCCCGAAATGGCGACGACCAGATCGTGCTTCCCCTTGTGGAGTCCGCGATGGAAGGTTGCATCGCCCTGCCTGCTGATTGTAGCCCCGCGCAGGTCTGAAAGGACACCTCCTACCTCTTCTTTAAAGGCAGCAATAAGCCCTGTCATTTGTAAGAAATTCTTCGAGGCACAAAGATCGGGATCAATATAGAAGGCAAAACAAACCGGGCAGGGCGGGAGACTGGCGCCCCCCAATTCCCTGAGAACCGGCAAGATAGTTTCACATCATACGCCTCACGCATTTCAAAAGCCTCTCTTGTGAGAGTGGCCGGTAATGCTGTCGATGACGTCGTGGATCTGGTCTGTGATTTGTGGATTTATACTGCCCTATAAGTTTCACGATTTTACCTCCCCCGCTAATCCAGGTTTCAACGTGCCTGACCTCCTGAGATCCCATGCCTGCTCCAAGTCCCGTTACGGCCACACTGTATACATTTTCTCCCCGGTCGCGAGGGAGACGAACGACCAGATTCCGCCGACTACGTAGTCACCGAGTATGAGTCCCAGGAAGAACGGCAGATACTTTCGGTAACCCGCCCCGCCAAGATACTTCACAATGGCGAGTTTGATCGTCCAGGCGATAAATATTGGAAACCACACGTGCTCCATTGACCAGCTTGTTGAGATGGCGAATCCAATTGGGTGGAACGGAATACCGGTATGGAGGATCTTGAGTAACGGCATCAGAGCGACAATCAGGAAGCCAATGGCGTAGAAGAGGACTGCGGTAAAGTCAGCACCCTTGGGATGGCCGACCCAACCCTGAAGGCGCTGGTAGGTGCCGCCGCCAAACGGAACTGAAAGCAGCCAGGTAGCACCGGACGGATTTTTGTAAGTGAGGTGCAAAATGGCCCAGAACGCACAGATACAGCCAAAACTTACTCCCAGCATCTGGGCGATAAACACGCGCCGCTGACTGCCTCCCGTGCGCTCCGCCAGCTTGAGGCCTTCCAGCGAATGAGCGGTCGGATGCCCTCGATAGGCTCGGTTGAAGCCAAAGAAAATGCTCATCAGTCCCAGACTTTCACCGCCCAGATTCGCTGTGCCCACGCAGGTAGTCAAAATCTCGCCTGGCCCGGCATAGTGAAGGTCGTGCGCAGGCGGGCCGCAGGTTGCGCGCATCCGGGCGACCCCCGCAGCGATGATTAGATAAAGTGCAAAATACACGAATGCCAACCACGGTGGCATGCCAGCCCGCCAACAGAAAAGAACCAGTGCGGTCATTCCGGATATGACTCCAATGACTGCGGCCTTGTAACTGAGAGGTTCGGTCTCGTCGGTTAGAGATGACTTTCTTCCGGTAAGTTTGCGGAAGATTTCTTTCAGATGATTTCTCCCGAACCAGAGTGCGCCAATGGCAATGGCCAGGTAACCACCGGTGGCCTGCTGCGAGATGTACTGCGGCCCTACCAGAGGAGTCAGCCCCAGAGAGGCGATGATTACACGTTCGAATTTCCAAAAGAAGTAAAAGAACCAGCACGAGAACATCAGCTCGAGTGGCATGACATAGGCCATACCTATCACGGCTGGATAGTAGCCCAACCAGATGTTGCCGGCTGCGTTCCACGGATGCCCAAGGTCTCTAAGCAGTGCAGTGAGGTCGTGCTTCTTTACCGGGATCTCAGGGAGGAGGTCAGGGTCAAGCACCCCAAGGCCGTTATACGCGGCGATACCGCCGGCAAGCATGAAGCCCCATAAGAAGGGCCAGTTCCATAACATCTTCTTGGGATCTGTGGCAATGGCGAGAGGAAGTTCAACGACCGGATAGCTCAGCCGTTCATTCTCGGTCCACTCCTTCCGGATGAGTGAGTTCAGGCACATGGTGGTGAATACGAGCGTCGATAGAAAGGCCGTCCATATCAACACCACCGGCAGCCAGGCGTTGAAGTTTTCTGCCTGGTAAAGGCTTGAACCGCCTTCATAAAAATTGACGACCGCTTCGGGGGCGTTACTCACCATGAGCTCTGTAGGCAGCTTACCGGCGAACAGGTCGGACCAATTGTTTTCCGGACTGGAGAATCGGAATGGATGAATCAGGATTGGCGTGAGCACCTGGAGCATGTCATGTCCGCACATCGCGGTCGTCATACAGAGCATCGTGTAGATGGTGATCAGTTCCGCCGGATTGAGAGCGCCCTTCGGAGCGAAGCGCTTTACGATTGAATTAAGAAGGGTGACGCCGACCAGAGAGAGCAGCACATTTTGAAATAATGAAATTGTCGTCGGCTGCGCGATATACCACATCACCTCCATCTGGATGATCCAGAAGCAATTCCAGGGAATCAGGATCAAGCCAAGGAGAATTGCTCGGATTCGAATGCTATGAATGTGTTGCTGGTCTGGCATCAGTTGGTCATTGGTACGAGACTTCTGGTGCGGGCGGCGGCCGTAACCAAAACCTTATCAACTGGATGGAACGGAGGGAACAGAGGGAAACACAATCATTCACAGAAATCTCCGTTTATTTTTGTTCAGTTGGCTGTGCTATCGGGCTGGGAGCGGACGACTTGAACGAGAACGCTACGAACGCATGGCGTCAGCTTCGACATCTGCGAGGACCACTCTTGCGCCATCGTTGATACAGGAACGGTACACCGCAGCCTCGAAGAGGAGTTCGTTCCAGGCTGCCTCGCCGTCCGCCGGGAACGCTGTGTCATTCTGCATGCCCTTAATGACGCCATCGGCCATTCGGACGAAGGATTCGCGCATTTCCGGAGCCCCTTCTTCAGCCTCGAAGAGTTCCTCTATCTCCAAATTCCCAACGTTGGACTTCGCACGGCGATACCAGCCCTGGAGGCCCTGGGCCCAACCGTAGCTCTTGTCACCAACCGCGATGATGCTGAGCGGAATCTCCATGCCCCACGTGTTGGTGCCCTCAAGTGAGCCAGAGGCACCGTTAGCCCACTGCATTCGAATACTGCGCTGCCAGCCACCTTCTTCGGACGGGTTACCATAGGCGCTGACCCATTCCGGCAAGCCCATCGACCAAAGAATCTGATCGATGATGTGTGACCAGCAGTTGAAGTGAGCACGCGCCCGAATCATCTTCAATTCGCCAAGCACGCCATTGGTGATGTCATCGTGCAGCTTTCGGAAATGTTCCATGAACCGGTAGTTGAAATCGATACCGAATTTCAGTCCGGACTCACGCCACTCACGAATCGCCGGGGCGGCGATTACCGCATCCTCTTCCCGCAGGCGAAACTGACCCTCCAGGCCACAAAGCGGTTTCTCGGTAAAGACATTTCGTCCGGCCGCGAGGAGTCGTCGTACAGGCTCGATACGGCGTGTCTCGTTCACGATCAGCAGCACCAGTTCCGCACCACAGTTTTCCAGTAGTTCATCAAGTGTGGCGTAACCCGGCGCGTCGTATTCCTTTTCGACCTTCGCTCTGAGTTCCGGGTCCATATCGCAGACAGCAACGACCTTTGCATCAGGATGGTTGTTGAAATTCGACCCATGTCTGAGGCCCATTGTCCTCCCGCTTACAAGTGCGCACTGTACCATGTTGATTCTCCTGTGGGTGTATTCACATGTTGGTTTGAATGTCAAGGTTGCAGCCCCGATCCATAGACTTGACTGCCGTGGGCTTCAAGGCTCAGTGTAATTACTCAGATCAGAGCATTCTTTCGCCCGCCTCAGGACTGAACATAGGCGTCACTCAAGAATAGTTCTGTATGCACCAGCAACATGGTTACACATCAGAGAAGAGAATCTTTCAAACTTGAGATCCCCTGCCGATTGCCAGAAATTGCCTTCGAGGCCGCCTTTGCGATCTGAAAGTATGAATGCTGCGGAGTCGTAGCATCTTTCCCTTAACATTCTACGCAACGACTCTTCGCACCGCTGCGCATAAGAACAATCAACGAACTCTCTGGAAATTGGGAAGTGTTTTTCCGAAACGGTCACTGGTCGGGTTGACTCTTCGGCATCTTCCAACAGCAGGACATAGCCCACGAACGGTCGGTGTGAATTTGCAAAAGCACCTTCGCGAAATGCAGTCCAGATGTCTATGGCACTACCGAGAGCTTCCTCGACTCTGTTGTTGTAATTGTTGCCGAACGACGGGCCGCAAAGTGCCTTACATTCGATAGATGCCAGCAGGTTTCCCTGTGCGACGGCAATTACGTCCCATTGCTTTGTCGGACGAAAGAATCCGGGCAGCGTAATATCGTTTCGCCCCCTCCAGAAAATTGCCGGATCAGGAATGCCCGATTCGCGCAGCAATTGGCAAATCAACTCAACAAAACCATCCAACTGCTTCCCTCCGGTTGCTGCGGTTCGGTTGCCCTGATCGCGGTGACCAGAATGGGAACCTTGGGTTCGATCCTGACGCGTTCGGGTTTGCCAGAAAAGCTTAACTGCGTCACGAATCCTGTTATCGAGCTTTTTCGTTTGAGGCATCTGACGACTCACTGTGGATATTTAAGGTGCGCTTCGTGAACATGCTGGTCGTTTCTTCCTTGACTCTGGCGCAGGCGTTCATGAAGTAAACAGGATCTACTTCTACCCCGATACTGTTCCTTGCCCATTTGGCCGCGGCAATGATTGACGTTCCTGTCCCGCTGAATGGATCGAGAACCGTGTCTCCGACAAAGCTAAACATTCGGATGAGTCGTTCTGCCAGTTCAATGGGGTAGGGTGCGGGATGACGGCGAGTGGATGCACCAGTAATGCCAGTCCAAATTTGTTGAAACCAGTTTCGATGATTTTCTTCGGAAATCAGGCTGAGTATGCGTGTAGAGAGGGTTGGCTTACGGTAGCCGCCCGACTTCCGTTGCATCAAAATGAATTCCATGTCGTTCTTGATGACTGCGTTGGGTTCATAAGGTTTACCCAGGAAATTCGTCCCGCCTTCCATCTCATAAGTCGCGTTAGCGATTTTGCTCCAAATGATTGGCGACAGATTATCGAATCCAATTTTCCGGCAATGTTCCTGGATTGAGGCGTGAAGTGGAACGACAGCGTGGCGACCGTTGTTCTTGCGTCGCGACAGGCAAACGTCGCCGACGACGCAAATCAATCGTCCCCCAGGAACAAGAGCGTCAAAACATTGCTGCCACACCCGATCCAATTGCTGCAGGCAATCTTCATAATCTGCGACAAAGCCAAGCTGATTTTCGGATTCACGGTACTCCTTGAGCGTCCAATATGGGGGCGACGTAAGGACTAGATGAAGGGATTCAGGACGGAGGAAGTCCATCTCCCGCGCGTCGCCCAGATATAAATCGTGTGTGGTATGAATGGATTCGAGTGCGCCTTCGATCTGAGCCGTCAGAGAGGGCGTTTTGGCGATCTGAGGTAAGTCTCGCTGCGGATTAGCTAATGAACGGAGTTCAAGTGGGATGTGTTGCTCAAACGGATCAGCATGTTCGGTCTTTAGTGGCATCGGCAAATTGCAGATCCTTAGTAAAGAAAGACATACTATCAGAGCCGTGGGATTGAACTCAAATCCTTGCTCCCTTCAAGGGCGATTCAAAGGACATCGCTCGTGAGCCATGGTTCGTATGGAAAGCGATGGATTCGAACTGTCGATTTACATCGGGTGGCCGAATCTTTGGGTAAGCTCCGCGCACTTTCGCTGGATGTTTCCTTACAGCTACCGGGGTCTCCCGGTATCAGTATTTCATGTCTGTTAAGATTGCCTGCTCCTAGACTTTCCTGGAAACCGGTGATCCATGTATAAGGGAACGCGCATGTTCGGCTTCAAGGAGCCCGACTGACTTTTCAAGAGTCTTCAGGGAGAGGTCCTGCGTACCACCATCTACATGGGGTAAGAGGCCGAAGGTTGATCTAATGGCGAAAGCCCGCCGTTCATCATGTAAGCCGCTACTGTCCATCTGCGGGCCACGCTTGATGAGGGTGTCAGTCAGAGACCTTTGCGCCTGGGCCGGCGATGCAGATGCTTTCGATGCGCAGTTCTTGGTGGACGCCGTCAGCCAGTACCGGTTCGAGCTTCAGGATATGCCCGGAATTCGGTGCGAGGCCCGTCTTGACCACCAGGGTCAGATGGGTGTTGCCGCCGATGCTGGCGGAGGACAAATCCACTGCCTCGTGTTTCTCGTTGCCTTGAGTGAAGATGACGGGCTGGTCGTCGATCCAGGCCCGCAGTTTGCCCGTTGTCGGGGTGCGCTCACCGAAGATTAAGACTGATGTGCCGATGAACTTCACGGTGATTGGTTCAACCTTCTGGGCGATCGTCTGTTTCTTTCCGTTCCCATCTGTAACCTGTTTGAAGTTGGCCGCCCGCGCCTGACTGTCCTGCCAGCGGGACATCAATGCATCGAACCACGCCGAAGTTCGATTAGGGATAGTCTTTTCCCAGCCGACCGGCAGTTTGCCCAGTTTGGTCAATTCCAACCGGATGCTGGTCATGTAGGTATCGGCGTGCAGCATTCGTTCCGGGACACGACAAACCGACCGTTCTTGGACGCCATCGAGATATGCATGCCAGGCGGCGTCCGCAAACAGGGCGTAACCGGCGTCGCCCGGATGCACGCCGTCAAGTGGCCAAATCTCGTCAAGCGTGATCTGGCCGGCCTTCACACGTTGTTGCGACAAAGTGATTGCGTCGCCTGCTGGGACTCCATAAGCCTTTGCGATCTGCAGATGCGCATCGCGTCCCTTCATATTGTCGGTGTTGCCCTGCTGCGTATTCCAGCGGAAAGGGAACATGACGACTACGGTCGGCACCCGCTGTCCGTGGACCAGCCGGCGGACGATCGCCTCATAGGAGGCGAGAGATTCAGGGTCTGCGGAATAGATGTCGTCGTTGGCGGAAAAGTCGAGGAACACGAGGTCGGGCTTGCGGCGGATCACATCGCGCTCGAAGCGGAAGACTCCTAGCTGTGAGCCCGTGCCACCGATAGCGCTGTCATAAAATTGGAATCGAGCGTTCGGGTAATGTTCGCGAAAGTGGTCGGCCATCCGCCCGCGATAGGACGTGTTGTTTGGGTCGGATGCGTTGGCGCCCCAGGTCAGTGATGCTCCAAAGAAAACCACGGTGAGATGTTCGCCTGCCTTTGCCCGACGTTCGAAATCGTCAAAGCTTGGTGACCGTATGTCGGAGCCGGAAGTCTTGGAGGGCTCAGCGAAGCTGGTCATTGTCATCGCTACAGTAAGAATCAATGAGGATTGCTTAATTAGATTGGACATGTGAGAGGCTGTCTCAATGACTACGGAATAGATAGTACCGCCTGATCCTGGTGGCAGTCGCACAGGAGTCGTGGACATCCCTTTTCAAAGATACCTCCCAAGGGCCATCCTCAGGCGCTGAAAGTCCAAGGACTCGACTCTGAAGATACCGAAATGCAAGATAGAATGTCACTTGGATAGGAGTCTGAGGGTACAACTACTTCGGATGAGATATTATCGTGCCAGCGCTTGGCGGCAGTTTCTGCAGACTTCGTCGCTGGGTAACGGGACGCCTAATCACTGCGACACTGCAACATCGGGTAATCACATGCAACAAGATTCATTTCCTGCTCGTGTAACGGATATCAGCGATTCGGAATTCTGGTCCGCCTTGAGAATTCCCAAGGCCACCAGTCAGCCGATGGTATTGAGAGATGCAATTAAATTGGGGCTGTCCGGCAAGAAGTCCAGGGCCTTTCGAAAGCTGGCAGATTACTTTCGAGTTGCCTTGAGTTCCGAATGGGAGCGAATCCTGAAAGGCTCACAAGGTGGGGCGATAACAGATCAAAAGGTCCTGGACGCGACGCTGAATCACAAGATCCGGTGCTGGCACGAACAGGTTGTGCAGTTCGATGACCAGATCGATTGGATGCCGGTGTCGAAAATGAATTTCGACAGTGTCGCCGGTTTTCACTACTTCGGGTGGTTTGGGCAGGTGCTCGATGCGTACATCCAGACTGGTGAAAAACGATACGGCGACTTTGTCGTCGATATTGTCGAACAGTATTACTCAATGCGTAGAGACCCGCGGTGGCAAGCTATGGACGGACGTCATTCGCTGAAGAATTACGTTTTTAATCAACTGGGTGCCTCCGCCAGGTCCGGGCTATGGCTTAACGCCTACCTGGCACTCATCCATCTGGGTGGTCTGACTACGAACGCATCTGAATCTTTGTTGAAGCTTCTGCTTGGTTATGGGCGTGCGCTGACTTCGCATAACAAGGAATTCTGGGCGCATAATATTCAGACCCATGGATGCCGTGCGTTGTTTCAGTTGGCCAGGACGTTCCCCGAGTTTCGCGAGTCGCCCCGCTGGGACAAGCTCGCTACTGAACGGCTTTATGAACAGGTGACCAAGGGATTCTTTTCGGACGGTTTTCACCGTGAGCGCGTTTGGGGTTACGGCTCGCACACGTTGAGTTCGCTTTCGCAGGTATACGAGCTGGCGCAACACTATGGCGGACTCGGTGAGTATGAGGCGTCCTATCTGAAAGCGCTCCGTAAGGCATATCGCTTCTACGCCAAGTCGGCCGGGCCTCGGCCGAAGCTGAAGATGCCCACCTACGGTGACGCGGGTATGGGAAGCAGTGCAAAGAGCATTCTTGAAAAGGGGCGCGAGTTTTTTCCTCCGAAAACGGATGAGAATCTCGGTGTCGATCGCACGAAGTCGTATTTCTTCAAGCCATCGGGATTCGCCATCATGCGGAATGGAGATGACGCGGACTCGGCGTTCGTCTCCATCAATTTTGGAAAGTTCGCCGGTTGGCATTCGCACTGGGATCTCCTGAGCATGAATTTCTGGTCCTGCGGTGAAATGCTGCTGGAAGAGCTCTGCCGGTTTGGCCCCTACGGCAATCCGTTGGATGTGCAATTCCGCGCCCCGGAGGCCCACAACCTGCTGACCATCGACGGGATGGTTTACGATTCTCGTAATGTGGCCGGCGAAGACGTGGCATGGTTCAGCAATGATGAAGTCGATTACTTTTCAGCGACTCATTTTGCCTACAACTACCATTGCTACGGTCACTCGAACGGAAAAATCTCGCCAAACATTCACGGAAAAGTCCGGCGGACGGTCGTCTTCGTGAAAGACCCGGGCTACCTCGTCGTTCTCGATTCGGTCACAGATCGCAGCCGCCCTGATCGATTTAATCGGGCGATATCGCAGTGGTGGCATTCGCCGTTCGAGTTTCAGCAAGTTGCCCCCGACGTCGCCAGAACGAAAGGCCGGGTCGGCTGCGTCCTTGCCTATGCGAGGACTGAAGGACTGGTCAGGCTGGAGCCTGGCACGGACTTCACTGCTGAAGAAGGCAAAGAGTTCGGCGCATCGTATGACCGATACAACTTGCGGGCACGACGTTGGATGGGCTTAAACCACGACGGCATCGTCGGATTCGCCACACTGCTATTCCCGTTCAAAGGCAAACCGCCTCAGGTTTCTTTGAATGCTATCGATGACGACCCACTCCAGATGTGGCGCGCAGAAGGGTACGAAGTCCGGCTTCCTGATCGGACAGACACCGTTGTTCTGAATCCTGAGCAAAGAGACGGTGTGACCTTTGCGGGCAAACCATTCTCGCCACGTGCGCTCGTCAAAATTGGCAGGGGCAAGGAGCATGTGATCGAGTAAAACGCGTTTCTCCGAAGCATCCGACTTAAATCCCGCAAAGGCCCGGGACATCGTGCTACTCGAATCAGCGGCTGATTGCATGGCTGGCCGCGCATTCCAGTCGCCGCATTTGTCAGGTTGAGCTATCGGGAGCACGCGTTCAACGAAAGGGGGGTCTTCGGGCGAGGGAGTCGAAGTTCTTTTAATCGAGAGGCTTCAAGCAATCCCATTGGCGGCAAGCGCAGCCCACATGGCGACCAAAGCTGCCGCGATAATGGCGGCACCTGCAATCATTCCTGGAGCTCCGCGGAGCTGCTTGTTCTTGCTCAATGGGATACCCGATGCGGTGAACCCCTTTACACCACCCAGGAAGAGAATAATCGCTATGCCCATCAAAAGGTATTGCGGCATGATTGAATCCTCACATTAAATTGAAACGCCTTTGCTCTCTCAGTTTCGTTCAGGAGATGGGGTCAAATTTAACGGGAGACAACAGAGATAACGGAGATGTTCTTGAAGGATCACTTTCTGTCTCCGTCCCCTCCGCTTCCTCCTGTTAACACACCTGGTTTCGCTGGTGGGTGGGTTGGGTAGTTATCTCTGAACAAGTAACCCTTATTCTTTGGACCTGTAATGAGGGCTGTGTCCGTAGAACAACTCCGCTGCTTCCATTATGGTCTCGGACAGAGTTGGATGTGGGTGGATGGTGAGCTTGAGATCAGCGGCTAGAGCGCCCATTTCAATGGCAAGGGCGCCTTCTGCGATCAAGTCGCCCGCGCCGGGGCCGATAATGCCGACCCCGAGCAGGCGTTCGGTGCGCGGGTCAATGATGAGCTTGGTGAGGCCCTCTGTCCGCCCGAGGGTGACGGCACGGCCGGACGCGGCCCACGGGAATGATGAGACTCTAATCTTCATGTTCTTAGTGAATGCCTCGTTCTCGGTCACGCCGCACCAGGCGACCTCGGGATCGGTAAAGACTACCGCCGGGATACATGCCGGCTCGAAGGCGCTGGCTTTGTCTGCGATGGTCTCGATCGCCACCCGGGCTTCGTGTGTGGCTTTGTGGGCGAGCATCGGTTCGCCTGCTACATCACCGATGGCAAAGATGTGGGCATCGGAGGTTCTCCGTTGTTGGTCGACTTCTATGAAGCCCCGTTCATTCACTTCAACTTCCGTGTTCTCAAGGCCGAGATTTTCGGAGTTTGGGCGTCGGCCGACTGACACCAATACTTTGGAAAACGTCCGAGCTGGCAGTTCACCGTCGAGTTCGGCCATTCTGACTTTGATCCCGGTGCGTTGAGCTTTCATCTCCAGCACGCGCGTTTCGAGGAGGATGTTTTCAAATCGGCCGGCCAGTTGTTGATGCAGGACATCCGCAAGATCCCGGTCAGCGCCGGGGAGAATCCCTGGGGTCATCTCAACCACTGTCACCTTTGAACCGAGGGCCTGGTAAACAGAACCGAGTTCAAGCCCGATGTATCCGCCTCCGATGACCAGCAAGGACTTTGGGATGTCGGCCAGCTCAAGCGCGGTGGTTGAGTCCATGACCTTTGGACTATCAATCGAAAGCGCGGGAATCTGTACTGGTCGTGAGCCGGTAGCAACGATAGCGTAATCAAACTCGACGGCCTGGTCTGGGCCGGATTCGCCAGCAACGATCAGACGGCCGGAGCTTTCAAATCGGGCAGTGCCCTGCACCTGTTTGACCTTGTGAAGATTTCGCATCATTCCCAGGCCACCGGTAAGTTTCGCGATGACGCTGTCCTTCCATGCGCGGAGTTTTTCCAGGTCGATTTTTGGTTTGCCGAACTCGATGCCCAACGCATCCGCGTGAGCGGCTTCGTTAAGCAACTTGGCGATGTGCAGGAGTGCTTTGGATGGGATGCAGCCGCGGTAGAGGCAGACTCCGCCCGGGTTGGCTTCTTTATCGATCAGGGTGACGTCCATGCCATGGTGGGCTGCGAGAAAGGCGGCTGGATAGCCCCCCGGCCCGGCACCCACTATGGCGACTCGTGTCTTTTGTGTGGCCATTATCCTTCCAGACTTATCATTAAGGGTTCTTCAAGCGCGCCTACCATCCATTGCAGAAATCGTGCGCCATCCGCGCCATCTACGAGCCGGTGATCGAACGACAGTGACAGGGGCACCATCAACCGCGGCTGAAACTCGTCATTAATGTAAACCGGTTCAATTTTGGCCCGGCCGACCCCCAGGATGCCGACTTCAGGGTGATTCACGATTGGGGTGAAATAAGTCGTACCTAGGCTGCCAAGATTGGTGAGCGTAAAAGTGCCGCCCTGCATGTCAGCAACGCTCAGCTTGCCATCACGCGCTTTTTGCGAAAGTTCGGTGAGCTCAACCGCGAGCTGAATGATGTTCTTCGAATCGACATTGCGAATCACCGGGACAACCAGGCCGCGGGGAGTATCAACCGCAACTCCGATATGGACGTATTTCTTCAAGATGATCTGGTTCTTCGCGGTATCGATGCTGGCATTTAATGTTGGGTGAACCTTGAGCGCGCTGGCAGCGATTTTGAGAATGATGGCGGTGACCGTAAGCCGCCCTCCGGACTTTTCGGCCTTGCCCTTGTAGCGTTTACGAAGGGAATCGATATCTGTGATATCGGCACTATTAAAGAGTGTGACATGCGGAACGGTGGCCCACGATCCGGACATGGCCTTCGCAGTGGCACGTCGGACGTTGCTGATCTTCTGGAATTCAACTTCGCCGTACTTGGAGAAGTCCGGGAGCGGACCCGCCTGGATTCCCGGACCGGAAGCCACGTTCTTTCTCGAGTAATCCTTCACGTTTTCCACAGAAATGAGACCAGCCGGCCCGGTACCTGGAACATTCCCGATGTCGACGCCAATCTCGCGGGCAAACTTCCGTGTGGAAGGCGCGGCGGCAACAGGCAAACGGTTGGGGGCATGAACGGGATGGGCGGGCTCGGGTGCCGTGTTCTCTTCCTTCTCCGGTTCTGGGTCTGCCGCGGATTCGATGGGTGTCACAGCATTGCCGGGCGTTCCCTTAACCTTCGGTGCGGGCGTTTTCGCGGCAGTTTTCGAATCGGTCTGCACCGTTGGTGCAGTGCCGTTCTCTTCGATACTGATGATCGTCTGGCCTGGAGTGAGCTGGTCACCTGCCTTGATATGAATCTGAGTGACGCGCCCGGCAACATCGGCCGGGACTTCCAGAGAGGCCTTTTCAGACTCGACTTCGATGATCGGCTGGTCAGCATCAATCGAGTCGCCCACAGATACAAGGATGTTGACCACCTCTGCTTTGTCGATGCCTTCGCCAAGTTCTGGAAGTTTGATTTCGGTTGCCATGATTGGTTCGTTTGAATTGATAGGAGACCGTTGCTGAGCGACAGATGGACGACCTTTGCTGGGGCCGATACCACTCTAATTGGGCTCTCAGCTCGTCATTGGGTTTAGTTTTTCCGGATTGATCTCAAACTCTTTGATCGCCTTCTTGAGAGTGGCTGGTTTCACTGTGCCATCTTTGGCCAGGTTTGTAAGAGCGGCCAGGGCGACATACCTTGCATCCACTTCAAAGAAATCTCTCAATGCCTCACGGGATTCACTTCGGCCATATCCATCGGTGCCGAGGGAAATAAGTTCTCCGGGAACCCAGCGGGCCAGTTTGTCGGCAAGCGATTTCATGTAGTCAGAGACTGAGACAAAAATGCTGGGCTTGTCGACGGTGGAAAACGCTTTCTGAATGTAGGGCACTTGCGGCTTTTCACCGGGGTGCAGCATGTTCCACCGCTCGCAATTCATCGCATCCCTGTGCAGCTCGTTATAACTGGTCACAGACCAGACATCTGCGGCTATATTGAATTTATTCTCCAGCAGGTTCTTTGCCGCGAGTGCGGCGTTGATAAGCGGCCCAGAGCCCAAAATCTGCACCCGGGCCTTTGGCTGTTTGAGGGTGGAGGTTTCAAACCTGTAAAGGCCCTTGAGGATTCCCTTCTCAACGTTTTCCAAACTTGGCGGCTGTGGGTAGTTCTCGTTGTGAAGAGTGATGTAATAGAAAATGTCCTCTTCTTCTTTTGTCATCCGGCGCAAGCCTTCTTTCACGATGGCCGCCACCTCAAATGCAAAAGCGGGATCATAGGAAAGACAATTTGGGACTGAGGAGGCAATGACGTGGCTGTGGCCGTCCTGGTGCTGCAGGCCTTCGCCGTTGAGCGTGGTGCGTCCTGCGGTGGCGCCGAGCAAAAATCCCCTTGTGCGCGAATCGCCAGCGGCCCAGATGAGGTCGCCGACCCTTTGAAAACCAAACATCGAGTAATAAATGAAAAACGGGATCATCGCCTCGCCGTGCACCGAGTAAGAGGTCCCCGCGGCAATGAATGAAGCAAGCGACCCAGCCTCGGTAATGCCCTCTTCAAGAATCTGGCCGTCCCTGGCTTCCTTGTAGTAGAGCATGCTGTTGGAATCGACGGGATCGTAGACCTGACCGACAGGCGAATAGATGCCGCACTGGCGGAACAGAGTCTCCATACCAAATGTCCTGGCTTCGTCTGGAACGATCGGCACGATGCGTTCGCCGATGCTCTTGTCTCTCAGGAGCTTTGAAAGCAGTCGAACGAATGCCATGGTTGTCGAGAGCTCCCGGTCGCCAGTTCCCTCATTGAATTCGTCGTAAGTGCGATCATCCGGCTGCTTGAACGGCATCGATACAGCCGTGCGTTTAGGCAGGTAGCCTCCGAGAGCGCGGCGCCGTTCGTGGAGGTATTGCATCTCGATGCTGTCCGCAGGGGGACGATAGAAGGGGGCTTTGCTGATATCGGCATTCGAGATCGGGATATCAAACCGATCCCTGAAGTGGAGCAGTTCTTCTTCGTTCAGCTTCTTTTGTTGATGGGTGATATTTCGGCCTTCACCGGCCTCTCCCAGTCCGTAGCCCTTAATTGTCTTGGCCAGGATGACAGTGGGCGATCCCTTATGTTCCACCGCTGCTTTGTATGCGGCATACACCTTTTCCGGGTCGTGGCCGCCGCGGCGAAGATGCCAGATGTCATTATCGGATAGATGTTCCACCATCTTCAGGAGGCGATCATCGACCCCAAAGAATTTGTTTCGGATATAGGCCCCGCCCTCAAAATTGAATTTCTGATATTCGCCGTCCACAACTTCGCCGAGCCGTGCCACCAGCAGCCCATCATCGTCGGCGGCCAGGAGAGGATCCCAGCTACAACCCCAGATCACCTTAAGGACGTTCCATCCTGCACCGCGAAAAATGGCCTCAAGCTCCTGGATGACCTTGCCGTTGCCACGGACTGGGCCGTCCAGCCGTTGAAGATTGCAATTGATGACAAAGACGAGGTTGTCAATTTGGCGTCGGGCCGCCAGGTTGATGGCTCCGAGAGCTTCAGGCTCGTCGCATTCGCCGTCACCAAGAAACGCCCAGACGGTGCGATCCGTTTCGGGCAAGATACCGCGGTGTTCGAGATGACGCAGAAAGCCGGCCTGATAAATAGCGCAGATGGGCCCCAGCCCCATGGATACGGTCGGAAACTGCCAGAAGTCGGGCATCAGCCAGGGATGCGGGTAAGAGGACAATCCGCCTCCCGGAGCGAGATCTCTGCGAAAGTTTTCCAGGTGATGTTCGGTAAGCCGTCCCTCCAGATAGGCTCGGGCATAGATGCCTGGGGAGGCATGGCCTTGGAAATAGACCAGGTCACCACCGTCTCGATCGGGCCCTTTGAAGAAATGATTGAAGCCTACTTCGTAAAGTGTGGCCGAAGAGGCAAAAGTGGAGATATGGCCGCCGATGCCGTCGTTCTGACGATTTGCCCGGACCACCATTGCCATCGCATTCCAACGGATAATGCTCTTGATTCGGCGCTCTATCTCTCTGCTTCCAGGATACTTAGGCGTCTTATGGGCCGGAATGGTGTTCGTGTAAGGCGTTTCGGAGGTGCAAGGCAGATTGACTCCTGCATTCTGGGCATGGATCTGCAGCTCGGCGAGAATTTCCTCCACGCGGGATGGACCCTTCATGTAGAGGACGTCCTCAAGCGAATCTATCCAGTCTCTGCTTTCCGCTATACTGTCCGGATCGCGGGAGATAAATTTTCTTCCGTTTGTTTCCATGCTCGTTACGCCTTGTGATAAAAGACGTTAAGTTGTTGTTGCCGCCTGAATTGACCGATCACCTCATCTGAATCACGGCCAGATAAGGAAAACTCAGATAACGGCGCCGGGCTGACGGTAAAAGTAGCAGGCTGAATGGAATTCGCCGTCCAGTTAAGAATGGGCCTGGTTGATGTCCCGAAGTGGTGCTTCGTGATCATTTTCATGCGGATGACGCTCGGTCTCTTGCCTGAAATCTGGAATCCGAAACGGTTGGCTACCATTCACAGCGGAGCGATGTGCAAGGATTCCAGGCAGTGTCATGTCTGCTGCATCGTAGACATCCATCGGCGGCAGCTTACCAGCCCTGACTGCTTCAATGAAATCGTGGAGGGCATAAAAGTCGATACCGCCGTGTCCGGTGCTGGTGGCCCTCTCGGCCAGCCTTGGATGAGTTGGCTCGGAGGACTGCCATTCGAGGCCGTTTTCGGGGAGGCGAACATGCAACCTGGAAGGATTCATTCGGTCGGTCTCCATGTGACCTTTTGAGCCGTAAACCACGTAATGGTGCGTGCAGCCGCCTCGGGAATTGCCAAATGACAGCAGCAATTTGACGGTGGCGCCGGACGCCATCTGGATCAGAGCCACTCCGACATCCGCCCGCGGCGTTGGCCAGCTTGGCTCGATGAATGCGCCGCTTTCAATACCGACGACGGAAACCGGCCGGTCTCCGGAAATCAAGAAGATTGGGCCGAGCGAGTGGGTGCAGTAATAGATGCACGGCTGCCATAGGCGCCAGTGAATTCTTCCGTCCTCTTCTCTTTTCCATTCAGGGCGCAGGTCATGCACATACTCGCATTCCGCATGGATCAATTGTCCGGTCTGGCCTGAATGGTGGATGCGCTTCATCTCCTCCACCACTGGAGAGTAACAGGTATTCTCAGCCATCATGTAGGCCATGCCCGTAGACTCGACCGTCCGGCAGAGCTCAACGCCCTGTGCCAGTGTGTGAAAGGCCGTGACTTCCGACAGCACATGCTTGCCGGCACGCAGTGCCTGCACGGCCATAGGCGCGTGATCCGGACAGTAGCTTGCCAGGACGACCGCATCGATATCAGAATCGATCAATTCTTCATAGGAGTCGAAAAGCTTGATGTCCGGATGCAAATCGATGAATCGTTGCCGAACTCCAGAATCGTGGTCGCAAGCGCCGACGAATTCTGCATCGTCTCGCTCAAACAGTTGGCGACCGAAACTCATGCCCCGCTTAAGACCAATGATGCCGACGCGAAGTTTATTCATGTCTGTTTGTCCGGGTTCTGATAATGATTTCCGGCGAGTTGTATGGCGAGAGGGTTCTTTACACAACGATGAACTTTGTTGTTTTTCCGCTACCTGTCGTCGCACGATCCAGGTGACTTCTTCATTCGAACTCAGTATTAAATGCCGACCAACTTCCTCCGCCCGTTTGAAAGGAACTGAAAGAATGACCAGGTCTTACCTTCTCTCCGCATGCGTATGCGTTCTCTTCCTTCATGAACTCAGGGCCGATGTTTCTCTGCCAAAAATCATCGGTAGCCACATGGTGCTGCAAAGAGACATGCCACTCAAGATTTGGGGATGGGCCGAGGCCGACGAGGAGATCACGGTCGAACTCGGAGAAAACAAAGAGAGCACCAAGACCGATGCCGACGGCAATTGGCAGGTGGCCCTCCCGGCAATGAAAGCGGATGGCAAGACCTATCAATTAACCGTCAGTGGCAAGAACACGATTGTGCTGGAGGACATCCTCATCGGCGAAGTCTGGCTCGGTTCAGGGCAATCCAATATGCAGTGGGCGCTCAATAATACAGATGGCGGTAAAGAGGCGGCAGCCGCGGCCAACCTGCCGAAGATACGACTTTTCTATGTGCCAAGGGTAACGGCCAATGCCCCGGCGAAAGACGTAAAAGCTGCATGGGATATATGTGCCCCCGGCCCTGCGGGCGGGTTTTCGGCCGTCTTGTTTTATATGGGGGAGCGTCTTCACAAGGAATTGGATGTCCCAATTGGTCTCATCCACAGCTCATGGGGAGGTTCTCTCATCGAACCGTGGATCCCTGCATCCAAAGGTGGCACCGCCGGTATGTACAATGCCATGATTGCGCCGATCCATCCGTTCCCACTCCGGGGCATCATCTGGTATCAGGGCGAATCGAATGTTCTTTCCAAGAAGGATGGCATGAAATATTTCGATAAGAAGAAAGCGCTCATCGAAAGTTGGCGTGAGGCATGGGGCCATGATTTTTCATTCTACTTTGTTCAGATTGCCCCGTGGCAGGGCCGGTACGCTCCCGGAGAACTCCCCGCTCTGTGGGAAGCTCAGGCCGCGACTATGAATTTGCCGAAAACCGGTATGGCGGTGATTACCGATCTGGTGGACAACATCAAGGACATCCATCCTCGGAAAAAACTGCCAGTTGGAAATCGTCTGGCGTTTTGGGCTCTTGCTAAGGATTACGGTAAGACGGACGTGGTTTTTTCGGGCCCGCTATACAAATCTTCGAAGGTCGAGGAAGCCAAAATCATCGTCAGCTTCTCCCACACGGACGGCGGCCTGAAGTCAAGGGACGAGAAGCCTCTCAACGAATTTGAGATTGCAGGCGAGGACGGAAAGTTCTTCGCGGCAGAGGCGACCATCGAGGGTGAAACTGTCGTCGTGCAATCGAAGGAGGTTGCGGCCCCTACGCAGGCCCGGTTCGGCTGGCGCAATGAAGCCAATCCGAATTTGATGAACGGCAAGGGACTTCCGGCCTCGCCATTCCGCACAGAGGATTGGAAAGGTTGGACGAAGAAGGATTGATCGAGGGCAGGACATGATTGCTTTGACCGCGGTATATGTTCGCAATCCAATCTCCATCTTAGTCTTCTATCCTCGCCCTCAGCCTCTCAAATCCTGGTTGGGATTCGAGAAGATGGCCCTGAATCTTATCGCTGATTCAGGAAGGAAGATCTGGCACTTGCCATCAAACTTAAGTCCAAGGAATTGGGAGGGCTAAAGATTGAGAGTGAGATTCGTACACGTGCTACGTACAGAAGTTCAGTAGTAATTCTTGAGTCTTGCTTTTTACCTTCACTGTCTTCCTCTTGAGAATGAGGTTAAGAGCAATTAGAAGTAAAAAGACTTAGCTAATGACCCGGTAACTGAATGGGAAGCCATCTATGGATCGGAGTACTCTCTGCCGCATCATCGATGCCAACTTTAACCGCGCAGGTGAAGCTCTTCGCGAAATAGAAGATGCCGCCCGATTTGGACTGAATTCACATCTCCTGTCCCAGCAGGCAAAGCACCTTCGTCACCGTCTTGTTCAGGGCATTCGTTCCCTTGCTCTCTCGCCTGCAGAGCTGAACGCCTCCCGCGATTCCTCGGCAGATGTCGGCCGGCCGGAAAAGAATGCGGTGTTTAGCGAACGTGATGGGGTCTCTGATCTGGTAGCTGCGGCATTCAAACGATTGCAGCAGGCCGTCCGAAGTCTGGAAGAGTATTCAAAGCTGCTTGAGCCAGATGCGGACACCGGCTTTGAGCAAATCCGTTATGACAGTTACACCGCCGAAAAAGCGTTCTTCGCACGCCTGTCGAACACAGAAAAACTTGTCGACCGCAGACTCTATCTCCTCCTCATTGGCTCGGTCCTTGACGGAGGCGACCACGAAACTGCATTACGTGCGGCCATCGATGGTGGAGTTCAGGTCGTGCAATTGCGAGAAAAAGAAATGACCGACCGGGAATTCTTTTCTCTCGCAGAGAATCTCCGATCCATCTGCGAACGATCGGACGTGATCTGCCTGATTAACGACCGCACGCATATTGCCAGAGCGGTAGACGCGGACGGCGTCCACATTGGCGACGACGATCTCGCCCCGAACGCTGCCCGCAAAGTGCTTGGGCCGGGCAAGATTCTTGGGGCCACCTCACATACCCTCGAGGAAGCCAAAGCTGGACAGAGAGCCGGTGCGGACTACCTCGGATTCGGCACCATGTTCCCGACCGAAACTAAATCCGGACTGACCATCCGTGGCCCGGAAGAGTGGTCAAGACTTAAAGGTCATATCGAAATTCCTGTCTATGCTATCGGCGGTATCACTCTCGAAAACCTGCATCAACTGACCGAACGAGGCGTCGGGCATGTTGCAGTTTCCGCCGGGATCTTAAGAGCACCCGACATTGCAGAGACAGCCGCCAGATTCCGGAGGCAACTCGAGGCTACCGTATGAGCAACACAAAAAAACGCATAGTTATTCTTGCCGAGGGCAAACTCGATCCATTCACAGCGAAGACCGCGGCCGGTGTGATTCGTTATCGCCGCGAGGAAGTTATCGGTGTCCTGGCCCCCTCTCATGCCGGCCGGAATATTGAGGAATTCCTCGGGACCGGTTCAGGCGTGCCCATCATCTCATCTCTTGATGATGTGGATGATCCAGACACACTGATCATCGGTATCGCTACCCCCGGGGGAGTGATGCCAGATGAATGGCGGGAGTATCTGCGCGAGGCGTTAAGGCGTGGAATGGAGATTGTTAACGGCCTCCACACATTCCTGTCGGAGGATCCTGAACTGAGGGAATTGGCCGCCAAACACTCCGCAACGATCACGGACGTCCGACGTCCGCCGAACGATCTCAAAGTGGGGATGGGCGCCGCTGCGTCCATTGATTCGAAAATCATTCTCACCGTCGGTTCGGACTGCAATATCGGCAAGAAGATCGCCGCCATCGAAATGAATAACGAAGCCCGCAAGAGGGGGCTTGACTCGGTGTTCGTTCCCACCGGCCAGACAGGGGTCATGATCGAGGGCCGCGGCATTGCAATCGACCGGGTGATTTCCGATTTCGCCGCAGGCGCTGCCGAACGTCTCGTCCTCGAACAGAAGCACCGAGAATGGATTTTCGTCGAAGGCCAGGGGGCACTGCTTCACCCATCCTATTCTGGAGTCACCCTGAGCCTGATGCATGGATCCATGCCCGGTGCCATGATTCTCTGTCACCAGCCGACGAGGGAATTTGTTCGTCATACCGATTTTGCGATCCCCTCACTCCGTTTTCTCATCGAGCTCCATGAATCGGTCATGAGCCCATTCCGCGAGTCGCAGGTGGTCGGCATCTCACTCAACTGCCTGGATATGTCGCCGGAAGATGCTGCCAAAGAAATAGAACGGGTGGAGTCCGAATTCGGCCTGCCGACAACAGATGTGATTCGTTACGGGGCTTCGAAACTGGTGGATGCATTGGAGGTTTTTTTTCAATGAACCTCAAGACTTCAAGACTCGATCTCAAGCTCAAACACACGTTCCGGATCTCGCGTGAATCCAGCGACGTGAGAAACAACGTGTTGGTGGAGATCGAGCATGATGGCCTGACCGGTTTCGGCGAGGCCGCGCCCAGCCCACACTACAAAGAGACTGCGGATTCGGTCATCGAAGCGCTTTCCCGGTTTCCGCTTGAGGTATACGACGATGTTTTCCTGCTTGAAGACATTCTGAACCACGCGGTTGAGATGCTGACGCCGAATTGGTCGGCGATATCTGCGCTCGATATGGCCCTGCATGATCTTGTGGGTAAGAAGCTTGGGGTGCCCCTTTACCAACTCTGGGGGCTTAATCCGTCGAGGACGCCGCAGACTTCCTTTACCATCGGAATCGCCGGCATACCCGAGATTCAGGAGAAGACTCGTGAGGCTGCCGACTTCCCGATCTTGAAAGTAAAGCTGGGCACTGAGGATGACGAGGCGATTGTTTCTGCTATTCGAGAGATCACAGACAAGCCGATTCGGGTAGATGCTAATGCCGCATGGAAGGATGCTGAAGAAGCAAAGAGAAAAATAGAGTGGCTGGCCGGACAGAGAACCGAGTTTGTGGAGCAGCCCATGCCTGAGCGTTCACCAGGCATGAGACAACTGAAACGTGCAAGCCTCCTGCCGCTCTTCGCTGATGAGGATTCTCGTCGGCCGGAGGATGTGCCGCGTCTGGCTGAATCTTTTCATGGGATCAATATCAAGCTCACCAAGTGTGGTGGCCTGCGGGAGGCAATGAAGATGATCCACGTAGCCCGTTCGCTCAACCTGCATGTTATGCTCGGCTGCATGATCGAGAGCAGCCTGGGTATCACCGCGGCCTCACACCTTCTGCCGCTGGTGGATTATGCGGACCTGGATGGGCATCTGCTGATTCAGGGCGACCCTTTTGCCGGGGTAGAATATCGCCGCGGCTATTTGAGTATTCCCACACTACCGGGTATTGGCGTCACTCAACATCAATAATCTGTCAGAGGAGAGAAAATGCCTATCGTCGACATTCCTGAATTCTGTAAAGCAAAGCCCTCGGAACAGCAGCTCTCAGAGTGGGATTCGCAATTGATCAAGGAGGGCTACCTTGTCATCCCAGACGCACTCCCCGCGGACGCTATCGAGCATTTCCGGAAGCGACTGGCAGGCATGGAGCCGTCGGTGGGCTACGGATCTAACAGCATGGTCCGGCTTTTCGAAAAGGGCATGGACTTTGTCTGCCTTCTGGAAAACGAACCTGTCATCAGCCTGATGGAAAAAATTTTGGGGCAAAATCTACACATCATCGCTCTGCAGGGGCATCGCATGTTCAGCGGCAACGAAGTCCTCAGCTTTCACTCGGATGAGATTTATCTGCAGCGTCCGAATGACGTGAGCGATGACGTGGAATATCCACCCATCATCAATGTCATCAACTGCCATTATTACCTGGTGGATGTGCCGGTTGAGATGGGCCCTACAGAAGTCGTCCCGGGTAGCCACCGTGCCTGTCGCAGGCCCAGGCCGGAAGACGGCAATCCGCCCTCCTGGCGGGGGCGCGGGCCAATGACGCTGTCCGTAAACGCGGGAGCCTGCGTGATGTACAGCAATCAGGCATGGCATCGGGGGGCTCCGGTCAAGAAGGGAGGAACGCGCCTTTCTGTGGTGCCTACCTTCGGACGCCGCTTCGTTGCGCAGCGTTTCTGGCCGTTCCTGAACTACAACCTTTCCCGCGACATCCTCGACCAGTGCACCGACCGTCAGCGTGAACTTCTTGGCGCGCATCCGCGTGGCGCATACGGATGATCAGTTTCCCACCCTCTGGTTCTTTCTGCACCGAGCATCGGCGCACGGCACGCCGGTATTGAAAACCGCAGACGGGTCATCTATATTTCTGGCCGAGTCTGTCGAAGCGAATCCATCGCATTCATCTTAGTGAGGGACCTGCCGTGAGTTCTCAGGAACCGACCATTGGCGGCGCGCTGCGATCTCTGCCCTATTTGGAATCCATCGACCGGTACCAGAAAGTTTTCGCCAAAATGTGCCAAAAACTGGAACCGTCCGTCGGGGAAATCACACTTAAATCTATCCTGGCCAACATGCTGGATTTCGCAGGTGAGGAGCACTCATGCTTACGAAACGTCGAGCACGAGGGCACTACCGTAGATTTCTTCAGCCTTCAGGACACACAGGTGCCAGAACTGCAAGAGGCAACACTGAAGGCACTCGAATTCTTTTTTGAAGAATTCATCCAGCTTATTGGGGATCTCACGTCCGGCTTCTACACGGATGAATTTCAGGAACTGGCCAAAGAACTCCTCACGGATGGGGGTGAAAGTTGATCGAGAAGACTGCCACGGTCGCCAGATTCAAGAATGAGAAGATACCGGAGAATATCGGTGGCTTTAAGGTCACCGAGCCTGTGGCCATGGGCGGCATGGCCGCGATCTACAAGGGTCAAGATTCTTCGGGCAACCTTGAGGTGGCCATCAAGCTCATCTCCAAAGAGCATTCGGATGCTTACGACCGCCGGGACAAAGTGAATCGAGATGTGTGGCCCGCTTACAAATACTTGAAGGGCATCCGATGGGAAGGTGAGCTTCTGCTGAACCTGAATCATCCGCACATTATCCACGCCTACGAAATCGGCAAAGAAAACGGGCAGTACTACATTGTCATGGAGTACCTGCCCCCACGGAGTCTTCATGAACTCAGCTACGCTCGCAGCAATAAGCTGAAAGGACGCCGCCTGAAGGTGGTCTACCAGTTTGCCCACGCGCTGCTGCATACCCACAGGTCGGGGGTCATTCATCGTGATATCTGCCCACGTAACGTACTGTTGGATGACTTCGGGCGGGCCATCCTTATCGACTTTGGCCTTTCCATACCAAAACTCGAAAAGCTGCAGGATGTCTTCTATCGAAGCGGCACACCAAGCTATATGGCGCCGGAAGTCGTCCGTTCGGGACACTACGACTTTCAGACAGACATTTACGCGTTCGGCATTTCGATGTACGAAGTCTTTACCGGACAACCACCATTCGTCGGAGCAGACGAGTTTGAACGGGCGCAAAAGAACCTGAACACTCCCGTCATCCCTCCTCATGAGGTGAACGCTGAGGTTCCCGAAGAACTCTCCGCCATCATCATGAAGGCGCTCGAGAAAGATCCTGCGCAACGATATCCATCCATGGAAAACGTCGTTCAGGATTTGACGCGGTTGCTTCGTAAGCTCAACCCCTCGCCAACCGATACCACCCGGTTTCTGATGAATGACGACACCCGCCGCATGCACGAGCGAATTAGGGAGTGCTGCTACATGCGCTACACCGTGAAATCGTGGGTTTCCCGTCAGCCCAGCGAAGTGGCCGTCACCGAAAACATTAGCGGCGGCGGTATCTCATTCCGCGTTCGTGAGCCGCTGGAGATTGGAACGAATCTACAGCTTGAGATTCACCCCCGAGCGGCGACCCATAGAATCGAAGCCACTGGCAAAGTCGTGCATGTTGGTGATAGAGATGAAGACGGGTTGACCAAAATTGGCGTCGAATTCATCAAGATTCCACGGAAGGACAGAGACCGCTTTCAGAAATACGTCCAGGAACGGCAATCCGCCAGCACAGGTTTGAATAAAGCCTAGGAGAAGAGGGTCGCATGAAGAAGATTTTGGTGGTGGAAGATAGTGAGTTCATGAACATGCTCGTTTGCTCCACCCTGCAGGATGAAGGGTTCGAGACCGTCTCCGCATTTGATGGAGAAGAAGGGGTGAGAGCTGCAGCCAGGGAAACGCCAGACCTGATCGTTATGGACATCATGATGCCAGTGATGGATGGATTCGCGGCGACCCGCGCTCTGAAGGAATCCCCAAAAACCAGAGGCATCCCAGTTCTGATGCTGACCGCACTGAACAAGGTGCATGATGTCATTCAGGTTCTGGGGGCAGGCGCTGATGGGTTCCTTACCAAGCCCTTTGACGGCCCGACCCTCGTCAATCGTATCAACCACATCATTGACGTATTTCCCAAGATGCAGGCGGGTGAGACTGCTGGGCAAGCGGCCATCAGAGACGTTGCCAAGAAAATCGCTATCACAGAGCCGCGGCAGCAGATTTTCAGTGCCATTTTCCAATCCCTGAATCAGGTGACCCATTGCAAAGTTTTCAGCGTGCTGGTAAACAGGGGCGAAGCAGAGGCATGCACCTTTCTGGTAACATCGCAGCATGCAATTCCGGACCTGGTCATTGAGCAGTATAAGGAGCAGGTAGTCAGCATCGGTGAACGACTCTTGCGCTCCCGTCGTATCAATCCAGAGATCAAGACGGAGTACATTTACACCGCGGATACGAATCAATCGCCAAAGTATGCGCCTCCGTTTCGTTCGACCATTCACGTCCCCTTTTACACTGAGGAATCCAACGGAATCCTGAGCATCGGTACTACCGAAAGAGATGCTTACTCGGAGGATGATTTTAAATTTCTATTTGATTTAGGTTCACAAATCGCCCCAACTCTGGGCCGGGTAACTACTTGAGGAAAAGAACATGCAAACCCAGGATTACGTAAAGAAAACAGAAACCATCAACGGCCGAAACATCGCCTTCATCTCATACAAAGTGGGCGACCAATATTACTGCAAAGCCGAAATAGACATCCCAGGCGCCGGCGCTCGCCTCACCTCAGCCAAAGGGCCGGACAGAGCAGCCATCGAAAAAGATGTGCGTGGCCAGGTAGTGGGAATGGTCACGACATAGGTAAACAGCAGGCATAACAAATTTGGCCAATGTAAAGTCGTGCCAGGATAGGATTCCCAGTTAATGAATTACAAGGAAAAATGATGAGTCAGGCACTTCAATACTTAACCGATGAGAACGGCCAAAGAGTCGGGGTGATCCTTTCGCTGGAGGACTATCAGGCGCTTACTTCAGCAGGGGCCGATCCTGAACTTCTTGTGGGCCTCAGCCTGGATGAACTGGAAGCACTTGCGGGAAGCAAGCTTGCACTATCGGAGCAGGCTCTCTTAGATGATCTGTTAGCCAGAAATCAGGAAACCAAACTGACGTCAGAGGAATCAGCCCAACTAGATCACCTGTTACACGAAGTGGATCAACTGACACTTATCAAGACCAGGGCCAGATACACGATGAATCAGAACGAGGCGGCGACGGCTGGGACGTGAGCGTTTATATTTCTGTTCAGCTTCAGAGAAGAGTCAGGGCGAATTTTGAGGACCGCTGCGCGTATTGCCGCAGTCCTGAAAATCTGACTGTCGCCATCTTTGAAATTGAGCACATCGTGCCGCGTTCAGCGGGTGGCGAAACAAACTACGAAAACCTGTGCTTGGCATGTCCAACATGTAACCGTTTCAAATCAGATCGACAGAAAGCTCTGGATCCTTTGACTCATCGAGATTCGCCTTTGTTCCACCCTCAGCGCGACCAATGGTCCGAGCACTTCACTTGGAAGGATGGTGCAGCAGAAGTCTTACCTCTGACCTCCATCGGCCGAGCCACGGTAGACGCGCTAAGGATGAATCGCCCCCAACTGGTTCGTGTCCGCCGAATGTGAGTCGTTCTGGGAGAGCACCCTCCAGATTAGAAATCGCCGCTATAAGCAGCCTACAGCTCAATTTTTGTGCCCAGAAGACAGAGGAACTTCGACAACCATTGGGGATGTGCCGGCCAAGCCGGTGCTGAGACCAGGTTTCCCTGGACGTGTGCGCTTGCCACATCGATATCCACGTATTCCGCACCGGCCAGTTTCAATTCCGGGCCGACGGCCGGATAGGCGGTGCAGCCGCGGCCTTCGAGAACTCCGGCAGTGGCAAGAATCTGCAAACCGTGACAGATGGCCGCGACCGGTTTCGATTCTTCAAAGAAGTGACGCACCATCTGAAGGACATCCTCATTGAGGCGCAGATACTCCGGCGCCCGGCCACCCGGTAAGACCAGCGCATCATAGCCAGCGACCTTCACTTCGCTGAAGGTGGCGTTGAGCGTGAAGTTGTGCCCCGGTTTCTCCGAGTAGGTCTGATCGCCTTCAAAATCGTGCACGGCGGTACGCACGAAATCACCGGATGCTTTACCCGGGCAGACCGCATCTACCTGGTGTCCAACCATAAGCAGGGACTGAAAGGGAACCATGACTTCGTAATCTTCAACGAAGTCACCGGTGATCATGAGAATCTTTTTTGACATTTGAGGGGCTCGAAATGTGGGGGGTAAATCTGGTGGTTACGCAGTTGCTGCCAAACTGCCTTGCAGTTCTTTGACTCGATCAAGAATCGCCTGGAGGATTTCCTGGTCACCGCGATACGGAGTCTCAAGGGCAGGGCGCAGCGGAATTGGAACGTCGTCCATGCGGTATACCGTGCCGGGAGTATTGATCCCGTAGGTCGCCGTAGTGAAAGCCACCGTTGCAATTTGTGCAGTCATAGAGTTTTTTGGGTCGAGGCAGATCACCGGAATTTTCTGCATGTGATTCCTGGCTGCCTGAGGAAAATTCGACATTGGGTCGGTGGCAATAAACATCGCCGAATCCGCCTCACCTCGGCTGAGCAGGTCCGCTGTCGTCCATTCACCTGGATTAAACCGTGGATATCCGCGTCCGAAGTGAATGCCGAACTGGTAACCCGTCTGCCAGGCAACCACGTTATCCGCTCCGGTAACGTTGCCATGGCCACGCATTGGTTTCGCGGTGAATCGTGTGAATTTGTTGAGATCACGAGCAAGGCTGAGGCAGGCCGCAGAATTAAGGTGCTTGCCGCGGGTCATGGTCAGACCCATCCCGAAAAAGATGATTCCAAACTTGCAGGATTTCATTCGTTCGGCGAGGTCCTCAAGCTGTTCCAGCGAGATGCCGGTACTCTGTTCAATAGAAGGATTGAGCTTGACACCTTTAACGATAGCCCGGAGCGCCCACAGAACTTCAAAATCCTTTTTGGGTTTGATCTGGAGAAAGATATCCGCGGCCGCGGCACTTTTCGTTCTCCGCACGTCCACCAGTACGACCGTGCGGTCCTTGCGTCCGTTAGGCACAAACATGCCCTTGGGCATGAGGGAATACTTCGTGAAATGTCTTGGGTGTGATTCCGCAGGATTACTGCCCCAGAAAACGACCAGGTCTGCCCGGTTTTTCACTTCACCCAGCGAGCAGGTCACTTCACCTACCCCCTGAAAAGCAAGCCCGGACGGGCCGTGGCATACGCTGGTGGTCGTGTCGAGGCATCCACCCACACGGTCAGCAATGGAGACCGCCACTCGCTGCGCTTCGCTGGTGGTGTCGGAAAGGCCGTAGATGATGGGATACTTTGCCGCGGCCAGGATGCGGGCGGCCCGTTCGACCCCTTCCTCAAAGCTGGCCGGCTTTCCTTCGATCACTGCTTCCGGGCGTTCCTCCGCGTGGTGATTGAGGAACCATGCTTTCCCAAGAACGCAGGCATTCTTGGCCTTCGTGATGTGGTTGTCCTCGACGGTCAGTTCCATGTCATCGCAGACGCAGCCACAAAAGGTACACGTCGCGTTACTGACCACCTTAAGTTCTTTAGACATTACGGAATCTCCAGTTCTACATCGAATCCCTTTGAAGTCGGCATTCCAGTGCCATGCGTCTCGCCGGCCATCAGTTGGCTGGACATTGGCCCGTAGGCCATAAAAAGTAAACCCTCCTGCAGTTCGCCCTGTTTAGCCTGCTTGCAGCGAATCTCAATGGCGCCAATTTCATTGCTGAGGCGAACTACATCACCCTCATTGATACTGAGCCTCTCCATATCTTCCGGCGAAATCTGGACCAGGCTGGTTTCGTCCATATATTCCTCGGAATCTTTGCCAACATTCAGAGACGTGCCCTGTCTGCTGGTACGGCCCGGGATCATGATAAAAGTTTCACTCATTGGCTGCCCTTCATTTGAAGGCGGACATCTTAGGGGCGGCAGACGAGTTTGCATCCGGGTGCCGAAGTATCGGGCATAGATAAGGACATATGTTGTCCTCTGTCAGGTTTCGAATTCCGGAAGTGAAGAAGGAACTGCCAATTTCTGCCGCCTTTTCGAATCTTAACCCTCATTGCAACCCCGCGATCGACCCATATAATCCCGCCCTCTTCAAAGGGCGCTTTGAGCATTGGGAAACTGAATAGCGCGTCCTGAGGGCGTAGCTCAGTTGGTAGAGCAACGGCCTTTTAAGCCGTGGGTCGAGGGTTCGAGTCCCTCCGCCCTCAAAAGTTGTTTGTTTTGGGCTCCGCCTGAAACGTGGCCCCATCGTCTAGTCAGGTCTAGGACTCAGGATTTTCATTCCTGCAACCGGGGTTCAAATCCCCGTGGGGTCATAATTTGACAGAATCGGCCGTTCAGGCCGACAGGCTATGAAATGGGTATCGGAAGTTCACTGAACATCCGGCCCACTTTTTTTCAATATCAAGCCTCGGAAGTGTTGGCGCGCTTCAAGAAGACAATTAAGCCAGAACTTACCAGCATCGGGAAATAGCTCTCTGTGGAGCTAAGAACCGCATCAACGTCAGGGCTCCCTGCTGCATATTGTTGCGTGCAGGTACGGTCGGCGAAGATTCAGCGTTGATTCCGATCGCGGCGAAGCGTTCGCCTTCGAAGGGTATGCCGTTGAACCCAACTCCGGCGGGCTGACCGCGCTTGAGCAGGTGGACTGCTCGCAGATGAACCGCTTGTCACGGGGCAATGACTGACATTCAGGGTAGAAACGGCCCCGGGAGACACGGAAAACCCTGAAAAAAAATAAAAATTCTTCTAACACCTATTCGGATTCTCCGATAATCCCAATCGTGAGACAGATATGGCCAGCAGGGCAAATGACTCATAAGCGGGAAGAGTCAATATCACGATATCGGCCTTGATATCAGATGATTGAGGCGACCCTCGTACTACTCATGTGACGATCTACGAATTCTGGCTTGGGGAAGTCTTTCACCTTTTCACCTTTTTAGGAATAGGGAATGGTTTCCAAGAATTCTATAGTAGAACATACGGGCCTTCAGCATGGTCTTTACTGTGTGACCATCTGCACGGTCTTCGCCATTGTTGTGGCGGCAACAGCGCTTATGGGTGATGAACCCGAAGTAGAAACAGCGACCCCAACCTGGGTGAGCTATGACTGGATGCCACAGGCGGAAGACTGCTCCTTCTATGTGGCGGGCCCAGAGACCGGCAGCGAATGCGGACAACCAAGAGAGACACAAGTCATCTTCTTCCGCGTCCCACTTTCATTTGAAGGAGAAATCACCTTCAGGCTGGAGGGCACGCATCTTCCCTTCGAAACAGTGTCCGGTGCACGAGCCAGGCTGTATGGGGGGCCGGGAGCTTACACCGATACCGACGGACACCAGATCTATCCAGAATCTGATTACCAGGGGACGTTGCTGGCTTCAAAGCCACTCGTCACAGACCACAGACCACAGAGACTTCACTTTGGCCCATTCGCTAGCTCGCAGGGGGAATCCGTCGATGGTTGGGGTTACTTTAAGCTGGTCTTCACGGTGGCCAAAGGCAGGGGTTTACAGCCGTTCCGCGTCGCTGTAGCTCCTGCAGACAAAGTGGAAGGTTTTTGCTTCAACGCTTCTCTTTATATGGATGGAGCGAAATTCGGCAGGGCGCTTCTCTATCTCGATTCCGTCGACAAAAAGACACCTATCACCGGAATCACCTCCGGGTTCGCCAAGGGCCTGAGTCTGAGGGAAGGCGATACCTCACTCGCCCTGAAAGCCCCGAATTCCGAGAATTGGATTCGATACGGCATCAATAACTTTGCGGCCGGTGACGGTCGTTCCGCACTTGAATGGATGAACGGCACGCTCGGCGAAGGAAATAATTTTGGGAAACGCCTCATCGTTGCATTCACCGATAGCAAGGGGCAACCATTAAGACTTTTCGGCAACAGCAGAATTGTTGAGCAAAGCCCTCGGATGACGGCAAAGAGACCGAAGTCCTCAGACCAGAGACCGCAGACCGCAGACCGCAGGCCCAAAAAGGCGGCCATCCCGGATCCAGTATCCAGTATCGAAAATCCATCTCCCCAGCATTCCAATCTTCCAGTCTCCGGTATCGATACTCCAACACTCCAACGCTTCGGCACTCCAACACTCCAACACTCCAACACTCCAACACTCCAACACTCCAACACTCCAACACTCCAACACTCCAACGCTCCAACACTTCCAACACCGTCTCCTCCACACCTCAGCCCCCTGACCCCTATCTCACATTCAGACTCGACGCGTCCAGTTTCTTCCCAAACACAAAGGATCTCAGTTTCGCATGGGATTTCGGGGACGGTGCGCTCCACGAGGGCGTCAAGGTAAGCCATTCTTACAGTAATCCGGGCCAGTACCAGGTAACGCTTAGAGTCACGAATCTGCAAACCGGTCAGAATAAGGAATATTCACAAGTCGTGGTGGCCAACGTCCGGCCTGTTCCCTTTATGGAATTCCCCTCGGAATGCACGGCGGGCAAAGTCATTGAGTTTGATGCCGGCAAGTCCAAAGACACTCCGGGTGACCGCCTGACATATGCGTGGGATTTTGGTGATGGAAATACCGGAACGGGAAAGCTGGCAAAGCACAGCTATCCGGCTGCAGGCAATTACACCGTCACCCTGACGGTCGAAGACGACAAGAACACCTTCTGCTCGAAAGCAACACTCAGCAGCAAGCTCGCTGTCAGCGAAGCCAAAATTTCGCCTCGGCAGATCAGCAGGGCAACCCAGTCCGTTGAACTCGCAGACCCACGTATTCAAGCGCACCAGGCTCGTTTCAGTGCATGGGAAGCGCAGTCAGATCGCAAATAGTTTTTAGCTGACATCCAGTCCTATTGTCCTCTTTCTTTTCGGCCAGAAAATGAAAACCAAGTTATTCGCAGCACCGATTCTGATTTGTCTGCTCGGCAGTCTCCACGCCCAGGATGGGAACACGAGTACCACAGATTCGGGTGAGCAGGAACAGTTGAATTACGCCGCCGCTATCAAGACCCGCGTCATCGAAGGCGAGGAGTTCCAGCCGGCATGGGCGCGCAGGAAGACCACCCCAGATGTTCCCCAATCGGCTGAGCCGGATAGCGAGGAAACCGCTGCCGAAGAACCGGTAAAGAGCGAGATTCCCGCTGAAGAGCCTGAAAAGAATGAGGCTCGCATCGATGAGGTGAAGCCAGAGCCGGAGTCTGACACCAAAGACTCGGCATTAGAACACCCGTCTAAGTCCGAAGTCGAAAATGGCCTCGTTGAAGAGCTCATCGAAATTGCGGAAGTCGCTGGCACGCCCTTTTCTTTGCGAAACAGCAACCTGCGTGTCCTCCAGTTCAAAGACTACAAACCTGGAGTTGCGGTGTTGTCGCCACAGACTTCCTGGATATCGCTCGATGGCAATCAACTTCCAATGTCTGCGGTAGATCTGAAGGCCCAGAGAAAGCAGGCCGCCGAGCCAACCCTTCCCGAGCAGCTTGAGAATTCCGAGGCCATGGTCGCGGACGAAAGCGTATTGCGGCTTGATCGTTCGCAGATGCTTCAACTGCTGCTGCAGCACAACCAGCAGATCGAAATCGCCAAAGTCGATTGGAACGTCAGGCAAGAAGGCGAGAGCGCCGAATGGGGGGCGTGGGAACCGTCCTTCGGCGTCCAAGCGACCCGCGAGACGAACGAAAGGGACAACTCCATCGAAGACACTTTGAGCCAGTTTCAGAATCGGTTCGTTGAAAAGAATACCCGCATCTCCTCCGGTGTGGAAGGCCGGGCTCCGACCGGTGCGTCCTATCGGCTTGGCTACCAGCTAAACCGTCTCTCTAACTCCCTTCAGTCTGCTCTGAATCAGGAAAGAGAACCTTTCGACAGCGAGTACACCAGCTTCTTCGGCCTCAGCCTTACTCAGCCCCTGCTCAAGAACGGTTGGTTTTCGGCAAACCTGGGCCCGATGCGTCTGGCAAAGAAGGATGTCCAAATCGCCTACCAATCTCTTCGCCAGCAGATGATTGGAACGGTGGCCAGAGCTGAATCAGGTTACTGGGATCTGGCCCTTTCGCAGAAGGCTTACGAACTTCGAACTGCAAGCGTCAGCATCGCAGAGAAAATTCTCGATGACTATCAGCAGCGCGTAGCCACAGGCAAAGTCTCAGAGCTTGAACTGATGGATGCCGAGGCCGGTCTGGCAGAAAGAAAAGCGGACCAGAGCGCGGCGAATCGACAGCTCGTTGAGCTCCGCAACTCCATCCGCAGTCTTTTTGCCGACACCTTCATTAATTCCAATACCACTCTCGTTGCTGCCGACCAGCCGTCATTGAAAGACCTCACCCATGACCGTGTCGCTTCCATCCGCAGCGCCTTCGAGAAAAATCCCGAATACCTTGCCCGCCTCCGTGAAATGGAGCGTGAAAACATCCGCGTCGCCATTGCTACGAATCAGCGTCTGCCGCAAATCGATCTAAAGGGCAGCTACGGGCTCAATGGACTCGGAGGCGATGTCTCTGACAGTTGGCAGGACATCAGTGACAGCTCCAGCAAATCATGGTCAGTCGGCATCGAAGTCTCGATTCCCCTGGGCGGTGGCATTCGCGAACGCCATCAGAAGAAGGCCGCGATGTTACGCAAGCAACAGGCGCTGCTGAACATGAAGAAAGCCGAAGTCGACCTCACCAACAGCATCGATACGGTTATCAACAGCATCATGAACGCCAGAATTCTTGTGGAAACCTCGGGCAAGCGCGCCGGGTACAGCCAGCGCGTCCTCGACGTAGAGCTTGTACGTTTCAAGGACGGCAAGAGTGACAGCCGCCGGGTGCTTGAAGTCGAAGAAGACCTCTTCAAATCAAGACTTCAAGAGCTCAACAGCCTTATCTCGTATGAGAAGAGTCTCGTTTTACTGGAGGCCATGCAGGGCTCCATCCTCGAAAACCGCAAAGTAAGGATCACGCAGAAATGAAAGACCACAGACAGCAGTTCCAAAATTGTTTCGTTACTACGGCCCTGTTGCTTGCACTCGCTGTGCCTGCCTTTGCGCAGGGCTACCGGGCAGAAGGCGTGACTGAGCCCAAAGTCGATGAACAGATCAGCTCAGTCGTCCGTGGCCTTGTTGGACGCATCCTCGTCGAAGAAGGCCAGCAGGTAAAGAAAGACGACCTGATCATCGAGCTCCGCAAAGAACTTGAGGCCCTGGAAACCTTACGCCGCAAGGTCGTTTGGGAAAGCAAGCTCGAGCTCAAGGCAGCCGAAGACCGTCTCGAAAATGTCAAGCAGGATCTGGATGCGACCCGTCGCCTCTATCACTCCACCCGTTCCATCAGTAAAGAAAAACTCCTGGAGAAGGAGCTGGAATTCAAGCTCGCCCTTGCAGACTTCGAGCGGCAAAAAGTCAGCGAGGAGCTGCAGGAAATTGAATATAAGATCTCTGAAGAACAGCTCCTTCTGCGTGAAATCCGCTCGCCAATAGACGGCGTGATCACCAAGCTTTTCCATCACGTGGGAGAGATTGCTGAGCCGGGCCAGCCGCTGTTTCGAATCGTTGACACGAAGTCATGCCAGTTTGTCAGCCACATTGAAGCCCGCGCTGCACGTAGCCTGAAGGAAGGTGAAAAGGTTCGCCTCGAGGTCGAGGCCGGCGACAAACCAGCCATCTTTGAAGGAACAATTTCGTTCGTCTCTCCCACTGTCGACGCAGCCAGCGGTCTTCAGGAAATCAAAGTCAAGTTTGACAATTCCAAAGGCGAGATCCGTCCAGGCGTTGCCGCAAGGATGTTTACGGGTGAGAAGGTCCTGGTAGGTCTGGAGTAGTAGAAGCAGGATTCAGGATTCTGGAAGCCTTGTAATGAATCTTGAGTCCGCAACGCGGTCTTGGGACCTGAGACCTAAGACCACTGACCGCTGACCGCTGACCGCTGATTATTTTCTTCCCTATTCCTTGACTCTTGAGTCTTGAATCCTGTCTCCTGAATCTTGACCATAAATCCTGAACCAGACACATTCACAAACAAATGGAAACACTCACTCACCAGCACACACCCCTGAACGGCTCGCTCTCCAAGGTCACAAAGGCTCGCGGCTTTTCGGGCGCCCCCGTCCAATTCTGGCCTACGTGCCTCGAAGCCATGGCCAGTGTGGCGGGCGCCGAACTGGGGCTCTTGCTGCTCCAGGCAGACGACAGCTCATGGAAGTGTTCTTCTATTTGGCCTGGGGATGTTTCCGCTCGCGCCAAAGCACGAGCCCTCGAGCCCTGCCTTGGCGGCCTGGCGAACCAGTGCCTCGAACATGGCAATGCACGCCTTGAAGTCACTGCATCCTTCGTTGGGTGCGATGAAGCGCATGTTGTCGCCGTTCCCATGGACATCAGTCCTTCACAGCAACACTGCGTTGCGGCATTTCTCATCAAAGACCCGATGTTCCATCCCGACGAAGCCATCGCCCGTCTCCAGCTCATGGAGGACACTCCCGCGCTTTATCAGGCACGCAGAATGGAAGCCGCCGCCAGGGTTGATACCGATCGGCTTGCCACCATCCTCGACCTCCTGGCGCTGCTCAACGAAAAGAAGCGCTTCATGGAAGCGGCCATGTGCCTCTGCAACGAACTCGCCTCAAGATTCCACTGCGACCGGGTCAGCCTGGGCTGGCTGGAAAAGAATCTGGTGCGCTTACAGTCCATCAGCCACACAGAAAAATTCGAAAAGAAGATGGAGATCGTCCAGCGGCTTGAAACCGTCATGGAGGAGGCCCTGGAACAGGACACCGAGATCCTTTGCCCGGCGAGGCCGGATTCAGGCCTCATCACTCGTGATCACCAGGCATATGCCTCCAGCCAGAATGTGGCCCACCTGTGCTCACTGCCCCTGCGCGTGGATAATGAAGTCGTTGCGATACTTACCTGCGAGCGTTCCGAGCAATCATTCGCCGAAGAAGAGATAAAGGTCCTGCACCTCTCGTGCGATATGGCCGCGCGGCGACTGGACACTCTGAAGCGACTCGACCGATGGTTTGGTGCTCGCTTTATTAACTGGAGTCGTGAAAAGTGCGCGAGTCTGGTGGGCGTTGAACACACCTGGTGGAAGCTCCTTGCCTTGACCATCTCCATTGCGCTCGCAGTGCTCGTCTTTTGCAAAACAACCTATCGAGTCGAAGCGCCATTCTCATTGCGTGCAGATGCCGTAGCGCACGTCCCGGCCCCATTTGAGGGATACATTGAATCGACCCCGGTTAGAGAAGGCGATGCTGTTAAAGAGGGCGCCCCTCTCCTGGTCTTTGATACCAGAGACCTCCGACTCGAAGAATCCTCCTCAATCGCAAATCTCGTCCGCTACCGCCAGGAATCAGAGAAGGCCCGGGCCGAAAAACGTCCATCAGAAATGCAGATCGCAAATGCCATGGCCGACCAGGCCCAGGCCAGGCTCGACCTGATCCGGCTACGCCTTTCGCAGTCGGTCATCAAGGCCCCGATGGAGGGCGTCATCCTTGAAGGTGATTTTAATGACTTACTCGGCGCTCCGGTAAAGAAGGGTGACATGCTGTTCCGCATCGCCAGTCTCGAGTCTCTATACGTTGAAATAAATGTTGAAGAGCAAGACATCCACGAATTGAGGGAAACGGCCATCGGAGAAATTGCATTCACCAGCCGTCCGGAGCTCGAATTTCCCATCAGACTCAACCACATCTCCCCCATCGCAGTCGTCAAACCAGGAGGCAATACCTTCAACACGAAAGCCGGAGTCTCGGGCCCACCAGAAGAATGGTGGCGACCCGGCATGACAGGTGTCGCCAAAGTAAACACAGAAAAGAGAACCCTCCTCTGGATTTTCACCCACGAGACAGTGGATTACCTGAGGCTACTACTTTGGTGGTAGGGTGGGGAGTGTTCAGGAAAGAAATCTTTCTACGCTTAACACTGAACACCGATCACTGAACACTGAACACTGAACACTGAACACTGAACACTGAACACTGAACACTGAACACTGAACACTGAAACCTAATCCCCAATGTCAGATAACCGTACATTCAGCGAATCCTGGTACCGCATCGCCAACGAACAAGTATGCCTCCGTGCCCACGTAAAGGTACGCCGCCAGTATTTCCGCGGTGAAAAATGGTTCGTTCTTTACGATCCATTCAGCAATCAATTCTTCCGCCTCAGTCCGGCCGCTTACGATTTTGTCGCTCGCCTTTCATCCGAACGAACTGTCGAGGAAGTCTGGAAAGAATCCCTCACACATAATCCTGACGAAGCACCTGGGCAGGAAGACGTATTGCAGATTCTCTCGCAGCTCCACCACACCAGTTTGCTGCAATACCGCTCCTCCGGCGATACCAATCAACTATTTGAGCGTTACCAGAAGCGGCGCCAGAAGGAAATCAGCTCGACCTTCATGAACATCATGTTTGCACGCATCCCGCTTTGGGATCCCGATGAGTTTTTGAAAAGAACAAAGCTGATTGGACGCTTCGTGTTCGGGCCTTTCGCCGCTCTGTTTTGGGCTGTTGTTGTAGTCTTGGCTGGAAAGCTGGCGATTGAGAATGCGGACATTCTCTGGGATCAGCGTCAGGGCGTCCTGGCTCCAGGTAACCTGGCGCTTCTGTACCTGGCTTTCGCTTTTACTAAAGCGTTTCATGAATTAGGCCACGCGTACGTCTGCCGCAGGTATGGCGGCGAGGTGCACACCATGGGAATAATGCTTTTGGTATTCACTCCTGTGCCTTTCGTGGATGCCACCGCAGCATGGTCATTCCGCAGCAAATGGCAGCGGATCTATGTTGGCGCTGCCGGAATGCTGGTGGAAATATTTATTGCGGCAATCGCGGTATTCGTCTGGGCAAACACCGGGCCGGGGATGATTCATAGCCTCGCTTATAACGTCATGATTACGGCCTCCGTCTCTACCATCATTTTCAACGCGAACCCGCTGCTGCGTTTCGATGGTTACTACATCCTCTCGGACGCTCTCGATATTCCGAATTTACATCCCCGATCGTCGAGGCAGCTCTCCTATTGGTTTGAAAAGTTTGTCTTCGGCTACCGAAAGTCACTCTCCCCGGCTAACACCACATTTGAATCCTGGAACTTCGGTCTGTTCGGTGTCTGCAGCCAGGTCTATCGAGTTTATATTTCATTCCACATCATCATCTTTGTGATGAACAGGTATTTACTCATTGGCGCCATCATGGCATTGGTATGCCTTATCTCCTGGGTGATTACGCCGCTTGGCAAACTGCTTCACTACCTGGCCACCAGTCCCAAGCTCGAGCGCACCCGATTCCGCGCAATCTGTATGACCGCTTGCCTTGCGATGATTGTCCTTACATTTTTGGGGCTGCTGCCATTCCCAAATTACTTCAAAGCGCCTGGGATTCTGAGGGCGCATGAATACTCGCAAGTAACACCGGACGAATCCGGATATGTCAAAACTGTACTGGTAAAGTCGGGGAAGACAGTTCAAGGCGGACAACCTTTACTGATTCTTGAAAGCGAGGAGCTTGATATTCAGTTGAGGATGGCAGAGGCTCAGTATCGGCAATCGCAGATCCTGGCCAGGCGTTCGCTGGACAACGGCTCCGCCGAACTAAAGTCAATTCTCGCTCAGATGAAGTCCGTGCGGCAGGCCATTGAACGCCTTAAGGCCCAACAGAGAGCCCTCACCGTCCGGGCGGAATTTTCAGGCACATGGATCGCACCCGATGTCGACCAGATGGAAGGAGTCTGGATTCAACGAGGACAGCGGGTTGGCCATATCGTCAACGAATCCAGCTTTGAATTCGTCGCCATTGTCGCCCAGGATGAGGTCTCCCGGTTGTTCGAAGAGAGCATCCAGAGTTGCCGGATCCGCCTTCAGGGCGAGGCCGGCCGCGAGATGGTCGCAGCCAGAATCGAGATTATTCCTGGCAGTCATACCCAGTTGCCGTCTGCCGCTCTTGGTTACAGCGGCGGTGGGGATGTACCTGTCGACATGTCGGATCCTTCCGGCGCCCGGGCATCCGAATCATTCTTTCAGGTCAAGGCCGGTCTTCCCTGGGATGCCGATGCCAGACTCCTTCACGGCCGTTCGGGGAAAATCCGCTTTGACCTGCCTTCCGAGACTCTGGCAAGCCAGTGGCTCAGGAAGCTCAGGCAACTCCTTCAGAAACGTGGAATAACCGCGCAGGCTTGACCAGCGTGAAAGCAACACCGGAGAAACCATGACCTTTTCGCCGACTAGAGAATACCGTATCTCAAATGTCCAGAAGCCCCGGGAGATATCCAAGGGCATCGATGCTGTCGTGGACAAGCAGCTTGGCCGATTCAAGCGCCGCTCTTCGATTCTGAAAAAACTCACAGCGGAGACGAAACGCATCGACGCGCTTGAATCAAAATGGAGGGAGACCACTTCCTCCGAACTTCGGGGTCGGATGCTCGAACTCAAAGAGATTTTTCTACGCGCTGGAAAAGATGTCGAAGGACACCTGCCCGAAGCACTGGCGATCCTGCGAGAGGTATCCGCACGAAAACTCAATCTGCGTCCCTTCTCGGTGCAAATCACCGGAGCACTGGCTCTCAGGCAGGGCTACCTGGCTGAGATTGCAACCGGCGAAGGCAAGACTCTGGTAGCTGGTTTGGCTGCCGTTCTTGCAGGCTGGACAGGCAAGCCTTGCCATGTGATTACTGCCAATGATTACCTGGCCGAGCGTGATGCCCAATGGCTGAAGCCCCTCTACGAATTCTGCGGCCTTTCCGTCGGGCACGTCATCGGCGCGATGGAGGCTGACGCGCGCAAGAAGAATTACGCCCGTGACATCACCTACACCACGAGTAAAGAAGTCTGTGCGGATTTCCTGCGAGACAATCTGCTCCTTGGTCAGTTCCGCAACCCTTCCCGCCGCCTGGTCCGCGACCTCGTCAGCCCGAATGATTCTCGCCAGAAACGCCTTCTGGATCGTGTCGTCCTCCGTGGTCTGCACACGGCCATCATTGACGAGGCTGACAGCCTGCTCATTGACGAGGCCGTCACGCCGCTCATCATTTCATCGTCCCAGGAGAATGCGCCATTTGAAAGTGCGTACATCACCGCGAGGGATATCGCCTCGAATTTAGAAGCAGGCGAAGACTACAAAATCGAATTCCGCTACAAAGAGGTCGAACTCACGGAGGCGGGTAAAGAGCGGGTCAAAGCGCAATGCCAGCAACTTCCCGGCCTCTGGCGCGGGCAACAGAGAAGCGAAGAACTGATCAAGCAGGCCATCACTGCAAGAGAGTTTTTCAAACTCGACAAACAATACGTCATCCACGACAACAAGGCAGCGATCGTCGACGAGTTTACCGGCCGCATTATGCCCGACCGCACCTGGAGCCTCGGCCTCCACCAGGCGATCCAGGCCAAGGAAGACCTCGAAATCACGCCCCCGCAGACAACGCTCGCAAGGATGAGTTTCCAGCGTTTTTTCCGTCTGTACCCCAAGCTCTCAGGTATGACCGGGACTGCCGCCGAGGCAGCCAACGAGCTCTGGCACATCTACCGCCTGCCTGTCGTTCGCGTCCCCCACAACCGCCCATGTGTCAGGAAGGACAAGGCCATCCGCATTTTTGCCGATCAACATTCTAAATGGGACGCCATCGTTAATGAGATCAAGGAAGTCCACGCCACTGAACGCCCGATCCTCGTCGGCACACGCAGCGTCATCGACAGCGAACGGCTTGCGGAACGCCTCAAGGAAGCGGAATTAAAATTCCATCTCCTCAACGCCGTTCGCCACGAAACTGAAGCGGAGATCATCTCCCACGCCGGCGAACGTTCCAACATCACCATCGCCACCAATATGGCCGGCCGCGGAACCGACATCCTGCTGGAGAAAGGGGTCGTCGAATGCGGTGGCCTGCATGTCATCATGTGCGAACCGCACGAATCCCCGCGCATCGACCGCCAACTCTTCGGCCGTGCAGGCCGCCAGGGCGACCCCGGCACCGCCCAACCATTCGCCAGCCTGGATGACGAGTTGGTTCGCCGCTTCATCCCCGAAAAGATTCTGAATCAATTCAGGAAGCGTATGGCTCAAGGTATGCCAGGCGCCAAGACGGCGACTGCAGTGCTCATCCACCTCGCCCAATCACTGGCACATCGCCAGTCCCATCGCCAACGCAATTCAGTCCTCCGCGCAGACACTTGGCTGGAAGATTCACTTGCGTTCACAGGCACCTGATCTCCTGCTCATATCGACAGGATGTAAGGCATAGCGTTTGGATCTGCTGGTGTCGGCTTGAGCTCAATACAGGTTCATTGTTCGTCAAACGGCGTTAGCGTGGCGCGGGGCCGTCATTTCACCGCATTCTGAATTCGCGCGATTCTGCCCTTTTCACGCTGCAGTAAGACCGCCGCACGGCCTGGGTCGATCTCGCGGAGCAGCTCTGAAAGCTCTGCAAGGGCAGCTTCCATTTCCAGGATCGATCCCGCACTTTCGCTATAGCAATCTTTCAGTCTGGTTTCGTACTTGGGCCAATCCGACTGACGAAGTTCCCGGAGTTCGATATCGCGTCTGACATTGGGATTGAGGTCGTTCACCTCGCCGACAAGCGCATAAAGATAATGGTTCCGCAGTTTGCCGATCTGCTGAATGAGCTTCATTTCACGCAGGCAATAGACCACCTGCCGGGCAATCCTTTCCTCCTGCCCGATGGTTGCGGCAAGGCCACGGGTGGTAAAAGGCGTGGGCATCTCTGCCGGAATGAATGACAGAAAATCTTCAGGAGTCTGCAGAGTGCGCCGGTCATGAATTTTGATAAGACGGCGTTCACCTTTTGCCTGCCGCCTGCGACGGCGCGTTCGTTTCTGAGGATTCCGCCGCTCTTCTTCTTCTGTCAGAAGAATTTCCAGGCTGAGATTCGGTGAAGGAAGTATTTCGGCCAGATAGACCAGCTCCTGAAAAATATCTATCCAGTCTCCATGCTTAGGCGACTTCCGTCTGGATGAAACTTTGCCTGATTTCTCATCAACATTGACGATGAATTTGGTCTGGCAGATCGGATGGACCAAGGTGACTTTCCGCTTGCGGATGAGCCTTCGCAGCTTGGACCTGATCGCACCAAAGTTCGCCGTCTGGATTTCGACGAGATTTCCATCTTCACTCACCGCATCGATACGAAAGCCGTCATAAACGCATTCCATCTGGTCGGGCGCTGCCGCATAAAGAGCTTTGAGCTGGTGGTGGAGAGTAGTTTCTGCCAAGGCAATTCTCGCTATTGGGGTCGAAGTGACGGCCAGTGTACAGCATTCCACGTACGGAATCGTAAGCCGTCTTGACTTCATCTTTGCCCGCTGGTAGCCAGTGCCGTCAGACACTTGTCCAGTTCACAGGAATCAGCACATGTATTTTTTAGACGGATTGAATCCGAACGAGATTGGCGATTTTGACGTTATCGAACACGCGGGCCAACTGCATGTCTTTTACCTTGTCCTGCCTACCCATGACAGCGTCGGGCATCTTGTCAGCGACGACGGGATCAATTGGTCTCAACTCCCGGACGCCATACGCACTGGCGATCCTGGCGATTTCGATGCGGATCAGATTTGGACCATGGGCGTCGCCGGAGTCGGCGAAGGTTGGATCATGCTTTACACAGCGAATCAAGAACACGGCCTCATCCAGACCACCGGCCTGGCCACCAGTGATGACCTGATTCATTGGACGAAAGCAGAGAAGAACCCCGTGGCCCAGCCCGACTCGCGCTGGTACGAAGCCGAACAGTCGGGGAACTATCGAATGGACTGGCGTGACCCGCAGATTGTTGAACACGAAGGAAAATATCATTCCTTCCTGTGCGCCAGGCAGAATACTGGCCTGCTCAATCATCGCGGCTGTGCTGGTTACTTCACCAGCAATAACGGAACCGACTGGGAGGTGCAGCCCCCGGCCAGCACTCCCGGCAATTGTTATGACTACGAATGCCCTTCGGTGTTCGAACTGGATGGCCGATTCTATATGGTCGCTATTCACGGTGGCCACAACCGGATGACCTGGCGAGTGGCGGATAAAATCGAAGGCCCTTATCAGCGCCCTTACGATGACGCCCTTCTGCCAGGGCACAATATGTCGGTTCGTCCATGCTTCTGGCGTGGGCGTGTCCATCTCTTCCATTGGAATCGCGGGGCAAGGGATTGGGGGACGAGGCATGCCAGTTTTGCCTGTCTTTCGAGTCCCAAGATTGTAAGGGCGACTGATGAGGATCTCGTGGTTGAGAGCTTTGACTGGGCAGAACTCCACAGCGGTAAGGTCGTAGAGGTGACGCCCGATACGGCCTCGGCACCGTCGTGCGGTGACTGGCGTTGGGAGGGCGACTCTCTCCTGGGTCATGCCTCCCCAGGTACGGGGAACTGGCTGACCGAAACGGAATACGAGGATTTCGAGATCTGCGCGGACCTTGAATTGGATTCACCGCGCGGTGCCTGCGAGTTCGGTTTTGTTTTCCGTGCGGACGAAACGGGTGATCAGGCTCTCTATGCCCGCTGCGTTCCCGGCCGGTATTCCGCTGAACTGGTGAAACAGGTCTACAATCGCCGCAACGGCCCGGAATCGCTCTGGCGAGGCCGGAGCGTCGAGCAGACATTTCACTTCATACCTTCACCAGACGGCCGCTATCAGATGCGTCTCATCGCCTTCGGCCCGAATATCGAATTCAACGTCAACGGCCGCCTGCTTCTCTCGCAATTGAGCATGCCCAGGCGTCAGGGTCGTCTGGGAGTGTTTCTTGAAGACGGCAGGGGAAGATTCAGCAATCTCTCTGTCGTACCGCTGCAAACCCCAAAGACGAACTGGAACCGGTAATACTGGGCCCGCCTGGAAAGACGGGTTCAACAAAGCGACACCACTTCTGCCCCGGAGAGTTTGACCAGTTCCTGACAAGACATCTTCAGGGATACCGTGTGGCTGCCTGCGTTGAAAGTTACTTCATCGAACGCGGTCAGTCCTACATCCATGAGAACGCGAAGACCGAACAGTTGCCCAAAGGGAGGAACGCTGCCTGGGAGGCATCCGGTCAAGTGAAGGAGCTCTTCTTTATCAGCAAAACGCAGGTGTTTTGAACCGAGAAGTTGCCGAACTTTGGAGTTCTCCGTCCGCTGGTCACCGCGCAGCACGAGCATGGCAAATTCATCAGCGGCTTTCACGATGAGCGCTTTGGCGCCCTGCTCGGGGAGTGTATTGCGTACTTCCGCGGCCTCCTGGCTGGTAAAGACTGGCTCATGCTCGAGGAGTTCGAAGACCACACTGTTTTCCTGGAGCAGGCTGAGAATCTGTTCGGTGACCGGCTGGCGGCCTCGAAGCACTTCATTGTTGTCGCCTTGCCTCTGTGGATCTGTCATCTGTGTTTTGCAGCCCAAGTGTACCTGCGGATTTCAGTGTCTAGAGCCACCACAAGGGCATTCTGCCGAGGCCGGCGTTAATAGGAGTCCCCGCAACTTCCGCAACTGCTGCAGCTCCCGCATCCTCCACAGCTATTACAGCCGTTGCAACCACCGCACCCGCCGCACCCGCCACCGCCCCAGAAAATCCAGCCTCCTCCTCCAGGGCCCCCCCGCCACCAACCGCCTGGATGAAAGAAACTGCTGAAGACGGACATGAATATGATCATCAGTATCGCCCAAAAGAAACAGCTCATGGTTAGTTCTCCTCGTGTTTGTCCACGATTTCCGCCACCGTCTGCACGGTAGTGAGGAAGAATCCGAAAAGCTCTCGAAGGCCGGCGGCATCCTTTTTCAGAGTGCCGGCTTTGAGGTCAAGCACGTCCTTCAGCGTCTGATCATCCAGATCAAATTCCTTTGCTGCCGCAGCGACAATTTCACGCTGGTTGGTTGGAGCGTCCCCGGTTTTCAGGGTCAGCAGGGTGGCCAGCGAATGCATGAACCCGGTAATGCCCTGGGTCAGAATTCCTTCAATCAACTCAGGTTTAAATCCACGCTGCAAGTAGGCCTGCCGGAGGCGAAGGAGATGGTTCTTGATCTCCTGTTCGCATCGGAGGCGAACGTGCGCGTCTGCAATCTCCAGGTCTGTGAGGACATCCTTGCCGACGAGCAGCTTGTAATCCTTCTGAATGGTCATGAATTTCGCCGGGAATACGTCCGTGGAACGCTGCAGGTCGTTCTCGGTAAGCAGCATGACTGCCAGCCGCCATTCACGTCGGCCGGTACGGAAGGGCAAGCCAATTTTCGTCAGCGTATCCACATGGGCATCGGTCACGACGACCATCAAATTGACGTCGGAATGAAGCTTTGAAAACTCTCCTTTTACGATGCTGCCATACAGGATGATTGAAACGAGGTCTTCTCCGAGTGCGGTCTGCACTTCGGTGCAAAAAGTTTCTAATCCCTGTTTGACGTTTTCAGGGGCTTTGAGATCGTTGAGTCCTTCAATCGCCATGAGCGTTTCCCTTGAGGTGGAGATGAATTCAAGGCGCATATCTTACTAAAGACTCGTTTCTTGTGAAGAGCGAATGAACCTCTTTTATTTATGGGACGCGGCGTTATAATCGCCCGCCCTTGTGCGGGGCGCAGGAATTGCCCACTTTAAGAATTTCATTTCTACAACATATACGGAGGAGCGAATATGCCCCTGAAGAGAAAGCTGAGAATGGGGATGGTTGGCGGGGGGCGTGATGCCTTCATCGGCGCAGTGCATCGTCACGCAGCGGCCCTTGACGGCGAGATAGAACTCGTCGCCGGTTGCTTTTCTTCCACCGCTGAGAAATCCAAGGCTTCGGGAAAAGATCTGTTGTTGCCGGCCGACCGGGTTTACGGGTCTTACCAGGAGATGATTGAAAAAGAGGCCGCACACCCCGAAGGGATAGACTTCGTCAGCATCGTGACCCCGAACCACGTTCACTTCCCGGTCGCCGCGGCTTTTATCGAAGCCGGCTTTGACGTGGTCTGTGACAAGCCGATGACCACCACACTCGCAGACTCTGAAAGGCTCTGCCGATTGGTGAAGAAGCACAAAACCGTTTTCGCACTTACCCACAATTACACCGGCTACCCGATGGTAAAACAGGCGAAGGAACTCATCGAAAATGGTACGCTCGGCACCATCCGCAAAGTGGTTGTCGAATACCCGCAGGGCTGGCTTGCCACACTGCTTGAGAAAGAAGGGGCCAAACAGGCCGTCTGGCGAACTGACCCGAAGCAGGCCGGCGTATCTTCCTGCATTGGTGATATCGGTTCTCATGGTGAGAACCTGGTCTCCTATATAACCGGCCTCGAAATGGAAGAGATCTGTGCAGACCTCACCGCATTCGTTAAAGGCCGAGAACTAGATGACGATGGCAATATCCTCATCCGCTACAAGGGCGGTGCACGAGGAGTGCTCATCGCATCGCAGATTTCAATCGGCGATGAAAACAACCTCAACATCCGCGTCTGGGGGACAAAGGCGTCTCTGCAGTGGTTTCAGGAGAATCCAAACTACCTGCACGTGAAGTACCCCGACGGCCCCGAGCACGTCTGGAAGCGTGGCAACGGTTACCTCGGCGAAGCGGCCCGGACAAACTCACGTCTGCCGTTCGGCCATCCGGAAGCCTTTATCGAAGCCTTCGCCAATGTCTACAAGAACGCAGCCCGGACCATCGCAGCCAAGCGCGGCCTGCTCGTGAATGAGAAAGGCCGAAAGATGAAAGCAAGCAAGCTTGAACAGGATTTCCCGACCGTTCAGGATGGTGCCCGGGGCGTCCACTTCATCAATAAGGCGGTCCAGAGTTCGAAAAAGGGGGGACGCTGGGTGAAGATGAGCTATTCGCCGCCGAAGTGATTTCGCTCAGTCTAATTACGTAAAAAAACTGCCTCCACCTGGGAGTGGAGGCAGTATTTGCGAGCGAGTCTTTCTGATTAGAAGACGAAGTTGACTGAAGCCACGGTGATGGACTTCTGAACGTTTGCCTGTTCGGCCGGGCCGGTGTTGGATGCGGCTCCGTAGCCGGCGACCTCGGAAACCTGGCTGCCGACCTGGACTTGTTCGTTGTCGTTGGCGGTGGTGGCGTTTACGTTGTGGGCACTCACTGCGGTATCCCGGCTTGGGAAGGAACGTGGATTCACCTCGAGGGTACTGCGAGTGTCCTGATTCTGTGTATTCCATTGAGCCTGAGGCATGACGTTGAACGCTTCACCGTTGCCTCCGCCGAAGTTGGCGTCGACAGCGACCTGGTTGCCTTCCGAGAATTGGAAGTTACCTGAAACGCCCTCCGAAGAGATATCCTGGAAACCACCGTAGAAGGAACCGGTGCCGATGGCGGAGTCTGCGTTGTATTCATCCAGCGGAGCAGTGAATTCAACCAGTGAATGAGTAACCAGGTCATCAGTGGAGTCACCGGTCTGGCTACCAAAGTTGCTTGCGCCCAGGATTCCATACTGCTGATACCCCTGGTCATTCAGAATAGAAGTCTGTTTGAGGTTCTGTCGTTGGTCGTTGAACGCAGTGGTTCGGCTGCGGACGTCGGCGATTTCGATCAGCGATCCCTTGCGGTAGATTTCGTTGGCACCACCGACCTCTATCAGACGGGTGCGGCTGGCTGCGATGGATTTCTTGGTCTGACTGCTTCCTTGATGCTGATCGGCCAGGTTGTTGGCCCCGGGCCGGGCGTCACCAGAGTATTCAGAATCCAGGTATCCGTCATAGATGTAGGCGTCGACAAGTGGTGAATCGTTGATGGCGTCCTGCTGCAGGAACTGGCTCTGTTCGTTGATGTTGTCGTTAAGCGCATGGAGCTTGCGGCCATAGATGCTTACATCAAAGTAGGCAGAGCCATCATAATCTCCAGAGCCGGAGCGCGGGATATAGAGGGTCGCATCCGCGAGCGAATGCGATTCATCATTCTGTGTGCTGGCCTGCGATTGCGGGCCGTAGTTTCTGGCCGGGCTGCCTTTTGAGAGGGCTGCCTGCAGATTGGCTTGCGCCTGTTTACTTCTGGCCTGGGTGACCGATGTCAGATTGTCCCAGTTGACCGTAAGGTTGGCGATCTGTCCCATTCTTCATGTCCTTTCCTCCCCAGCAAAGGATTGTTCGAACCCCATTCCTCTTGCACAGATATGGATGTCCACCGTTGAAACTGCAGGGAATTGACATTTCCCTTTGCCAAGCAGATTCGCCAGATGAAGTTTCCGTTCTCTACAAGCTGGTGACATCACCAGTGACATTGGAGGATGCTTAGAGCATCAAGAATTCCCAGTTGCCATTGCTCAATAGACCAGGGCATGCGGATACTGGTCTCGGAAGGCCGGTTTCGCATGGTACGATTTGTTGAGCGAAAGGATTATCGCTGCAGGTGCAAATGCTCGACGCTCGCAATCGTCGTTAGGTTTTCGGTGAAGTTTTGTGTGAGGTTTGGGCCGGATGGGGGATAATTCTTGAGTGATCGCGTACAGAATTCACGCAGACCCTGTCTCATTGGTTTCAGGTTTGGGTGAGGTGTTCTCAGGAGTACGAGACTGACATTGAGTAAATCGTTTCTGCGCCGCATCCTATTGTGGTTGCCTTCTTCCGAAGGCAGATCTTTGCGTTCAGCAGAGCGCAACCACAATGATCGCTGGTCAGTTCCGGTTCACGAAGTCATGGCTGGGAACTGCCATAGCAAAAGGCGAAACATCAGGTTCGCACAAATACCTGCCGCCAAGTCGTCGATCACGATGCCGACACCGCCTTTAAACTTCTGAATGTTGCGAATGGGCGGAGGTTTAATGCCATCAAAAATTCGGAACAGGATGAACCCAACGGCCGCGGTCTTCCAGAGCGAACCGACCGGGATAAACAGAACTGTCAGCAGAAAACCGACGACTTCGTCGAGCACGAAGCGCTGCGGGTCCTTCTCATTCCATTCCTTTTCTGCCCAATCCCCCAATGGGATGGAGATGGCTGTAAGTGCCAGGAATAGAGCAAGGATGACATAGGGGTGGCCGCTCAATGGGAGGAATAGCAGGACACCAGGGATGGTGCCGAACGTCCCCGGCGTCTTTGGAGCGAAGCCGAAGTACGCCCCCGAGGCCAGAAACAGGCGGACTTTGTGTGAGATTGCCGGCATGCCAGGGGGACTCATTTGCTGCCGCAGATGGGGCAATCGGGATCGCGACGGAGATTCAGTGTGCGGAATGTCATGTCCCGTAAGTCCATGGTGAGCATTTTGCCCGCGAGGGTTTCGCCGAGACCGGAGACGAGTTTGATAACCTCCACCGCTCCGAGGCAGCCAACCGTTCCGGAAACTGCGCCAAATACTGGAAATTGTCGTTTCCACGTTGGCGGCTGTTCGGGGTAAATGCATCGAAGACATGGAGTCTGGCCGGGAATGATGGTGGTGATGTGTGCTTCCATCTCATACATCGCACATTCGACCAGTGGTTTCCCCTGTCGGACCGCTTCAGCGTTCATGGCATAGCGTTCTTCAAACAGAGGCGCGCAGTCCACGATAATATCGGCCTGTTCCACGAGAGCCCTGGCGTTCTCTTCGTTTACGTTTGCCGGATGCTTGACAATCTGCATTCTTGGGTTCATGTCTTTGAGACGGCGTTCGATGGTGTCGATGCGCGGCTTGCCGATCCAGTCGTAGGTCATCAGGAGCTGCCGGTTGAGGTCGCTGTATTTTACGTTGCCACCATGGGCCGCGACCAACTTGCCGATGCCAGCGGCGGCGAGTTCATAGGCAACGACGCTGCCGAGGCCGCCGACTCTGGAGATCATGACCGAAGCACCCTTCAGTTTTTCCTGACCAGCCTCACCAAATCCGGGCACCCAAATCTGCCATTCATAAGTGGCCTTTTCCTCGTCGTTCAGGGGCTGTGGGGTAATGTTTGGCATGTTCGTCGCTCGGTCGCGATTGCGGTTGTGAATAATTGTAGTTCTGGTTTCCAAGCGGGAGGAGGCTGAAGGCTACTTACTCCTTCGCGTTTGTAGCCTGATTCGTTTCTGTCTTGACCGTTTGCTTTAGCTGTTTTCTGAATCGTCCTCTGTCAAATCCGGCTCCGACTTAACCTCATCTTCAGGTTCTTTTACCTCTTCCTCTTCAGGTGTGTCTATCGGAAACTTTCGGTCCAGCCATTGAAGAGTAAGCCCTGCGCCCACTCCGCAGAGGGTGCCGCCAATAACGAAACCGACAACAAGGATGCCGAGGTTTGAGAGTGAGTCCAGTTTTGCGGTACCGACAACCGGCCAGAGCAGGCGCGGTTTCATTTCCGGATTCTGCTCTTGATACTTGTGATCCCAGTAACTGGTCCTGGCATCTACGATATGCCACGAGAGAGCGCTCAGCGGGCCTATCAAGCCGATCATCAATCCAAGGATCAGGTAGCGCTGAAGATGACCAAGAACCTTGCCGTAAAGCGCCCCGCAGACCGGGCAGAGGACGAGCACGACCACCGCGAACATGTTCACCCAATTGGATACATCCTGCTCGGTGAACTTTTGAAAAATGCTTTCCGGCACGGGATACTCCTGGGCAGATTAAAGCCGGGATTCTACAAAAGAGTTTGACAACATGCGCAGGCGGCAGGAACGGGGGCCAATCGAATTGGCCATCTGAAGATTGACTAGGGATCTGGCTTGGTTAAATTGGCGACCGAGTGTCCTGGCAAGTCAATGGCCGATTATCAGTGGCCACAAGAGCAGTTTGGGGATGGGGAATTGTGCCGACTTGTAAATATGCGAAGCCAGGCATTATTCTGAAAGGTAATGGACATGGGCATCCACGTTATTCGAGCAATTTTTCTGTTGATTTTCACCGGGGCTGGCTGGCAGGCCGGGGTGTTTCTGAACAGCACGACGCTGATTAAGGTGTTTCAAAATGCCAGGATGGATCCGCCCTCACTTTACTGGTGCACCCTGGCAGGCGTAGGCATTTATCTAATCATGCTCGCCTTTGAAGTCGGATTTGGACGGGTATCGATTTCTGTCCTCTCAAGTGTGCTGTTCGGCCTGCTGGCCGGATTTCTTGTTGCTAACCTCGCCTACAGTATTGTCGCGCTTCTCTTGACGCCGGTGCAGGATGACTCCTTTGGGCCGATCATTCGATTGTCCCTCTCATGTATCTTCTGCTATCTGGGTATAGCGACGATTTTCAAGACTCGAGATCAGTTCAACTTTGTCATCCCATATGTTGAATTTCAGAGAGAACAGCGTGGCCCGACCCCGCTTCTCCTTGATACGAGCGCGATTGTCGATGGCCGGATTGCCGACCTGATTGAGACGAGATTCCTTGATGTGCCGATCTTGATTCCGCGATTCGTCCTAGACGAACTTCAAATGATTGCCGACTCCAGTGATCGGCAGAAACGTATGCGGGGAAGGCGCGGCCTGGACATCCTGAATCGGCTGCAGAACAGCCCGCGTATCTCCATCCGAATTCATGAGGATAAGGAAAACGAAGAATCGATGGCCGTGGACAGTCGCCTGGTGTCACTCGCCAAACGGCAGGGCAGCAGGATCATTACTACTGACTCACCGCTGGAAAAGATTGCGAAGCTCGAAGGAATTGAAGTACTGAACATGAACGAATTGGCGAACGCATTGCGTCCGGTCGTGATCCCAGGGGAAGACGTCCTTATTCCGCTCGTGAAGCCAGGCGAATCAGACGGACAGGCTATCGGCTATCTAAGCGATGGCACTATGGTGGTCGTGGAGAGCGGTAGCAACCACATCGGAACTGACGTCGTCATCACTATCAGCAGCGTCCTGCAAAGGGACTCCGGCAGGATCCTCTTTGGCCGGCTGAAAGATCAGGACGTGGATAGAACGCGCCGATAGAGTTTGCCTGATTTGGTTGCGACCAGAGACTGCGGCAGGAGTAGGGACGATCCAAGGTGACTCTCCTCTGGGACGTCCTCGCTACTGGCCTCACTTTGCTCCTCAAATCTTCACCTGGCCGATCGATCTAATTCGGGAAACGCCAAGAGACTCCAACACCTAGAAACCAGTCGTCTGCGGTATTGGATATTCCAAAACCGCTGGCTACATCGAGTTGCAGGTTATCCAAAAGGAGATACGTGAATCCGCCATCCACTGAATTGGATGCACCTCCTGTGGCGCTCATGGGGATGTCGCCGAAAAGCTCAACGAATGCACCAAGTTTATCGCTGATACCGATCCCCAGAGCGGCCGTATACTGAAAGTTACTCAAAGTTGTGTCGCCTCCTCCCTGCAACTGAGCAGACTCCCACGCCATTCCAAGGTTGTAACCCAGCGACAACGATTCGGATAAGGTGTGTGCAAAGCTGAACCGAAAGCTGGGATCCCATTCTTCACTCGAGATCCCGGTTTTCCCGACTGGAACTGACACGCCGACCAGCAATGCTGTCTCCGGCATCAGGCCGTCTTCGGCCCATAAGTAGATCTTTGCTCCGAATTCACCATCCCCGGCGCCATTGCTGCTTGTTTCAACTCCACCTGTTTCTGTTTCAGTGGAGGTGTAACCTGAGAAGCCCAACCTCAGTTCGACCCTGTCAATCAAACCAATTCTCAGGAGTGTGCCGGGGATTTCCTGCGTTTCGGTTTCAGTTCCTGCTTCGTCATCCTGTGTAAATGTCCATCCTGCCTCAAGCTGGAAGAATCCCGGTTTAATTACAATGGCAGATTCAGTCTGGTCTGGCCGGTCTGTCACCAAATCTTCCTGAGCGAACAGGTTTGAGAAGAGTATTGCGCCGATTGCCAGAATCACATTTAGAGCATTCATGAGGTGCCTCTGAAAAAGTAGAAAGGGCAAAAAGATTATTTTGTTTAGTCAAAGTAGTAATTTTGTATAAACATTCAATCTATTTTTGCTTCTATTTACGTACGGTTTTGTTTCCCGTATTTCGATTTCGATTGCGGCACTCGTAACGCGACGATGTTCTGTAGCGGCTTAGAATTTCACTCCGTGAAAAGTACCGGAGTGCTATTCCGGCCAGAGATTTCGGTTGTGGCCCACGGTCGCGTCGAGTCTGTCAGCACATGTTGCCGAAACTCTTCCGTGGTTTCTTAGGATGAGGTGGGCAATGGGGGCGGAGGAACTTCCGCTTAAACTTGACGGCTCCGCTAAAGTTTGACTTCAGCTATCGATAATAGAGTTAATCAAACTCAGGTATCGGAAGGCAACTGTCTTTCGTGTCCGTTAAGTACGCTCCAATCCCAGTCGCTGAGCGTCGGGGAGGCGTGGCGTACCAACATTTAAAGTCCCGTCAACAGTAAGCTTCAGGTGCGCTTCAGGTGCCCCTTTATGCCGAAAAGGAGGATCTCGGAATGAGAATTCTAGGCACGGATATATTTCTGGTGAGTAGTTTTGCGCAGACACGCGCAACTGGATCTACTAACCCGGTACAATCAGGAGGGGAGGCTCTGGGCTCAGACATACGCTCCGAGTTAAACTCCCCAGTAGCGCCCTCCTTCACGGGTAAACCTACTGACTTTTTTAACAAGCCGGTAGGGAGTAGTGATTTTGAAGTCCGAGTTCCGCGACCTCCTGTAGTCGATCCACCTGTTCCCCCTGCCAGTAAGGCGAGCATCAAGGAAAAGCTTTCGATTATGTTGGAGTCACTGAGTGTGGCGATTAATACCTCTCGGGTGGGTATGTCAGAGAGCCTGACGAGCGAGAGACGCATGGAACTCACCGAGGTCGGTCGGTTTTTTCTGGGTAGGGCAAGCGCAATAAGCGCGATGGATATGGATCGGCTCTTCGAGATCCTCGGTAACCTTTCGAATGAGAGTAAAGCCGGAATAAGAGAAGGCTTTTCCTTGATGGCAAATTTTGATTTTGACATTTCCAACAAGATGAAGGCGGGGGCTTCCTTCGACACCTTGAACAGGATTCTTTCTCTCCTGGACCCCATCGCTGAATGCTTCAGATCACCCGCGCCAACACCAGCACCGGCACCCGCACCAGCGCCCGCACCAACACCCGCACCAACACCCACACCTCCACCGATTGTGAGTCCAGGTTTCCATGGCGGCTTCCCTTTTCCCCGGCCGGTGATGCCTCTGATCCCTTACAAAATACAGTTGCTTGGCCAGCCCGCAGCGGTCTTTTCCCGACTGGCGTAGTGTCAATACTGTTCCCTTAAGAATGGACGACCCCATCCAATCGCCCGGATAGTGAAGAAGGTTCTTGGACTAAGTGGTGTGAAATCAGGCTCTTAGCGTCTTTCCTTGAAGTTTTAGCTTGTAACCTCACTCACCACCCGGGCGAGCCCTGTCCTTTCCCCATAAATCTTGCTGGACGACACCTTGAAAAGCCCACTGCCTTTCGAGGGGCTGTTGATTCTATGATGCCACTGGGCAAGCCGGTGGCATCATCGGATTGAATCGACAGACCCAATGGCGGCAGAGGTTGTGCTGTGTCCCAGACACTCGCGGTCCAGCATGATTCATGCTGAAAGGACTGGGCGAGCCGGATGGGATCTTAACCGAACAGTATTGGGTTAGAAGGCTCGATGCATCTGCAATTTTGTTTTGAGCTACTTGCCGCCCGCGCGCCTTGCCTTGTATCTCAGAGATATGGTGAGCCTTTCGATGCTCGCCTGTCCCCGTCCTGTGTTTAAGAACGAGGCGGGGCCCGCCTGGGCGGCGGGCCCCGGTGAATTCCCTTTAAGGGGGGTTACCCTCCGAGAAGGCCTCCAATGATCTGAGCGGGTGCTATGTTTGCGGCCGCAAGCTGCTGGGTGGCCAACTGCTGCATGAGCTGCAGCCGTGCTATAGCTGTTTGTTCTTTGGCCAGATCCGCGTCGCCGAATCTTGAGGCCTGCGATTCTTCAGCGGCCATGCTGGCAGAAAGGATGTTCTGCAGGCTAGTCAGCTTGCGTTGAAAACCACCGATCTCGTTGAGCTGGTCTTTGACACGATTGACTGCGTTATCGATGCGGGCGATGGAACGCTTGGCGCTCTCGTTATCGAGCACGTTGATGAATGGCGGGATGTTGCCTTCACTGTCCGGAATATTCTCGCCGAGTTCCACGCCCAGGGGCCCGGCATTGAAATCGCCGAGCTGAACCATGAGCATGTCCTCTGCAGTTTCATTCGGGCCGATCTGGAAGGTAGCCTTGAAGCTGTCATTCAGCATAGCGCCGGATTCGTTGAATTCCGTGGTATCCGCGATGAGGTCGATAGCCATTGCCAACGAGCGGAGTTCACGGTTCATGTCGTCACGCTGCTCAGCGGTGAGCGTATCGTTTCCGCCACGAACCACGAGGTCACGCATGGTGCCAAGGAGGTCATCGATCTGGAGGAGGCCCTGCTCTCCAAGAGAAAGCATGTCTTTAGCGTCGGCGATATTATCCAAGGCCATTTGCTTGCCTCGGACCTGGTTACGCATCTTGTTCTGAAGTGAGAAGAAGGAGGGGCCATCTTCCATTCGGGGCTGAGCCCTGCCCGTCGCCATTCTGAGCTGCCGAACGGAAAGCTCACGGTTGATGGCGGACAAATTATTGAGCGCGTTCATGGCCTGGATGTTACTCCCAGGTCTGAATGAATCCCCAAGCGTCGTCGAAAATCCTATGTTTGAACCGAAAGCCATGAGAAATCCTCCTCGTCATTCTGAAGATATGCCCTTCCCTGGGCGCTTCTCCAGTAGTGGAGAGACCCTCTTCTAATTGGGTCTGCATTCAGATTCTCGAAAGCTCAGTGAAAACTTAAGAGCATTCTTAAGGTAGCAGAGAGCTTTCTTGAAAGTGAACGCGCAGCATTGGTGTGAGGGAATGCGGTAAACGGTGAATTGAGTAAGGCCAGCGTACGGTTGAAAGCCGCGGACAGTGAAGATTCAGGATTCAGAATTCAATCCCTGAACTCCACCCTCCCCGCACGCTCGACAAGCCATGAGTTGCCGTTGGTCGGTACCCACATCAGCCAGACTGACTGGTCTGACTGATGAACCGTCAGATTGAATTCGAGTCGCTTATCTTTTGAAGGATCAACATCGATGGACGCGAAAGGAATCCGCCACTCTGCATGCCATTCCCTGGGACTGATCTGCTGGGCTGCGTAGTCCACATTTGACGCAGCCTTCTTCGCAACGTCTGGTGCGGCGCCAGCTTCGTCGCTGCTCTCGAATGCACCACTGACAAAGCCCCGCAGTACGATGGTCGGCGCTCCTGCCGTCTTGCGAAACGCTATTTCGACAGCGTCGTTCATGCCCCACTTTGGCTCTTTCTTCAGAGGTTTGTCGGCCACCCGGTTCTTGAATGCTACGTAGAGGGCATCCTGGTCTCGGATAATCTGGACGTCGGAAGTGGGTGAAGTTTTTTGGCCCTGGTAACTGTATTCGAGCAACAGGGGTTTCTTTCCTTTCACGGACCATTCCTCTGGATGGAAGGTGCCGTCGATTTTGATCGCTCCGTCCTTCAGAGGAACTTCATATACGGGCGGAGGTCCCTTCTGGAATTTCGGTGCGGGTCTTGTCTTTTCAGCAGTTCGCACCTCGTCGTATGGATGCTCAACCGGCCATGAAGCACGGAGTTCGTCTTTGTAAATGCCTATGTTCTCGAATGGAATTTTCTTGAAGCCATGTTCGAAAGCGGGTGAGTCCTCCTTCAATTGCAAGTTGAGTCTGGCCAAATCCATGAAGCCCGGATCGGTTTCAGTCACCAGGTTGTCCTCAAAGTGAACCCACTCCTCTTTGACTTGGGACAGATTCAGCCAACTGCCGCCAAAAGAGATGTTCCGGACGACAGTATTGCCGGCCGGAACGCGCGGGTCGCTGTCCAGAATCGTCGCCAGCTTTGGATACTTCTCGCTGTATGGAGGCTGATTGTGATTCACGCTCTCCAACTTCTGGTACATCTGCCATCCACCACCTTTCTTGACATGGTCCTTGGCCCAGGTCAGTCCGCGGGCATCGATGTGAACGGAAGGATGGCAGTCAACGAACACATTGTTTTCGACTGTGTTGTCCCGGCCGCCGCCAATGAATGCGGCACGGCTGGCCTTTAGAAATACGTTTCCATAGATGGTGATCCCGCTTGCGGCGTCGTCAAGATATACGCTCATCGCCCCGTGCGTATATGGCCCAAAAATGTGATGAAAAAAATTGTGGCGGATGACCGTACCGCGGGCCGTCCAGTCGCGGCCCATATAAAACGCGCCTACGTCGCCGGTCTCTTCGCAGAGATTATGGAGTTCATTGAATTCGATCAGGTGTTCGTTTCCGCCGAGCTGGATGCCGTTGTGCGGGCTGTGGTGAATCAGATTGTGCGAGACGCGATTGCCGACGCCGATGACCATGACTCCAGGTCGGTAAGTTCGGCACCAGCGGCTGAAATGGTGGATGTGATTGTTTTCAGCGTAATGACCGGCAGAAGTCAGGGTGTTTCGATCACCGCCACTGAGCACGATCCCGCCATCACCGGTCTCCGAAATATCGCAGCCAACTATTCCGTGATTCTTGCCGGCACTTACACTTACAGCCTTGTTTCCGATGTTGCGGAAGACACTCCGCGAGACGCGAATATTCTCACCACCCTGAACAACCACCGCGGTCCCACGGCAACCCTCGAAGGTGATTCCCCTTAGCTGGATGTTGGACGCGGATGCCATATCTACCAGCCCCTCCGTGAGCGAGACATAGGCATCATTCTGTCCGATCTGCGCCGGTGGCCAGAAGTAGAGAATGCCCGACGAACGATCCAGGTACCATTCACCTGACGAATCCAGTTCTTCGAGAACATTGAGGTAATAGAAGCGGCTCCCTTTCTTATAACCGTATATGCCGTGCGGAGGATGGGTTTCAATGAGCTTGCCGTCCGTGTCTATGTGTTTCACACTTTCGTAAGAATCCGCCCAATCCCAGGTCCAGTAACCGTGCACCCAGACATCCTGCCCGGCCCATCCCCCTGGCCGATCTCCCGAATACCCAAACTTGCCACCGTCCTTGCCTGCGGGAGTGGCTGCGACCTTTTCCCAGCCCTGGTTGGGATACCGGGCGAGGGTCATCGGCCGGTCTTTATAGAACAGCTCCAGCGCGGCAGGATATCCAGGCCGTCCCATCCCGCGAGGTTTTAGTTCTCCGAAATCTTTGATGCCCAAGGCCTTCAGGTCCGCCTGCATCACATTCTTCTTCGCGTCAGGGCTCAATCGTTCCAGGATGTCGCCTTCGACTGGTTTCCATTCTTTGATCGGCTGTGCGCCGCTGACCCGCACGGTTTCGTTCGGGTAAGAGCAGTACAGGATGCCTCCCGTTTCAGTACCTGAATCTTTCTGCTCCAGTGCAAATGTCTTGTCGAGAAAGTAGTGCCCTCCCCGTAGGAAAACCGTCACGCCTTTCTCAGGATATTCGCCTTTGAGCTTGAGTCCCCGAATGGCCTCCCGGGCCCGCACCAGAGAGGCGAATGGCTTTTCGTTGGAGCCGCTGTTTGCATCAGAGCCGTCTGTAGCAATGAAGAATTCCATCTGCGCGGAAACCGGTGTGAACCAGAGAAATGTGATGATTAAGAATTTCATGCCTTTGCTGTCTCCAAAAGAAGGTTGTTGCAGACCGCGAGTCTCACGTAATCCTCCATTGAACTTATGGCAGAGACTGCCGGCCTCTTGCCTTGCAAGAACAAAAGGACCATGAACTTTCGTATCGTCAACGGAGATTCAATCCGTCATATCTGATGGCCCACCAGGTAGCGTTGCGCATCAGATAGTTCCAATCGCTCCATCGCCAGAAGGGTTCCTGTTTGTTGTCACCGGTCCCGATGGCGACCCCCAGCAGGCAGACCACACGGCCCTTGTTGTATTCGCCTGTGATCAGGAAGGGCAAATCGCCCGCGCTGGCCAGGACTTTGGTCCCAGCCTTCAGCTTTCCGCGATGAAGAAAGAAAACCTGCGGTGAGCTATCGAGTTCAACTTCACGCGGCCAGGGCAGGTCTTCGCTGATTTTCAAGGGCAATCCTTTCGGATGATGTGAGAAGCCTTCCTTTATAGAGGGCGCGATTTCAAATGGCAGCACTTCCTCCAGGAACGAGCCTTTCCATCCGCCACGTTCAAAGCTCTGATGGCCACCGATGACGACCAGTGCACCGCCTCGGCTTACATATTCGCGGAGGAGATTTTTCTCCAGCAGGCTGAGCCCCCTTGCGTTTACGTTGGTGAGGTAGATGCAGTTGAAATCAAAAAGAGCGGCCGCAGTCTGCGGAAATCCTTCGTATTGGAAACTTCGATCCCGGCGTACCCAGACCGGCGTAATCTCGGTGTCCGTACTCAACATACGAAGAATCTGAGTCGGCCGGTACGCGTCGTATCCGAGTCCGGCAACGAACAGCACGTGGTAAGGGCGTGCACTCTTCGGTTTCAGTTCGGCAGGGATCTGCCCCTCGACTCCTGGATAGATGGTCAGCAGTTCATGATCCTGCAACTCGTGTAATGGAAACACTTTTACTGAGTCGATAGACCATTCCTGATTGCCGTCAGTGTAGGCTCGTATGCACCACCAGTGGCTGTCGCGGATGATGAAGTCCTGTTCGATTACCTGGTACTGTCCGGCTGCTTTGAATGCCTCCGGATGAAACTCCATGATCATCCGTTGTCCGGAGTATCGGCCTGGCACGTCGATAAAACCGGCTCGTTCCCTGGATGCCGAATCTGTGATTTTGGCTCGGCAACGCAACCGATACAGGCCAAGCGGCAAGGCGGGGAAATAGGGTGAGTGGGCCATGATGCCCTGTGTGCACTTTGCCGGCGACTGAAGTGCCGAGCCGCGTTCGGCATCTCTGTCGAGCGCGAGCTTCGAAAAGCTTCCTCCCTTTGAAGTGAACTCATTTGAACTCGCAAGAAAGTAAGCCTGTACGGGCGACTGCTGAGGCGCGCCTTCGACCACGCGCTCCGTTTCGGCCTTGGCCCACTCAGGCGTGGGTGGTGGTGTGTATTCGCGGAACTGTACGCCATCGATCCACAAGTCGGCCGGGATGAGCTTACCGCTATCCTTGAGACTGTTGTTTGAGACACTGACCACCACAACGGCGAACGAAGCCCCGGCCGGCACATGGATGAAGCTGTCGCGAATATCCCAATCCGAGGGCCCGTAAGGGAAACGTGATGTGGAATTATCATGGCCAATGACAGCATTCTTGGCGTCGAGCCACTCGATATTTGAGTGGGAACTCACCCCCTCGTACGTATCCCCCTTGCCGGTAGTGTTGAAGCCAGCCTGCCGATACGCGATGGAATACAGATAGCGTTTGCCCGCGCTGACCGGCAGCGGCTTGGAGGTGAACCGAATGCTGCCCGGAGACTTCGACACTGAAATGTGCAAAGACGCTTTGTCCGCCAGCCGGACGCCTTCGTCAATGACAGCGGTCGCGGTATCGCCTTGAGGCTGCGATACCCAGCCGGGAATGGGGTCATCTTTTTCGGGTTTTGTTTCAAAGCCAGGATTGTTCAGCAGGTTCCCGCCGAGCCAGGGGAGGGGAGTCTCAGCGAAAGATGATTGCGAAAGGTAGAGCGCAAAAAGCGTGAAGAGTGTTGCTGCGGGCTGTTGTCGGGGCATCATTTTCTCGCTGCTATTTTTATATTTGGATCCTTTTTCATCTGGAAATTCCAGTTGGGGATCTCAAGTTATGCTCAAAATTCAAAAACAACCGTCTTCCAATAGAGCACGGACGGTATGGTCACTTCGCTCCAGTCTTCCTTCACCTCTTGCTTCAGCTCGACGGCCTGGATTGCGGGCTCCCCGTCTGGCCTGAGCGGCTCGGCTGTGACCAGCCAAACGCGTGAAGGCAGTTTGCCCTTGAGCTTTCCGCAGGTGACCACCAGATCATTCAACGGCGGACGCACTTGAGATTCCGGATTTTCCTCCAGTTCCCGGGAGACCGGTGAATTCACCAGGTGCAGAATTACCTGCTGCCGGCCCTCTAGGCTGACATTGGAGAAAATCAGTTCTTTCCACCAGAGAGAATCCGGCGCACTGACGTGAATGACGCGCTGGCTCGCTGGGAGCAACCGCAATTGCCAGCCAAGAAAGATGTTGCTGAATCGAAACGCCATGAGGCCAAGCTGGCCCACCCGGGCAGCATCGCTGGCGAATATGTCACTGGAACGCCCGCTGCCGAGTAGACGGAAGACGCCTTCGTAGAGTCGGTCAACCGGATACTTGCCGCCACCGCGATGCAGAGCGAACGGATTGTAGATGCCGCCGAGTTCTCGCACCCGGTTTCCCCACTGCACCATGCGGTCGCGGTAGGCATCCCAATAATGATATGGTGAAGATTTACTCGAGTAGCTGATCACAATTTCGTCGAGCAGCCAACCGCCGTTGCGGCATTTCTCTTCGAAAACTTTCGGTGTCTTTTCGTTTTCTTCCGGCGAGGCATAGTTGTAGCCCCAGGTGAAGTCCTTCACTTTACTGGCAACGAGCTTCTTTACTGCCACCAGGGATTCTGCAGACAACCTATCGGCCTCTTCTAAAGTCGATACGATCGGCTTTCCGAAGATGTCGTACATACCGGGTTTGATCTCCATACTCCAAACATCCCAGCGAGCGCCCTCAAAACCGAGTTCCTCCCCAAGTCGAATGAATTGATTTGCGATATGCTGCCGCGTTTCGGGCAGAGTTGGGTTCAGCGTGCCGTAGAAAAAAGGATTTTTCTTTTGAGTGAATGTGAAACTGTCGCGACGGAGGTAACGGTCCCGCCATTCCATGTCGTAAGAATTCCCGACCAATTCGCCGTCTTTAGTATAGAGAAACCATTCAGGATGTATGAGGAAGAGGTCATAGCCCGCGGGGCCCCAGACATGACCATTCACGTATGTGATCGGTGGAATGCCCAGTTCCTTTACCCTCGCGAACTGATACTTCAATTTCTTGAAGCTCTGCCACCATACGCCTTCGTTACCAAGGAACGGATCTTCGCCTTTCGGTGGAATGAATTGGCCGAGTTCGTTGTAGCTCCACGAAAAGAATTCATAACGCTGCTGGCGAGTCCTCTTGATGTCCTCTATAGCGCGATTGACCTGCGACCGGCTTGCCGGACCGACATAAAGGTAGCCATGAGTAAATCCTTGGCCGCTGTCCGCGGTTGATGACGGCACCGTGGCCAGGAAGCTCGGGTCCCTGGCGATGCCATAGTAGTCCTGGAATGTGTCGAGTTCCTTGCCTTCGCCATCAAGTAGAGCAATTTGCAGTTCGCGTCCTGCCTCCGGAGCTTTTGCAGTCCACTCGAGCTGGATGACTCTCATCTCGCCTGCGCCAAGTTTGAACCTCTCCACGCCTGCGGCCCGAATGCCTGAGAGGTCGAAGAGTTCTGTCGCTCGAACGCTGCCTTCGAAAATGGCTGTCGTTGGATTTAAGACTGTCACCGCACATCCGATTTTTTCTCCCAGGCGATACGCGTTCTTGCTGGGCTCAACGTCTCCGATGAATGCCTGTTTATCACCTGCCGCAAACACATCGACCTCGGCCAGCCAGACCGTGGGTGCGTTAGCGGGCTCTTTTCCCAGCCAGTGAAATCGGACGTAAAAGTTGTACTCAGCAGATTTCGAGGGCAACTGTGCGTGTACCGAGATCGGAGCGAACCCTTCCTTCTTCACCCGCACATCTTGAATCAGTGTCTTAGCCTCATACGTCCTTTGGGTGGTCTCATTCCTCAGAGCAACCACAAACCGAACCTGCTCGGCAATTCCTGTCAGACCCTCGCCCCGCAACAGAGCAGTAACCTTTACAGGCCCCGCCAGCCGAATGGTCTTTCGTGTATGTGCAATGCCGGGCATCCACGAGCCGCTGTTGTGATTCGCCATAAGCGACTGCCCTTTGGGGGCCGCAGCATCTTCGACCACATTCAGGTGCTCGTAAAATTGGCCGACCTTGTACGAGCCAAAGTCGTAGTGGTAGACGTTAACAAGCTCTGACCTTACCGGAGTCAGAAGAACTGCAATGAGTGCGACCAATCTTCCAGTCTTCCAGTCTTTCAAAATTCCACTCTTTGTTTCTCCAGCACTCCCATACACCCGGTTTTTCTTCATCCCTCGCCTCCCACGCTGTCCGGCCTGCCGCCCATCAGGATGCAGTCATCATGATCAACAAGAAACTTTTCTTCATTCGTCATGAGGATGTTGTCTACCTAAGATGGTGTTGTCTGGAAAATGAACAATATATATTTGCATCTATAATCCAGCATCCAGTTGGTACTGAACCAAAGAGAATCTGCCATGTCTTCCCTGGCCGCGACAACATCTGCATCTATCAGCCTTCCTCGGAAACAGGCTGTACCTCCGCTGCAAAATGGTGACAGGCTTACCCGTGAACAGTACATGAGAAGATACGAATCCATGCCTGAAGTCAAAAAGGCGGAGCGGATCGAAGGAAAGGTTTATATGCCCTCACCAGTCAATCAAGAATATCACTCCGGCCCGCATACCGATATCGTTACCTGGATCGGTGTATATCGAGCCCATACTCCCGGCGTTGACACAGGCGACAATGCCACTGTCCATCTTGATACGGATAATGATCCACAGCCGGATGCACTCCTGTTCATAAAACCGGAGTGCGGCGGCCAGGTCTCCGTGAATGAAGACGGCTACCTTGTCGGCGCCCCGGACCTCATTGTTGAGGTGGCCGCAAGTTCGGTGAATTATGACCTTCACGAAAAACTCAATGTTTATCGCCGCAATGGTGTCAGTGAGTATCTTGTCTGGCGCGTTTTGGATGAAGCACTGGATTGGTTTATTTTGGTGGCCGGCGAATACGTCAAGCTTGACCATGATGAAGCAGGCGTCTACCGCAGCCATGTGTTTCCGGGCCTCTGGCTCGATTCTCCGGCATTGATTCAACGGGATCTCGCCGCGGTATTGAAGTCCCTTACCGCAGGGCTTGAAGATTCCTCACACGCCGAATTCGTCTCCTCCCTGAACAAGGCCGGCAGCGAAGCCAGTTGAACGGCACACCAAACAGCTCATCCAGTCCGGCACATTTGACAACATCTTTAACGAGGGACTGCTCGCATCGTAGCCCGCGGCTCCAGCTTGAGCCTTCACCCAATTCTGTCTACTGAGGGCGAGGGACATCTTGCTCGTAATCCTACTCGTAGTCTTAGATCACCTGATTTCTCGATCTTTACCCTACTGTCCTCGGCCAATGACAACGCATCTACCTGTTGAAAGAAATATTTTGCCAGGAGTTCTTCAATTCAGTGAGGACAAAGGTTACGAGTAGGATTACGAGGAACAGCTTTGAGGTTTCCTCAAATTCGGCGGACAGTTCCAGGCCAAAGCACTTCTAGAAAAATTCATGTAGAGCCCGCGGCTCCAGCCTGAACGCCGGACTTTGATGACCAGCACAAAGTCGCTTAACTTTCCTCCATGAATCTGGATTACCAAAAACAACTCGCTCGCATGAACCGGCTGTGTGACGCACTCGTTCACAGCCTCGATTCGCGAAGCATTCTGGAGCAATCCTTCAGGGCGGTCGTAGACGCGGACGCGGGCGAGAGGGGGGCTCTTTATCTTTTCGATGAGGAGGAATTCGGCGCGGTATTCACTGCGGGCGTATCGACTGAAGAGGCGGAGGAGTTACTCAAACCCGGAGATGCGCCTTTCGAAGCGTTGAGAAATGGGATTCAATCCGGCTCTTTCAGATCGGGTGCCGTTACGTTTCAGGCAGTCTTCATTCCGCTGCGTGGGAAAGAGCGAACGTTTGGCATCCTCGCCGTCGAAACAACGGAATCGAGTGGCAGTCAGTCATTGGACTTTTGGGACAGCATTGGCCACCAGATCGGCCGGGCGGCGGAAAATGCTGAACTTTTCCAGGTAGTCCAAACATCCCGTGCCAGATTTCGGCAGCTCATTGATACAGTCAACGCGGTCATCGTCGCCCTCGACAAGGACGGGAAATACACCCATTTTAACGACACTGCAGAAGTGCTGACCGGCTACCATCGCGAGGCGCTTCTGGGCCGGCCGTTTGAAGATCTGGCCATGGAAAACCAACGTGAGGAGGCCCGGAAACTTTGGGACAAAATCTGGTCTGCGGAAAAGACGATTGATTTCGAATTCCCCATCAGCACCCAGAATGGCGAGGAGCGGCTCATCATCTGGAGCACCGCGGAAGACCTCGATATCCGTCTCCAAAAAGTCGGCGTTGTTCTGGTCGGTCAGGACATCACCCGGCAGCGGGAACTTGAGCATTCCCTCAACCAGGCTAAAAAACTCGCCGCCCTGGGCACCATGGTTTCAGGAGTTGCGCACGAACTGAATAACCCCCTCACCGCGGTCATCGGATTTTCCGAACTGCTCATACTGGACCAGTCTATTGATCAGAAAACAAGGGAAGATCTGAAGACGATTCATGAGCAGGGCCAGCGCTGCCGTGAGGTGGTGGATGGCCTGCTGCATTTTGCTCGTAAAGACATGGGGGCCCGGCTGGGCGTCAGGGTCAACGACTTACTTGCGGAATGCATTCATCTTCGTGAGTACCATTTTCACCTGGAAAATATCAAGCTGGAAACGGTATTTGCCAAAGACCTCCCCGCCATCATTGGTGATCCTGCCCAACTCAAGACAGCCTTCCTGAATATCATGAACAACGCCCATGACGCGATGGTCGAGCACGCGGGCGAAGGGAAAATGCGCGTGCGGACACGCGCTGCTGGTGCGATGAAAATTGAAATTCAATTTGAAGATAGCGGCCCCGGCGTGGCCAATCCGGAACGCATCTTCGAGCCTTTCTTTACTACGAAAGAGGTCGGCAAAGGAACGGGGCTCGGGTTGAGTGCCACCTATGGCATCATTTCAGAACACGGAGGTACTATTCGGGCCGAGAATCTGGCGGCCGGCGCTCTGTTCACCATCGAACTCCCTGTGGCTTCGGTTGAAGCGCTCAACCTCGAAGAGCTTCAGGCTACTGCCGCCACAGCGGGGAAGACCGGCCAGAAAATCCTGGTCATTGACGATGAAATAGCGATCGCCAGTCTTCTGTGCCGGGTGCTCGACACCCAAGGATATAAGACCAGACTGGAACATTCCGTGGACGCTGCACTGCCCTTCCTGGAGGCCGAGGATTTCGATGTGATCATTACGGACGTTCGAATGCCCGGCGAACGCGACGGCCAGTCGCTTTACGCCTGGCTGCTGGAGCATCGCCCTGACTTCACCAGTCGCATAGGTTTTATCTCCGGCGATCTCGTTTCGGACAAGGTGCGCAGGTTTATCGCCGATTGCGGCAGACCCGTTCTGGCAAAGCCGTTCAGCATCGATGAGTTCATAAAGATGATCGGAGAGATTGTCGGAGGGGAGTCCTGAGCCGAGATGGGGTGGTTCGGCAGATAGGAATCGAAGTGCAGGGCGTTTATCCTGGCCGTCCAAGCACTCTCAATGGGGCGGCGTAATTGTGCTGATTTCACAATCCTGAAGGTCCATCTACAGTTTGGTAGATGGACAGCTCACCGGAGAGTCGACCACAAGAGCAGGTCTGCATGTCAGAATTCAGTATGGCGATCAGCACCGGCAAGATTGACAATTGCACGACTATCCTCGCAGAGACTCAATAGATTGGACCGCCTGGTCCCTGGCTAAACAGAAAATATCTGGATACCGACCTTTTCGAATCATGAAAATTGCCCTGATACATCCCGAGTATTCTCCCTTTGGGGGCGCTTCTCGACAGACCGCGCTCATCATGAAGGAACTTCTGTATCAGGGCCACGAGATTCACCTGTTCGCGCGGGAATGGGATCTGCCGGAATCCTGGATGGATCAAGTGACAGTCCACGAGATCAATGTCCCGAACAAACCGTCAATTCTGCGCTCCGTCGCTTTTGCGTACCTTGTTAAGCGGCGTCTGACGGACGAATCGTTTGATGTAGTGCATAGTTTTGCAAAGACGGTCTCGCAGGATGTGGTCTCTGCTGGCGGAGGATGCGCGCGTGAGTGGCTTCGATGGAAGAAGAAGATTTTTGGGTCGGCATTCCGCCGGGCCCTTCCGTTCGACAGTTTCAGCATCAAGTCGCATGTAGATGTCCTGATGGAGCAGCAGGGCTACCTTAAGACGCCGGTCATCATCGCTGTATCGCAGCGGGTGAAGGATGAGATCCTCCAGAATTACGACATCGCTCCGGAGCGAATCAAGGTGGTCTACAACGGCGTCGACCTGGGCAGATTTCATCCCGGTAATGTCTCCATTTATCGCAAGGAGTTTCGGGCTTCTTATGGAATCTCTGAGGACGAAATTCTGCTGCTGTTCCTGGGCTCAGGGTTCGGTCGAAAGGGGCTTCGCTCCCTTATCCAGTCACTCGGCATCCTGGCTCACGATCAATGGAAGGAGAGGCGATTTCGTCTGGTTGTGGTTGGCCAGGGTCGCCGCCGAAAATATCAGCAGTTGGCCGAGAATCTGGGAATTTCCGACAAAGTGATCTTTGTTGGCCCTCACGAGCATCCGGAACAGGTTTGCGCGGCCGCAGACCTATCTGTGCTTCCCAGCTATTACGAGCCATTCGGGTGCGTACACCTTGAAGCTATGGCGACGGGGATACCGAGTGTGGCCAGCAGAATCAGTGGAGCTTCTGAAATTCTGGACCGCCGTTCCGCAGGTGCCATCGTTGAAAACCCGCTATGCCCCGAGGAGCTTGCTGGAAAGATCTCGCCGTTTGCCGATGAGAGCTTTCGTCTTCGAGCAGGGATCGAAGCACGAAAAGTCGCTGAAGAACATTCAGTAAAAGATAAGGTGCGGCAGACGATAGAGCTTTACGAGAAATGGCTAGGCTGATCGTTGTGGAAAGATGGAGTGTCGGAAGACTCGATTGTTGATTACTTCACGAGGACGCGTTCCATTCCGCGGAGTTCGCCGCAGCGGAGTTCTTTTCCTGAATAATTCACAAGGATCGTCAAGAGACCTCCCGGCGTCTTGACTTCGAAAGCCTGGCCCAACTCAAGGCCGACCTCCTTGCCTGCCGCGTCGGTTACCGTCAAGGGTGAGATACTACCATCCACTTGCTCTCCCTTTGCGTAGGGCAGGTAAACGCACGCGAAGCCGGTTGTCTTTCCCCTCTTGCGCCAGAGCAGGCCGTCGTCTTTTTTCAGCGCCTTGAAAGCAGAAAGATCACCTTCCCCGACAAACAGAATCTTCAGGCCACTCCCGTCCGGCCGCTTCAGATGGGCTTTTTCGACTGAATCGAATTTACCTGACGGATGAAGCGACTCGTAAAGAACGGAATCTCCGAATCGATCTATATCGAGCGTCTGCATCCCTTCGGTCTCCAGACTGAGGCCAGTAAGGCTGGTGTGATAAAGCCAGTCATAGGTGTGTTGCTCGCCAGCCAGGCAACGGTCAATCACGATGAGCGCATCTTTTGTCTCTAGCAAAGATCGCTCGTGCTCAACTGATTTGTATGCTCCCACTTCTCGAGCGGAAGCTGCCTCCCAGCCTTGGCCCGAATTCTGATACAACAGTTCGCCGGTATCTGCATCAGGATTCTCGCCGTCGATCATTATGGAGGTCGAACTGGCAATGGTCTCCAGGAAGTTCTTGAAGTTGCTTCCGTAACCGCCCATGACGTTGCGCACGAACCAGCCACCTTTGCCGTAGGCGTTGAGCGAAAGCTTGTTTCGATGGCCGTGCACGAGTTCACGGCCGAAATGCATATAGCAGTAGTTGCCCGCGTCTGGAACGCGCATTGCGATGCCGCCGTAATCGGGCAGCACGGTCGTCTTGTTGGGAATGGGAGAAACCGCTTTGTCTATCGGCACTTTGGGTTTGCTCTGCCAGGTGAGGGCCCAGAGGTAGCTTTCGTATGGCTGGCCACCGCCGGACCATGCCACCCACATCTTGCGATGGTAAGCCACCCACGCGAGTTCGGGGTCACTTACCAAACCAGCCAGAGAATGGACTGCGTTGTCGCTGTAGTGATAGCCGCCAGGACCGCCAGTGCCCAGTGTCGGGCCTCGTCCATCGGGAGCGTAGAGCTTGTATGCCGCCTTGAAGATCATTGTGAGTCTCTCATCGAGTTGGACCAGTCCACCATTGATGCAGGTGGCCAGTACAGGGAACGCAACGCCATTAGCCACGTTCTGGTAACTCGGATTTTCCCACCAGTTTCCATCCGAAAGATAACCCACGCGGATCAGATTCGAGATGCCGTGCTTGTCATACATCGACCTCGCCAGAAGACTGGGCGATTCGGCGGCCAGGCCCGCATAGAGCGCGGAGGATTCGATCATCCACTGCAGATTCATCGCTCCCACTTTGTGATCCATCATCAGATTCGCTGACGGTACGAAGACGTTGTCCCGGATGCCGGCAAGCTCTTGATCTGTGAGCACTCCTGCCGGTCGAATGAAATCCAGGGCGATGGCCAGACCGGTCAGCCAATTTTTCTCCCTCATGTAGGTGGACGCGATACGAACAGCCCCCGAAGTGTGACTGTTTACAGGGCTGCCTGGTTCAGGAGCGACAATGGGCAGCTTTAAATAGGTGTCGATATATCCACGCAGGATGGCTGCTGCCGCGGTGGCGAACTCTTTTCGGCCGGTAATGCCGTAGGCAAAGCCAAGGTTTCGCGCCTGTGATGCGTTCAGAAGGTGTTTACCCGCCCAGCCTTTCATGCCGGCATCGAACATTGGGCCCGTGTAAGTACGCCCGCACTGAAAACACTGATAAGTGCTGAAAGGTAGATTGGGAACGCTAATCTCATTGAGGGTGGATCCCTGTAAAACCATGGCGTTCGTCAGGCAGGATTCCACGAAGCACGACGTTCTTCCGGCGCACGCAAGGGGCGGAAATTCGGGAGTGTAATCGAGTGCTGCTTCCCCGAGACGAACGAAATGCTGAATGTCACGGGGACTCTCCTTTCGTGTATCCGGGTTCTTCCAATTCCGCTGCAGAGTAAGCATGCGGCTGGAGTCCATCAGGATGGAAGGGTGAGCCATCGTTTCCGGGCGAGTTCCGGCTGAGAGCTCTGTGTGCAGCACCAGGCCCGGCACATCCTCCACACTAAGGGCGATGGTGGCCGTCTCACCGTAGTGTCGCGGCTCTTCAGCGATCACGTTGGCAGGTGCGAGGATACGAATGAAGACCTCGCCTTCCTCGCCTGGAAGCAAAGCCAATGACTGGGCCGGAAGTTCGGCTCTGAATCTATTCAGCGTATGAGGAACAAGCGAGGTTTTGACATTCAGCAGCTTGTCGCCGCTGTTTCGCACTTTGACTCTGAAGTGCGTAACCTGCGAACCGTCCCTCTGTAGCCCCCATCTGCCGGGGTAGGAACGTTCGATTCCCAGGGGATTCTTCAGGAGGCGAATACCATCGAGATATACCCTGGTAGATCCCGCGCCGGCAAGTTGTGCTACCTCGAATTGGAATTCCTGTTTGACCTTGTCAAAGGTAGTAGGCCAGGCATTTTCCCATCGGCGTAGATCCTGCGTGTAAAGAAACCATTCGCCGAATGTCTCCATCGTGTCCACGCTGTAGTAAAGCCCACGGTAGCCGTAAACCGCGGGAAACTGCTGAACGATTGGATTGAGATTCCAGATGCGCTTGCCCTCAAACTTCACCCAGAATGTCAGAAGGTCATACTGGCTGAAATCGACTTTTGAGCGGTCAACATTCTTCAACACGATGTGTCCGATGCCGTCATCCGCCGCAGTCCACTTCAACGCCTTCTTGCCCTCTGCCGCGTCCTCCACCCACTCGATTTTGCCGGAATCCTGGTTTTCCCAGGCGTCCACACCCGCCTCGAAATCATCGATCAGGAGAACCTCGGGCCAGACCTTTACCTGCGGCTCGGCCAGCGTGAGGTTGGGGAGGAAAGTGGCTACGAATATCAAACCAATCGATAGGAACACTTTTTGTCTTTTCATCGTTCGCTCGTGGAGGAAGAATTCAAGACATTCCTAGCAGCAGAAAACGGATCAATCAAAGAGCTGTGGATTGATGATTGCGAATCGCTGCGGGAGCGACCAGCCATCGCGGCGGGCAACGGACTCGAATTCAAGCGTGCCGGCGAAAAATGAGCCTTCGAAATTGTAAGCAGTGGCAAGCCACCCCACTCCCAGAACGGCCGGGCGTATAGGTAAGTGCCTATTTAACGCTGCGCAGCAATTCGAGAAATTGTTGCTTGTCTGCCGTGCCTTGAAAGGTCTTCGCCAATTGGCCGGTTGAATCGTAAAACGCGAAGAAAGGCAGGGCTACGCTGTTGAAAGTTTCCTTCTGCAGCCTCTGGTGACGTTCGGCCTGCTCGACGGGGTTCCCGTCGGTATAAAGTTTGAGTGAAACGAACCGATCCACCTCGGACTGAACTTCTGAATCGACAAGCACGGTCGATTCCATCTGGCGGCAATTTATTCATGTAAAGCCAGTGAATTCGAGTACGAGTGGTTTTCCCTGTTCCCGGGCGATTTTGCGCCCATCCTCGAAGGAGACGTTCGCCAGCCACTGCTCTTTCTTTTTCGGTGCATCTATATTGCCGACGTCACCGGGCCGCCGTGAAAACTGCTCAGGCGGCAGGAAGGCTTCCAAGTACCCGAGCGGTTTGCCGCCAAGCCCGGTCGCCATCCAGAGTGCGAGGGCGCCAGTGACGAGTGCGAACGTCACGCGGGTTACGCTGATGGAATCCTGCGGCATATCATGCGTCAACCTGAAAAGCTGAAGTAGATATAGACAGACGAATGCGGAGCAGACGACCCAGATCGCCAGGACAATTGAGCGCGGCAGAATGCCCCATCCCATCTGCCAGTCAACGTTTGAAAAGAATTTGAAGGCTGCGGCCAGCTCAAAGAAACCGAAACAAACTTTGACCGCGTTCAGCCATCCACCGCTTCTCGGCAGGTTATTCATCAGGGAAGGGAAGAGCCCCAATATCAAGAAAGGCACAGCCATTGTGCCCGAGTAGGCGAGCATGCCGAGGATGGACCAGAAATACTCGCCCTGGCTCGCAGCCAACAAAACGGCGGAGGCAAATGGCGCAGTGCAGGCGAATGCTGTTACGGCAAAGGTCAGACCCAGGAAGAGGGCCCCGGCATAACCGCCTCTGCCCATGAAATTCAATTTCTGCTGAAAGGACGCCGGAAGCCTCAGCTCAAACGCCCCGAGCAGACTGAACGCGAAAACGACGAAAAGAATACCGATGATGAGATTGACGATTGGATTGGCGGCGAACTGCCTTGCCGCGTTCGCGCTGAAGAAAACAGTCAGGATGAAGCCAAGCCCGGTAAAGCTGCCGATGATACCCCCGCCATAACAAAGGCTGAGGCTGAACGGGCTCGATCCGCTGTCTTGTGACTGCTTCAGAAAGTACGAAATGGTTATCGGAATCAGTGGAAAAACACACGGTGTGATGAGCGTCAGCAGGCCGGCGCCCAACGCCAGACCGAGGAAGGCAATGAGTCCGACCCGAGTTACATCCTTCGGACCAGCCGTCTTCTGAGAGTTCACCCTTTCCGGATTGTCGGAGCCGGGAACAGGGGCCGCGGATTCACTTGCGGGGAGAACTTCGATGTCCGCCACGAAGTCTCTATTTGAGGGCCTCAGACAAGAGTTGTCATTGCATTCCTGAAAGTGAAATGTGCCCCGCAGTTGTTGTATGCCCGGTCTTGAGTTGGCCGCAATTTGAATGGGTTGGGTGAAAACGACGTCCCCTTCGTAGTAGTCGTATTCCGGTGAAAATTCAGTCGCGGGCGCTGTCTTAGGTTTTTTTGAACTGACCATCAGGCCGGCCGTAACGAAAGCTCCTTCAGTCAATTCGACGGCCGTCCTGATGCCGATGCCGGCCCGTTCAGTGCCGTAAATGTGCCAGCCTTCGTCGAGCTTTACGTCCAGGCGAAGTTCAAAGACTTCTCCCGGTCGAACACTCTTTACCGCAGGTGCTATTTTGTAGGACAGCTTTGCCGACCGGACCCGGCCCTCAGTGGTTGCGTCCGCTGCATTTTCTTTCTTGTCCGCGCCATCCGCCTGAGACAGGAAGGCAGCAAATGGATTGGCCTCGTCAGAGGGAGGTGCTCCCACGTTTATCTTTACGGGTAACGAAAACGCATAAGTCTTAGGCAGCAGGCAAACCTTGTCGGAGCAGAGTTGGTACTTGACCGATCCTTTCAAAGTTGCCTCGCCGGCGGGAGTATTTTCGTTGATTGTGACCGACAAGGTGAACGTCACCTCCCCTTCGAACGAGTCATATTGGAGGACCGTCTCACCAAAGGTCTTTTTGACGTGCTGCGGCTGAGGCGAATCGATGTCACCAAGCTTGAACGGCTGTTTTTCATCGAGCGCGATGACAGTGGCTACTGAGCCTTCATATTCTTTGAAACCGTAAATGTGCCATCCATCGGCCAGCTTGGCGGTCAACCTCACCTTCAGATTACCACCCGCAATCAGATCGGTCCCGGCTGTGCTGACCTCAAAAGTAATGTTTTCCGCCCCGGCGGATGTGACGCCAAAATCGAGCTGAGCCGAAACGCTTGAGGTGACCGCCAGTAGTGCCAGGAAGTATCGAGTGGTGTGGTTCATGATGCCCTTGAGGAACTGCATCCGCATTGGTCGATGCACATGAATTCCGATTACACCGTTGAGGAGTCAACAGTCTGACGGGCCTCGTCGATGGCATTCGTCAGCGAGATGATTTCGTCCACGCTCAAATCTTCACCGCGTCGCGTGGAGTCAATTTCTGCGATTTCGAAGCCACGAATGAGTGCCTCGGCTGGAATTATCACCCGTTCGTCTTGCTTCAGTGCGTTCACGGACTTCTTGCGTCTGGCGGAGAACAGGCCCTGGGCAACCCTGCGGAAAAGGTCGGTGTCGGCGATCTGCTCGAGACGGTCCATCCGCGGGGTAATGCCCACTATCGCGGAGTCCACCTTGGGTTGCGGCCAGAAAACAGTATTGGGGAGAATCTTCAGTACCTCTATGTGCGCCCAGGTCTGGAGAATCACAGAGAGGCTGCCGTAGGCTTTGGTTCCAGGTTTAGCCACCAGACGTTCGCCCACCTCTTTCTGCACTGTCAAGACCATCTTCTCGACCGGGATGGGCCCCTGGAGCAGAATCGGAATGATAAGCGTACTGATGCTGTAAGGGAGGTTTGAAACGACTTTGAACGCTGTTCCGGGGCTCGCCTCCAGTTCAGCCAGGATTTCAGCCTCAAGCTCCTGGTCGAGGGTATATTTGTTCTTGAGCACGTCCCGATTAATCATCCTGATATTTGTCAATCCGGACGTGTATGCCGAGCAGAAATCGAACATCCTTGGATCGATCTCAACAGCCCAAACCTTCCATGCGCGCTGCGCGAGTTTGCGAGTCAGCAATCCAGTGCCGGAACCAATGTCGAGCAGAAAATCGTCTTCGCAGACATCTCCAGCTTCGACCAGAAATCGAAGCAGGTTGTGATCAATCAGGAAATTCTGGCCGAGCTCTTTGCGCGCCCAGATATTGTATTCCTGGAAGACGGTCTTCAGATCTGATTTTGTTCGCAGTCGGATGGACATGACCGGGGATTGTAACAAGGAAGATGGGGAATGGAACGGGGAAAGGTGGAGGGTGGAATGGTGGAGGGTGGAATGGTGGAGGGTGGAATGGTGGAGGGTGGAATGGTGGAGGG
>JAQBXN010000173.1 GCA_027625095.1 Planctomycetota bacterium | reverse complement strand
CAACATGATATCTGTCAGCGATTTGTGCCGCCCTTTCAGGGCTCAAGCGTGACCGTTTCTGATAACCCAGGGCGTTGCCCTGGGCTGGCATGTTTCTGCCCCTTCGGGGCGTGATCGACTTTTTACGAACGAATCTGCCAGCCTGCTGATGTCTACAAGCTGGCAATTTGCAGCTACGTGGGATCATATCCAAGGCTTGGGCCGAGCCAGCGTTCTGCCTCTTTTAATTCCATTCCTTTTCGCCGTGCGTAGTCCTCAACCTGGTCTTTGCCGAGAAGGCCGATACCGAAATATTTGGAATCCGGATGAGAGAAATAGAATCCGCTCACGGAAGCGGCAGGGAACATGGCGCAGCTTTCAGTCAATTCGATCCCGGCGTTCTCCTTCACCTTCAGTAAATCCCAGAGAACAAATTTCTCTGTGTGATCCGGGCATGACGGGTAACCGGGAGCGGGGCGGATGCCCTGGTATTTCTCTTTGATGAGATCTTCGTTATCAAGCTTTTCGTCCTGCACGTAGCCCCAGAACTCGTTACGCACACGCTCGTGCAGGCGCTCGGCGAATGCCTCGGCCAATCGGTCAGCCAGGGCTTTGACCATGATGGCGTTGTAGTCATCGTGGTCCTTTTCAAACTCGGCGACCAACTCATCCACGCCGAAACCGGCCGTAACGGCAAATGCACCGATGTAATCTGCCTTGCCTGAGTCCTTCGGCGCAATGAAGTCAGAGAGAGCAAGATTGGCCCGGCCATTCGTCCGTGCGAGCTGCTGGCGGAGGGAGTGCAGGACGATCTGCACCTCGCCCCGTTCATCATCTGCGTAGACTTCGATGTCGTCACCGTTGCTGTTGGCGGGGAAGAAACCAAAGACGGCGCGGGCGGTGATGAGCTTTTCTTCAATGATTCGATCAAGTAACACCTGGGCACTGTCGAAGAGCTTTCGGGCTTCTTCGCCGCGCAGGGGATGGTCGAATATTTTCGGATAAGTGCCTTTGAGTTCCCAGGCGATGAAGAGCGGCGTCCAGTCGACGCGGGAGCGAAGCTCTTCGAGGGAATAATTATCAAAGGATTTTATACCGAGGAATCGTGGCCGGGTGATTTGGCTGGCATCCCAATCGATAGCCGCGGGCGACTTGCGAGCTTCTTCGATGGCGAGCAATTCCTGGCCGCGGTCGGCGGAGTGGTCTTTGCGAATTTTTTCGTATTGCTGGCGAGTCTCCCGAACGAGTTCTTGTTTTTTGTCGCCAAGCAGGGCTCCGACGACGGGTACGCATCGTGAGGCATCCAGAACGTGGATAGTCGGATGTGAGTACTGAAGCTCGATCTTCACCGCGGTGTGCGCGCGGGAGGTGGTTGCGCCGCCGATGAGCAGAGGGAGGTCAAAGCCTTCGCGCTCCATTTCGGAAGCCACGTGCACCATTTCATCGAGAGAGGGCGTGATTAGTCCGCTGAGCCCGATGATGTCGACGTTTTCCTTGCGAGCGGTTTCAAGGATCTTGCTACAAGGCACCATAACGCCAAGGTCGATGACATGGTAATTGTTGCACTGCAGGACGACGCCGACGATGTTTTTTCCAATATCGTGCACGTCACCCTTGACGGTGGCCATCAGAATCTTGCCGACGGAATGCCCACCGGTTTCTGCCTTCTCCGCTTCGAGGTACGGCGTGAGATGGGCCACAGATTTCTTCATCACCCGGGCGCTCTTGACCACCTGCGGCAAGAACATCTTGCCCGAGCCAAACAGGTCGCCGACCACGTTCATGCCATCCATGAGCGGACCTTCAATGACCAGGATGGGCCGGCCATACTTCTGGCGCGCTTCCTCGGTGTCGGCCTCGATGTAATCGACGATGCCTTTGACGAGCGCGTGCTTGAGTCGCTCTTCAACGGATTCACTGCGCCAGGCGTCATCTACTTTCTTTGTTTTGGCTGTGCCGACAACGGTCTCGGCAAACTCAATGAGACGCTCGGTCGCATCGGGATGCCGCACGAAGAGGACGTCTTCGACTAATTCAAGCAGATCGGCCGGAATCTCTTCGTAGATACCGAGCTGGCTCGGATTAACGATGCCCATGCCGAGCCCGGCCTTGATGGCGTGAAAGAGGAAGGCCGAATGCATGGCCTCGCGCACCGGGTTGTTGCCACGGAACGAAAATGAAAGATTGCTGACTCCGCCGCTTATCATTGCGTGCGGGCAGCGTTCACGGATCAGCTTTGTGGCTTCGATGAAATTGAGCGCGTAGCGGTCGTGCTCTTCCATGCCTGTGGCCACGGTCAGAATGTTGGGGTCGAAAATGATGTCCTGCGGGGGGAAACCGACCTCGTCGACCAGGATGCGGTAGGCGCGCTCACAAATCTCGACCTTGCGTTCAGTGGTATCGGCCTGGCCCTGCTCGTCGAACGCCATGACCACGATACCAGCGCCGTATTTGCGAACGAGACGCGCCTGCTGCCTGAATTTCTCTTCGCCTTCTTTCATGCTGAGCGAATTGACGATTCCCTTTCCCTGAATGCATTTCAGCCCGGCCTCGATGACCGTCCACTTGGATGAGTCCACCATGATCGGTACCCGGCAGATATCGGGCTCGGCTGCAATGAGATTGAGGAAACGGGGCATCAGGACTTCGGCATCGAGCATGCCCTCGTCAAAACAGATGTCGATAAGTTGCGCGCCATTGTCGACCTGGTGACGGGCAATTTCGAGGGCGCCTTCGATATCGTCTTCCTGGATAAGTTTTTTGAATTTTGGCGAGCCGGCGACGTTTGTGCGTTCGCCGACGTTCACGAAATTCAGATCGTCCCGGATCACAAGGGGCTCGAGGCCGCTGTAGCGCGGAAATCGGGCCAGCGTTGGAATCTTTCGAGTCTCCATATCGCGGACGGCTTCGCTGATGGCCTTGATGTGCTCCGGTGTTGTGCCGCAGCATCCGCCGACGATGTTAAGGAAGCCGCTCGATGCGAACTCTTCCAGCAGTGAGGCCATGTACTCAGGCGATTCGTCGTATCCGCCGAATTTGTTCGGGAGACCGGCATTCGGGTAGCAGCTCACGAAAGTCGAGGCGCACTGGGATAGCTCTTCCATGTAGGGCCGCAGGTCTTTGGCGCCTAACGCACAGTTGAGGCCGACGCTCAGGAGGTTGGCATGGGAGACGGAAATCCAAAACGCCTCGGTCGTCTGTCCGGAAAGAGTGCGGCCGCTCTGGTCTGTGATCGTACCCGATACCATCAAGGGGACGCGGTGGCCGATGGTTTCGAAATACGTTTCAGCCGCAAAAAGAGCGGCCTTGCAGTTCAGAGTATCGAAGACGGTTTCAAAAATCAGCATGTCGACCCCGCCATCCATCAGGCCACGGATCTGCTCAGTATAAGTCTCGACCATCTGGTCGAAATTGACGGCGCGGTATCCGGGGTCGTTTACGTCGGGCGACATGGAGGATGTCTTGCTGGTCGGGCCGACGGCCCCTGCGACAAAGCGAGGCTTGTCAGGATTAGCATCGGTAAATTCAGCGGCCGCATGTTTTGCCATTTTCGCCGAGGCAATGTTGATGTCGTAGACGTGACTCTCGAGTGCATAATCCGCCAGCGAAACTCCGGTGGAGTTGAACGTATTCGTCTCAAGAATATCCGCACCGGCCTCCAGATAGGCACGATGGATGTTTTCAATAATCCCCGGCTGAGTAAGCGACAGCAGGTCATTACAGCCTTTGAGATCCGAATGATGATTCTTGAACAATTCGCCGCGATAGCCCCGCTCGTCCAGTTTGTGTTCCTGGATCATGGTGCCCATCGCGCCGTCCATAATGAGGATGCGCTCTTCGAGTTGTTTGATGATGGGATGCAAGGGGAAAGTTTGGGAGTTTGGGTGTTTGGGAGTGTGGGAGGAGGACGCCAGGACTCCTCCCCATGCCCTCAGTTCCTTAAGGGCGGCGGATTATAGCTATCGAATTCGCTTTGGCTGGCGGTGCTAAACCTATGCTTCAGAATGCATCGAAGCCATGACAGCAAAGAAAAAACTGCTTCTTCGAATCTCCATTTACCTCATCGTGTTTGTCGGATGCATGACAGCGATCTATCGCTGGTCAGGCGGCTTCCACCATATGCGTGCGAAAGGACATCAACCCATGCCCGAGACTCGCCAGGCGCTACCCAGCCCAGAAGAAATTGCCAAGCTTCCGAAAGATGGCGGCCCCGAATTTAATCGACTCATTTTCGAAAAGAGCCCCTACCTGCTCCAGCACGCGCGGAATCCGGTCAACTGGTTTCCCTGGGGGGATGAGGCGTTTCAATTGGCGAAGGAACAGGACAAGGCAGTGTTTCTTTCGGTGGGCTACTCCACCTGCCACTGGTGTCACGTCATGGAGCACGAATCGTTCGAGGACGAAGAGGTGGCCGAGCTCATGAATAATTACTTCGTCTGCATCAAGGTTGATCGTGAGGAACGGCCTGACATCGATAACGTTTACATGACCGTCACGCAGGTCATGACGAATTCAGGCGGCTGGCCCATGACCATCGTGATGACGCCGGATAAGAAACCGTTCTTCGCCGGCACGTACTTTCCAAAAGAAATCCGATACGGTCGCGCCGGGATGATGCAGATCGTCCCGCGATTGGGCGAGGCGTGGAAGAATCAGCGGGAGACAGTTCTCGAATCATCGGAAAAGATCGTTGCAGCGCTTACGCAGCACTCTGGTGGTTCGCCCGGCGAGGCGATGGGAGAATCGGTGCTCCAGGAAGCGTTCCGGCAACAGAAATATCGGTACGACCGCACCCACGGTGGATTTGGCCAGAAGCCAAAATTCCCCACGCCACACAATCTTTCTTACCTCCTGCGCTACTGGAAACGCACCGGGAACCAGGAAGCGCTCGACATGGTCGAGTACACCCTGATTCGAATGCGGCTTGGCGGCATGTGGGATCACGTTGGATTCGGCACTCACAGATACTCGACCGACCAGAAATGGCTGCTGCCTCACTTCGAAAAAATGCTTTACGATCAGGCCATGCTCTCGATCGCAAACGTTGAAGCGTTCCAGGCCACCGGCAAGAAGAAATTTGCTCAGACCGCAGAAGAAATATTCATCTACGTGCTGCGGGACATGACTTCGCCCGAAGGCGGTTTCTACAGCGCCGAGGATGCGGACAGCGAAGGAGTAGAAGGGAAATTCTATGTTTTCAAGCCTGAAGAAATCATCGAAATCCTGGGCGAAGAGGAAGGGCAATTCTTCAACGCAATATTCAATATTGTAGAGGGCGGAAACTTTGTTGAAGAGGCCAGCGGACACAATCCAGGTGACAACATTCCGCACCTGCGAAATGAGCTGAAGAATTTGACCTCTGATTTCAAGATGAGCGAGGAACAACTCCGAGAGCGGGTGGAGACTGCAAGAGCCAAAGTCTTCAAAGTTCGTGAGAAACGCATCCATCCTTATAAGGATGACAAGATCCTCACAGACTGGAATGGTCTCATGATCGCTGCGCTGTCAAAAGGTGGCCGCGCATTGAACGAGCCCAAGTACACCCAGGCTGCAAAGAAGGCAGCGGATTTTGTCCTGAAAGAACTCACCGATGACGAGGGCCGCCTGCTCAAACGATACCGGCTGGGAAGCGGCGGTCTGCCCGCACATTTGGAGGATTACGCATACCTGACCTGGGGATTGCTTGAACTCTACGAAGCATGCTTTGATGTCCGCTACCTGAAAGAGGCCATCCGGCTCACCGATTTCATGTTGGCGCATTTCTGGGACGGCCTGGAAGGCGGCCTCTTCCTCACCTCAGACGAAGGTGAGGAACTGATCGTGCGCAGCAAGGATATCTATGACGGAGCACGTCCGTCAGGCAATTCCGTTGCCACTCTCAATCTGCTCCGACTCGGCCGGATTACTACCAATCCGGAATATGAGAAGAAGGCGGAAGGTATCATTCGTGCGTTTTCCGGTTCGGTTGCGAGCTCGCCACTTGGTCACAGTCAGTTGATGATTGCGGTCGACTTCGCCGTCGGGCCGGCCTTCGAAGTAATCGTCGCCGGCGATCCATCCAGCGCCGATACGAAGGAAATGTTGCAAGCAATAAGGAAGGTATTTCTGCCGAACAAAGTGGTAGTCCTGCGCCCGGACCAGGGTGGGGAGATTACGAAACTCGCGCCGTACACCGAAGAACAGGAAAGCAAGAATGGTGCTGCAACCGCTTACGTGTGCCAGAACTTCGCCTGCAAACTACCGACGACGGATATCAAAGAAGTCTTGAAATCTCTGGGAGTGAAGTAAGCGATTTTGCGTCCGATCCCTGAATTGCGCAGGACGAAACAGGAGTTACGGAGGTGTCTCGTGCACTCACTATCGCGATAGTTGTAACCTTTTAGCCAATTTATAGCCTGTCCCTTCCGTTCCCTCCGTTTCCCCATGTACATATTCTTGATTGCTCAACAGCAGCAGGCGTTCGCCTTCATGTCTGAAGAAACAGAAAATGAAATCCAGAGACCAAAGTGAATCGCATGATTTTCATCCGGTAGTATTTTGGTTGACCGCTCGACAGATGAGTAGATCAATGCCTCAGCTATTCAATAACAGACGTATTCAACTTTCTTCATCCCTTTGAAAGGAGTTCGCAATGGAATCAAAGGATCTCATCAAAATGAACATCGCCACTTGTCGCGGTCTGACGCTCGACCTTATCGCGGATATGGCCGACGCCCCTCTGACCTTTCCTACCAGCAAAGGCGGCTCACATCCGCTCTGGGTTCTCGGACACCTGACCCTGAGCGAATCCATGTTCTTACATGACTGGATTCAGGGAGATACGAATCCACTTGCGGAATGGGGAAAACAGTTCGGTAATGGGACCGATCCTTCCGACAACGCCGACGATTATCCCTCTTTTGAAGAGGTCATGGAGAAATCGAACGAGGTCAACCAGCAACTGATGGCAAAGCTGGATTCATATAGCGAGGAGGACCTTGACCAGCCGTCAAAAGCGCCCGAAGCAATGAGCAAATCGTTCGGGACGCTTCGCCAGGTCTTTTTCATGGCCGGCGTCCACTGGATGATGCACCGCGGCAATGTTGCCGATGCACGCCGCTCCGCAGGCAAGCCTCCGCTCCGAATGTAGATCAAATGGTCCGGACGCTCCGTGACGAGTCAGTGAAAGCTGCCGCGGAGCGTCTGCACTACGTTCTTCTCGCCAGAATCGTCTCCAGCTCAAACTTATCAAGCATCCCCGCTCGGTCGAGATGACCCAGGATGCGGTGATAAGAACGGTAGGTGCTCGCATTAGCTTTCGTCTCGCCCGTACTAGCATGAAAGCCACCCGAGCGATCTGTGTGCTCCAGTGAGATGAGAGCGGTTTTCAGAAAATCGGAATGCCCCGTCCTTTCGTAACCGATGGCGAGGATTTGCAGCACAAGCCCACCCGGAATACTTCCTTCGTCAATCTTCTCCCAAGTCGCATTCAGAAGTTGGTTCAACAGAATTCTGAGCCATTCTTCGGTGTCTTGGCGACCGGTGACTTTCTGATAGCGATCCATTCCCTCAACAAGCGACGCATATCCGAAAGCGCCTTCAATCATCTGTCGCTCCAGGCTGTGGGACGCATTCCCGCTCGAAAGGTTGACCGCCCCGGTATGGGCGGCCCGGTCGAACGCCTGAAGGAAGTCGGCCGCATCATCAGAGGCATTGCGAAATCGCTCGAGCCCGGTGACTTCGACCAGGCAAACCAGAGACAGCAATCCCCATCCAAACTCTCGATCAAACGAGTGCGTGCCTGCCTCCGGATGGTTCAGGCATTCGATGGTCTTATCGCCAAGCGCGATGGCGACTTCCAGCGCGTCACGGTCACCGGTGAGCAGGTAGTATTGCAACAGGCCCTGGGACCAGAAATGGCTCGGATACGCCCCGGTGGTGTTGTGATGTTCTGAGTGTGCTGGCGTGGCGCGGTGATGGAACGGGTCATCGTTGTAGGCCAGAAAGTCGACCTCGATGTTATGCCGTGCGAACCACCGTAGAGTTGTCAGGTGATCGTTGGTGCCGCGCCGGCAGATTTCCTGGGTGAGGGTGTGGATGATGTCGTATTCGTTGTTCGTCCAGACGGGCTCTTGAAAGAGCACCATTTCGGGTGGGAAGAGTGCTCCGCCCGCACTGAATTGTGTCGGCATCTGCGGTGCACCGGGTTTGAGTTCAAATCGATTGGGGATGCCGGCGTACCCGCGGGTGTAATGGTTGTCGACAGTGTCGCCAAGATTCCATTTATCGGCCGGGGTATTCAATTGGCACGTGCTGTTGAGAAATGCACTGAAACGGATATTGCGTCCCGGTTCATGATTGAGCGCGACATTCAAGTCAAAGCAATTGTGCGCTTTAAGCGTCTGAATGGCCGGCTGGGCCCGGGCGTATGCATTCGGTCGAGAGAGCACGGAGGCAAGATCATGGTCCGGGATGTTGTTACCTGCATCACTGATTCCGATAAGTAGAGTCTGCTCTTTGCGTCGGCCCTGCTGCCATCGGGTGGTATGACCGCTGGGAATCATGTCGTAGCTTAAACGGTCGCCTTCACTGCTGATTCGATTGGGGCGTGTCTCGGCGAAATCAACGAGCGAGATGCAGATGCACGCTTCGCTGCCTTTGAGGGCCAGCCAACCTTCCGTATCCACCGTCGGCGGTTTCAGGTAGTGGGCGTAATCGGTGTCATCTAGCAGCATGGCTGGATCTTCCACACAGACTCGTGCACTCTTGAAATCGCTTACCAGCGCAACCGGTGACGGATTCCGAACGATTCTCCTTTTGTAATACGGCCCGAAATTGTGCTGCCGAAAACTGCGGACGGGCGACTCGCCTACCTGCCAATTTCCTTCAAGAGTGGCCCTGTCGACATCGAACTCTGGAACGCCCGGGATCAGATGCATCAGCATCCAATCCAATCGAAACGAAGATCCCTTCGACCAGACTTCGACTGTGATACGGTAAGTAAGTGAAGGGGCGCCCTTCGATGGGGCAAGCTGACCAGTGAGTTCCACTTGACTGCGGGCCGCACCATTTCTAAGGATCTTGACCTGACGCTCTGATTTCGATGGCCTGTGAGTTTCCCCCTTCGTTACTACCTCCGGGCAGAGATGACCAGTCTCAACCCACCCTTTGTTTGAGCATCGTTCGACTACGACTGGTGGCAGAGCTTGGTCCTTGTTGAGCGAAATACGGAGGGTCTCATTCGTCAGCATAACGACCCCGGCTTCCTCCAACAGAAGACCACCTTCTGAAGATTCATCAACCAGCCTGACTGCAGCATCGCCCCCTCCAAAACTCATGAAGGAAAGTTCGATCCACTGGACGCCGTGCTGATCCGGTTCGTTAAGAGGCACGCCATCGGCTGGTATAACTCGACCGCCCGGAAGCGTAAGTTCAGCGTGATTACCTTTGAAGCCTTCAGGGCCCGTCTGGAAAGGGCAGCCGACGACCACCGGCAGGCCGTCTTCGTGGGACTCGTGAATTCTGATGTTGGAAGTCATGCTCGCTGTGGTTGTTTGATAAAAGGTTTGCCTGCTAACGCCCTTAGATCGCCGGGAACGTCTATGTCGGGTAACCGAATTCCCATCCCTTTCGCGGCGTCCGCCACAGCAAGCCATTGGCATTGTCATTATTCAAAAAACGGCCTTCCTTCATGCTGTAGGTCAGCTTTTCGCCCACCCGGGAGGCTATCACACCGGCCAACAGAATTTCGGTCAATCCCGCTGAATAGCCGAAGTGACTGCTTGGCAGTTCGCTGCCTGGATTCCTTGCCGCACGGAGGAAATCCCCTTCATGACCCTTCTCGATTCGGGGAATAAGCTGCTCAGGTTTGCCCACTTCCTGGTGAAATGTTTCCGGACGCAGCCGTGCGGTTTGGCAGTGACTGTTTGACACCATCGCTCCCTTGTCTCCGAGATAAAGTGTATGCATACCACGCATGTTCAGGGCCTGAAGCTCCTCAGAAAGATCCGGCTTCAAATCGCCCTGATACCACCAGAGTGAAAGCGCTGCCTGCTCACCAAGCGCAGGGAAATCCCACCTGTAAACCGCGTCGATGGGATGGCCGCCGACTGTGGCCATTCCCTGCTCAGCCTCCACATCGAATTGTTCTACCTCGGTCAACCTCAACCCCCAGACTGCACCGTCCAACGTGTGGCAGGCCATATCGCCAAGAGTGCCGGTACCGAATGGCACGAATTTACGCCAGTCCCTCGGGTGAACTTTGGGCATGTATTCCATTTCAGTTGCAGGGCCAAGCCATGCGTTCCAGTCCAGGCCTTCAGGTTTCGCTGCCGGTGCTGGAAGTGCTTCCGCTCCCCACTTTTTGTTCATCTGTCCGATCACTTTCGTGACCTTGCCAAGCGATCCGGCACGGAGGTATTCGACAATCAATCGGATGGACTCACTTGAATGACCCTGGTTGCCCATCTGAGTAGCGACCTTTTTTTCTGCGGCCATCTCGCGCAGCTTTCGCGCTTCACCAATCGACCAGGACAACGGCTTTTCACAGTAAACAGAAGCCCCAAGCTCGAGCCCGCGCACGCTGGCACCGAAATGATTGTGATCCGGACAGCCCACCCAGACGGCGTCGAGATCCTGATGCTTGTCGAAGAGTTCCCGATAGTCCGTATACAGCTTAACGTCCGGGAATTTTTCCTTAACCTTCTTGATATTCTCAGCAGCCTTCTTGCTGCCCTGATCGACTTCTGCGATGGCGACGATGTGTTCGCCCAAAGTTTGAGAGATACCCTTGGAAGCCATTCCGCCCGCGCCGATGCAAGCACAACGCAGTTTCTGGGTAGCCTCAGCACTGGGAGCCGCGTTCTGCTTAGCCTCCTCACTGCGAGCTGTTTTCGAGGCGGTAAGGATTGTGATACCTGCTAAAGCGCCGCCTTTGATTACCTGACGACGATTTAATCTGTGAGTCATTGTCTACCTTTCCAATACATTGCCTTGGGTCGTAGCCATCCCACCATGGTCCCGGAAAAAAGAGAACCCCATTCTGGCGCGGATTTCAGTTTTCGATAACAGAATGCGGCATGAAAAAAGGTGGCGATTCATCAAGGACAACAGGTAGGAGGAGTTGCACTCCGGCAGGACGGTGTGCTTTCAATAGCAACTTCGAGGTCATCCTTGCAAGGTTGTATCTGATCGAAGACTCAAACCAGGTCCCACCCAATCATTCCGCCCAAAAGGGGCCAGGAATCGGCTCGTGTCGATTTTTTGTGAAGGAATCTGTCAGCCGTTACCGACGATCTCCTCATATGCATGGCCTTCGTTCATATCCACGCGCTCAGGGCGGCCTTTGTGGTGATAGATCAGCCGCGTGTGGTCGATTCCAAGGAGATACATAATCGTGGAATGCAGGTCGTGGACGTGCATCTTGTCCCTGATAGCCCAGAGTCCGAGTTCGTCGGTCTCGCCGATTGTCTGGCCGCCCTGTACGCCGCCACCGGCCATCCACATGGTGAACCCGGTTGGATTGTGGTCACGCCTGTCGCCCTTCTCAGACATTGCAGTGCGGCCGAACTCGCCACCCCAGATAACGAGAGTTTCCTCAAGCAGCCCGCGCTGCTTCAAGTCCTGCAGCAGCCCGGCAATCGGCTTGTCGGTGGCTTTACAGAGACCCGAGTGATTCTTCTCGATACCTTTGTGCGCGTCCCACTTGCTGCCGGTACCCGAGTAGAGCTGGACAAAACGGACTCCGCGCTCGATCAGGCGGCGGGCAAGGAGGCAGTTCCTGCCAAACACTGAAGTCGCTTCTTCGTCAATCCCGTACAGCTCCTGCATCGATTTTGATTCGCTCTTGAGATCGACCGCTTCCGGTGCCGCCGCCTGCATTCGGAACGCCAGTTCATAGCTGCGGATGCGCGCTTCGAGTTCCGAGTTTCCGTGGTGGCTCGCTGTATGGTACCGGTTGAGCCGATCAATCAATTCAAGCTTCGCCTGCTGTCGGTCGTCAGTGATCAGTTCGGGTGGGCGCAGGTTTTTGATCGGCGGCCCCTTCGTCTCAAGCGCAACGCCCTGATAGACGGCAGGCATGAAGCCGGTACCCCAGGCACATTCGCCATTAACGACCTGGCCGTCGTTATCCTTGATCACGACGAACCCGGGAAGGTCCTGGTTCTCGCTGCCAAGCCCGTATGTGACCCATGAGCCGAGCGAAGGTCTGCCACCGAATGGCGACCCTGTATTCATCTGGCAAACGCCCCGCGTGATTAATCGCATCGGATGAAGTCAATGTGATCCAGACGAAGCCCATTCGACTGCTTCTTGAGACCATGGCATTTCTAGCATCTTTCAGCCAGTACGGGCCGGATGTTCAGTTCAAAGAATCGATCTTCTGCCGCCGCGCAGGTCGCGACACCTGCGACACAGACGAGCGCGAACTTGATGTATCGACGAGAAAGCATTTGGCTATCAGAAGCGGGCGGAAACCAGCTCGCGTGGATTCTGTTAAATGTTGCGTCGGTCGCCACGCCGGCTGCTCTTCAGGCGGATGACCAGCTTCGTCTTAAACTACCAAGCGTTTTAAGATATTGAGGTTACTTCTCGTTTCCACCTTCTCCAGGTGATTCTTGAGACGGATAATGATAAAAGGTCCGCCCTTGAGTATTGAGTGAGTGGCGCGCTTATTCATTACTCATGACTCACTACTCACTACTTACTTACTCATTACGTCCCATATGGTTTCCCTTCATCTAAAGGACATTGTTAAACGATTCGATGACGTCGCCGCGGTGGCCGGGGTCAATGTAAAAATTGGGAAGGGTGAGCTGTTCTTTCTTTTGGGGCCTTCCGGATGCGGCAAGAGCACTCTCTTACGCACCATTGCTGGTTTCTATGACCCGGAAGAGGGACAGGTGATCTTCGATGACCGCGATGTCACCAAGCTACCGCCCTATAAGCGAAACACCGGGATGGTCTTTCAAAATTATGCCCTCTGGCCGCACATGACTGTAGAGGACAACGTCGCGTACGGACTCGATGTCCGCAAAGTTCGCGGCAGTGAACGGAGCCAACGCATCGCGCAAGCGCTCGAAATGGTACACATGGCTGAATACGGCAAGCGGCGCCCCAATCAATTGTCAGGCGGACAACAGCAGCGAGTGGCCCTCGCCCGAGCCCTGGTGATCGAACCGGATGTCATTTTGCTAGACGAGCCTCTAAGTAATCTCGATGCAAAGCTCCGACTCGAAATGCGCGATGAGATCAAACGCATTCATTCTGAGACGGGCATCACGACTATCTACGTCACTCACGATCAGAAGGAAGCACTTTCCATGGCTGACCGGCTCGCAGTCATGGACGCAGGCAAGGTCATCCAGATCGGCAGCCCTCAGGAGGTTTATCGCCGGCCGGCCAATCGGTTTGTTGCAAAGTTTATTGGTGAGACCAATCTTCTTGAAGGAACCATTGCCGGGCGTGACGGAGCGACGACAATCGTTACCACTGAAATCGGAGACATCAAAACAACCGGAAGCGAAGCACCGGGCAAGGTGTGGTGTTCCATCCGGCCTGAAGCGTTCCGCCTGATACGAAATGACATTCCAGAAAACGGGAACACCATCTCAGCCACAGTAAAGGGCAACATCTACCTCGGTGAGATGGAACAATACGAATTTGAAAGCAACGGAATCACGCTCCGAGTCGTTGAGTTGAATCCCCTGGAAGCGCCGAAAGTAGGATCAAGAATAGCGCTGACAGTCAGCCCTGAAGACGTCGTTTTGCTCAAGTAGGAGCAGGCTGACGCTGGCTGCTACGAGGGCACAGCGCTCTTCTGTCCCTCAAAATGAAGCGGCCGCTTGTATGCCTTCTGCATAGAGCTGTCTGTGCGAGAATTCCTGCCACATTTCCTGGATCACACAAAGGCACTCGACAGGAAAGCAGGAACCGAGATGTGACCGGTGCTCCAGACCCTCTTCCGTGAGGCTGCACGAACAGGCGCTAATCTGCCAGAGACTGGATGAGTTCTTCCGTGCCAAAATTTAGAAGGAACTCGCAGTAGTCATTAGTTTCGTAATTCTACATACGCTGTTTTTTATTGAGGAGCGGCCTGTTTCGCTTTCGTAGAATTTCTGGGCAAATCCATCAAAAACCGCGT
>JAQBXN010000172.1 GCA_027625095.1 Planctomycetota bacterium | reverse complement strand
CCCGCTAACTGCAGACTGGACGCGCTGCCAGTGACGCCTATGACGCCCGCGCTGAGGCTAGAGATTACCGTCAACGTAAGAGGGATGATCGGGCCTGGAGTCTTCGCTGACAGCTTGTCTACAATAGTCCAGACCGCCAGACATAACAGGAACAGGGTGCCAAGCCAGAGGATGCTCTCGGTGCGGGTCCAGAAATTCTTCACTTTGAAATCGAGCAGCAGCCTGAGGGCGGAAAAAGTCAGAATCACACGAACGCACCAGCGCAGTCGAACGCGGGTCCTGCACATGGTTTCAACAAGTCCAGAGGCCATGGCCCCAACAGCCAGAAACGGGAACCAATGTCTCATCTCGACGGGCGGCCAGGCCGGCACCCCCAGGATGAGGACCTGACTGATCGGAAAACTGACCCCGAGGGCAACAGCTCCACCCCATAAGCCGCCCGCCGACTTCCTGTAGAGGTGAGCAACGCCCAGGATCAAAACGCACATAGCGCCCGGCGCAAGCACTCCGGTAAGGAACATCTGAGGGAAATCCATTCGAATTTGGTCAGGTAGAATTCAGGCTATCTTGCCGCCAGAGTCTTCTCGTTCATCAGTGTCTGGATCTCATAGATGGATCCGCCGAGCTCCGCTGGCGGCAGTGGCAATCGCACAGGCACTGGCTCGACTCTTGGCACATTCGTCGGTCCGCCGCGGAGAATGTTTCCATTAAAGGCACCCCAATCACCAGCCCCCATCAGAGGCCAGGCATCGATCGCTGCCATCTGAAACAGCATCAGCCGTCGCGGGTTCTCCGATTTATTGGGCTCGGAGCCGTGAACCATCCGAACGTGATGCAGTGAGATTCCACCCGCCTTGACCTGTACGGGGACGGCATCCTCGGCCGAAAAACCGGGGTCGGTAATACCGCCAACGAAACGGCCGTCCTGGTGATGGTCCCATATCGGCCCCCTATGCGAACCGGGAATTACCATCAAGCATCCGTTTTCCAAATTCATATCGTCGATGGCTACCCCGACGGCCAGTAAGTCATCGTTCGTGTGAGGGTAGAATGCCCAATCCTGATGCCACTCCACCGCGCTGCCAAAGTGCGAATGTTTTATGTTAAGTTTGTTTCCGTTGGTGCGTATGCAGTTGCCAATGAGCTGCGCGACGATGTCCAGCATTTTCCCATGACGGATGGCGCGAGCATAGACCTCGTGATGTTCGATGGGGGCTTTCAATCGACGCAACTTCGGTGACTCCCGCGTATGGCCAGGTTCGAGATCGAAAACGTCAGTGTGGTCGGTTACCTCGGCTGACTTCCGAATGAACTCCTCAGTTACCCTTCGAAGCGAATGGATTTCATCCTCCGAAAAAACATCCTCCACAGCGAAGTAGCCCTGCTCGTGGTATTGGTCGATTTGTTTCTGCCTGAGCATTTGTTCTTTCTCACTAAGTGGCGAGCCGGAATGAGCCCCAGAAGATAGGAATAGTTCAGAGAACATCAAGGCTTGCGAGGCTCAGGTCGTGTCGAAAATTCAAGACTCAGGATTCAGGATTCAAGACTCAGGATTCAAGATTCAGGGCTCAGGACCCCGAGTTTCTGGCTTCTTCTTTTCCTTCCTTCTTTGCCCACTCATCCTCCTGGGGGCTGATGGCGATACCGGAAACAAGCCCTTAAAATTCCGCGGTATTGTTTTGGATCTCAAGAAAAAGAGGGTAGAGGTCCAGGGCAACATCTGCCTGGATCAAGGATTGATCGAGTATCTGGCCTGTGCCAGGGGCGGAAAAGAACATGAAAGTTTGCTGGTTATGGACTGCAAGCCTCATGAGTTGTTTCTCGCCCTGCAGACCCTGGGTTTGAGGCCAGGCAAAGGGGTCGATTTTCAAGGCGAACAACGGACGCCAAGCGGTGACAAGGTCTATCTTTATCTTGAATATAAAGAAGATGATAAAGTAGTCCGACATCGAGTGGAGGACCTGGTCTGGGACATTCAGGCCAAAAAAACGATGGAACGAACCCCCTGGATTTTTGTGGGTTCAAAGTTCCTGAATGACCCGGATACCGGTAAGCCCATCTTTATGGCTCAGCTCGAGGGAAACATTATTGCCACCTATCACGACCCTTACGCAATCTTTGATCATCCCCTCGACACCGGCGCAGATGACACCTTCTATCACACGAATGAAAAATTAGTTCCACAAGTAGGCACGCCCATCAAGCTCATCATCCTCAGAGAAGAACTCAAGGAAAAGGAGCAGGAGAAGTAACCGGGCGGCCATTTCAGTTTCAAGAATCTCACAGGAGCAAGCATCATGGCTATCAGAGTCGCAATCAATGGATTTGGACGCATAGGAAGACTGGTCTTCAGGGTCCTCACGCAGAATTCGGAGTTCGAAGTGGTGGCTATTAACGACCTGACCGATGCGGCCACCCTCGCCATGCTCACGAAGTACGACAGCGTTCACGGTCGTTTCCGTGGAACTGTCGGAACCGATGGAAACGCACTGGTCATCAACGGCACCAAGATACCGGTCCTCGCCGAACGCAATCCTTCCGAACTGCCCTGGGGAGAGATGAAGGTTGACTTCGCCGTCGAATCGACCGGCGTCTTCCCGTTGCGTTACAACCCAAAGCGCGGCAATCAGGGCTACGGAAGCCACCTCGACGCAGGTGCCAAGCGCGTATTGCTCACCGTCCCCGCAAAGGACGAAATTGATGCAACCATCGTCATGGGCGTCAATCAGGACAGCCTTCGCCCAGAGCATAAGGTCATTTCCAACGCGTCCTGCACCACCAACTGCCTCGGCCCGATTGCAAAGGTTCTCCATGAAAAATTCGGTATCCGCCGTGGCCTGATGACCACCGTGCATGCTTATACGAACGACCAGCAGGTCGCCGATCAGGTCCACTCCGACCTTCGCCGCGCGCGTGCTGCCGCCGTAAACATCATCCCAACCTCTACCGGCGCTGCCCGCGCCATCGGACAGGTCATCCCGGAGCTCGCCGGCAAGCTGGACGGTATGGCCATGCGAGTGCCGGTCCCAGATGGATCCATCGTTGACCTCGTGGTCGATGTCGATGCCTCGACCACCGCCGAAGAAGTGAACGCCGCAATGAAAGAAGCCGCCGAAAGTCACCTCAAGGGCATTCTCGAATACAGCGAGGATCCGCTGGTCTCATCTGACATCATTGGCAATACGCATTCGAGCATCCTCGATGCACAGTCCACTACAGTCATGGACGGTAACATGGTCAAGGTCATCTCCTGGTATGACAACGAATGGGGCTACTCAAACAGGGTGGTAGACCTCATGGCCTATGCAAGCAAGAACGCATAACTGAAAAAATGAAAAAGGTTTCCATTGATGAAATCGACGTTAACGGCAAGCGTGTCCTCGTGCGGGTCGATTTCAACGTCCCCCTCAACGAAGACGGCTCCATCAGTGATGATTCGCGCATCAAGGCCACGCTCCCGACCATCCAAAATCTTCTCGAGCGCGGCGCCAAGGTCATCCTCATGTCACACATGGGACGCCCCAAAGGCGAAGTCGTTCAATCCGCCCGGCTCAAACCTGCCGGAGACCGGCTCTCCGAGCTCCTCGGGCGGCCCGTCGACTCTCTTCAGGAATCCGTCGGCGAAGCAGTCGAAGCAAGAGTAAACGCCATAAACCCGGGCGAAGTCACTCTTCTCGAAAACCTCCGCTTCAACAAAGGCGAAGAAGGCAACGCCCCGGAATTTGCGGCCGCTCTGGCCAGGCTGGCCGATTGCTACGTAAACGATGCATTCGGAGCAGCCCACCGGGAACATGCCTCGGTATCGAGCCAAATGACCTCGCGCGTCGGTGTCTGCGCTGCAGGATTATTGGTGGAAAAAGAAATCCAATACTTCAGCATGGCCCTCGAAGACCCGCCGCGGCCCTTTTATGCCGTCTTAGGGGGCGCAAAGGTCCGGGACAAAATAGCTATCATTCGAAACCTGCTGGACAAGGTCGACGGGCTCATCATCGGCGGAGGAATGTCCTACACATTCCAGGCAGCCAGAGAGCGAACTATCGGGCGCTCACTTTATGATGAAACCTCCCGTGAACTTTCCGGTAGCCTCCTCCGCAATGCCGCGGACATGGGAGTTGAACTCTTACTGCCGGAAGACTACCTCATCATCAAGGGCGATTTTGATAACAATGAACGACGCTACACTTCCGGAATTGACATCCCGGAAGACTGGGAAGGCGTCGATATCGGCCCCAAAACTGTTGCAAGATTTTCGGACGCCCTGGTAAATGCGAAGTGTGTGCTTTGGAACGGCCCGATGGGCGTGTTCGAGAAACGCAATTTTTCCTACGGAACATGCGCCGTAGCTGTTACACTCGCCGGACTGACCATGGACGGTGGAATCACCATCCTCGGAGGAGGAGACACCGCCGCCGCAGCGGCTGAATTCGGAATCAGCGAATTCAGCCACATCTCAACCGGTGGGGGTGCCTCTCTGGAATTCCTCGGGGGACACGCTCTTCCCGGCATTGAAGCCCTGCCCGACAAGTCGTAAGCTTCCAATTCCTAGGCCTTTTACCACAATCGGATGCAAAGATGAGCTGGAGAGACTGGCGAAAAAAACTTTCCTTTCGAGCAAAAAAGGAAGTACCCGATGGACTCTTTCTGACATGCCAGGGCTGTCAGAAAATGATCTATAAGAAGCACAAGGAAGAGGCCAACGAAGTCTGCCCCGAGTGCGACTACCACTTCTATCTGCCCAGCCAGAAGCGGCTCGACAGCCTGCTGGATCCAGACACATTCGAGCCACTCTTTGGAAACCTTACCTCCACTGACCCACTCCACTTTACCGACCGCGAAGCGTACGCGGAGCGGCTCGTAAAATCCCAGGCAAAAACCGGTCTCAAAGACGCCGTCATCGTCGGCACAGGCCGCATCGAAGGCAAAGGAATCTGCCTCGCCCTCATGGACTTCACCTTCATGGGAGGCTCCATGGGATCCGTCGTAGGCGAAAAAATCACCCGCATCACAGAACACGCATTTGAACACAAATACCCTCTCATCATCGTCTCCGCATCAGGCGGCGCCAGAATGCAGGAAGGCGCCCTCTCATTAATGCAGATGGCAAAAACCTGTTGTGCCCTTGCCAAGCTCCGGGAAGCAGGATTGATATACATTTCCGTACTTACCAACCCCACTACGGCTGGAGTGCTCGCCAGCTATGCCGGCGTCGGCGACGTCATCATCGCCGAACCCAAAGCCCTCATTGGATTCACCGGCCCGCGCGTCATCAAAGAAACCATCCGGCAAGACCTTCCAGAAGGATTCCAGCGCTCAGAATTCCTCCTCGCCCATGGCCTTATCGACATGATCGTCCATCGCCAGGAGCTGCGTGCCAGGCTCAGCGAAATCCTCGAATATTCACCGGGCCCTCCCAGAGTTGAATACACCAAAAGTAACGGCGTGCCCACATCGCCGGCCGCAATGGCAGCGTTACCCCCCCGCAAGCGAACAACCGGATGCAGATAAACAGGAAATACCAACCGAAGCCAATGAAAATGAAAGCGAACCCGTCCAGGACGAGCAGAATTCAGAGAACGATCCCGAAGCTTCATTGAGCGAAACAACCACTTGAGGCATCCCAAGCCAGGGCCGAGCCTGCCTGAAGGATGCATTTTTGACATGCCGCACTCGCTCGTTATAGTTGATCGAGACACTTCGGCGGCTCAGTCTAAGCAGTTCTAAAGCATTCCGGCGTCACCAGATATGACTGGCCTGCAGTCATAGTGACTTCAGTACGATACCCCTAACACCCCGAGACCCGAACGCAGGGCGTTCCCAACCAAATGTTTGGATTACTGAAGAAAAAAGGTGCTTTGACCCGGGACAAGAGATTCCCAGGCCTCGCTGCTTACAACAAGCTGGGGATCATCAACGAAGGCAGCAGGTCCGTCCTCTACCGGGTGTCTGAGCAGGGCGGTGAGGAGTATTGCCTCAAGCTCTTTAAGGAAAACGCCGCCGAAACCATCAATAAAATCCTGAGAATCGGTATGAAATGGGAAGGCGACTGGAGCCTGCAGTTTGACCATCCTGGAGTCGTGGACTGCCATTACGCCGGCCGAGATGGGACCCAGTTTTATCTGCTCCTGGAGTACCTGAGCGGCACCAGCCTTCTGCACTGTATTTACAACGATGCACAGCGGCTTCACGAGAGGCGGGTCGACTGTGCCCTCGCCATTCTTCAGCCCCTGATTTACCTTCACAACATGGGAGTAATCCACCGCGACATTTGTCCAAAGAACTTCATGTTCGCCGAGGACAGCACTCTCCGCATGATCGACTTTGGAATAGCCATCTCCACCCATGATCGCACCCTATCGAGGGCTGGCGTCACCGGCACGCCGAGCTACATGGCCCCCGAGATATTTAAGAAATATTACAACCTTCAGACCGACATCTTCGCATTCGGCGTCACGATGTATGAACTGTTTACCGGCGCCAAGCCCTACCGAGTGAGCATAGGAAACCTGAACAGTCCCATGGTACGCCACTTCGACAATCCGGTCCGCCCTCCTTCTGAATTGAACCCCAATCTGAACAAAGAGTTCGACCGTGTAATTCTGAAGACTATGGCGGTAAATCCGAACGAGAGATATGAATCACTCCTCCAGGTTGAACAAGCATTAATTCACATCAAGCAGGGCCTTAACAAGGAGATATAGGGCCTCGGATATCATCCCGACACATTTATCAAATCACCCTGGATGGCGACAGGCGGCGACATCCTTAAGGCTCTTGAACTTTCCCTAAAGGCAAATATACTGCCCGCCTCATTTTGAGCCGTAAGGCAACAAACTCTTCCCCGATAGCTCAATTGGTAGAGCGAGTGGCTGTTAACCACTAGGTCCTTGGTTCGAGTCCAAGTCGGGGAGCCATTTTTGAATCGTTGGTAAAATTCCGCTCTAAGCACTTTTGGAATAAGGGGTTTAGGGCGTATGGTGTAAAAACTCATACGGCCTTAAGTACACGCTGCCAAGGCGTTTGATCATCGGTTCGAACATTTTTTCTGTACGGATTGCCGCTGTTTAATTTGGTCGAAGCAACAGAAATGAGCCAATTCGGCAATTCCTGTCATGCGACGTACAGATCTTGCCTGATTAATTCGCCTCCACGCCAAGCTGGTGACTTCAACTCAGGCTGCCGTGTCGACCGTGTAGTGATTCAGAATCCCTCCGAGTCGTGATTGACACAGGATCTCATCTGGATTTGCCGCCGATGGTGCCGCGATTGGTATTGGAACTTTATTGTCCAACCCCTGATGTGGACGCTCGCTGTTGTGATGGAGTTCGACCTGTCAGGTACCTTGCTTCATTGGGATGCTCGTCAATCACGACACAGAAATTCCTCGCCTGCTGCTTGACCCATTCCGCATTCGGATTCGGCGTGGCACCTGAAACGTAAACGCGTCGCGTGCCCAAGTGGATGAAAAACAGAACATAGAAGGTCACCAGTCCTTTTGATGTCCAAGCTTCTTCCGTGAAGAAATCGGTGGCCCAAGTGACGTCCATGTGAGAATCGATGAATCGTTTCCAGGATAATCCTTTTCTATGCGGGGCCGGCGGCAGGCCGTGTTTCTTCAGGACGTCCCTGACGTAGCTTCCGGAGACGTTGTGGCCCAGCTTTTTCATTTCGCCGGTAGCCCCAGGTGTTCTCTTCCGCAAGACGTAGGACAGTATTTTCAACATCTGCGCCCTTTGCGTGGCGGCCTGCCTGATTCTTCTCGCGCTGGAACGTCCATTTCTCGCGCTTCATTCTTCGGTTCCATGCGAGCAACGTCTCCGGCTTCACGATGGATATGACGTCTCGTAGTCGTTCTCTGATTTGCATTCCGAATCGAACAAGGATTCGCCGGTCATTCTCTGTCAGTGGAATTCGAGTGCCGAGTTTGCTGCGAAGAATCTTATTTTCGGCACGGAGGTAGTCATTCTCCTGGGCGAGTTCCTTCTCGAAGAGTCGGCCGACCCGAACAAGCAACGGTGAGGCCGGGCTGGTTTTGTCTGTGTCTGAATCCATTGAGATATTAACCAATGATACTCCGGCCCGTATTAGCCGTGGGTTACGTTTGGAATGTATGGTAGATGGTGGCGTTCTACCTTGCTTGGCCGATTCCGCAGACACTGTCTGCAGAATCAGACCAGACCGAAATCACATCACGATTCCAGCTCCCCTGGTCGGCTACATCCGCCTGCTTCAGTGAAATACTAAGAAGCTCACAACTTTTGCGGAGCAATGGGCCTGAGCGCGGTGGTTGGTCAGTACGGGTTCCTGAAGCGGCCCCGGATTCCCCTTAGCGTTCGATTCCGTACAGCTTACGAAGGCCATCAAAAATCGAATCCACTGAGATCGATTTCAACCCCAAAGATTTCCAATCGGTCACTTCGCTTAACACCTGTTCGATGAATGATTGCACATCCTCGGCGATTTGGTCGGGTGTTCGAAGTTCTGACTCTGGATCGATCACCAGGAACAGCCGGAAAACGTCGTTCTTGTGCTTCTTGATTGCCCGGCTGTCTACATTCTCCCCGACGTCTCTTCGCGCACTCAAATCAAGCCATGCCTTGGCTTTCAAAGGAATCAAGTATTCCGGACCGATTACGGGCAAGCCTTCGACCTCTCTTTTTCCGTACTGAATCCAACGATAGTAGACGGAGTCGAGCAGGATCGCTGACAGGCTGGAAATCTCGTCATTGACCGGGATGGGTGTCAGACGACTCCCTTCGGCCACGGGTAGTGCCTCGGGCACACGAGAGAACAGTTCCAACATGGCCGGATAGTTTTCATCCGTGGGTTTCTGGAATCGGTAGAACCTTGGTTTGCCTTCTGCCGTTTCCTGGATTTCGTATTCACCGGCTTTGACGAACGTCCAGAACGCCTCGGCAAACAGGATATCGAATGATTCGATGCAAAGAACGATGTCAAGATCCTTCGTTGCGCGAAACTGAAGACCGACGTCGCTCATGATCAGATCGCAGGCTGTCCCGCCGATCAGCACGTAGCGGTCGGAGAAGCCTTTGAAGTGTTCGCGAAACAGATCAAGCCCTCTTACCATGCCACCTCCTTCATCATCTGCTCTAGCGCAGCTTGTACCCGTTCGTCATCCGTTTCCCGCAGAGACAAGTACAGTGACAAGCGGTCAACCCAGCCTTCGACTGCAAAAAGTGTCGGTGCGTAGCCCCATACTTCCAGGGCTAGGGCACCTGGCTCATCACCCATGGCGTTGTTCACGGCGTCTCGTTCCCGGAGCAGCTTCCAGTCCTCACGGCTCACGGCAATCGTGACGGTCCTTGGTGCGGCCAGCATGGAGTAGCGGGACAAGGCGCTCAACCCGGACTGCGGGCCCGGATGATTCCTTTCCGGCTGTAGCAGGACAGTGTGACGGTTCTTCACGGGAGTCTTCAGCAACGGCTCAGCCTTCTCCCACACTGCTTGTCTGGGAGAGTTGAATCGGAGATTGCGAACGCTGCCTCGTCCGGTAGACGTTGTCACTACAAGCTCGGCGGCCTCCAGTTCATTCAGGGCTTGCGTCATGGCCATGGCTGAATAGCCGAGTTTGGCGGCGAGCGCAGTGGGTCCCATGTCTTCGGCATCATGAAGCAGCGCATAGATCAAAACCGCCTGAGATGAAGGCCGCAATCCACGAGCGTCGGGGCGGGGTTTCCGGAAGTGCTCGCGAAGATCGATGGCGAGCATCGGCAAGTACATCTGATTACCAGGTACGATGAAAGGGATCTTCTGTTCGACCAAGCGCTTTCGGTTGTAGGCGGCGATCCGCTCCCGGACATAGATTACCGGACCGTTCCACTTTGTGTGCACTTGATCGAGATGTTTACGGATAGTTGAGGGAGGGTCTTCATGGTCGCCGTTGTCGGCCATGAACAGACACGGTTTGTCCAAGACCTTGCCTTCGAAGAAGCCGTACCGATCACGCAGAAACAAGGCGAGTTTCTCGGCGTCTTTCCAAGCCGTAATCTCCGGGACTTCGCCCAGTGTGTTCTGGATATACTTCTCAAGCTCTGAAGCTATTGCGTTCATCGATATAAACCTCCATCAGCACTATAAATCCAAAAGATTTATAGTGCAATCTAAATTTATGCTGGCCCGTTCCATGCTTGTGCCTATCCGTCAATCAGAGGGGACCGAATCGCCGAGACCGTATGTTGTCGAGAAGGCCGGCGCCTGATCTTCCAGCAGGCCATACTGACCTGACTCCGTGTCCATCGTGCCATCATCCGTCCCTTCAAACATGTGGATTACCCGAAGAAATACTCAACGGGGTCTTGGCCCACAGCTTTCTGAAGGAACTGGATTTGACCGAAGGGCGGAGCACGGGCATCCCCAAGATTCGACGTGTCATGTCCGCCAATGGCTCTCCAGAGCCCATCTTCGAGACCGACGATTCTCGGAGCTATTTCCTGACCAATCTGCCCGTCCACCCAAATTCGAAAGAAAGCCGGAACAAGCCCACCGAGGAAGTCGCCCGGGAAGTCACCGGGGAAGTTGAACGCCTTGTCCGTATTGTGGGTAAGCCCATGAAAAGAAGGGAGATACAGGGCTTACTTGAGCTCAAACATGAAGACCACTTTCGTAATTCTTACCTTTCGCCTGCGCTTGAGTCCGGATTTGTTGAAATGACGATTCCCGACAAGCCACGCAGCAGCAATCAGAAATATCGGCTTACGCCAAGGGGAGAGCGTTTGCGCAAGGGCCTCCTCGGAGAACAAGACCGTTGATGTTGCCTTGGTTCGAGACTCATTCGGGGGACGGTCTCAACGCGGTTGTTAACCACTCACTGTCTCCGCTCTCTCACTTTCTCAAGATTTTCCGCTCACACAAAACCGAGAGTACGTCACGAAGAGAGTCTTGTTCGGGGAGCCAAATAGCGGAGTAAACCGCACCCCACCAGTTAACAGAAAGCCAGAGAGCGAGAGCCCTCTGGCTTTTTCTTATGGTGTTGTGTGTAAAGACTTAAGGAGGCGAGCGGCCAAGGGCGGTATTGAGGCGAGAGTAATTGGTCGACGTGAGTGGTCACCCCAGGCGACAAGAATGGCGAAAGACTCTCAGACTCTCTTTTTTTCAGCCCGAGTGGTTAACGACCGCGTGCTGTTTGGACGGGAAAACGAATGCAACCCTTATCGTGAATGTCTAGATTTTTGTTCGAGACCAAAGCTGTTAACCAGTAGACATTCCTCAATAACAGCCCACAAAGTCGATAGGCATGCATCGATTCCAACCAGCCAACCAGGAGTGGTGGAACAAGCCACTCGTGCTCGTCGATGGTCGTCGATTACCTGCCGAGCTCGCAATTCTGAACCTTGAATTCGGGGACGGCGAGGGGGGCGTGTGGATGAATTCAAGAAAGCCGGAAAGCGGCGTGGTGGACTTGGTGCTCGTCCAGGCAGATCAATTTAAGACCTCCCGCGTACGCGTGCCGAGATTCGTATCGGTTCTCCTTCGCCAAGTATACGAGACCTCTAAGCTGAAGAAAGGGTGCCCAGACCTCGTAATCTGGAGTCTTCCCAATGAACGTATTCGGCTTGTGGAAGTAAAGTGCCCGCACTGGGACAGCCCAACACTAGAGCAGGAAATATTCATGGAAACAGCAGAATCACTTGGCGTGTTAACATCGATTGTTGAGTGGGAGTTCAAAGACAAATGAACTGCGTATGCATGAGCTCGTAGGGTGTAAAAACTCTTCCGGCCGTAAATTGTGGCGTACCAATCGGGTTAGTCGTCATCTCGCTAGGATTCGTTGTACGGATGGGCGTGCTGCATCGCTGAATGAGCCCGGCAACCCGTCCCACTCAAGGCCAGCTTCGTTCCGTGGGCGTACGCTCTCCTCAGGATTTCTGATGCTGTAACCGATTTCTGGTCGTCGCCGTCGGCCAACGTCCGGGTTCACGCCACACCATTCACGGTGTAGTGATTGAGCAAACCGCCAAGCCACATAGAATCTTGCATCGAAAACCACTCATCCAATTCCTCTTCCGTCTTAGACTGCTGCCCTGCATTCGGGATCTCCATGAACGGTGAGATCCAACGTTATGACGTGGCAATTGCAGGGAAGTTCGGCGTGGTTGTCCTAACTGCCACACTGGAGCACTGATTATGGAAAAAGCATTGACACCGCGCGAAGTAGAAGCCGTCCTCCGGGAGGTCACCGACGAAGAAGTGGCCTTCTACCAGGAGCACGGCTGGGTCATGATGAAAAAACTGGTGGACCCGGATTTCGCGACGGAGCTTTTGCGCGTAGGCCAGGCGTGGAGGGAAAGCAAGCAGGAGAAGGGCCCGTTTAAGCTAGCCTCTGAAGGCGTCGAGCCGTTTCGCTCGTTTATGTTTAGCGAGCGAATGGCACAAAACGCGACGCGGCTGGTCAACCGCAAGCGGCTGAAGGGCGTGGATCTCCCGCTGCGTTATCGCATGGACTTGCTGCTCCTTAAGCCCCCCGGAGCAAAGGGCTCTACCTACCACCAGGACTCGTCCGAGCACGGCTCCGACCGGGTCGGCGAGCTCCAGTTCTGGATGGCCCTGGCGGAGGTGACCGCGGAGATGGGGGCCATGCGCTTCGTCAACCGCTCGCATCGCGAAGGGCCACTCGGCTCGGTATTCAACGACGACAAGGGCGACCTGCTCGAACAATTTCCGAATCTGACGTCCGTGCTGGAACTTTCGCCGCCATTCCACTACCAGCCGGGCGACTGCACCGTGCACCACGGCTACACGGTCCACGGCGGCCCGGACAACACCACCGACAAGCCACGCTGGTCGTACCTGTTCTCGTACTCGCCGGTCGATACCAGGTACTGGAACGGTAGCGCGAACAACTGGGGCAGCGAGCGCAAGCGTCTGGGGGACGCGGACAACCCAATCGTCCGCCTTCAAGAAACCGACAAGGCCTGACCATGTATCTCAAAAGACATGTCGCAATCCTTACTGGGGCAAGCCGCAGTAAGGACAGGTCATCGCCGACACGCTTCACGGCGGATGTTGCGGACCCAGCCGAAGTAGACCGCGTACGGGAGTAAAAACTCATTCGGCCGTAAAACGACGCGTCCATTCGGGTTAGGCATCAGTTGGAACGGAATCGTTGTACGGATCTGCCGACGGTATCGCTGGAAGGGTGCGCATACTGGACAGAAGAGTAGTCCAGTGTCGCTCTGATGGCGTACGCATTCCGACGATTCAGAACGTTGGCCCTGTCTGTTGTCGCTGCATCGGAGCGACGTCGGAGTTCACCCCCGCTTTGGCCGAGTAGTGGGTGAACAGGCCGCCAAGCCGCGATGTGCACAGAATCTGGTCTCCTGTTGCCGGTGATGATGGTGCTGCGATTGGAATCGGCACTTCGTTCTTCAATCCCTGATGTGGGCGCTCGCTGATGTGGTGGGCTTCGACCTGTTTGAGGATGTGCATCAGGTGGCCTCGGTCCATGGTGATGAATTGGTTCAAGGTCTCGCTCGCCTCCCGAATCCATCGCCCTGCGAATGCTTTGCAGTTGGGAGAACTCGGTGGATGAACTGTTTCCAGGACAATCCTTTTGTCTGGGGTGACGGTGGCAGGCCATGTTTCTTCAAGACGTCCCGGACGTAGCTTCCGGAGACATCGTGGCCCAGCTTTTTCATTTCGCCGGCGATGCGTTGATATCCCCAGGTGGTCTCTTCAGCGAGACGCACAACAGTATTCTCAACGTCCGCGCCTTTCGCTGGACGACCCGCCTGATTCTGAAGTTTCTGAAACGTCCATTTCTCACGTTTCATTTTTCGGTTCCATGCGAGCAACGTCTCCGGCTTCACGATGGAGACAACGTCCCGCAGCCGATCCCTGATCGGCATCCCGAATCTAACAAGGATTTGTCGGTCATTCTCCGTCAATTGAATGCGATTCCCGAGTTTGCTTCGAAGAATCTTGTTTTCGGCACGGAGGTAATCGTTCTCCTGGGCGAGTTCCTTCTCGAAGAGTTTTCCCACTCGAATGAGCAATGGTGAGGCCGGTCCTGTTTTATCTGTGTCTGATTCCATTAAGATGTTGACCAAGGTTCATCTAACTCCAGTTCACTAGTCATTAGTTTCGTAATTCTACATACGCTGTTTTTTATTGAGGAGCGGCCTGTTTCGCTTTCGTAGA
>JAQBXN010000171.1 GCA_027625095.1 Planctomycetota bacterium | reverse complement strand
TTTTCAACCAGCATCTTGGCCTGACCGTCCTGTGGGAAGATGACGGCGCGGAACCTAAGTCGCCAGGCGTTGAAGGTTGGCCTGATTCCAGGCTTTCTGGAAAGGCCGGTATCCTGACCATGCGAAGCGGCTGGGATGATGACGATACAAGTTTTAGTCTTCTGGCTTCCCAGAGAGTTCCCGGCACACAGATTCATCAGCAGGTGGATTCCGGGCACTTCTCACTGTTCGCACTCGGGGAACTGTTCAGCGTCGATTCCGGTTATGGCGATATCCTGGGGCGCTATCATTCGGTCGTGATGCCGGACGGCAAAGAACCAAACCGCGCCCCGCACGTTTTTGGCCAAATGTTTTACGGCGGAAGAGTTGAAAACTTCGCCGCTGGAAGCCATGCCGACTATGGATGTGTCAACACAGGCGAGCAGTGGGAAGTTCCCTGGGGTTACCGACACGCGATGTTGGTGAAAGCCCCCGGCGCTCTGCCGTATGTTATCCTGCTTGATAATGTGAACGCGGGTCCCGAATACCGTCTGTACCGCTGGCAATTGAACTCAGAACCCGAGAATCGAATCGAAGTCGATTCCGATGCGGGAAGTGCCATCATCCTGGGCCAGTCGAACCGGCTCGAATTAGCTTGGTCGTTCCCGGGACTGGAACAATATTCTGAACCTCACCGGATGGACGTGGAAACGGACCGCATCGATTCGGCAAAGCGGGGCGGCGATCAGTGGAGCTCCGATCACCGCCGGGGAATGGTAACTCAGTACCACCCTCAAGGTGGCTGGACAACTGGACTCGGTGACAGGCCCAGACTGTTGGCCAACTTGTATGGCTACAATTGCCAACTGATGACCGCTTTGCTGCCCAGGAGGCAATCCGATCCATCGGTAGAGATCCGAAAGGTCACCGGAAGAAATCAATTCGGCCTTGTTCTTGACTTTGGGGATTGCGTCGACACCGTCGTCGCCTCACCGCATTGCCTGCATGTCGATTTGGAAGGCATCACCGGTGAGGCGAAACTCGCCGTGGCCCGCCGGAATCGAGCTGGAGAGCTTTTATGGTGGGCGGCCGCAGATGCCTTCGCATTGACGATAAACGGGCGGCAAGTTCTGCCCCGGCAGGGTGAACCCAGAACGTTGGCTGAAAGCGAATGATTTAGAAAACCGTTCGCACCTTATGACAACGACTCGATGCCAAGGCACCGAGGGCCGCAGGCCCCTCCCCGCTCTGATTGGTCATCTCCGAATATGAAGTTGTTCTTGAGCGCTTCTTAAGGAAGAAGAAACACCTTCTCCGCATTCTTCTTTGTGATCTTTTCGAATGCAGACTTGGAAAGGCCAACCGTGCGGATGTGCTCGATGATGGGCGTATGCTGTCCCTTGGCCAGATAATCGGTGGCAAACATCAGACGATCTTGCCACCGCTTCAGAAAGGCAAGTCCGAACTCGGGATCGCGCGTGATCGCGTTGTAGCCTGAACCGGCGGATAGATCCGCATAGAGGTTCTTGTATTTGCTCAGCAACTCATCCACCCTCCCCCCCGGCACGACAGGCCCTTTGGGGTATCCAATCTTTGGTGGCACCTTGGCAGAAATTTCTCGCCAGAAATGCGGGCTGTGGCCGATGAATTTCACATTCTTGTATGCAGCGAGCATTCTTTCGAAGTTTGGCAGCCCCTTCTTGTCCCGGTTTATCCACGAATCGAAGTGCATCACGATGGGGAGCTTCAGTTCGTCGCAGGCTTCATACACCAATTGCTGCATGGGGTCATCAACTGGCAGCCCGGTCAGGTTTTCGCCGTAACCTGCGCAGCCTTCGTCAATATACATCTTGACAATCGGCAGTGGCTGGAAGCGCCCCGGATATCGGTGCCGTGGGTCGACCGCACATAAAGGATGCAGTCGGTCACGATGGCGCTTCGTCATCTTTAAGAGCTCGCGAGTAGTGACGAAGAAATCCAACTCTTCCGGCACCTCTACCGCCATGATGATAGCCTGCTCGATACCGTTTTTATCCATCCATCGAAGGAGATCGGACGGTTTGAGACCGGGGTCATCGAATCTGAGTTGTCCGAGATGAGTATGCGTGTCGATCATCGTAATGAGTAACGGGTAAGGAGTAATAAGCGCAAACTTAAAACAGGTGCCATCTCAATCGCAATTCTTTCAAAATTCGCGGTTCACGGTTCAGAACTCAAGATTTGAAGATCAGTGCCTACACCCGACAATCTGCCTCCCTGACCCAAATTACACACCAGTCAAGAGTCATGACGTCCTTACATCGCTAAATCTTCCAACTGTTCTACCTCTTCCACCTCTTCAAACTCTTCCATCTCCAGCACATCAATCGTAGGAAGGTTTTTCACCAGGGTAACCTGGTTCCCTTTTTCGTTATATTTGACTTCATCCATGAGGGCCTGGGTCATCAGAATGCCGCGACCATGACCCAGCCAGAGATTCTCCGGGTCTCCGGGATCGGGCAATTCGTCAATTTTGAAGCCGTTGCCCTCGTCTTCGATGATGTAAGTCACAGCCGTGGTGGTAAGGTGGTAATCGATTCGCACCCTCCTGCACGCCAACTCAGGTTGTTGACTCTTTTCCAAGATCAAGGCGTTGAGGCGGTCTGCTTCAAGCGCCTGAGTTTTCTCTTCATAAGAAATACCGAGACTGCCGTGTTCAATGGCATTCACCACCATCTCAATCAAGGCACCCTGAATGCCGTGCACCACTGCGCTCTCAAAGAAATATCGGAGTGACCCGGTGATTTTGTTTACCACACTTGAAACGATGTTCAGATCGTTAGGGATCTCGAGGCGAATTTGTTCTTCAAGGACAAACCCCTGGTCCACGCCTTGCCCTTCCGCTTCCAGGATCCTGATCTCAATATTCGTGAGAGCCTCGTTGACTTCGGTGTAATCAAGGGGCTTTTTGAAAAAATCCTCAGCGCCGCCCCTCAACGCCTCCAGAATGGCTTCATCATTACCATAGGCGGTCATGACCACGATATGGGCTTCGGTGTCGAGACTCAGAATCTCCTTCATCAATTCCAGGCCACCCATCCGGGGCATTTTCAGGTCTGTGAAGGTGATTTCAGGCCGTTCCCGCTGGTAAACATCGAATCCCTCTTCGCCATTTTTGGCCGTCAGCACCTGGAAGCCGCGATGCTGCAGAAACTGGCCCAGGCTCTGCCGAATCAACTCGTCATCGTCCACAACTAACACCAAACGACTCATAGGAACTCCCAGGGAATCCTTGCCTGAAATACCCTAACATGGGAAGATCAATAGTAAACAAGCGTCTGATGCCGATCAACCGCGTCAGGAATTCTGCCAAGCCTGTTTCGGTTTACGATTCCATTGATCTACCCTATCGGCGCATGGCACTTCCACCTGCCTGAATCCGGCAGGAATTCCTCCATCTCGAATCACGTTTCAGGGCATAAACCATGAGTTGGCATGAAGAAGCCACGAGCCTTGTTCGCTCATTTGAAGCAAAGATAGCTCCTCTCGAAACAAGGACCGCTCTCGCTCAATGGAACCTGGAGGTCACCGGCGAAGCTGAACATCTGAGTGAATACGAGGGCCTCTGCCTGGAAGTGAGCCGCGAATACGCAAACAAAGAATTTTATGGCCAGATAAAAGACTTTCTGGACAAGGCGGAAGACCGGAACGATCTTCGGCGTGAACTCGAAATCCTGAAGAAACGCTGTACCCGCCAACAAATGTCTACTCGAATTACCGAAGAAACTACCCGCCGGAGCGTGGCTCTTGAAGCGTGCTACAACACCTTCCGGGCCAAAGTCGGTGGAGAAAAAGTGACAGATAACGATATCGAGGATTGTCTACTCAACAGCACCGGCAACAGTGCGGTTGAAGAGGTATATCGCGCCAGTAAGAGCATCGCCCTGTACCGTGGCACAGAAGATTCTCTGCCACCGGTTCATGAACAGATTCGTGGAGTAGTGGGCCTTCGAAACGAAGGAGCCCGGGAGATCGGGTACGAGAACAATTACCAGATGTCCGTCGAGATGAGTGAACTTGGCCAGGAATGGCTGTTCAAAACCCTTGATGAACTGGCCGAGGCAAGCGAAAAGCCGTTTCGTGCTTACAAAATCGGCCTCGATCAGAAACTGGCTGCCAGGTTTGGGTGCGGCGAGAAAGACTTAATGCCCTGGCATTACGGCGGGCGGTTCTTTCAGCTTCCCCCCAAAGCTGGGGAAATCGATCTCGACCCAATCTTTGCCGACAAAGATGTCGTTGAGCTGACCATCAAGACATTCGACCATCTCGAAATCGACATCCGGCCAATCGTTAAAAAGAGCAGTCTATATCCCGGCGATCCGGCAACATCAAAGAAGTGCCAGCATGCATTCTGCACCTCGCCGGACGCGCCGGAGGACGTTCGGATTTTGTGCAACGTCATCAATAACGATCGGTGGATGATGGTAATGCTGCACGAATTCGGCCACGGGGTGGATTCCTCCGGGCTTTCACGGGATCTCCCGTATTTCATTCGCGGCCACGCGCATACCCTCACCACGGAGGCCATCGCCCTCATGATGGAGCGCCATCGGTATAAATCGAAATGGCTGCAGGAAATTGCAGGGGTCGAGAAGAGACGAGCCGACGCAATCGAGAGCAAGGCCGCATCCTTGATGGCGGTGAAGCACCTGGTATTTACTCGCTGGGTCATGGTTATGTGCCATTTCGAACGAGCCCTTTACGAGCGACCCGAAGACCCTGATCTCAACGGATACTGGTGGGATCTGGTTGAAAAATTCCAGGGACTGCGGCGGCCGGATCCAGAGTCGAAACCAGACTGGGCATCCAAGATTCACCTTGCCGGTTCACCCGCCTATTACCAGAATTATCTCTTGGGCGAAGTCTTCGGCGCACAACTGGAAGACTACATTGATGAGAATCTCGGCGGCATAGCTCTAAATCCGGATGCAGGAAGATTCCTGAATGAAAAAATATTTGCCAACGGCGCCCGCTGGCTCTGGCGAGACCTGTTGAAAAATTTGACCGGTTCAGACCTCCGCCTTGAACCATTCATCAAGAAACTCACCCCTTGACCCGGTTTTCTTAACCGTTTAAGGCGACCAGGCTCTTGCTCTTAATCTTCCTTACAAAACATGAGCAACTACAGAATCGAAAGAGACTCACTCGGCGAAGTTCAGGTACCCGCAAACGCCCTTTATAAAGCCCAGACGCAGAGAGCGGTCAACAATTTCCCTATCAGCGGCATTACCTTTCCGCGGAGCTTCCTGCGGGCCCTCGGCCTCGTGAAGGCTGCCTGTGCTCAGGCGAACGAAGATCTGGGGCTGATGGAAAAGGATATGTCCGCAGCCATCCAGCAGACATCGAACGCCGTCGCCGAAGGCAAGCACGACGGCCAGTTTCCGGTAGATATTTTTCAGACCGGCTCGGGCACAAGCTCCAACATGAACGCCAATGAAGTCATCGCATCCCTGGCGACCGAGGGGCTTGGACGCGAGGTGCACCCCAACGATCACGTAAACATGAGCCAGTCATCCAATGATGTCATCCCAACCGCGATGAATGTCGGTGCTTATCTCGAGGCCAGAGACCACCTTTTGCCAGGCCTGAAGCATCTGCAGAACACGTTGGATACAAAGGCGACGGAAGTTGACGATGTCGTTACGACCGGCCGCACCCATCTCATGGATGCCATGCCGGTTCGTATGAGTCAAGAACTCGGTGGTTGGTCGGCCCAAGTCAGCAAAGGCCAGGCGAGAGTCGAGGCCGCACTCGAACGCGTGAGACAGCTCGCGATTGGTGGCACTGCGGTGGGTACCGGCATCAATGCGCATCCTGAGTTTGGCGCCAGAGTCGCTGCTATCCTTGCGGAACGCACCGGGCAGCCGTTCATACCGAACCCGAATCTATTCGAATCGATTTCAGCCGCAGATTCACTCGTTGAGTTGAGCGGGCAGCTAAAAACCGTCGCTACCAGCCTCATGAAAATCGCCAACGATCTCCGTTGGATGAATTCCGGCCCCATTGCCGGATTCTCAGAGATTGTACTGCCGGGCCTTCAGCCGGGCTCAAGCATCATGCCGGGCAAGATCAATCCAGTCATTCCAGAAGCCGTCATGATGGTCTGCGCTCAGGTCACAGGTAATGACGTCACCATCAATATCGCCGGCGGGCACGGCAACTTCCAACTCAACGTCATGCTGCCCGTCATCGCCTACAACGTCCTGCAGTCCGAAACCCTCATTGGCAACGCGTCTCGCGCCCTGGCGGACAAGGCCATTGCAGGCTTCACCGTCAACCGCGAACGTATCGCCAGCCTTGTCGATAAGAACCCGATTCTGGTCACCGCGCTGAATCCGGTCATCGGCTACGAGCTCGGAGCAAAAGTGGCCAGGACCGCCTATGCCGAAGGCCGCAGCCTGAAGGACGTGGCGCTGGAGTTGACGGACCTTACAGAGGAGAGGCTCGATGAAATCCTCGATCCGGCCAACCTGACTGAAGGAGGCATCAAGGGCTAGCTTTTGATTTGGGGGAAAGCACAGCTAACAACACCACTCCGACGGCAAAGATGCCCAGACTCAGGAATTGCGACTGCGTAAGTCCAGCAGCCAGCGCGGCATCATCATCGCGGAAGAATTCGAGCACGAACCGCACGAGTCCATAGAGCAGCGCGGCCCCGGCCAGGACGGCTCCCTCAAACTTCTGTTTGCCATGCAACCACAGTAGAATCGTCACCGACAGCACTGCCATAACGGTCGCATAGAATTGAGCCGGGTGGACGGCCAGTGAAGTGGTTGCCCCTTCCACCAGCAATCCCAGGTTCTGATGTTTATAGAACGCCGGACTGCCTTCCGGAAATTTCACGGACCAGGGAACGGTGGTCACCCTGCCGAAGCAGCAGCCGTTCATAAAGCATCCAATTCTTCCCCAGGACAGTCCAATGAGGACGCACGGAATGATCGCGTCGCCAGCCCTGAGAACCGGTATCTTTTTCTTCTTAAGGAAGATGACCATAGCGATTGTCCCGCCCATCAGGCCACCATGGAACGACAAGCCGCCTTCCCAGACCTTAAAGAGGTCAAAGAAGCTCGTGAACGAGCCCATATTCTGCAGGATGTATAGAACTCTCGAACCCAGGACTCCGCTAATCACGCAAAGGACGCACATGTCCATAATCTGGGTACTGTTCAGCTTGAGACCCGCCTGTTTGAATGTCTGCCTGGCCAGGAAATAACAGGCGAACATAGCGATCGCCAGCATGGTTCCGTAGGTATGAATCGGGATACCGAAGAAGTGGATCAGAACAGGCCGCATGGAGGTGTGGAGGTGGGGGCTGAAAGAAAAGAACCTCTGTTGTACATTTTCATCCTTGATCCTAAACGCGGCCGAATCGCCGCAATCAAACCATAGCCACAAGCTGGCAGTTTGCGGCTAAAACGTTCTCCGCGCCACGCGGAGAAGGGGTAACCAAGACTCTAACCGAGGCTTCGGTTCCAACCAATCGTCGCAACAAGCCGCTGCAAGCTTTCAGACGCTTGGAGGTCAAACTAACAGCAGCATCTTGCTATCACGATCGAACATGCACAGTGCGTCTCCTTTATCCATTTGCCCGCCAGCGGCATAGAAGGAGTACCAAAAGTTATCCGAAAAAGAAGTGTGGTGGCTCGCCCGTCCCATGCATAGAATGCGCCCACTTGTTCCAGCGGTAGTCACAAAAAACGGCGCATGTGCTCAGTCACTAGAAAGACAGTATTCAGAATTGAATCTGCCAGCACGATGCTGACAGCACTGATAGTGCTCTGCGCGTCAATCGGTCAGGCGAATGGTGAAATTCCGACTGTTTTTTTCTTCAGTCAGGAAACAAACATAAATAACTTCAGTTCCCTGAAGACGGAGTTCGACACTTATTTCGGCCATAAGGGTAAGTTCCAGCCCTTTAAGGACCTGGAAACTTTTGAGGATGAAATTGTCGGCAAGACGAATGGCGTTTTTCTCGTTTCAAGTTGGCATTATCAAAGGCTTCGAAAGGAGAACATGGAACTGCTGGCAAGCGGGAAGAAGCCAAAGCTCAATATGACACCGGTATTGGTTGGCCTTCTGAATAACCAAACTACGCAGAGGAAAATCCTTTCAAGCTCCAAAAGCAATGATTCACTGGAATCCTTGAAAGGAAAGAAGATCGCCAGCGCGGGCAGCAAAGAGTACACGAAGTAACTGCTGGCCGAGATGCTTGGACCAGACAACAAATCTATCGTCGATTCCTTCAAAATCCTGACCGTGCCAAAGGACATCGACGCTCTGATGGCGGTGAGCTTCGGCATGGCAAGAGCGGCCATTACCACCGAGGCCAGCTTGGACAAACTCGCCGATCTCAATAAGAAGCAGCATAGCTCACTCAAAACGTTGGCCACAAGCGAGGGCACGTTTCTTCCGGTCGTTGCCGTGCCTGAAGGAGGCGCTGAATCCACCGAGTCGCTTCTGCAGAAGCTTGTATTTATGGGCATGGATACTGATGGACGGACACGCCTGAAAATGATCGGCCTGGATGGATGGAAAAACCTCAGCGATGACGAGAAAAGGAGGTTGGATAGATGAAGTATCGGAGGCGTACAAATGCAGTCACAGGCAGCCTGCCAGTCCCCCTTGGACACGTTTACAGCGTGTCTCAAGGAGGACTGTCCAGTCTGGCGGTGATCGGCCTGATCTTCTTCTCACTCGCCAGCCTGAACGCTGAAGACCCCTACCTGATCATTAATTCAGAGGCGAGCGTGCAAAAGTACATGCTCGTCCAGCAGAGCTTTAAAGAATCGGTCGATGCCAAAACCACCGAAATTGACCTCGCCAGCACTACCGCAGAGCGCACAGTAAGCCTCGTCCGCTCCATCAATCCAAGCCTGATCTACTGCATAGGCAGCAAGGCCTATCTGACGATTCAGGACTTGGCCGAATCGCGTAAAGTCATCGTCTCATCCGCCATCAACTGGCAGCGATTCAAGCTAGGTAAGGAGACCTTCGGCGTGGCCAACGAGCTCAATACCGGCATGCAGTTGACCATGTTCAAATATTTCTTCCCGGACGTTAAGACCATCGGCGTCATTTACAGCAAGACCTACAACCGTCAATGGCTCAGCAATGCCAAACAAAGCGCAGAAGACGTGGGTATCGAGATCGAGGCTTACTCCGTTCGCAGTACCAAAGGGGTTTCCAAAGGCCTTAACAAGATCCTGCCCAAAGTAGACGCTCTCTGGCTCATTACGGATCCAGTTGCATTGGAAGACGCTGCCACTATCGAGGGAGTCTTCAAAAGCGCGGATAGCCAGCAGAAGCCAATATTCACTTACTCCACCGCATTTATCACGGACAAATTTTCACCCGCCATAATGATTTCCCCCGATATTCCGACCATCGGCCGGCAGGCCGCAAGCCTTGCCGAGGAGGTGATGGGTGGTGAAGCGATAGATGAAAAATTCCAGGACCCTGCCGGCTCAGCTATCACCTTGAACATGAATATTGTCAAAAAATACAATCTGAAACTCAACGAAGATGCTTTGGATTCGGTAAACCAGTTGATCAAGTGAGTCGGCTGCAGTTACCTGATGCTGCCTCCCTTTAGTCGCCGCTTTGTCGCGGGCCGTCACGTGGCCTCCACCCTCAGCAGGGAGTGGCATAAAAAGTCCAACTGGAATATCCAGAGTTGTGAGTGACGTCCCCGCACGCTCCTGTGCTACAAGTCCACATAATCTTTCCATCATGCCAGACATTACCAGAATACTCCTCGTCGAAGACAACCTGCAGGAGCAGGCGCGGGTCAAGAAATGCCTCGGCGAGATTCAAGGTCGTGAGTTCAGCGTAGAGTTGGCAACCTCAGTACAGGACGCTCTGGGCAAGCTTGGAAGCGATCCTTACGACCTCATCATCGCCGATCTGAAATTGCCTGACGCGGAAGGGATCCAGATTATTGAGCGGCTGAAGAAATTCGGGGTCTCAATCGTCGTGCTCACGGCAACAGGAGATGCACTCGCTCGTCAAACAATCGTGGCAGGGGCCAAAGATTTCATCCAGATGAAAAACCTTTCTCCGGATGAATTGTCAAAGGCCCTCCGGAACGCCGCTCCTTCTCATGATTCAGGGGCCACACGGCAGGTAGCCAGGATTCAGAGCTTCGAGATCAAACGAAGCATCCGATGGAAACTCCTCGTCACATTAATCGGTCTGATTGTCGGTCTCTTGACCATCCTTACCTGGGTGCAGATTTCCGGACAGAAGACTGTTCTTCGTCAGGAATTGGAACGCCGGGTGGTCTTGATGAAAGAGGTCCTTGTTCAGCGCGGGAAGACACTCTCCCAGAATCTCACCAAGCAGACAGAAAACGACCTCTCGGCCTTTAATTTTTCAAACCTCAATGAAGTCCTTAACAAGGCTGTCGCCGATGACCAAGAATTGAGTTTTTCGATTCTGATGGACAGCGAGCGAAAGGCTTACGTGCACACCCGGAAACCAGACCTCGAACAAGAGACAATCGAAGGTCCGGAAGCAGAATTCGCAGCCGGGCAGACGAAACCGGCGATGAATGAAATCAAAGAAGGGGGAAAAGATATTCTGGAGATGATTACGCCCATCCAGGTTGGCGCCGATCAATGGGGGACGCTGCGGCTGGGCTTTTCACTGGAGCTGCTCAAAGAAGAAATCGTTAAGTCAGAGAAAGAAATCGCCAGGCAGGTACGGAGAATGATCTCTAAGACTCTTTTGACTTCATCCCTGTTCGTCTTGATCGGCGTTACTGTTGTTCTCTGGATCTCCAACAGCATATCGCGCCCGCTGAGCAGTCTGACCAAATCGGCGTACAAGCTTGCCAGCGGCGATTTTGATGCGGCTTCCGATATCCAGGTGAATTCCACCGATGAGCTGGGCCTCCTGTCTCGAACATTCAAGGATATGACCGGCCAGCTCAAGGTTTCGTATGACCGGCTCGAAGACTACAGCCGCACTCTGGAGAACAGGGTGAATGAACGCACTGTCGAGCTGGATGCCGCCAAGATACTCGCCGAATCCGCTAATGAGGCCCGCGGATTGTTCCTTGCCAATATGAGCCACGAGATTCGGACGCCGATGAACGCCATAATCGGTATGACCGAGCTCGCCATGGATACCGAGTTGAACCCGGAGCAGAGACAGTATCTCGATACGGTTCAGAGTTCCGCCGAAGCGTTGTTATCCATCATCAACGACATCCTCGATTTCTCTAAGATCGAAGCGGGAAAGTTGGACCTGGAAGAAATCCCGTTCAATCTGCGGGATACCATCGCGGACACGACCCATACTCTCTTGCCCTGCGGGCGCACAACAAGGGCCTGGAACTGGCCTGCCACGTCAAACCGGAAGTTCCCGAGGGCGTTCTTGGTGACCCGGCCGGTTGCGGCAGATCTTCGTAAACCTGATCAGCAACGCGATCAAGTTTACCGAGAAGGGTGAGATCGTAACCACTGTTTCTCTGGAATCAGAAAAAGACGGCTGGGTAAATCTTATATTCTCAGTAGCTGATACCGGCATCGGAATCCCCGTAAACCGGCAGGAGGCGATCTTTAATGCCTTCGAACAAGCTGATGCTTCCACCACACGGGAATATGGAGGCACCGGTCTGGGCCTGGCCATCTCCTCACAACTCGTGGAATTAATGAATGGTAAGCTCAGGCTTGAAAGCGTGGAGGGAAAAGGCACCACCTTTTTCTTCAACCTGCGGCTGAAATTGAGCAAAGTCGAACGGACTGAACCTGCCGAATTGAGCAGTCTCAGCAACCTGAAAGTCCTGATCGTCGACGACAACTCTACAAACCGCTTCATTCAGAAGGAATTACTTACGCAGTGGAAGATGAGCCCGGTTGTGGTTGACAGTGCTCTGGCGGGCATGGAAGCGCTCCAACTTGCCATCCTGGAGGAGATGCCTTTCCAACTTGTGCTTTCCGACGTCTATATGCCCAAAATGGATGGTTTCCAGTTCCTGGCATGGATTCGCGAGCAGGAGGATCTCAAGACCACCAAAGTCATGATGCTGACTTCTGCCCGCACCTCAGAGGGTGCAGTAATGGCCAGGGACTTTAATGCTGCCGCATACCTTACAAAGCCCATAAAACAGTCGACCTTACTGGATGCCATTTTGATGGCGTTTACAGACAAGAAGATGGACTCGGGAAGGATAGATGATGGCGCCGATAAATTTCGAGTGTCTCGATCTTTCAATATTCTTCTCGCAGAAGACCATCTCCCAAATCAGATGCTGGCTACCAAGCTCCTGCAGCGGCATGATCACAAAGTTACGGTAGCCAATACCGGCATAGAGGCTTTTGAACTGTCTGGCGAAAAAGACTTTGACGTCATCCTGATGGATATCCAGATGCCGGAAATGGATGGATTCGAAGCAACGGCTGCCATTCGAAAACGTGAGAAAGAAACCGGCAAACACGTCCCCATCGTGGCCATGACCGCCCACGCCATGAAAGGAGACAGGGAACGCTGTATCAGCGCTGGAATGGATGATTACATCTCAAAGCCCATCCGCCGGAAAGTGCTTTACGAAACTCTGTCCAGATTTAATAAAACAGAGCAAAAGGATGAGGAGACATCAGAACCTGAGCATGTAGCAGGTGAGGATACCCCGCAACCGGAAGAAACTCTGGCAATCCTTGATGAGCAAGGTCTGCTCGAGGAATACGATGGCGACCTTGAACTGTTGCAGGAACTCCTGGAAGCATTCTATGAAGAGTCCCCTGAAATTCTGGAGCAGCTCAAAACCGCCATCGAGCACGGCGACGCACCAGCCGTTGGCACCGCGGCCCACACATTGAAGGGAGGCGCGGGGAACTTCTTCGCCGTCGCCGCATTTGAGACTGCACTCGCCCTCGAATTGATGGGCAAGAACAACGACCTCGATACCGCAGCCGGGCAGTGTGAAAAGTTGGAACTGGAACTCAACCGACTGCGCGAAGCACTCGAAGGAATCATCCAAAACGGATAAGCAAAACTGCAATTCCCACGTGGCCACAGGCGGCCAGCCTTTGGCCGTACCCCACCACTTTACAACCCATTTCGATTTCATATAAGTGGCAGCCTGTCTCAAAAAAGGGCCGCCCCACCTGATGCCGGTGCAATAGTCCCTGGCCCGGCACCGACTCACACAACATATATATATGCGCGTATTACTGGCTGAAGACGAGAAGACTACGAGGGTAAGACTTCAGAGCTACCTCAAGAGGTGGGGTTACGACGTCGTTGCCGTTGAAAACGGCAAGCTCGCCTTTGAGGAATTCGAAAATCAAGATTTTCAAATCGTCATCACTGATTGGGAAATGCCTGAAATGGATGGGCTCGAACTGATCAAAAGGATTCGAGACGCTTTCATCAGCAGCTATGTCTACATCCTGCTCCTTACCTCACGTGCCGAAAAGCAGGACATTGTCGAAGGCATGGAAGCCGGCGCCGATGACTTCCTGACCAAGCCCTTCGATCGAAACGAATTGCGAGTCCGGGTCAGAGCCGGCGAACGGATCATCAATCTCGAACAGAGCCTGGCGCAGCAGAACCACCAACTCGAAGAAGCCAATCTCAGTCTTGCTTCAGCAAACGACCGCATGACGCGGGACCTGGATGCCGCCGCGGAGATCCAGAAGGCGTTTCTACCCACCGATCTTGCAGACTGCCCGGGAGTCCGTTTTTCGTGGACGTTTCAACCTTGCGACGAACTTGCCGGAGATACGCTCAATATCGTTCCACTCGATGACCAGAACATTGCTCTCTTTGTCATCGACGTCAGCGGGCATGGCGTACCAGCCGCCCTGCTCTCCGTAACTTTGAGCAGGATGTTGTCTGGCAGCGATCCAACCTCAGTCCTCAGAGCGCAGAGTGACGGCTCGGCTGAGTACCGCATCTCGTCCCCTAAAGAGGTCGTCTGCAGATTGAGCGAAAGATTTGTTGATGACGATACCGAACAATACTTCACCATCATTTATGGGGTACTGAACACGAAGACCAGAGAACTCCGTGTGGTCGGTGCCGGCCATCCAGGCCCCGTCCTTGTGCGCCAGGGGAAGACCGCCGAGTACATCGATACCACCGGAGTGCCCATAGGGCTCCGGACCGGAATAGCCACCAACGATTACGACGAAATC
>JAQBXN010000170.1 GCA_027625095.1 Planctomycetota bacterium | reverse complement strand
CGGAAATCATCGAGGTAAGGGAGTCTGGAAAAGTAGGCATCCCTCAACTGGCAAAAGCAAGGATGGCGGACGTTCCAGAAGTTTTGCGTTCGCTGTTGACAGTAGGCGCCGCTCGAGAGACGAGCGCTCTCTGGGCGGATATCGTGCGGTAGGCGATATCCAGAGCGCGTTTGCGAGTTTGAAGGCACCATGCCAAGCAACGGAATGCAGCCTGGAACTACGTGTTACTTTTCCGATTTTTTGCTCGGTGTCGCGTCGGCTTCGATGTCGCCCATCGCGAATTGGATGCCATCCAGGAAGAACTTCAGCAGGACGGGGTTCCAGAAGATCTGGTCGCGATGGCCGAAGACGGTATAGAAGGTGCGACCCTTGCCCACGTTCCGAATCCAGGCGAGCGCGTAATCGCGGTCGTCTCTGCCGCCCTCGTTCTTTACCGAGCTGAGGTCGAGCGAAAGAAGAACGCGCAGGCGATCTCGAGAGTAGAAGCCTTTCTTGAATTGATAAATCTCATCTACCACTTTGAATGGTTTTCCTTCAAACGCGGCGACCAGCGGGTGAGAGGGCTCTTCGATCTTGACCCCAATTTCCTCATGCCAGGGATGTCCGCTGAAGAGTCCACCCATCATCAGGCTGTAGTCGGCCCACTGGTAGAATGTGTCCGTTGCCGCATGAAACCCGATGAGTCCCTTACCACCTTCCACGAAGGATTTGAAGTTTGCTTTGAGACGTTCGTCCGTCTCGATCGCTTTCTTGCGATCCCCTTCCGACATCTCTTCCATGTTCCTGGGTAAAAAGACCTCTCGTGTGGTGTTCAACATGCAGACCGCATCGAATGTGACGAGGCTTTCCTTTTCAAATATGCCGGCATCTTCTGAATGCACCGCGGTGAAAGCGCCGGTTTTTTCCCCAAGCATTTGCAAGGACATAACGCCGCTTGAAATCGAGTCGTGTCGGAAACCATTGGTTTTGGAGAAGACGAGCAGTCGGCGCGGGTTTTTGGGTTCAACACCCGCTCTATCCGGCAGGGCCTCGGAGATGTATTTCCTGGCCTTTATCTTGTTATATCCCTCCGCGTCGACTGCTCGAGTGGCGAGGAACGCGAAGAGAACAGTATGGGCGATGGTTATTCTCAATGTGTTCTTCTGGCGGCTGGTTTCACGTAATGGAAAACCAGCGCATCAGCTCGGTGGCGACGATTTTGTGTCCCTTACGGTTCGGGTGATTCGACCATGAAAGGAAGTCGGTGATATCCCCGGAAGTATCCGAATGGCGCTCGATGGCGGACATGCTGTCAGCGAGTCCGATTCCAAATTCATCCGAGAGTTCACGAATTTGGGCGGCATGGCCCTGGAGTGCCATCCAGTTTTCGGCGCCAGGATCTTTGAGACCGGAGGTATCCGGCGTTGGCGTCAGGAGAATGACCTTGGCGTTCGATTCCAGCGATTCGGAAATCATGGACCGCCAGGCGGTCTCGGCTTCCAGGAAACCAATGCGGCGATCATTCAAGCCGTAATCAATGGTGACAACGTCCGGTTTGTGGCAGAGGACGTCTTCATGAAATCGTTTGGCGCCGCTGGCGGAGTGCTCGCCACCGATAGCAGTGACAATGACGTTGATGACAGCAAAGGGGTAGAGCTCTTTCAGGCCTTTGTGAAGCAGATGGGGGTATGCATTGAAGGTATCGACCATTGGGGTCGCGAAGTAACCGGAGGGTACACTATGTCCGTGGCAGACGATATTGATGGTGCGGTTATCCGGCCACTGTGCCTTAAGTTCGGAGATCAGGTCTGAGAGGTAATCTCGATAGTCGGCGCTCATAGTGAATCGTTTGTTAGCTTGAGGTGAACTTTCCTGTGCCTTGGGCCATCAAATTCGCAGAACCAGATGCCTTGCCAGGTACCGAGAAGCAGGTGGCCACCTTCGATCAAAACTGTGACGGACGAACCCATCATGGATGCCTTTACGTGCGAAGCGCTGTTACCCTCGGCATGCCTGTAAAATGGTTGGCACCACGGCACCATGACATCGAGTTGTCTGAGCATGTCGTGAACCACATCGGGGTCCGCGTTTTCATTGATGGTGATCCCGGCAGTAGTATGAGGGACGTAAACTATGACATGGCCGGACTGGATGGCCGCATCATTTACGATTCGCTGGACATCTCCGGTGATATCGATGAACTGATCACGCTGTTTGGAACTGACCTGGAGAAGCATCAAATCCGTTTCAATTTGCGATAGAGGGTGCTTCTGTCGATACCAAGGATCTGAGCAGCGAGCATTTTATCGCCGCCGGTTCGGTCGAGGGTCCTGAAGATCGCTTCCCTTTCAATTTCTTCCAGCGGTTTCAGGTCATCACTGCTGTCATTCGTCGAAGAAACACCAATCCTGCTTGCCCTCAATATTGAAGGTGGCAGGTCTTCCTTTTCTATTCTGTCAGACATACCCAGAGCCAGCGCACGCTCGACAAGGTTTTCCAATTCTCTGACGTTTCCAGGCCAACTGTAGGAACTGATGGATTCTAGCGCGTCCTGGCTGATCCCATGCAAGCGGCGGTTGCCGGTGCCCTTGGTCTTGAGGAAATGCGCCACCAGTGGCTGGGTGTCTTCACGTCTTTCGCGAAGGGCCGGCAGCGTGATGTTGACGATATTCAGGAGGTAGTAGAACTCCTGCCGAAACTGGCCTGCCCGAATGTTTTCTTCGAGGGGTGTGTTGGACGCAGCGATAACACGAACGTCCAGTTTGACAGCATTGACACTTCCCACTGGCCGTACTGAGTTTTCTTGAAATGCCCGGAGAAGTTTGACCTGCATCTCAATCGGGATCTCTCCAATTTCATCAAGAAAAACGGTACCTCCATCAGCCATTTTGAGAAGGCCTTCCTTGTAATTGCCAGCGCCACCACGATCCTGACCGAATAATTCGACCTCGAATTGGCCTGGCGGTATGGAGGAGCAATCGATGGGCACAAAGGGCTTGGGGGCCCTCGGGCTGTTGTAGTGGATGGCCTTGGCCACCAGTTCCTTGCCGGTTCCGTTTTCACCTTCGATCAGGACGGTGGCGTTTTCCTGGCTTACCCGTTGAACAATCTGACGGACTCTTTTCAATGCATCGGAATCTCCTATGATCCGTTCGAAACCGTAATCCTCTTTTAGCTGGCTGCGGAGCAGTCGATTCTCAACTGTGAGCTTCTTGATGCGCTCAAGTTTCCTCACCGCCCGCTGCATTTCTTCGAGTTCGAACGGCTTGGGTAGATAATCGAACGCGTCATACCGGACCGCCTGCACCGCTGACTCTATATCAGCATAGGCAGTCATGATAATGACTTCGGTATTCGGGCTCTTGTCCTTGACTTTCTGCAATACCCGGAGGCCATCCATGCCCGGCAGTTTGTAGTCAGTAATAACCAAGTCGTAAAATGATTCCTCAATTCTTGAGAGGCCGCTTTCGCCATTTCCAACCGAATCGACGGTATGGCCGAAAGAGCGCAGAAATCCTTCGCAAACGCTGCGCATGGAAGGTTCGTCATCAATGACAAGGACATTCAAAGCTTGAGAGACGGACATTTCAGATCGCTTTCGTTGACAGCCTGGACTTTACGTCTGTGTTTTCAGTAGTTTGCTGAGCAGAGGCCAGCACGACGGTGAATTGTGAGCCTTTACCAACTTTGGAATGCACATCAATAAAACCACCGTGGCTGTGCACGATGCTGTAGGTGATGGCGAGACCAAGCCCAAGACCATACCCGACCTCTTTGGTGGTAACAAACGGCTCAAACACCTTGTCAATAAGCTCGGCGGACATGCCTTGTCCGTGATCGATAACTTCGATTTTCAAAACAGGATCGCCCTCTTCGAGCATCATTGGCATGGAGAATTCATCGTCCTGCCCCATCAGGCGGTGGACATCGCTCGTAAGGCCCTCGGCCTCGGAAATTGAGCCTTTCAGGGCCATCATGTCATCCTTATCGAGAGTACTGAGGTTAGTAGTCAATATGACGGTACCCCCGTCCTGCATAGATTCCGCCGCGTTGGAAATAAGGTTGTTGAGCACCATGCGAAGATGATCTTTGCGGCCAAATACGGTGGCATTGGGCGCATCCAGGCTGATCTCAACCTCGATGTTCGTATCATAAAAACGCGGCCGAAAGGCATCCAGTGCCTCGTGAATAACGGTGTGAATGTCGACCGTGCTTTTTCGCAATTCCGCCGGATCGGGATTACTGCGCGCGAAGTCATTCAGGCCTCGTACGATTTCACGGATTCGCCGGGCCTCCTTTTGGACGACTTCCAGGTATGCATGTTTCTCCTTATCCTCTTCTGGGATTTGCATTGCGATGAGGCGGATGTGGCCGATGATGGCCCCCAGTGGATTGTTGATTTCATGAGACACGCCGGCGGCCATGCGGCCGATGGCAGCGAGACGTTCCGAATGCGCCAGGCGGCGCTGGGCAATGGTAAGCAGTTTCTGGGCTTCAGTAAGGTGTTTGGTTCGGCTTTCACTTTCTGCCTGCAGTTCACGGACCCGGCGCTCCCGCAGACCATCAAAAACTCCCATTATGCCGGTACTTACCAGCACCAGAATACCGACCACGAGGTAACCACTTCCCAGCATATTCCGGCCGAGATTGGAGATGTCTGCCGCCGAATTCAGGAGTATCTCGATTTCTCGGCCTGCCTCATGAGAGGGATCTTTCAGCCAAAGGGCAATGGCCTCTACAAGGTCCTCAAGGTTTTGTCTCGCGAAGAAATAGACATTGCACAAGAGGCCAATGGCCAACCCCTTCAGTCCATTGCCAATGACGGCTGTATCCCTCAGGAATGTCCAAGATCTTGTCATTGAGGTCCTTTTGGCCAATTTTCATAAAGTGGCAACGGAATGCGTGAGAGACTGCCGCAGTCTAACAGTGGGTATACCCATTTCAAATGTTGCCATTGGTGGTAAGATGAGCAGGCATAACTAGAAAACGATCAAGGAACGGAACACAATTCTGCTCTCGGAATTGTGCTCGGTGGGGGGAACGAAACTCTCTCCCCGATGTTTTTTTTCGTCAGAGGAATCACGTGGCTCAGATAATCTTTGCAAGTGGGCCTGATAAGGGGCGTGTTGTTCCCCTGGGAGAGGGCACCCTGACCTTTGGGCGAGATGTAAACTGCACGGTGAGGCTTTTCGACCCGCTGACTTCACGCAGGCATTTTGTTCTCGAACAAGAAAATGGAGTATTCTCGGTTTCTGACAAGGGAAGCCTGAATGGCACCATGCTGAACGGGCAGACACTGACCCGTGGGCCACTGCAGTATGGGGATAACATTCAGATAGGGAATACAAACCTCTATTTTGTGTCGGACCAGGAGGCTCAACTGTGGGCCGGTTTAATCGGACAGGAACTGGGCGGCTACAGAATCACACGGAGGCTTGGCCGCGGCGGGCGGGCGACCGTTTACCTGGCGGAGCAGCAATCCATGAAGCGAGAGGTCGCCTTAAAAGTCCTCTCCGAAGAATTCGCCAGAGATGAATCTTATGTGAAGAGATTTGTGGAGGAGGCCCAGGGCGCTGGGAGATTACAGCATCCTTGCGTGGTGCAGGTGTTCGATGTCGGAAGCGACAAGGGCCATTATTTTTACTCGATGGAATATTTTGAATTGGGATGTGTACAGGATGACCTTTGCCAGAAGGGCTGCCTCTCGGTTCTGGAGGGCCTGCGGATGATGTCCGATGTAGCCAGAGGACTCGAATACGCGCATTCACAAAAGATCGTTCATCGAGATATCAAACCGGACAATCTACTGCTGGATAAGAACGGGAATATCCGCATCGGCGATTTGGGGCACGCCATCAACGCTGAGAATACGAAGATGGCTGAGGGGAGCATCGTTGGTACGCCGCATTACATGTCCCCCGAGCAGGCAGCAGGCAAGCCGGTGGACAATCGTTCCGATTTATACTCACTGGGCTGCACCGCCTACAAATCTTTGAGCGGCAGATATCCTTTTGAAGGTCAGACCCATGACGAAGTGATCACCCGCCAGATGACGCAGATGGCCAAAGCGTTGTACGAGCTCAAACCAGAAGTCCCCCTGAACCTCTGCCGCATAATCCAGAGATTGATGGCGAAGAATCCAGACGATCGTTACCAGACAGCCACGGAGCTTTTGCAGGACTTGACCCCGCTGCTGCTTGCCACACTGCAGAACGCGGCCCGGACCTCATCCACACACACACAGGCATTGAGCAAACTGTTGTCACAAGTCCCGGGCAGCGGGGACGCGCCGATGGATCAGACTTTGATTATTGGTTGACTTCGGACTTGGATTGGCTGTCCAGTGCCGCGGTGATTTCCTTTTTCAAATCTTGTCCCCTGAGTCCCGGCTTGATGATTTTACCATCCGGTCCAATCAAAATGATCAAAGGGATATTGGTCGTGTTGTATAGGACGTCAATGCCTTCACCCGGTTTCTGATCTTTGTTGTAGATCTGGGGCCACGGCATTTCGTGCTGCTTGAGATAACCGGTCAGGGCACTCTTGTTTTCATCCAGGCTGACGCCGAGGATATCGAACTTCGCGCGTGGGAATTCCTGGTAAACCTCTTTCAGGAATGGAGTCTCCCCGCGGCATGGACCGCACCAGGTAGCCCAGATAATAAAGAGAAGATTCTTGCCCTTATAAGCGGAGAGCGAGGCATCCTTGCCGTCCAGAGTTTTCGCCCTGAAATCGGGCGGCCTCCCCCCGGGCCTTACCGACAGCCTGGTAATCTGAGCTTGAATGGAAGCCAATATCTCTTTGTCCAGGGTATGAGAGCTGGCCCCCTCCAGCACTGAGATCGCAGCATCAATTTTTCCAATCTGCGTCAACAGCGAACTCAGATTGCAAAGCGCCATGCTCGCTTCATTAGTGCCTGGATGTTCCTTCACAAAACTTTCCAGGGATTCGAACAGAGGTACAAGCTGTTGCGGCCCTTCAATGCTCTTCATCTTTACTGCGAGGGATGCCTGGAGGATTTTCCATTCATTCGCGGGATCTGCAGAAAGGTGGCGATTCGATACCAGGGCGAGCAACAGGATGTTTATGACGAGATGGCTTGGCTTCATGATGTAATGTTGTGGTTGTCGAAGGATAAAAGGGACGGCTATCCTACCGTTGCCCTTGTCCGTAACAAAAATTAAGAAAGTTCCAACGGATGGCAAATCGATACAACGGATGGATTTGGTCCTGTTCTTTATCCGCTGTATCGGTTTGCCATCCGTTGGCGTAATCAAGAGTACAAACGCAACGGGCAGACCTTGAGGAGCATATAATTGAATCATTGAAGCACCTGTCAGGTCTTAACAAAGTTTTTCACCTGACCCCGCAAACATTATGACACAAAAAGATCTTCGCATTCTCATCCCACCTTCGGAAGGCAAAACTCCGGGGGGCGAGGGGAAACCATTAAGGCGCGTCAAAGCGCCTGTGAAGGAGATGATCGAACGATTGACTACCTTTGAGGGCAACTGGGAAAAATTACTTGGTGTGAAGGGGGGCGCAATGGCCGCCGCGATTGAGGCCAACCGGAACCTGCTGCGGACGGCCACTATGCCCGCCATCCAACGATACACCGGGGTCGTCTATCAGGGCATCGATTATTCGTCTCTAGAGAATGCTTCGCAGGTGTTCTTCGACAGGCATGTTCGGATCGTCTCTGCGATCTTCGGATTGGTCGAACCGCAACGTCCCATTCCTGACTACAAACTGAAGATTGAGAAGCTTGAGGCTGCAGATTACTGGCATCCATTGATTGCCAGAGAACTTTCCGATTGCATGGTGATCGACCTGCTCCCTCAGGCCCATAAGAAAGCAGTTTCCTATGAGAATGGGATCGAGGTGGAGTTTTTTGTGGAGAAATCAGGGAAGAAGAAATCCGCCGGCCATTTCGGAAAGTTGATTAAAGGAAGGTTCGTCCGCTGGCTCTGCGAGAACAAAGTGGGAAGTAAGGAGCGCTTCCGAGAATTCGAGGAAGATGGCTATGGGTGGAACGGTGAGTTCTTTCTGAAAAAGGATTAACCGATGTCTTACCCGCATGTCTGATGCAGGCAGCAATCCTACGGAATCTGTATTATCTCAGAATGGCACTTGAAGAACTGATAATCATCGTCAAAGACACTGAGATACCGCTTCACATAGCAGAATTCCTTGAAGAGGCGGGCCGGCGAATCGATAACTTCAAGGTTCCCTCAAGGGCCGCCGAGTTCATCCCAAGCGATTACGATCGCGTGTACGGCGCTTTACGAATCATCGTTGACGAGGGAATGGCCAGCGGGAGTAATTTCTGTGAATGGGGCAGCGGATTCGGTGTGGTGGCAGGTCTGGCAGCTCTTTTGGAATTCGATTCATACGGCATCGAAATGAACAGCGAACTTGTGCATGAAGCCCGAGAGTTGCTTGAAGAATTTGATATTGATGTAGAACTGGCCTGCGGCAGCTTCATACCACAGGATAGCCAGTCAATTGCTGATTCGATGGATGACTTCGCCTGGCTGGAGGTCAACGCAGGCAGCGCTCACGAGGAACTCGAGGTCCAGCCGGACGAGTTCGACGTTTTTTTCGCCTACCCCTGGCCGGGCGAAGACCGCCTGCTGATAAAAATCTTTGACAAAGTCGCCTCGGTCGGCGCGCTGTTTCTCACTTACCACGGCATCGATGATTTTCGCCTACGGCGCAAGGTATTGTAGGTATCCGTTATCAATCCTCGCCATGCTCGATACAATCTTTCTTCGGAAAAATCAGAAATCCAACCACGCCAAACCAACAACTTACCAAACCTCTGTAATACGAAAGGAGAAGACCTTGAATAAATTCATCTCAACTTTGTTTCTTTCCGGTCTGTCGATCGCAACCATTCATGCCGCGCCCGGAGTCGGCGATGCGGCGCCGGAATTCAAGATGACCGGATCGGACGGCAAGGAATATTCCCTTGCTCAGTTCAAGGGCAAGCAGGCTGTCGTGATCGCCTGGTTTCCGATGGCCTTTACCGGCGGCTGAACGAAGCAATGCCAATCGCTGCGTGACAGCGGTGAACTCATCAAGAAGTTTGACGTTGCTTATTTTGCCGCAAGCTGTGACTCGGTGGATCAGAACACCAAGTTTGCCAAGAGCCTGGACGCGGATTATCCGATCCTCAGCGATCCCGAAAAATCCGCTGCTACAGCGATGGGAGTCCTCCATCCCAACGGCAAATTTTCAGCACGCCATACGGTATACATCAGCAAGGACGGCATCATCAGTCACATCCAGACGAACGTGAATGTGACTAAACATGCGGAAGAAATCGCCGCCAAGCTGAAGGAGTTGGGCGTGCCGGCCAAGTAGGGTTTCACCCACATTTCCCATAACTGCCGACGATCTCTGACTACTTTGTGCCAGGCCGACGATCAGTGAATGGGCCGAATACCAAACTGGGCATGAAACTGATCCCACAATTCGTCCGGTACTGGTGTCACGGCGTCATGGTAGCCCTCTTCGACCTCCCGCGCGTTGGAAGGCCCAAACATCACGATCCCGTTGATATCAGCCTGAATACAGAACTGCATGGCAAGGTGCCTGATGCTGACTCCGCGCTCCTGACACCATGCCCACATGGCATGCGCTTCGGGATCTCTTTCTCTTGACGGTTCCGGCCCGGCAAGGCGGCCCATGCCCAGGATGCTGGCCAGGATGACCCCGACATCGTGTTCTTTGGCGAGCGGAATGGTTGTCTTCGCAACCGTCTGACTCAGGAGTGTGTAATCCAGATAGCTCAGAACAATGTCAACTTTTCCGGTCTCAATAGCCCGCTTGTGAAATTCATGCTGCCGAACACCGAGACCAGTATGACGAAGTAAACCTTCTTCCTTCATCTTCAAGAGTTCGTCCAGCCCCGCGCCCGAAGCCAAAGGAATCTCGATATCGCCTGGGTCATGAATGAGCACGGAATCAAGATAGTCCGTCTTGAGGAGTCTCAGACTGTTCTCCACACTCATCCGAATTGCCTCCGCCGAATAATCGCCCCGCCGGGCAGGGTGTGTTCCGGCCTTGGTTTGTAAGAACACCTTCTCACGATTACCCCCTGCCAATGCTGGCCCCAGACGCAACTCGCTGTCACCGTAGTGGGGTGATGTGTCCACGAAATTAATGCCGAGGTCTATGGCTCTCTGAACGCCTTCAATGGTGTCTTTCTGACTGCTCTTATCAGAGCCATACCATGCGCAGCCAAGACCAAGAGCTTTGGCCTGGATTTCTGTTCTCCCGAGTCTTCTTGTTTCAAGTTCAGGCATGACGTTCCTTCAAGAGGTGGAAATTGGGCGGGAGAGTATCGGTTTGAACACGGAAAGCCAATCTCGTTTCGACGCCGGCGGCGGGGCTCTGTGGCATCTGATTTCATTGCTATTGCAAACTTGTCAGCGCTTCCGCCGCGGCCTGCCGGATCGATTCTTCATCATCGCCGAGGAGGGCAAAGACAGCGTTGGAAGCAACAGCCGCCTCAGGCCCCATTTGTGAAAGTGCATACAACGCGAGAAGCCGGTGTTGATTGTCTCGTGAACGAAGTGTGTGAACAATTACCGGAATGCCCTCCGTGGACCTGGCCAGTGACCAGAGCGCAAGTGCGGCAGACAGCCGGACGTACGGACCGGAATCATGCAGCAGCGCTATTCGGAGGTGCGGCAGAGCTTTCTGGTCTCCTGAGCCCCCCAGCACATTTGCCGCGTAGGCGCGGGCGCCAGGATCTGAACATTTCAGACCAGCTAGCAGGCATTGAAAGGCATCGGTTGGAACGCCGGATCGGTATAAGGCATTGGCTGCCGCAACCCTCACTTCCCAGTTGGGGTCAGTGAGAGACATGTTCAGCAACTGGAGTGCATCCGTGGCGACCCCGATTTTGGCTAAGGCGTCCGCGGCGGACATCCGAACGGATGCCTGCTTATGTTTCAGATGCGATTGGATCGCGGCCACATTTCCTGTCGCGCCCGATATCTTCCATATAGCCAGGCAGAGCTGGATTTGGGCTTCGGGGTCGGCCGTGGTCTCGAAAGATTTGTTTAATACTTCCAGGCTGTTTACTGCCTTCTCACCCATGTCACCCAGACGAATTGCCGCTTCACGAATTGCCTTCCCTGATTTCAGTGCCCGGATAAAAACGGGCACCGCTGTCTCATTCAGGCTTGATAATGCTTTGCTTGCCTCAGATGAGAGAAGGGAATCCTCGCCGGTCAGCACTGTATAGAGTTGAGGCGCGGCCTCCCGTCCAAGAATTCCCAAAGCCCCCAGGGCGAGAACGGCTTCGATTCGTACCAGCCGTTCCGAGTCTTTCAAAAGTCCTCGCAGAAGTGCGACGCGCTCCCCAGCCGGCCCTTTGATTCGGCCCAAAGCGAATGCGATTGCTTTTCGGACCTCTGATGATTCGTTTTTTGAAAGCTTGTCAAACGCAGCGAAAACAACTTCTGACGGCGCGTGAATCCGACCCAGGGCCAGCACTGAGGAACCCACCATCTGGGGCTCGCGTCCAATCTGTTCCAACAATGCTTTGACAACTCCAGGGGATGCTACTCCCAACTTTCCTAACGCCTTCGCCGCCGCATGCCTCACCAGCAGAGACTCATCATTCAGCAGCTTGAGAAGGGAACTGACTGAATCTTTGATGATTAGATTGCCGCACGCCTCTGCTGCAGCCTGTCGGACGGTTTCATCGAAGTTCTGCAAGTGCTCAATAACCAATTTAGGATTCGACCTGCCGAATGCTCCCATCTGGCCTATGGCATTGAGGGCGGCCACTTTCACCTCAGAGCTGTCAGACTGAAGGATATTCATGAGCGCAGGAGTAGACTGGGCCGCAATAGAACCGATCCGCGAAAGCGCGAGCGCGCAACCTCGTCTCACGCTCGTTTCCGGATCCCCAAGGCCACGTGCGATCTCTTCGTGGCGCCAGTAGCCAACCCAACCAAGGGCCCAGGCAGCAGAATTTCTGACCGACAAGTCCTCATCCGCCAGAGCTGCCAGAAGTGCTGAAGTTGCCTCCTGTGATGCTGTTCCCTGTCTTCCGAGGGCTACTGCGACGTTGCTGCGAACCATCGGGTTGCGGTTGGTAAGGAGGGTCATCAGCTCCCTGGGTGAAGGGGCGAGGCTGATACCGAAATCCTCGAGAACATCCAGTCCCACTAAGCCGGCGAGAGGCGCAGCCCCCTTGACCGCATCGATCAGCGCGATGGTCTTTGATTCCATTTCCGGACAAATCTTGGTGAGGGCAAAGGCCGCCTTCATGCGTACTCCGGCATCCGCATCCAGCAATGCCTGGCCGAGAGGATGAACCACATTGATGCCAGCCGGGCCCAGAGCGCCAAGTTGTTCGGCCGCATTTCGGCGTTGTTCGATGTCCCCGGTTTTAAGTGCCGCGAGCCACTTGTCGATCTCTTCGGCCGGATTGGGTGAGGTTTCCTCGCAGACCAAATGAGGAAGCCAGAGTGTCAGGATCAGGAAGGCAAATTGCATGAGATCATCTTCGAAAACCGGAATGAATGATTATTACGTTTCTACGGCACGGTACCCTTCAAATCATATGAAATGCGACACCAGTAGTCCCTTGTTGTCCACCAATTTTTTATGCACATAATTAAGTATTCCCATTGGAGTAAATGATGGATCCGGATGAACTAGAGACTCGCTCTTTCCTTATAGTTCGGAATCAGCGGCCCGATTCCCGGCCGCCTATCAGCGATGCGCTGGTCGACCTTTTGGTCCGGCACCGAGTGCTGCGTAAAAACCGCGTGGCGAGCGTGGTGCATTTCGCCAGCCGGCAGGGAGTGTCTATCGACGACGCGCTCATCCAATTGGCGGTTTGTACAGAGGAACAACTTGTCAGTGTGCTCGGCCACATTCTGAATCTTCAGCAGATCGATCTGACTGAGTACCGTGCGGATTTGGAGACACTTATGCGGGTGCCCGAATCCTATCTGAGAGAAAACGCCTGTCTGCCGATTCGGGATGGTGAAGGCATACTAACTCTGGTGATGTCAGACCCGACGTTGAAGCAGGTCTTTAAAGACATGCACACGATCAGCGGCGAACGGCTTAACGTGGTGGCGGGCAAGCGCTCCGGCATTCTTAAGGCAATTGATGATGCTTATACCCGGGCCACGGCTCAGATGCACCAGGCCAGCCTTCTGAGGCAGGAATTGCTGCGTGAAATGAAGGGGATGCAGCGATCTTCGAGCCAGTCACGCAGTTTCGGAATTCTGTCCAACAAGGGCGGAGTTGGTAAGACCCACACCAGCATCAATCTTGCTTACACATTTGCAGAGATGGGCTTTCGGGTTCTGCTGATCGATGCGGATATCGGGAACGCGGATATATCCAACAAGCTGCGGCTCTTTCCCATGCACACGCTCGCTGATTTTCTTGACCAGAAGGTGGATATCGAAAGCACCGTTCTGGATACGCCGTTCGGCTTCTTCGTCATCCCCGGTGAATCAGGCCAGATGCGACTGACGAATATGAAATACTTTCAACGTCTACGATTCATGAAGGCCTTTGCCCAGGTGAGTCTCTCTTTTGACATCGTGCTCTTTGACCTCGGGGCAGGACTCTCACTGCAGGTTCTCGATTTTGCCCACTGCGCGGATGAAGTCATTATCGTGACCACTCCCCGGGATTTGGTGAGCGGTTATTCATGCGCCAAACTTGCTTTTTACCGCTATATCGAGCTCGAATCGAGGTTGCGGCGAAATGATCCTGGCTACCAGGTCAATTCTAAATTTGAGCCCTGGCTTCTGTTCAACCAGGTGGAGAAGTCGGGTGGCTCGGCAGAGCTTTACCGCAGCATGGTTGCCGCCTCGAAGCACTCCACCTACGAAGAATTAAATACCGACCTGACAGGATTTGAGCTGTCTCCACTCCTGCTGGGCGAGTTGATGCGCGATTCCGACAATTACGTCGAAACGGAACGCCTGCATCAGCCATTCTCGAAAATATTTCCATTTCATCCGAATGTGCAAAAGTATCGCGCCATGGCCCGCACCCTTCTCAACAAGTGCCTCGCCGATACGGAGGATGGAAGGAATCTGAATCGGCAAGTGAGACTCGCGACTCATTCTTGAATAAGAATGGAAGTTTGGACTAGTGTCGCGGCCCAGACGTTCTTGCCCATTTCTCGGCAGTTTGAGTTCCTCGATCTTGCCTGTCCGTGCCTATGTGGTTTCTCCAGTCCCGGAGGGACGTCAGCATGTAGCCTGGGGCGAAAGCCCCAGGAAAAGGAGTGGAACCCATTTCGAGCCCCGGAGGGGCGGAAG
>JAQBXN010000169.1 GCA_027625095.1 Planctomycetota bacterium | reverse complement strand
GGCCGCTGAAACAGCCTGAACATCCACGGTTGCTTCGTCTGCCTTCGTTTCGATTTGAGCCTTTACAACTCCATGGGATTTGTCGTTCAGGCTGGCCTTGTCAAATAGATGCGCCGTTCGGCTGGCAGCTCTGTTCCAGACGTTGGCGATACGAGGTTGAAATCGATCCTTAAAAACCTGATCGGTCAGATTGTTGAACAAGCGGCCAAAACCAGCCATGTTAATTCTCAGTTATGTGGATGGACAGAATTACTCGTGGTCGTCACACCCGCAGTTGCACGCGCATTTAACGCAATTGCACGGGCTTGATTGGGCAGACGTGTCTGGACAGCAGCACTTCTTCTCCCCCTTGGAGGTGGGCGCATCCGCAGCGATCTGTGAGCTGCCAAGGATCAACACGAAGCCGCCAAATACGATGGACGCGACGATCGCCCGGGTGCAGGATAGAAATCTGCTGTTCATAAGTTACCTTCAGCCATCTATAGATGTAATGGTGACAGAATCTGGTGTCTATGATTCGGGTGTATTGTCGAAACTTCAGCCAAACCTTTAATCAATTCCTCACCTTTTCAGGGAAGTCTAATGTCCACCGATACTGTTCAGTTGGCCTCCGATCTAATCGCGATCCCTTCTCAAAGCAGCACCTCCAATGTGCCGGTCGCGGATCGGCTGGAAACCCTCCTTTCCGAACGTGGCTTCGAAATAGAGCGAACGACCTACAAAGATGACTCCGGCCTTGAGAAAGTAAATCTGGTTGCCGCCATCGGTAACGGCACTGGTGGTCTGGGCTTCTTCGCGCATTCGGACACGGTAGAGGGAAGGGAATGGCCCGACGGGGCGTGGTCGCCGAAAGTGAAGGATGGACGCCTTATCGGCCTCGGAGCGTGCGATATGAAAGGGCCCCTGGCGGCAGCGCTCAAGGCCGTCGACAGGGCCCCGAAAAAATTGAACGCGCCGCTCATGATCGCCATCGCCGCGGATGAAGAAATCGGCCACGTCGGCGCACACAGGATTGTTGAGAGTTCGGAACTCTTCAAAGAGAAGTGTCCCAGATTTGGCGTCATCACAGAGGCGACAAACCTCACTCCGGTCTATGCGCACAAAGGTGGGAGACTGTTCTGTGTGACTGCACATGGGCGGTCAGCACACACCAGCACCGATAAGGGCATCTCAGCAAATTTTCTCATTGCGCCCTTCCTGGCGGAGATGACCGAACTGGCCGAGCTGTTCAAGACAGACACCAGCTTCATGAATAATGACTTTGATCCGCCAACAAACGGATTCAACATGGTTCTCAATGACTTCGGCTGCCCCCAGAACGTGACTGCGGCGCGCACTACCTGTCACGTTGTCTTTCGCAGCATGCCTGACGCGCGGGCAGACGATGCGGAGGCGATGATTCGTGAGCGCGCGGGCAAATACGGGCTGGACGTGGAACTGGTGCGATCAATCAACAGTTTCTACACCGATCCGGCGTCCGATATCATCAAACTAACCCTGGAAGCAACCGGCGCAAAGAAGCCGGTGAGTGTTCCTTATGGCTCAGAGGCTGAGGCATACACCAAATTCATGGAAGCGGTGGTCCTGGGCGCGGGCTCGATTGAGCAGGCACATACGGTTGGCGAGTTTATCGATATCGAGCAGTTGGAGCGCTCGGCCCAGGTTTATGGAAAACTGATCGAAAGAGTTTGTGGGTAGACGGTTCATTGGTGGAGAGATCCATCTGTAACGAAACTCAGACGAATGAACCTTTCCGCAAAGTGTTCAGTGAATTATCGATCGACAAAGCAGGCAGAATAATTGGAACAGAATAACTCTGAATGACATGATCCTTTCCCAGATTATTCTGTCTCATTCTTCCTGTTTCTATTTTCGCATCACTGCGTGACCACAAACTTGGTACAGGACAGAAACCGACCCCCGAATTTCACTTCCGCGAGCATCCAAGTCATGAGTCCTCGTCTTCCAATTTCACTCGTCATCTGTCTCTACGCAGCCACGCCCCTGTTCGCTGGCGATTGGCCCATGTGGCGTTTCAATGCCGCGCGCCAGGCCGCAACCCCTGACGAACTGCCGGCCGATCTTGAACTGCACTGGGTGCGTGAACTTCCTCTGCCGATGCCTGCGTGGCCGAACGAATCGCGTCTTCATTTCGACACCTCCTGCGAACCGATTGTGTTCGGACAACGGATGTTCATCGGCAGCACCATCGATGGCAGCCTGACTGCTTACGACACGCGCACAGGAAACGAGCTATGGAAGTTTTATACGAACGGCCCGGTCCGCCTGGCCCCCGTGGCGGCCAACGGCAGGGTCTATGTCACTTCTGATGACGGCTTTCTTTACGCAGTCGACATCTCAACCGGCGAGGAACTCTGGAAAGTTTCGGGCGCGCCTGAAAACCGTGAGCAGCGTTTTCATCTGGGCAACAATCGGCTCATTTCCTTCTGGCCTGCCCGGGGCGGGCCGGTTGTTGCCGATAATGTCGTTTACTTCGGCGCGGGTATCTGGCCTTCCATGGGCACGTTCGTCATCGCTGCTGATGCAGATACCGGTAAGGTCATTTGGCGGAACACGCGAAGCAATTACCTCACGAACGTCCGCATCGACCACAACGTACTGCATGAGTCAGGCATCTCTCCGCAGGGGCATTTCCTCATTTCCGGCGACCGGTTGCTGGTGACGAACGGACGCTCCATGCCGGCAAGCTTCAATCGGAAAACGGGAAAGCTGGAATACTTTGTTCAGGGCTATCGGCGCGGGGACTGCCGGGTCTCGCTGTCCGATAAATTCATCTACGTCGGTTTCGGCGGCGTGCTGAATATCGAAGACGGGCGTGAGGTCGGTAATCGATGGGTGGAGTCCGGCAAAGAGGCGCCCGACGCCTGGAATTTTGCAAAGATGGACCTGTTTGAGGGGCCACTGTCGCCCTACAAATTCATCCAGGCGTGCAACTATCGCTCAGTCATCGATGCCAACATGATGTACGGAATCGACCAGGGCGTCCTGTACGCCTACGACCTGAATCGAGCGAAGGAATCTCTCTACGAGAGTAAATTTGCCGGCCGCGACTTGAAACCCAAGAAATGGGAACTGGAACTTGCCTGGCAATTTCCTACCCCGGAGGCTTCCAAAAAACCGGCGAGTCATTTTCTGGTGAAGGCCGGCAGCAGCCTTTTCAGTCACAACGCCAGCAAACTCTTCCGGGTGTCCCTTCCTGAAAAGGACGCCGAAGCCAAAGTCACCTGGTCGACCAGCCTTGATTCGACACCTGCAAGTTTGCTGGCCGCGGATGACCGCCTCTTTGCCGTAACTGTGTCTGGGAGGATTTACTGCTTCGCCCAGGGGAAGACAGAAGCGAAAGTCCACAAACTTGAAAAGGGCGAACTCAAACAGGAGGAGAGTCCTTCTACAGCCTCAGCCGGCCAAATCCTGAAACAATCGGGAGCGTCCGACGGCTACTGCCTCGTGCTTGGGCTTCAGAGCGGCGGACTGGTGAAGGAGATTCTGCGGCAATCCAGCTTGAAGGTTATTGCCATCGAGAGCGACGGCAAGAAAGTGGATGACCTTCGCGCCGAGCTCATGTCTGCGGGCCTCTATGGACACAGGGTCGATGTTCTCGCCGGCAATCCTTTCGATTTTCCGCTGCCGCCCTACATCGCCAACCTGATCGTTTCTGAGAGAGAAGACTTTGAAAATCTGGACTGGAAGCGCCTCTTTCAATCACTCCGACCTTATGGTGGGGTAGCCTGCTTTCCCGTCGCTGCGAAGTCTCCTGCGGCTTTGGCTGATGCAAACATCACCAGGAGCGACTTGTTTCATATCTGCCGACGAGAGGGCGCCTTGCCGGACTCGGCCACATGGACGCACGAGACAGGCGATGCGGCCCGGAGCTACTTTTCAAATGACCAACTCGTACGCGCCCCGCTGGGTGTGCTCTGGTATGGCGACGGCCCCGACCACGGCTTCTACAAGCACAAAGATTACGGAAGCGGGGTGAAGCCCCAGGTGGTCGGCGGGCGGTTGTTCGCGTTTCAGATCGCGACCCGGACCATGCACGCGGTTGATGCCTATACCGGCCGTCTGCTCTGGAAGCAAAAGGTGGAAGGTATCACTCGATACGCTTCGATGACGGACGGCGTATACGTTGCCGGTGGCGACAAATGCATCGTGTACGGTTCGGCAACTGGCGAACCGATTCGTGAGTACCAGATAGCCATAGGGGATATCGGGGAAAAGAAAATCGGCGTTTCTGACATTCGGGTGACTGAAGACCTGGTATTGATAGCCACCGATTTCGACAAGGTGCGCTCCCTGGAAAAGGGCCTTTGGAACGCCACTGCGCTGGTGGCCTTCGACCGCAAATCCGGCACTCAGCTCTGGTTCAGGAATGCGCAACAGCGATTCAACATCAACTCCGTGGCCGTGGGCGGCGGGCAAGTTTTCTGCACAGACTCTCCGAATCCTTCAGCATCCGCAGAGGCCGAACGCCGCGGAGAAACCCCATCTACCATCTCGACGATCAGGTCGCTCGATGCCCGCACCGGAAAGGTTGCCTGGCAAATTGAGTTCGATGGCGGCAAGCAGGCATGGGGCGAGGGGAACTGGATCGGTATGCGTGGCCGTGATGATTCGCTGGCCTTTGTCGAAGGGCAGGACATCCTGCTGGCCGCAAGGAATCAGATCCTGTTTGCCTTGAATTCGAAAACTGGAGAGGAACTATGGCGCCGCCCGTTCGGAGGGGAAGCGCCACTGCTCGTCAGCGGCGAACAGTTCCTGAACCAGAGGGGATTTGTCTTCGAATCGAAGTCCGGAAAGGTGCTGGTCGATCGGGCGTTGATTTCCGCTCGCGGCGGCTGCAATTACGTCGTGGGCAATCCCAATCTGCTCTTTCATCGTGATCGCTCTGCGTCTTACATCGACATCAAGTCGGGTAAGACACACTTCCTGCGAAACCTGAGAACCGGGTGCAGCAACAGCCTGGTGGCCGCAGACGGTATCTTAAGCGTGCCATGTTTTTCTGTGGGTTGTATCTGCAACTACCCGATTCAGACCTCATTCGCGATGCATCACATGCCGGAAGTAGCCGATTGGTCCGGCATCGATCCGGTTGATTTGAGGGAACTCGATAAGCAGTAGACGGGCTTCAACGGCCAGTGTCTGAATCACCGCATCAGACCCGGTGCGATCTGCGGAATCCTCACTTATTCCTTCACTCGATACGGTGTCACGACTGTGAGGAAGAGATCGTCACATCCGAGGCGTTTGAAGCTGCTGACGACTTTGTCCTCAAAAAAGGTATGAATGAAGTAACCATTCCAGGTCTGGTCACTTGTCTTTGTCCAGGCCAGGCCGGGGCCGACGAACTCATTCATTCCCTGTTTTGCATGCCATTGCAGATAGTGGGTGTGACCGACCATGGCGAGGGTGGGGTTTAGCTCGTTCGCCGCGTCGACCAGGTCGGGATGCCACCAGCCGTAGCCTTTACTTTTCGTGATCGGATCGTGGTACAGAAGGACGGTGCACTTTGCCTTCCTTGCCTTTGACAGTCGTTGACGCAAATCCTCGCCTTTAGATACGGCGGTGCCGAAGGCCATGAAGAAAATGCCGTTCTTCTCGAAATCATAAATCAGCGGATCGTCGCAGTAGAGCTTGTAATGCGTGGTAATCATCCGCCCCTCTGGCGTGGTCTCGTCCCAGTCGTGGTTACCCAGCACCTCATACAAAGCAACTTTGAGCGGGTCTTTGAGCTCCAGGTAGAGCTTCCATTGCTCTTCATTATTGCCGACGTTCACGAGGTCACCGGTGTTGACGGCAAAGTCGACGCCGAGTTCGTTTATCTCTGCGACCGCCGTTTTCATATTTTCCTGGTCGAGAGGTTTGCCCTCTTTCGTATTGAAACGGCTGGGGATGTGTAACTGGGTATCCGTGATGTGAGCCACCGTGAGCAGGGGCCGGCCCTGCGCAAATGACGGAATGCCCATCGGTGGGCTCTTGCCTTCCCTGTCAAGAAACAGATGCGGCCCGAAAGTATCCCCCAGGGGTTTGACGACGACATCCAGGTAGTCCTGGAAGATATGGATGACAGCAAAAGCAGGATAGCTCTGAACTCTGGGCAGGCTCAGCACCGGCCAATTGCCAATCCGTTCAAAGCTCGGCATGGACGCCGGGAGCGGCAGCATGGCGAGATTGACTTTCGATTTGGCCACGAGCGCGGTTGGCACTTCTTCGCCGATTACCACGATGCGGGTGCCGGCCGCTTCCGTGATGGCCTGCTCCAGCCAGGCCACCTCACCCGGCGCGAAGCTGATCAGGGTGACATCCTTGACCCTTCGCGACCAGTTTTTCGGTCCGAGATTCTTTTCGAAATACGCCTGCTGATTCGTGTCTGCTCTATTCAGCCCGTAGCAGACGGGCAGGCCAGACAGCTCCGCAGCTTTCTTGATCAAATCTAATTCATCGGAGAAACCGTTTGAAGATGCACCGGAAATCACCAGCAGGTCGCCAGGCAGAGTTCTAGTCTCGGCAATTGCCTGTAGCGCGCCGTCCATGGATACCCATGTCTGCGCGTCCAGCTTTTCAGGATGGTCGTAGATGGCGTTTCGTACCACAAAAACAGAGGCATCCGGTTTCCCTCCGGGCGGAAGCCCTATCCTTGCCTCTGCTTTCACTGGTAGCAAAGAGACTTCTCTGGCCTGGCCGGGCAGTACTGGAGCGGTATTCAGTTCCTGGATCAGAGCATCTTTCATCCGGCGAAATTCGTCCGCCGTGACTGAGACGTCCCCCGGCACTAAGGAGCCCGCATCCTCGAGCTCGCCCAGGAAAAGATACTCGTGCCAGAGACTGAGTTCATCGCCACCTTTCACAAGTTTGGAAGGGCCAAAAGGCAGGAAATGAATCCAGTTCGGCGTCCGGTAAAGGTAGATACTCTCCACGGATCCATCGGTCGGATAAGTCATGACCACCGACTTTTTTGATTCTCGGTCCGCCCCGAACCACCATCCGGATTTGATGGTCGTCCCGTAATGTCCCCTTGGCTCGGTGACATTCTTGAAGACGCCGGCCTCGTCAGGCATCACGACTACCTGGTTGTAGCTCACGGGCGCCCGGTTCAGGTTCAACTGCGTGAGCAGGTAGATACCCATTTGTGCGACGTCATCCGAAAGCCTGGTGTATGTGACGTCTACACGCAGCTTCGGTCTGGATTCGTGCAGCGTCAGCGTCCGCACAACCCGCATGGGAGCACTCTCGGCAGTGAATCGGAACCTGCCCGGATCCACTCGTTTCATGGAGTAATCCATACTGGCAAAGTGTTTCGGACTTTCGATGTCTGAGAGATGCCGCCCGTCTTCATCGATGCGATCGTAAATACCGTGCAAATTGGATCTGTTGGCCTTCATACAGTTTATGAAATCCGAGCCTGAGCGTTTATCCACCACTGAAATAATGTGAGCGCCCTGCCTTAGAACGGTGACGCGCAACCGGTCATTCTCCAGGAAATAGCACGGCGCCTGCGGTCGGGTGTCGCCATCCCATTTTCCTTCTGAGACGGAAATGTCGCCTCGTACACCCTGGTTCAGGACAAAGGACATAACTGCTGCCGGGAAAGCAAATCGGTAGCTCACGGTAACTCCTCAAAGATTTTTTGGAAGGAGAGGACAGAAGATAACCTTCGAGCCTGCGAAAGAGAAGGTCAACTTGTGGTTTTGTTTTCTTGCGAACGGCTCGCACCCGGCGGTGGGTGGCTCAGTCTGTTAAGGCCGAATCTGTCCTCGCCGCTGACCATGATGCAGGAGTGGCCTGCAAACAGTGGCGAACGATCATTGTAAACCTTCACAAACGGAGCGGTGATTCTTGGCGCTACTCCCAGGCGGCGTCGATTGGAATGATTGGCGGAAGAATAGTGGAGCATCCGTTCATTGAAGAGAAAGAACTCTCCCGGCCTGAGTTCCATCTTCACGGCCTTACTCGTATCGACGAATTCGGGATCGGCCTTCTTTGCGAAACTGGTGCCTTCATGGGACGGGACACTTGGGGCGACTGTCCTGTGAGATCCGGGGATGATCTGAACGCACGAGTTTTCTGCCGTCACCTCATCGATGGCGATCCATGCAGAGAGATTGAGCGGAGGTTCGAGGTTCCAGTAGCCGGCATCCTGGTGCCACGGAATCTCGAGTCCGCCGGCCTCCTTCAACCAGAAGTTGCTGCTCCAGATCATCAGGTCCGGCCCGATGAGGTTTGCCATCCTGCTGAGGATCGCCGGATGGGCGCAGAGGTCATAGATCACCCGATCATCAAGGTGACGGCAGTGGAGCCGGCTCGGCGCGGGATGCTCCTTGCTCGTCAGCACGTGCTCGTCAATATGTGCACGAATGGCTGCCATCTCGGATTCAGAGCAAAGCTGCAACGGGCCCAGGTAGCCCTGTTGGCGAAAGTGTTCTGCTTCTTCGTGAATGAGTGAATTCGCCGGCGGTGTGCTCATGCTGCTAAAATCCGAGTATAGATATTCCTCACCTCTCAAACTTCACCTTCTCGATGCGGAATTGCCACAAGGAGATCAAAACATGAGAGAGTCGAATTGCTTCCTGGTTTGATATGAGGTAAGGACTCGCAGGTCAACAATAACCTCATGAAGCCAGGCAAGGCCACCAGAGCCGTCTGTCTCGATATAGAATCGCTCAACTAAAGGAACATCCATTCGCAAATGAATCCTCAAAATCTGAAAGCAGCTTTCGACAGGGATGGCTTCGTCATCGTTCACCAATTCTTACCGGGTGACGAGCTTCTGGAACTGAAAACCAATCTTGACCGATACATCCTCGATGTTGTACCCACGCTTCCTGATTCGTCTGCCTTCTATCAGGAGGCCGGCCGGCTGGAAACTCTCAAGCAGATGCAGCACATGGGCGTCGATCCGTTTTTTGAAGCGTACCCGAAACGATCTCGATGGACGGAACTTGCGGCTTCGCTCGTTGGGGAAGAGGTGGAAGGACAGGAGCCAGAATGGTTCAACAAACCGCCCCGCACGGAACACGTGACGCCCCCGCACCAGGATAATTTTTACTTTTGCCTGAAACCCCCAAATGTCCTCACCCTGTGGCTGGCTCTCGATCCGGTGGACGAAGAGAATGGTTGCCTCCGCTACGTTCGCGGTTCGCATCTCGGCGGGATTCGTCCCCACTCCCCGACAGAAGTCCTGGGGTTTTCACAGTCTGTTTCAAATTACAGCCCGGACGACGAAGCGCTGGAACAGCCGATTTTTCTCAAGCCTGGCGATCTGGTGGTCCATCACGGAGAGACCGTGCATCGTGCCGATCCTAATCGTTCGGTCACACGCCATCGTCGCGCATTCGCAATGGTGTACCGAGGCACAAGCTGCTGCAGAGATGAGGCTGCCTTCCAGCGTTACCAGGAGGCGGTAAAAAGGCAGCACGAGTTAAAGGGGCTCAAGGTAAGCGATTGAACTTCGGCCGCCAAAAGGGACCGCTAATCGTTGGTTCGGGAAGTCACAGCTGGTCATTGATCGTGAGTAGATATTCAGTGAACCCGCCGGCCTCGCAAGCTCGGGCATATCTTTCAAGCAACAAGGGTATCTGGTGTCAGAGTTCAGGTCAGGTCTGAGTAGGAAAACAGGGTCTTCATGAACCTGATTTTTTCAAGACGGGGGTTTTTCAGCAGAATCAAACGATCGAACTGACCCAGATGCATCTGGATGTTGACTTACCCACTTATGTGCATTACATCCGCGGAATTATCTATGACCGAGGACTTTTCCGCAGATGGCGTTCGAATTCCCCTGCAGCAATCCTGAGTGTGGTATCAGGTTGAAAGTTGATGACGGCCGGGCCGGAAGCAAAGTGCGGTGCCCCCGCTGCAAGACCGTCTGCATCGTACCTTCGGAAGATTCTCCTGAATCGCGCTCTTCCGTTGCCGATCTGACGGAAGCACTATCCGAAGCGAATAATTCCCACCGCAAGTATCGGACGGAAACGGAAATCGCTCATGGCGGTATGGGGACGGTGAACCTGTGCATCGACCGTGCCATCAATCGGCCGGTGGCCATGAAAGTGATGCTGCAGAAAATCGCCGAAAGCGAAGAGCATCGCATCCGCTTCTTCGAGGAAGCTCAGATCACCGGACAATTGGAGCACCCGAACATCGTCCCGATCCACGAACTGGGCAAAGATGAAGAGGACAACCTCTATTTCACCATGAAGCTGGTGAAAGGGCAGAGCCTGGGAGAGATATTGGGATTGAATCGTAGCGCTGGCCTCCAGGCCGGCGGTTTATTCGAGCCGAAGGCTCGCAGGAAAAACCACTCCGGCCTGGAGGCCAGAGCTACGTTGACCGACCTCCTCACCATCTTTCTTAAAGTCTGCGACGGTATCGCCTTCGCCCACTCGAAAGGTGTCATCCATCGTGATCTCAAACCAGACAACATCATGGTCGGCGATTTCGGGGAGGTTCTCGTCATGGACTGGGGATTGGCAAAAATCATCACCCCTGGGCGCGCCGGCTCCCAGCCGGCATCTTCGCGGGCAAAGCTTGAACCGGAGCAAACAGAGCCGGCTGGGAGCCGGCACGCCCAGGAATCCGCTCGCAACGCCGACACGGTTTCGGCTTCTGCCACTCCCACACCCCCAAACTCCCCTCACCCCACACAGTCAGCGCTCACCGTCCGCTCCGTCAGGAGCCAAACGGACATCGCCCAGACCATGGAGGGTCAAATTCAAGGCACTCCCGCCTACATGCCCCCAGAGCAGGCCGAAGGCAAGACCGACCTCATCGATCACCGGTCAGACATCTATTCTCTGGGCGCCATTCTCTATGAAATTCTGACTCTTGAACGCCCGGTTGAAGGCAAGACCCTTCACGAAGTTCTCCTCAACGTCGCCGATGGAAAGATCATTCCCCCTGAGCAGCGCGTTCCGGCCCGCCAGGTCCCCAGGGAACTCTCCGCCGTCTGCATGAAGGCCATGGAGAAGAACCGCCGGAAGCGCTACCAGTCCGTCCAGGAACTCTATGAAGACATCCGCCTGTTCATGGAAGGTAGGTCCGTTTCAGCGAAGGAGGATTCGTTCGTGGAATTGGTGCGGAAGCTGATCCGCCGGAATCGAGCAATCAGCGCAGTCCTCTCGCTCTCAATCCTGATTCTGGCATCGGGCTTATCCATTTCATTTCTGCGCGTGACTCGTTCTCGGGATGAAGCAAAGGCCAGCGAGGCGAAAGCGCTATTTGCCGGACAGGAGCTTCGCACCACGGCGATACGCGCATCGCGGGAACTGGCCGGGCAGGCGGTCCAGGCGGCAGAATCGGGAAGAATGGCTGAAGCGTGCCCGAAATCGCATCGCCTTAACTAAGCTGAAGGCCCTCGACAAGTGCCTCAATCTTTTCGGTTGGAATGGACGCTGTTTTCATGATTAACCGCCGAGAGTTTCAGGACAAGGTGCACAACAAGAGATTGTGGAACCCTTACAAGGTCCAGGACTGTACTGTCTCAGGCCAAAGGCAGCTCGCTACGCTCGCGATCCCTGGGCTACGTTGTTTAACGTCTTCGACGTAAAGAAAAAAAGCAGGGCGAAAGCTCCCTCTCCAGGAGCTGCTGAAATGTCAGTATTCGATTTCAACATTGACCTGAAAAACAAAGCTGGAGGGACCACTAGTCCTGGTTGCCAGGGGCGGACTGAATCGCCGCGAAAACATCGGGGCGGGGGTAGAATTCTACGGGTTGTGTACCCATTGCCGCAGGCACAGACTCGGACTTACTCCGGACTAAAGCATTTGCATTGATTTCTCACACCCGGTTGTTGTATCGTCTATATGCGCCGCGTGGCGCCCCGTTCAACATCTTGTTTAACATAAAGGAATTATACAATGTCAGAACAAAACCAATCCCAGAGCGGAAGCAAGTGCCCAGTGATGGCCGGTTCTCATGCGCGTGGCGCCATGGCGAACCAACACTGGTGGCCGAATCAGTTGAACCTGAAGATCCTCCACCAGAACTCCCCTCTGTCCAATCCAATGGGCGAGGAGTTCAACTACGCCGAGGAATTCAAGAAGCTCAACCTGGATGACCTGAAGAAGGACATCGAGGTGGTGATGACGACGTCGCAGGACTGGTGGCCGGCCGACTACGGCCACTATGGGCCGCTCTTCATTCGGATGGCGTGGCACAGCGCAGGCACGTACCGCATCCACGACGGCCGCGGCGGCGCAGCCTCCGGCACACTCCGCTTTGCCCCTCTCAACAGTTGGCCCGACAATGTAAGCCTCGACAAGGCACGCAGGTTGCTCTGGCCGATTAAGCAGAAGTATGGCCGGAAAATCTCGTGGGCCGACCTGATGATCCTCGCGGGAAACTGTGCATTGGAATCCATGGGATTTAAGACGTTCGGTTTCGCTGGAGGGCGCGAGGACGTCTGGGAGACCGAAGAGGACATTAACTGGGGGCCTGAGACCACGTGGCTTGGAGACGAGCGTTACACCGGCGACAGGGATCTCCAGAAGCCTCTCGGCGCCGTCCAGATGGGCCTGATCTATGTGAATCCGGAGGGGCCGAACGGTACCCCAGATCCGCTCGCTGCAGCCAGAGACATTCGAGAGACGTTCCGTCGCATGGCGATGAATGACGAGGAGACAGTTGCGCTCATTGCTGGCGGACACACGTTCGGCAAAGCCCATGGCGCTGCTGATGCCGGCAAGCACGTCGGTCCCGAACCCGAGGGCGCCAGCCTCGAGGAACAAGGTTTCGGCTGGAAGAACAGCTTTGGCAGCGGCAAGGGGGCCGATACGATCACCAGCGGATTGGAGGGCGCATGGACTACCAACCCGGTGAAATGGGACAACAACTTCTTCGACAACCTGTTCGGCTACGAGTGGAAGCAGGTGAAGAGCCCTTCGGGTGCGACGCAATGGACTCCCACGGATGCATCTGCAGTGGACGCCGTGCCGGATGCTCACGATCCATCGAAGAAGCACGCCCCCATGATGTTTACGACAGATCTCGCACTGAGGATGGACCCGATCTATGGACCGATTTCGAAACGCTTCCACGAGAAACCGAAGCTGTTCGCCGACGCCTTTGCCAAGGCGTGGTACAAGCTGACGCACCGCGACATGGGGCCGCCGTCGCGCTTCCTTGGTCCGCTGGTTCCCAAAGAGACACTGATCTGGCAGGACCCGGTCCCCAAGGTCGATCACAAGTTGATCGGGAAACAGGACATCGCCGCCCTCAAGAAGAAGATCCTTGCGTCGGGGCTGTCAATTCCCCAACTGATCTCAACCGCCTGGGCGTCGGCAGCGACGTTCCGCGGCACCGACAAGCGCGGTGGGGCGAACGGGGCACGCATTCGCCTGGCACCGCAGAAGGATTGGGAGGTCAACACCCCAGCCGAGTTGGGCAAGGCGCTGAAGGCCCTGGGTAAGATCCAGAAGGATTTCAACGGCTCGTTGTCCGCCGGGAAGAAGGTCTCCCTGGCCGACGTGATCGTCCTTGGCGGGTGCGCAGCCGTCGAACAGGCTGCGAAGAATGCCGGGAACGCCGTGCAGGTTCCCTTCTCGCCGGGGCGCACGGACGCGTCGCAGAAGCAGACTGATGTGGAATCCTTTGCCGTGCTCGAACCGACCGCAGACGGCTTCCGCAACTACGTCGCAAACGGGAACAGGAGACGGTCGGAAGAGCTGCTGGTGGATCGGGCACAGATGCTTACGCTGACGGCACCCGAGATGACGGTGCTTGTTGGCGGGATGCGCGTTCTGAATGCCAACGCCGGGAAGTCCGAACTCGGCGTCTTCACCAAGCGGCCCGAGACGTTGACCAATGACTTCTTCGTGAACCTGCTCGACATGAGCACGACGTGGCAGGCGTCCGCCACATCCAAAGGCGTGTACGAGGGGTGCGATCGCAAGACGGGCAAGGTCAAATGGACCGGCACTGCTGTTGACCTCGTCTTCGGTTCGAACTCACAACTCCGAGCCGTCTCCGAAGTCTACGCGTGTGACGACTCACAGCAGGCATTCGTGCGTGACTTCGTGGCTGCGTGGGACAAGGTCATGAATCTTGATCGCTTCGAGCACCTCGCCTGATCTCAGCGAGGTGCTCGTCACGGTCGTCTCCTGTTACGTCCGCCAGGCCGAGGCAGTTATAGACCGCAAGGGGTCCATATGGGTCAGGCATATGGACCCCTATCAGCAGGCCAGGGAAACAAAGAGGAACCATCGCAAGATCGTCTGCCTTCATGGCAAGTATGAGTCTGAGCTTTCATCTCAACTACAGGGCATGCAGGTCGGCACCATCCAACCGTATCAGTTCAGGAAGACCGCGCGGACGATTACCGTCCGCGCTTGGGTCTCTTGTCCTTCCATTCTTATATGAGCTGCGACAGTGCCAGAATGTGCACACAAATGGACTTGATATCACTTGCCGAGGCGCTGGACCATAGTTGAACCGGCCGGAGTTGAAAGCCTCACACGATAGACTAAGGACTTTGATCGAAATTAATTTTCCAACTTCGGCCGAATGATATCCCTTTTAACTGTCCCGGAGGGACC
>JAQBXN010000168.1 GCA_027625095.1 Planctomycetota bacterium | reverse complement strand
TGGGCTACTATGTTTAACGCCTTCGGCGTACAGAACTCGTACCTGTAAAAAATTTGGGTAAAGACCAGGCCCGTCCCCAAGCGACATAACTGGCGCACTACGAACAATTGCCCCAACGGGCTCACTGAATATTTAACCCCGGGCGGAACATCCCTTCTGACCCTGAGGAACTGTGACCGACAAAGAACTCTGGAGGCCATGATTGAGCCGGAAAGGATTGATATGAAACCGAAGACCATTGTGGTTGCTGCCTGCGCCCCGCGTACGTTTAACATTGGCAGTCGGAGTGCCAACGAGGCAACGGTTCGAATGCTTGCCGGGAAGGAGACCTCGCAGGACATGATAGTGGAGCATGCTGAGCGATTCCTCCAGCACCACATCCGGCTCCTTCATACTGCCGGAGAAGCCGGCGCCGATGTGACGGTGATCCCGGAAGACTGTCTTCGCCTGGGACCGTTTATTGCAAAACAGGGAAGGACGAAACGGTGCGGCAAAGCTGTCGAGGCGGTACATGACCTGTTCCTGGAACGGTTGGGCCAGGTCTGCTGCAAATACAGCATGTCTGTGGTGGCTGGTACGATGACCGTCAGGAACGGCAGCTATTTCAATACGGCCATGATGCTCGACCCCGCGGGCGAGGTCATTGCCAGTTACGACAAGACGCACCTGCCGCCCGGCGAAGCAAAATTCACCACACCCGGAAGCGATCTTCCGGTCTTCGACACCCACCTTGGCAGGGTTGGACTGCTCATCTGCTGGGACATTGTTTTTCCCGAGCCGTTCGCGGTGCTGGCGGCGAAAGGAGCCGATGTCATTTTCGAGCCCACGTTCGGTCACTGGACGGAATCGCACGACATCACAGCCCGGTCACGAGCCATGGACTGGTGTGTCCCCCTGGTGGTCAGCATGTGGGGCGGCTGCGCCTGCATCATTGATGCGGGAGGCAAGTTCGTGGCCAGGAGCGGCCAGGTCGGGGATACGCTGGCGATGGGGCCGCTCGACCTGCGAAAGAAAAAGGGGTGGCTGTTTATGAAAGACGTCCGGGCAGAGAAACCAAAACTGCGGAGGCCAGACCTGTATGCCGTCCTTACAGGGAAATGACAGCCCTGGGAAATCCAGCGGTGATATGTCTGCAAATCGAGGGATGCAGGTTCTAGTTGGGACGATTCACAAATTCCCTTTTGTGCTTTTCCAGCCGGGCAATCGCATAGAGACTTTGCCGGCCGTTCGACTTCTCATTTCTCGGGAGGTTCTGAGCCAGGCAGTGGGCAAACCGCGGCTCAATCTTTTTCTTCCACCACTTCCAGGCCGCTGAGGATGGGCACGGCGGTTTCCCGATTGGCTTTGACTTTTGGAAGGAATTCCAGCGCCAGCGATTCGGATGCGGGGATGCCTTTGAACTCTCGAACCATGGCTCGCCTCGGGCCGCCGGACTCCTTCACCACGTCGAAATCCTTCAGAACCGTCTGCCGCTGCATCAGGACGTCAAATACTCGCTGGCCCGGCTTCACGGATTCTTCCGGCTCGGAAAAATGCAGGCGGACGGTGAAGCGGCGCTGCGGGACTTGGGGCGGCGTACCCAGTCCCAGCGGGGTGAAGTTCGTGCATCGGTCGAGGCCGCCAATGCCGAGGTAGGTGAGCGCTTCCGTGCCAAGACTGGGATCCACCATGAGGAAGTTCACAGCCAGACTCTCCTTCTGCACCCCGGCCTCGGCCAGGGCAGACCACGGGATCGCCATTTCAAGCGTCCAGGCATTCTCGTCCGCATGCACCGCGCTTTTCCATTCCGAATTCCAGGCGGGGTCGAGGTTCGGATTCGTCCCGTTCAGCAATGCCTCTGAGCGCGTCCCGTCGGGCGTTACGGTGAAGTACGCTGCACGCTTGCCGCCATCGCTGCTGAGTATCAGGCGCCACCAGTTGTCTTTTGGCGACAGCTTGTCCGGCTTGCTGTTGCCGGTCTTCCACGGGCTCGATTCGGACAGGAAGTCTGCGAGGGCGCCTTTCCGGGGGGCCCGGGTCCAACGGGTCATCGGGGGCCGCTGAAGCCCGACGTACAGGGCTTGGCTGCCATGGCGGAATGAGACGCGCGTGCTGGTATAGGGCAGGGCGGGCGGTGCGGTGTTGGTGGACTGCAGCTCGTCCCCCCAGGCGGCTTCATCGAGTTGGCCGTCGACAGCAATGGGCGCCTCGACCTGGGTGGAGACAAGTGGTCTGAAAAAATTCAGTTTCAAGGTGGCTTTCTTTATTCCCTGCGCGCCGGAGCTGTAAATCCATGGACGATTGGTTTCCGGGATCTGAACCCGATCGGAGCTAAACCGGTAAGATCTCAATTCGTCTGCCCGCGACTCGTCATGCACTGCATCTTCCGCCGGATCCGTATGCTTTTCCGTATCTGCCTGTGAAGGCACGACAGGCACGGGCGTAAGGTTGAAGGTTTCAATTTCAAGGGGCAGCCAGAGGGCAGAACGGACTGGCCTTCGGTACCAGAGCCCGTTCCGGGCATCACCCATCCCGAGAGGATACGGTAGCGGGTGGTCGGGGTTGAGGTATTGCGCGGGCGTGCGTTGCTCGCTGTTTCGGGGAAATCCCAGCCACAGATTGCCCTTCTCGTCCCGGCGATCGCCGGGAGCGCCCAGATTGATAAATGCCTGGCGGACCTGGGTATCCACGTCCCGGTCATAGAACTGCGCCCAGTCCTCATTCAGCCGCCGCTCGGCCGGCGCTATGGCAAGGCTGGTCCGAAACGGGTAATTGCAGACGCAGTGTCCGGTCTCCTCTGAAATCAGGAGGATTCCGAGCGAAGCGATTTGCGGCGTGGTGCAGGCGTTCTTGGTGCCCCGAAGGAGCCGGCGTCCACTGTTATCCGTCAGATCGTAAAGCCCGCCGCTCTGGGAAATGACGTTTGCGGAGCTGTAAGCGCCGCCGCATACAGGTGCGATCCCGAAGACTTTCGGCACAGGCTCTCCGGTCAAGGGATGAATTCCCGGCGCTTCCTTTACCGACTCGTCTGTTTTAGTGCGGCCGCCCACCGGGCCCCAACCGGCACGGTCTTTCATATCTTTCACGGAAGCCACGATGATGGATGGCGACTCGCTACCGATCGCTTTCTGGGAATTGTCCATGGCGATCCGCGCCCAGCCGTTGTTGATTCCATCGGTCGTCCAATCGGCAAACAGATGGCGGCGTTCAATGGGTTCGTCCGATCCGTCGGCGTGCGCGTCGAGCGTAGCGGCGAAGTCGAAGCTGGTCGGCCTCACCCCCACCAGCATTTCAATTTCCGTCCAGGGCAGGAGGACCGTCGTCCGGGTGTCAGCGGCATCCCGTTCGCCTGACACATCGAGTTTGGGGCATTGAGGACCCGTGACAAGATTCCAGGAGGCGGGTGTGTGTTTATCCCGCGCCGGAGATACTCGGATATGAAAAGCGCCGCGCTCATACAATCCATACCGCGCCTCCACTGGCCGAAAATCAAAGAACAGTTCCCATGCATCCAGTTTCGAAATGGAGGAGTCGCGAGTGACCAGCGTGATACGAATTCCGGAGAGGTCGTGGCTCAGGGTGAGACAGGCGTCCTGGTCTTTCAGGTTGGCGCGGGCTTTCTCTTCGGACATGGGCACGCCGCGGCTCTGGTGAATCACGTCCTTGATCAGGGAATTGACTTCATCCTGCGCTTCAGATTCGAGGGAATCGCCTTCATCCTGAAGGTCGATCTTGACCGCGGGCTGGGCCGGCGGTTTGCCGCTGGACTCAGGCGGGTTCTTTACCAGCCAGGTTAACGGCGTTTTCAGCGAGAATGGGGTGGGCGGATTGAACGTGCCAAACACCTTCACTTGTTCGCCGGTGTGTGCCTCCAATTGCATCATGCCACCGCCATAGCCGCGGAAATAGGCTTTACCGAGCGTTAGAAACACGCTTTCGTCATTGACCCGCAGATTGCGCGCAAAGTCGGCCTTTTCGTGCTCTGAACGCTCTGAGACGTTATACAACACTCCGTCCACTTCACATAAACCGCCGGGCCATGGCCGGGGGATCGGACGCGACCATAGCACCGCGCCGTTGAACGCGTCCACCGCGGTGAGCGCGCGTTCGCTCTGCATGAAGTAACGGCCGTTGGCGACCACCGGGCCGGGCGCGCCCTGGCGGTAATTCTGCACCTGCCGAGTGCTCGGCCCACCGAACCAGAGCGGCCGCAGCGGCCACTTCACCCGATGATCGGTCCTGACCTCCGAATCCCAATCCAGCGCGCCGGGCAGTTTGCCGCGGACCACGACCCAGTCGTCGGCGAGTCGTCGGATCTCCGGTTCCGGAGCGCCGGTCTGTTGGACAAGCGATTCCGCCTGCGCCGGTTTCAGTCCAGGAAACAACAGAATCCCGCCGTTCGGATGAAGCAGCCGATAGAGTTCGCTGCCGGACAGGCCGGGGCACGATCCGGCAACGATCACGGTATTGGCGAAGTATTGCGGGAAGGGAAGAGGATCGAGGCGTTCCACCGGCGGTAGGTGCAGCTTGCTCCCATACAGAGGCGTCCTGGACAGCAGGCGATCCCGTAACGAGGCGGCTTTGATCGCATCGGCCTCCACGTGGACCACAGCAAGCTCGGTATGCGTGGCGAGGATTTCGGAAAGTCGGCCATCGGAGTCGCCGACAACGAGGGCGTAGCCTCGTTCCGCGCGGGCCTCCCGGAGTTGTCGCAGCACGACATCTTCCTGGTCGGTGGGAACTGGTGGTGTAGCCTGACGGATCGCTGCGGCCGTATCGTGAATCTTCGGCGAGCCGTCCGAGCCGTCCGCGGGAGCGAAACAATAGATGACTCCGTCCGAGGTGGAAACGAACAGGCGTCCACCGGCCACGGCCAGTTCCCGCGCCTCGCCCTGTACCTGGGCGTTCCACAGTTCTCCGGTCCCGGCCATCTTGATGATATTAGGCTTGATGTCCGCCAGATTCGCCTTCACCTCCGCGGGTGATGCTGATGAGTCCTGAGGTTTGAGACTAAACTGGCCAAACTTTTCATTGTTCTGATAAGCCCGTGGACTGCCGAAGAGCGTTGACCTCGCCACCGTGCCGTCTGGGCCGGGAATGGTCACCTGCACTTCCAGCCGATAATTCCCACTCTTATCCAGGAGCAGCATTTTAAGAGGGACAAGGGCTGACAACTCGTACCCGAAATCCGTCGCTGTGCCGTGCAGGCGAATCTCGGGCGCGGGATCGAATTTTCCGTCATGCGCGCGGTACGCGTGGGCCGGCGTGGTTCCCGTAGCCGGGATCAGAAATATCTGACCGATTTCCGGCTTGCCTGGCACAGAGGCAAAGACCTCGACGCAGGAGCCTTTCCATGGCTGCGGAGCCGGAGCGACTTTGAGGTCGGGTACCGCAGTGAACACCACCAGATCGTCGCCGGCCAAACCGAAGCGAAATTCCGAATTGAGCGACTCGGTTCGCTCGGCAACGACCTGGCCGTCGTGCCCAAGCAGAAGCGTCTCCCCGGCAAGGGCCATCCCGTAGGCGATCCTTGCTTGAGGTTTGCCCCCGTTGACAATCGCAGAGACCTTGCCCCGCTCGTGGGACTGGAATGGCTTCAACTGCGGCTCAATCGTGGGCTGCGGGACAACTCCGGATCCCCAGCCGCGTCCCACCACCTCACGCGTGGTGAGGGAATAAGAACGGATGAAGAGCGTCCCTGCCCGATGAATGCCAAAGCTGAACAGCTTCTCATCTGCGATCGTCAGCCATGACCCACCGGTACCCGTCCAGGCGTTCGGGCTTCTCCACTCGAGGAACTCTCCGGTCCGGCGGTCGAACGCCATTGGCCTGCCGTTGCCCTGCGGGACCAGGAGAACCTCGCCGTCGGCCAGGAGCGCACCCTGGGGCGTACCGCCGGTGGTATCGTTGCACCAGAGAATCTCGCCGGTGTCAGCATGAAGCGCATAGACGAAAATCCCTTCTGCCGGCCATACGCCTGCCACGCCATACACCACTCCATCGGCCGCCAGGACACCCGTCCGCACCGGCCAGCGCGAAATCATCCGGTGATTGCCAACCAGCATTTCTTCGTTCGGGGCCGTCCGGAATTTCCAGAAAAGATTCCCCGAAGCAGCATCAAGGCAATAGACCATTCCGTCATCGGAGGCAAAAAAGACTTTGCCGTTTTCGATCTGCGGAGCAAATCGGACCGGCCCACCCGCGATGAAATGCCATCTTTCTTCACCCGTTTCCGCGTCCAGCGCACGCACTGTGTCGTCGGAAGTGGATCCGAAGCAGACGATGCCCTGGGCAATCACCAGGGCCGGCGCATAGTCGAAGTCCATCCGGTTGATAAGTCGGAACGGATCCGGCCAGGCCGGCCGGGGCGGTTGCGGGCAGATGTAAGTCCACGCCGCGCCATCCGCATCGGGAAAGACAACGCTTCTCCGGTGACGCCACTGCGCCGTGCGTCATGCCGGTACGCCGGCCAGTCCCCGGCAGAGGCGCTACCAACTAGTGCACTAAAGAGAATGACAATGAATAGATAGCGGTTAGCGATAATGGTTTTCCTTCGCGATCTCAAGTGTACTAAAGCCAGGCGTCCCACCAGGAATGGGCAATGAAGCAAGCATAAGAATTCTACAGGCGATTGACATGACCTACAGAAACTCGACTCGGTTGGCCATATCTTCGGCTTCAAGGAACAGGGCGAGTTCAGCAAGCTGTCGGACCGCTTCACCAATGCCATGGGAATGTTCAGGAGAGAAGATGATTCCCCTGTGCTCTCTCTGCTGTTCCACCCAGTCGGTCGCAAGCCGAAGAAAATCAACGTCGTGAGTGAATACGGCCGCGCGTTGGGTAATCGCATACTCGAGCTGGTCTTCATCGCTCAGGCCCAGATTGCCGCAATCTCGTGCAGGCCATGCGTCAACGCCTCGCAGCTTCAGGCCATCGGCTATGGCAACGTGCACGTTCTCGTTGGTGTAGATTCTAAGTGCGGCCACTCTTCTGATTCAAAATTGAGGGATGCTTTCGGCGAAGTTGGGCGACGTACTCTTTGTCTGTCCGGATGTCCTCGTTGATTTCTTTTATGTTTTCGTAGTAGAAGGACAGCGCATCGTGCACTTGTGCCAGTGTCAAGTGGGGGTGAGCCCGGACAATCTCGTCCGGCGTCATTCCCAGCTGCTCATATTCAATCGCAATCTGGGAGACCCTTATCCGTGTGCCCCGGATGATCGGTTTTCCCCCACAAGTGCCTTTCTTGCGCATCACGTAGGGATGGCTGATTCGGCGTTTGGGTGATGTTGTAGTGGCCATGTGGTTTCCCCTGAGATGAAGTTCAGGGGATTGTATCTCGGAACGCTGCCGCGTCACACACAACAAGAGAAGCACTGAGCCGAATCGTGGACGGTAATCGATCTCTTTACCCGTCATCAACAGTCATTCGGTTCTAAGCATTTTTCTGGATTGCACTCCTTAACCACCTTGGGGAAAGACAATCTTCATCAGTGACCCCGCTTCGCCGAACATCATGCCGGTACGCCGACCAGTCCCCGGCAAAACACATCTGCCTTGCCACCAGCCAAATCAGTCAGCAGACGAGACCCGCAGGGAAGAGGTGTCAAATTAAAATCTTTGGTTGCGGCCACAAGGCAGCAGTAAGATGGCAGACATGAAAATCATCAGTCGCACCATCCAGGTTTTGACAGTCCTTCTCCATATTCTGGCCACCGGCCAACCGGTCTATTCAGAGGCCGCCAAAGGGACTCTCTTCTACGCTTCCTTTGATGAGTCGGCCAGCCCGGATTTCTTTGCCGGCCGTTCACCGGAAGATGGGGTTCGTAATTCCGGCAAGCAGATCGATGGTGTCATCGGTAAAGCGTGGAGCGGTCGTCTTACCTACCGGGCGGCTGGCAATGTGAATGCCGAGAGTGGAACAATTGCCTTTTTTGCTCGTAATCCGTACCTGCAAGTGCAATCGCGTGAATGGGGCTTTTATCACTGGATGGTCGTGCTTATGGCTGAGGGCGACGGCATACGTCCGTGGGCGCTGGATCTCGGTGGCCGGGCTCGCGGAGCTGGATTCAATGCGGCAAAGACAAGCATTTCCCAATGGCATCATTATGCAATTACCTGGGAAAGAAATTTCGGCACTCGTTGCTTTCTGGACGGTAAGATTGCCTCCCAGGATTGGGGCGAAGATCGAGGCTGGGCCAATCTCTTGACTCCTCATGCGATCTCTGCGCGGGCGGACGACGGGATCGACGAGCTCTACATTTTTGACTGGCCGCTGGATTCGACCGGAATCAAATCTCTGCAAGAGGGACGGGCCCCCAATCCACCCGTGAGGGCAGTTGCGCGCTCGTCGAGAGTTACCGCCGAAATGGGATACGACACGTCGGGGTCGGAAGTGGTAGTTGCAGACAGGCCACTGTTGGTCGAACGCATTCCAATTAAAAATACCAAGAGCCGCACAGTAACCATGACCTGGGTGCATGACGGGCGACACCACCCGGCATGGCCTGACGTTTATACCGGAGAGCACAAAGTTCTCGATATCTATCCGATGGAAGCGTCCTTCAATTACGTGATGCTGGAGGGACGGCTGGCGGGGGTGAAGCTCGCATCCTGGGACCACATTACCGAGACTGCGAGCCTGCTTCTTCAAGTCCCGAATGGACAGACCACCTGGTTTGGCAAACGAATTCCTGAACAGACGGCTCGCAGGATAAAACTTACCCGGCCGGGAAATCAGACGGGTGAGTTAGCAAACAATGCCATTCAGGAGATCGCGTTTTTCAAAGTCAGCGAAGAGGACATTGATATCTCTATAGAGAGCAGAACTTTCTACCCGGCCAGCCAAGTTTCTTATGAAAGCCTCGGAGCGGTCGGCGACGATTTATTGGACTGCGGCAGGCTGAAGAGCCACAGGCCGATTCTCCTTGCCACGGAAGAGACGAAAGGGGCCTCGGTAACGATTCCAGAGCCGGGTCGAATCGATCTGATTGGGCCTTTGCAGGCCGAGCGGCTCTATGCCAACGGAGTGCATCTCGATCTCGCACTGCGGAGCCCGCAAGAGTCGGATGTGGTGGAAGTGGTCGTTTACGAAGCGGTGGATGGATTTCGGGAGATGCTCAGATTTCCGGTTAGAGTGACTTTTCAAAACGGCGAAGCAAAGTTGAAACTGGCATTAGTGCGTGAGGGATTCATCGTGGACAGCGGCGAGCGATTCCGGATGTCGTTGAGTAGTTTTCGGGGCGGTCTGAGTCTCGCCGGTAATTCCAGATTCACCGTTATTGTCGGAGACCCTGAGCAGGTACTCCCTGAGACGATTGAAGATTTGTATAAGGTGACGCACAAGATGTTCTCCTGGGCCCAGGAGGGGAGGCCGTGGGGTTTGGACTTTGAAAAACAGTTCCTGGCCGGGCGTTACGGAAAGTTCAGCACGCTGGAGCTGCACCGCCTCCTCAAGAAGCTGGTGGGCCTCGCTCCCGATCATTTCGAGGCTGGCGCCACGTTCGCCGAGATTCATAACAAGCCGTTGGTGAAGGAACGGCTCTCTCCCGAAATTCCTGCAGACGTTCCGGTCTGGGCGTATTACGCCCGTGAGGTTCTCCGTGCGAATCTGCGAATCACGCACTGGTGGCATGATAAAAGGCTGATGGAAGACGGGCAGCTTGGGGGCGCCTGGAACGACGACCCTTGCCTGACCGCGTACCAGTCTCTCGGCGCAAGCATTAACGACTCCACGACTCTGTCACTCATCCAGAAGGTCGCGGACGGTTATGTCAAGAACTCCGGCCAATACCGTGACGGCTTCAATGTCATCGCTACCGACCCACTTCATTCTTCTGATCCCACTGCAGGCAGATGCAATCTGCTCACCTTTGACTATGGGAGTGCGCGCAACGTCCTGCGATCTATGGCATGCTGCCGAAATCTGAAGACCTGGATTCCGAAGAATGCGAACGGCACCCGTTCGCTGGTCGGCGACTTCATGGCTGCTGGCGTGGCAGATGGTTCGCCGTGGGCCGGGGGCTATGTGCATGCCATCTATTCCGATCCCGTTGCCTGGGCCTGGTACTCTGGTGACCCCAATGTGAAGCAAATGATGCTCGATGTGGCCGATACCTGGCTCGCTGCCGGCCTGGAGTATTGGAAGAAATTCCCGAATGAACGAAATATTTCCATCGACGTGAATGGCCGCACCGGTGAATGGAAACCCGGCAGTACCTCCGGCCAGGCGTTTCGTGAGCAGTTTTTTCACTCGGCCTATGTCCTGAGCGGCGACCGCAAGTATCTCGCTCCGATCGAACGGCGAAAGATACTCCCGTCACTCTATTGCCGGGAGACTCCGGTCAAGGAATGGGGACGAAGCTACAGGAATGAGGCGGATGCAATTCTCGCGAATGCCAACAGTGACAGGTCGAGCGTTCGGTACGAGTATCGTTATGACGGCATCTTTGCCCTCGCTTACATTGAGACGGGTGAGAAGAAATACCTGAGTGAAGGACTGAGGCTCGCTTTTGAGGAATTGCGTGCCGGCCAGGAGTATTTGAACTCTTATGCGGAAAAACCCACTGACCGCGTTTTCCCCTGCGTCGGTTCGAACTTGCTGGGCGAGATGATCTGTGGGGGCTATCTACCGGATTCACGCACCGGACTGGTTGGCTCGTTATGGGCAACCTGGGATGGGCTTGGAGATATGGTGATACCGGTCATCACGAAGCAGGCCCCTACGGAGCTCTCAATTTCAGTTTTCAGTTTTGCCAGCGAGAAGAAAAGCATTGGGCTGCGTGTCTGGAGGCTCGCCCGTGGTGACTACCAACTGCAGGTGGGGTCTGATCTCAATGGTGATGATCGACTGGATTCGGTGCAGCTAACTCAGCACACTGAGGATACCCGGCGTGGCAGTATGATTCGTTTTGATGTTTCACCCGGCCTGAGTGTCCTGCATCTGAAGCAGACAAAAGCGCTGCCAGAACTCGGCCACCTACCGGACCTGGCAGTGGACGAATCATTCTTTCAATACAATCCGCTGAATGACACCCTGGAGGTGAAGGTCTACAACCTGGGCTCGGCGAATGCGAAGGATGTACGGGTTCGGCTTTATGCTGAGGATCGACTCCTCGTTGAGGCCGAGGCTGAACAGTTGTCCTGGCCATCGGATTTCCATCCGCAGCCGCTGGTACTCAAATATCCTCAGGCCGCGACGCTGGACACAAAGACGATCCGGGTCGAAGTGAAGGGGGAGGGTGACGAGATTACCCTTGAGAACAACAATGCGGTCGTAGCCTGGCCGCGGGACTGAAGTCTGTCTGGGAATTGGTCTTAATCCACGTTAGGAGTTTTGCCCGGGACGTGGCGCAATCTTGAATTTCGACCCCTAACGGATCAGTCCACCATCTCAATCATGGATCCCAAACGAAACAAAACACGGCATTTCTATCCCAGAACTGTTTTCCCATCGGCTGCAATTCTCTGCATGCTTCCTCTGGGAGCATTTGCCACGGTCAAGCCTGCGCTCGAACAGATGGTTGAAAGGTCGGATGTCGTCGCCGTTGGATATGTCAGGCGATACAGCCCGAATGACCAGGCAGTCATCCTCAAAATTTCCCGGGTGCTCAAGCACGATGCGTTTACTTCAAAAAAGGTGCGCATGGAAATTAATCTCATCTATGAGCCGCCATTCAAGGGGGGGATTGACTGGAACTACTTCATAGAGTCTCAGGAGGAATGTCTGTTTTTTCTGAAGCGAACGAAAGTTGGGTCTCTGACTGTATCGGATTCTCTATTCGGAGCGGAGAGGATGAGTGGCTCGCTGCGGCGAGAGCTTGAAGAGCTGGGGTTGGGCGAAGCCTCGATACGATGGACACGTATCGGCGGCATGGTTCTGTTTTTTATTGCCGTAAATGTTTTCATTGCGGCTGTTGTAAAGATGGGCAGCAACAAGCCTGGAAGCACAGCCGGGAAAAAGTGAGGCCGCGTCTCGAAGTGGAAGCAGTAGCGGAGTCTGAGGATAAGGTTGAAGAAGCCACGCCAGACGGGAATCAGCTCTCCGGCGTGTGGATACCTGTTGCCACGCGGTTTCTGAATGATTCAGGAAACTTCAGCGTCCACCTTGTCCTCGGTTTTCGCCACCTCCGCGCCGGATGCCACCGGGAGTGCCAGGCTGATGACAGTCAGGTCGTCCTGGATGTCTCTATCTTCGATAAACACTTTCACGTCTCGAATGAGCTTGTTGACGAATTGGTCAGAGGTGAGCCGTGCGTTTGCCACCATGAATTTTTCGATCCGGTCCATTCCGAATTCTTCATCTGAATTGTTGGCCGCTTCAGTGATGCCGTCCGTATAGAGGAGCACGCGGTCTCCTTTTTGAATATTGAACTCTTCTTGTACGATTTTCGTCTTGAAGACTTCAGTGGGCAGAATCCCAATGGCCGTTCCTTGCGGTGTGAAGGACTCGATTTCGTTAGTCTTGCTGTTGAATTTGAGGATGGGGTCATGCCCGAGGCGGCAACAGATCATTTTTCCGGATTTTGTATCTACTTCCATGTAGACAGCGGTGATGAATCTGCCGCGTGTTAATTCGGGCGTCATCAGTTGGTGCACCAGGGTGACCACCTCGACCGGGCTCTCTGCGTAGATCGTAGCGACACGGAAAGCGATCCTGGTCATGGCCATGTAGAGTGCGCCGGGCACCCCTTTGCCTGAGACGTCTGCAATCACGATGCCGAGCCGGTCACCTGGCAGCGGTATCAGGTCGAATGCGTCGCCGCCAACATCTCTGGCCGGTTCATACTTGGCGGTCAGATCCAGCCCGGGCAACTGAGGCATTTCCTGGGGCACCAGGTGGGCTTGGACCTCTCTCGCGACCTTGAGATCCCGGCGCAGAACCTCGGATTCAACCTCTTTCCGGTGCGCGGCCTTAAGGCTCATGGTCATTTGATTAAAGGCATGTGCCAGGATGCCTACTTCATCACTTGTGCGCACCGAACTGTGATGATCGAGCTCGCCCTGGGCCACAATTTTTACATCTGCCAGCAGATGTTTGAGGGGGCGATTCACCAGGGCAGCGAGCAGGAACGAAAGACAGAGTCCACTTACAAGCGCAACCATGCAGGAGAGAATAAGGCTCTCGCGCATTCGACCTGCAATCTCATCCACTCGTTTTGCGGAGAGCGTCAGGTGGGCCATACCGATGGTCTTGTCTTCCAGGTCTTTGATCTCCTTACTGAATTTGAAAGCGGGTACGGTGGCTTCGCCCGCCTTGTAGTATCCGCTTGTAAAGACGATTCCCCGGACGTCCTCTTCCTTGCCGTCCCCCAGTATTTTCAGTGGCTGATTGATCCTTGTACCGGGGGAGACCAGGAATTCCATGGTCTTATCCTCTGCCCACATACTAATGAATTCTCTGTTCTGCTTGGTGTAGGAGATCACCGCATTGAGAACCGAGTTTTGACCCGTTGGAAGGAATTCAAGAATTGGTGCGAGCGCCGAGCGACGGTCGGCCTGAGCCTTTTTGCCTTGCTCTCTGATTTGAGCAATCTCTGAGACCGCGTTTACGATGTTTTTGTTTGCCGCCGCGATATTCCGGTTGAATTCGCCGATTTTCTCATTGACCTTGGTCGCGAGAGCCTTATCGATATCTGCGCCGCCAATCACTTTCAGTTCAGGGATCAGTGTCGCATTCAGTGCTTCCTGAACCTTAGCCACGTCAAGATCCTGCCTGCCTCTCGACTGGAGGACTTCAGCGCCGACCGTCGAGAGCGCAGTCACACCGAGTGCTCCCGACCGCTTGACGTCTTCAAAGAGCTCAACGTGAAACCGCTGATAAAGCACGAACCCCAAACCAAGGATGGCACAGACCATCGCCAGTGTCAGAACAAGGCTGAACTTGAGCATCAAGCTCAACTTTGGCTTTATCTCCTCTTCTCTGCGGTGATGCCGCCGCACCTTGGCGGTTTCTGTGATCCTCCGTACCTGTTTAGTATCCACCGTTGAAATGTATGGAGGGATGTTATTTGAAGAAATGGATTGGTGACTATGATGCTACCAGCTCAGCAGATTTTCAATGGAGGTTCTCCACGATCTTGTAACCGGAAGCCAGCCAGGTTGCCGGCTGAAGCCGCTTAATCAAGTGCTTGCCCGCACGTTGATTGGCGTTATTATAGCCGCCGCTGAGCGAACGAAAGTTCAAAGCCATTTATCAATTTTCAAGACCGGACATCCCGACGCCAACCAATATGGAACGATTGAAGATAGAACAAGAAACAATAGGTGAAGGCGAACGGGCGGTTTTGGTTCTCACCTCAAATGGCTACATCGATGCCAGTAATGTGGACGTGTTCGAATCCCAATTCCATGAGGCCCTCCGTGGCGACGGCCGGCAAAATGTCGTGGTCTCGCTCGAGGGGGTGGAGTACATCAACAGCTCCGGCCTGGGAGTGCTTATCAGCGCGAGCCAGAGTCTCGCTGCGGACGGCTTCTTTTGCCTGGCCGCGGTGCCGGAAAAAATTGCACGTATCGTCCGGCTTCTCGGTTTTGGAGATGTCGTCAAGATTTTCGAAACGGTGGACCAGGCGGTTGCGGCCATATCGGACGGCGAAACCTCGTAGCACAGCACTGGATATAATTTGTCACGTACCTGATGTTGCCTGGGTGACGCAGGCATCCAGGCGGTTTAATCAGGTAACCGTATCTGCTGTGCTCCTGAGGCCAGACAAGGTGGTAAATCACACCTGGCCCGGTCTAGCGCATTCA
>JAQBXN010000167.1 GCA_027625095.1 Planctomycetota bacterium | reverse complement strand
TGCCCACCTCGGTCGGTCTGTCTACGTTGCTATCAAAGTTGCATCGGGTCTCGTCGGGCTGCTCTGGCCCCCACGGATACTCTCGGCTGTCTTCACCACGCGCTGCTTTCTCCCATTCCGCTTCCGTGGGCAATCTCAATCCGGCCCATTTACAGTAGGCTTGCGCGTCGGACCAGGTGACGCCGACGACTGGCTGGTTGGGCTGGTTGAAACGGTCTTCCTCCCAGAACCGTGGATCTCTGTGCCCGGTCTCTTCGATGAACTTCCGATACTGAGCATTGGTAACGGGATGGCGGGCGATTCGGTATTTATCGAGATAGACGGTTCGCTGTGGCTTTTCGCTGTTGTCGTCGTTGCTGCCCATGGTGAACTCGCCGGCAGGGATGGTGATGAGCTCGGTGCCGTCTTTGGGGTGGACCGTTGAAGGAAAGGCGAAGGCTCGCTGTCCGATGGATTTCAGGACTCGTTCGATGTTGTCCTGACCTGCGCCAATCTGGCGCAATGTAATGGCCAGGATATGTAAACTATCCTCCCTGAGGGCGGCTGGAATGTTCTTGATCGCTTCAAGCAGCTCTTCACGGTTCTCCGGGCCGGCGATCTCCCGGAGCATCATGATGCACTGGGATCGGGCGATTTCCGAAACTTCGGGTTCTGCCAGGGCTTCATAAAACAATTTGAAGCGTGGCGCTCGCGTCGCTCTTACACAATCGAGGGCAAAGGCCAATTGTTCCTCAAACTCATTGCTACGGAAAAGGTCTTCATAAAAATCCTTCTGAAATCGAGGGTCATCCATACCCACGGCCAGCAGGCATGTATCTTTCCACCAGCTCCGGCCGAAGTTTTCGACCAGGAGATGTTGAAGGCTCTCCTTGACGATTTCGTCCGCGGCCAGAAATTCCTGGAAGCTCAGGTGTTGAAACCCGAACTGGTCTATGTCGTGCCCGACCACCACGGTGCCGCGGTCGCGGACATTGAGCAGTGTTCGCTCCACATAGTTTTCGATGTCTTCCGATTTCATGTCCGGTCGCACTTCGGCGAGGCGTGGGCGGATAACCGCTTTTACCTCATCCCGGCCGGCGTGGGTACGCTCGTCTTTCTCGTGCAGCCAGAGGGCCAGTTTACGCAGCACTTGGCGGGCGTCAGTCGCCGTAAGAACCACTTCCATGCCCTTGGAGCGATCCCATTCCTCCAGCAGGACGTCCATGCATTTTTCATAGAGTTCGGTCTTCTGGCGTGGAAGGGTGCCGGTACGGTTGACCACACAGATGATGCTCAGCATGAGCGGGTTCCTGGCGAGCTTGACCAGGTCCGGGTGATCGTCGAGTTCGGCGATCAGGTGGCTGGCCAGATCGCTGCCCCTGTCCCGCGCCTCTTGGGAATCCTCCCGCTGCTGGGTCTCCACCTGCAGGTACCAGTTGCGGATGAACTGGTTGCGGTCTTCGGGCCGGAAGTCCTGAATGTTGAGGACCATCCAGTCGCCATCGAAGCGATGTTCACCGCGGTAGCCCGCGTACCGTGAGGTGACCAGGATGGTGTTGTTCCGGTTGCGCCCGTTTTCCGCCTGGATCCACTGGATGGCCTGAAGCCTTTTCTGGCGGTCGGCCACCTCATCAAGCCCATCGAACAGCAGCAGACAGCCACCGGTATTCAGCAGGTCCTCAAAGAAGTCAGCCGGGAGGCCCAGCATGGCCCTTGCATAGTAGCGGCGCAGGGCATCTGCTACGGAGCCTTGAAAATCGTCAAGCGCCCTCAGGGGAAGAAAAAGTGGAATCCTGTTGGCGGGAAATTTCTGCGGGTCTGGCTGCCCCGCCAGGCCCCAGGCGAGGTATTTCAGGAGCGTGGTCTTGCCCGACCCCGGATTACCAAGCACTACCATCCCATCACATCCCTCTGCTTCGCACATCTGGAGCAGCGGAAGAATCTCCTGTGGCTCGTGGCTGAATTCACCCGGGCCCATGCCGTCCTTCGTCCGGTGGGACATGGCTCTCAGCGTCACATAGATGGGTTCCAACTCAATGGGCGCCTGTACCCTTGATCCGGTGCCCTGGAGCGGCAGATAGCGGTGAGACTGCCGCAGGTAATCCAGGTAACTTTCCATGGCCGTCCGTTTTTCGGCTGCCGAGCCTCCCGGCCCAGTTTCTGACAGGGCCCGGTTGAGTGAGAGGCTGATGATGCCCGATGAATCGCGTGAGGTATCGGCCACCCATGCCCCGGTCCCAGAGAGACCGATGGTTCGCCCGCTGTACTGGCGCATGAAGAGACGCGCTTCGTTGCCGCTTATCCGGATGATCTGGTATTGGTTGGGGTGGTCAGGCATGGATTTCGTATCCAGTCCAGCGCTGCCGGTGCCGAGGATGAGAAGTTCCGGGTCGTCGTCCGTGAAGCCTCCCCGCCGCCTGCCGCCTGCAACAAGCTGGTGACCGTGAAGGATGAGGGCGAAATGGCCGTCCAGCAGCGAGGGCTCGATCTCATCGGCGTCGTGGAGGTTCTCGTGGTCTTGCCGGCTCTGGGCGACGAAGTTGTGATGCATGGCCCCGATACGCAGCCACCGGCGCCGGGGATCGAGCCGGTCGCACTCCTGGATAGCCGCCTTCACCTGGGGCAGGCCGATCCAGCCGTGTTGGACTTCATCAGTCACCTTCACACAACTGTTGAGCCCGGCAACAAGGACCTGCTGGCTCTCGAACGAAAACGTATGAAACAGCTTCCCCTCGTGAAACCCGACTGCGCCTTCATAAAAGCTTTCGATGAACTTTCGGTAGCTATCAAATTTGTGGAAGTACGGTTCTGTAAACTCTTCTTCGTTCGCCTCAGCATTTAACCGTGCGGCCTGAAAGAGGCTCGGATTCAGGTCGCTGTTCCCGGGTACGATGACTACGTGCTGCCGCTCGAGTTCAAGCTTTTCGCGCAGCCCATTGAGGAAATGACCCGCGGCTTCGAACTCCGAGGGCTTGCCCTGGCAGGTGAGATCGCCGGTAACGACCACCGCGTCCGGCGAGACATCATGCTGCTCCCTGAGGGCATCGAGATCTTCCGTCAGCTTCGAGAAAAGGCTGTTGTATGAATCCAATTCCCAATCCGGGTAACGATGCGCGCTGCCGAAATGGAGATCGGAGAGGTGCAGAATGGTGACGTTGCCGGTGGCGCCGCTATTGTTCAGACGGAAAGCGCCCGACCGGATGCTGAAGAAATCCGGGGCGTCTCGGGAGATGGCCAACAGATCGGCTTCCGATACCCAGAGCACCAGGGGGCATGGAACAACAGAGGGGAATGAATCCCGGAAGGCATTCAAGTTTGCGAGAAACGTATAGGCGCATTTTTTACTGAAAAGTGAAGCTTCCAGACCGTCCACAAAAACCGCGTCCGGCTGTTTTGAAGCGCCATCTCTCAGATATTCGAGCAGATTCTCCAGCGGCTTGGATAGCTCGACAGACTGAATATTCAGCTCCTGAAGTCGGGACCATAGCTGCTTTGCCAACAGCTTTCGCTGCTTTCTGGCATCGCAGACAGCGAACACCAGCTTGAAGCCGGAAGCCATCTGCAGGAGGCGCTGCAGGGCCAGGATCTCCTTCTCCGCCTGAAGGGCCCCGAGGCCACCAGTACTGCTGGTTTCCGGCAGATTATCACTCATGGCTGCCAGGCGTTGAGAGCTGTGACCGAGCCTTCTTGAATTTGGTGAGCTGCCGGACGATCGGATTGACCGCATACCAGGGCTCGGCAGCTTCAAACGTCTCCTGAACTCCACCGTTGATGTATTCGAGCACGCTGAGATTTTCGAGCATTGCCAGGTAGTCCTTATCCCCGCCTGGAATCGTCTGATCCGGTGAGGCGTCCAGGGCAGCCAGTTTAGCCCAGTGGTGTTCCGGAGCAGAGCTGTACAGTTGCACTGTCTGCTTTACCGCCCCTTTAACATGCTGGAGTTGTATCGGCAATCGGTCGGCATACGCACAGGCGCTTTGGGCGAGTTGCAGGAGGCTTCGGCTCTGGCCGCCGGAATACTCCAGTAGAAAGGCGAGCGATTCGGAATCGAAAACACGTTCCAATGGCTCCGGTTCGACCCGCAGCGCAAGCAAATCGAGCAGGCTCTGGCGGCCCGGCTCATACGGTTCGTGGCTACCCCGCTGGTTGACCTTCACCATTGGGAGAACGAAGGGAGCGCCGTCATATCGTTGCTCCAGTTCAGGCCCGGCCAGCGAACGAACAAGGCGGAGAGGAACGGTATAGATGAAGTGAGCCTGCATTCCAGTCAACTGTGCATAACGATCTATAAACAGCTCTCGGTGGGATTCTTCACCTTCCTTTCTACCTCCAAAACCACGTATTTTTTCGAGGCTGTCGACAATGATCACCAAGTCGTCGAAAGGCGTTTGCTCTTTTCTCTTCTTTTCTCTCAGGGCAGCTCTGGCATTCTCAAAAACGGTGTTCACCTCTTGCAGCATATTCGAGGTTTTGGGCGCCAGCGCAGCTCGAACTTTCTTCCGCGCAACGGCATCGCCTTTCAATGCTTTGAGTTTTACCTTGGCTGTTCCCAGCGACAGTTCACCCTCACCGATCTCCAGGTCGCTCAGCAGGAATCCTTTGATCTCGCCAAGTCGCTTTTCAAAGTAGTTGTCCTCAAGCTCAATACCCAACTTTTCACGCAATTGAGCAGCAGTGTCTGATACCACTGCAAGCAACAGTTCCGTCGTGTCAGCGTCATAGATGTCAAGATAGTCCTCCATGTCGATGAAAACGGGCAAATAACACTTTCCGTCTTCACGAGGCACTGCCAGTTCTCTCGACAATTGCTTCAACTCGGATGACTTCCCGCAGCCGATGTGTCCAGTAAACAGGAAAGATAGGAAGTCATCGGTCCGATCCAGCCGCCGCATTACCTCGTAGATTAACGAGCTGCTGCCGCGCACCTCTGAGCAATCGAAATAATGCTCCCGGCTGGCCGGCCGAAATGGGTCACAGGTGTTGAAGACCCGTCTGAGAATATCACGGTCAGAATCTGATGAGTTGGCCATTGAAAGCTTCCTATTTGATCAAGGCAGCGAATTATCCTGGTCATTCGTCCCATCGCCACATTGGATGAGCCCTGGGTGTCTCTTCAGGTTCATCACGAATGAACTTCCTCTCGTAGATGATTTCGAGAACGTTACAGAGGGCATGATGTACAACACGGTCACGGAACGGGGCGGCGCGGATCTTTCTCTTCTTTGGTTTGGTAACATAAAAGTTGGTGTGTTTCCCAGGCCGATCATCGCCGCTTTCAAGCTCAGCGATGAGTGGACGAGCGACGGTCGCAGCCTAGCCGCATGCTGCCAGCTTGCAGGCTCTGGCGGAGCACACAAGCTGGCAGCGTGTGGCCACGATTGAGTGCGCAAAGGCCGCTCTAAGTCATCTCCCTCAAGGCGCGGGGGCTTCAGCTTCCGGCTCAACGAGCGTCAAATAAATGATTGCCCTCGTCCCCTTTTCGGGCAGGTCCTCTGCGAGGTCAAGAAAGCGCTTCGGCTGCCCGGCATAATCCCTGATGGAATAAGCGGCGTTGCTGAACTTGCCGCCAGGGCAACTGTAAAGGCATGCAACGCATCCGGATTTCCAGACATCAATCAGTGCAGCGTTACCTGCAAAACGAAAATCCATATCTTCAGGCTTAGTATCTTTGAATAGGTTGTGAATCTGAACCAGTTCGGTTTTGCCCGGCCATCGAATTTCAATCTTTATCCGCGGGCCTTCGGCTTTCATTTCTGAAGCGGGATTCTCGGGATCATTCCGACAGGCCCAGCAATCCTCTTTCAGATTGTTACCTGGCTCGGCCCCGAATCGGCCCATCGCTTCAAGGATCTTTCGGTCACTCACCTGTGCCTGGAAAAGAGCCGCCTTCACCGCCCCGCCTGCCTTCCACACAATCAGGTGATAACCGGACTGTTCCTTCCCCTTGAATCCTTCAGGGTTAAATATTGCCTCAAATTTCAGACGCTTATATTTCGTGTCGACAATAAGGGCGCCCTCCGCCGGTTTATAATTGAGGTATAAGAGCGCAAACGCGGCTGCAGGCGCAAAAACCACCAGAAGTGCTTTTGCATTCACAGACGGCTTTGGCCATATCCCTGGCGGTGGCTTAACAGCGTCCTTTTTGTTTTCGTTCGCCGCTGCTTGTTCTTCAGACATTCTTGGTTCTTCTCTCGTATTCTAAAAGGATCATCCCCGCCTCTTGGTTTGCTGTCTGGCGAGGCGAGAAAGCTAGGTACTCGATAGGGTTTCGCAATCATCGAAGGTGTTTAGCACAAACGGATCTGGGCAGTTGACGAAATTGAGCGTCTCAAAGCGGAGCTTGCAAATATCGAGAAGTAATCAGCAGATCAAGTTCTCATGCGCTACAGGCGGATTCTGAGGCCGCTTATACAATCCTCCGCCCATGAATAGAGGGGCAAAACAATCCAGTTTGACAGGTTTCATTTGCAGACTGATTGGGACTGGAGTCTGTCTTATAATCATTGCCCGCGGCTGTGGATTTTGGGTGGGCGAACTCCCTAAGTTCGAAGATGTCGCAGGCGACCAGGGCGAAGAACTCAGCACGAATCTCAGCGACGAAGGAATCCCGCGTTCCACCTGGCCGGCAAGTTGGTCGGAACCGCCCAAAACAGCCTCTGAGTTTGGTATTACAAAATTCAAAGGTTCTCCTTTTCTGGATAAACTGGTGGCCTCTGGAGAACTGCCATCAGTTGAGGCCCGACTGCCTGACGATCCCATCGTTATCGAACCGGCACACAACATTGGTAAACATGGGGGACGAGCCAGGATTTTTCAGAAGGATGTTAACAGCATGGTTTCGCTCGATCCGCCGCTGGTGATGACACCGGCGCTGGACGGTTTTCTGCCGAACCTGGCCAAAGGCTGGCAATTTGATGATGGAGGTAAGACCTTCACGCTTTTTCTCAGGAGGGGCGCCAAGTGGTCGGATGGCCATCCACACACCGCTGACGATTACCTCTTCTGGCACAGATATGTCCTGATGAACGAGGAGTTGACCACGATACCGCCCCAAGAGTGGCGGGACTCTACTGCTGAGAAAATTGACGACTACGCCGTTCGATTCAAGTTTCAGTCCCCTTACCCATTTATTGTCAACGAACTCAGCCATCATGGGGATAACTACTCCGCCGCGGCCCATTATCTGAAGGCATATCACCCCGACTTTACAGATCGTGAAAAACTCAAGCGGCAAGCCTCAGCGGAGGGATACCTGAACTGGATGACTTTCTTTAACGCGGTGTACTGGGAACGCTCTACCGAAGTATTCGGTTACCCAACCATGCGGGCATACGTTCTAAAACGGAAGACCCCAACGATGTTGTTTTACGAGCGGAATCCTTACTACATCAAAATTGATCCTGAAGGCAGGCAACTCCCATATATTGACCAGATAGACGCTGAGATTGTGGACAACGATGAAGTCATCTCCGCCAAGGCTTCGACCGGTCAGGTGGATTTCGCCGGGAACTCTCTGAAGACCACGACGATTCCCCTTTTCAAGTCATATGAGAAGAGGAACGGATTCAAGACCTACATCTGGCATCGCCTGCACGGCGTCGATGTAGTCATTCAGCCCAACCTGAATCATGAAGATCCTGAATTACGTAAACTCTTCCAGGATTACAGATTCCGGAAGGCGCTTTCCATTTCCATTAACCGGGACGAGATGAATTCGATCATCTACTTCAATCTCGGGACGCCCCGTCAGGCGACGGTGATCCCTTCGAGCAAGTTTTATGAAAAGAGCTTTGCGACCGCTTCCATTCAGTATGACCCCAAAGGCGCAGAAAAACTTCTCGATGAAATTGGAATCGTAGACCAGGACGGCGATGGGTATCGTGATCGTCCAAGCGGCGCTCCCATCGATATCACCTTGGAGTGGACGGCCATGGAGACACCGAAAGAGATGACTATGGATCTCGTTGCGGATTACTGGCAGAGCGTGGGGCTGGATATTCGATTCAAACAGATCGACGGCAACATCCAGGGACGCCGGGCCCGGGCCAACCTGATGGACATGACTCTGTGGCACGCGGACCGAACGACCGATGTCCTCTTCCCCCCGCAACCCTATTGGTTTGTGCCCATGCACAGCAACTGGGAGGAATGCCACTGGGCGCTCTGGTCTAACTGGTATCGGACGAACGGCGAAGAGGGTGAAAAGCCGCCCGAAAAGATCATGGAACTTCTCAACTGGTGGATCGAGATGCGGACCTCGATGGATCAAGAGCGGCGTATCGTGCTTGGCAAAAACATACTGAGGTCGACTGCCGAAAACCTCTGGACCATCGGAACCATCGGCCTTGCACCGCATCCGTTGATTGTGAAAAACCGGCTCAAGAACGTGACCGTTAAGGGGTACTGGGGATGGGACAGTCGCTGGACGCTACCCTACCACCCCTGGACGTGGTATCTGGATGAGGAGGAAGCCAAATAAAGCAATACATCCTCCGGCGGGTGCTGGTCATGATTCCGACCCTCCTCTTCATTTCCATTCTGGTCTTCTGTTTGATTCAACTGCCGCCGGAAGACATCGTCACCTCTACCATCAAAGAACTTGAGCAGGAGACCGGCCAGGGCGTCACGCAGGATATTATCGATACGTTGCGCAAGCAGTTCTATCTCGACGAACCCATGTACATGCAATACCTGCGATGGATGTGGGGCCTGGTAAGAGGCGACTTCGGATATTCCTTGAGTCATCAGATGCCAGTGAACAAGCTGATCTGGGATCGCCTTGGATATACCGTCATTATTGCCATCGCGTCGATCATGTTTACGTGGGTGGTGGCGCTGCCAATCGGTATCTACTCAGCCCTGCGACAGTATTCGATTATGGACTACATACTGACCGTGGTTGGCCTGATAGGGCTTGCCACGCCGAATTTCATGTTCGCACTTGTCCTCATGTATGTGGGCTATGAATACATGGGCATAAGCGTAGGGGGCCTCTTCTCTCGAGAATTTATTGGGGCTCCGTGGTCGATCGCAAAAATAATAGATTTGCTGCAGCACCTCTGGATACCGATGGTCGTTGTCGGCACGGGGGGCGCCGCCGGCATGATGCGCATCATGCGAGCGAACCTGCTGGATGAATTGAAAAAGCCTTACGTAGTGACAGCAAGAGCCAAAGGGGTAAGGCCTTTCAAGCTCGTGCTGAAATACCCGGTACGCCTCGCGATTAATCCATTTATCAGCACGATTGGCTGGATGCTGCCGGCGATTTTTTCCGGCTCGGCCATCGTAAGCGTGGTGTTGAACCTCCCGACCACGGGGCCGCTGCTTTTGAAGTCTCTTATGAATCAAGACATGTATCTCGCCGGCAGTTTCATCATGATGCTCAGTGTTCTTACTGTGATCGGAACGCTGATTTCCGACATCCTGCTGGCCATTACTGATCCTAGAATCCGTTTGGAATAGCCACTTGATTGATACCGCCACAACTTCAGGCCCCTTGAACGCGCCGCCGGCTCGCCAGATGGGCAACTTCCGGTCACTCCCGGTGTCAGCGGGACTATGGAGTTTCCAGGTTCTACTTTCGCATGTTTCTGTTCGAATCCGGTAACCTATGTCCGACCAGACCAACATTCCCATCGAAGAGAAAGAAGTCCTCGGAGCTGCATCGCAGTGGCAGTTGATGTGGCGACGGTTCCGGCGTCATAAGCTTGCTCTGTACTCCGGGGCCGTACTGGTGGTGCTCTATACGATGGTGTTCTTCTGCGAGTTCGTATCACCCTATCTACCGAATCAGCGGTTCGAAGCTGTTCAGTGTCAGCCGATGCAAGTGCGCTTCGTGGACGCTGAAGGCAAATTTCATTTCAGGCCGTTCGTTTACGGTTATGAGAAGCACCTCTTGCGAAGGATCTACATTCCAGATCCAGAACAGAAATTTCCGATTAAGTTCCTGACGCACGGCGCAAAGTATCGTTTCTGGCATTTGTTTGAATCAGACATTCATCTCTTCACCGCGGGGGAAGGCGGCTACATACATCTGCTCGGCACGGACAAGCTCGGGCGCGACCTGTTCTCACGAATTATTTACGCTGGGCGGATATCGCTGACGATCGGATTAATTGGAGTCACTTTGACATTCTTTTTTGGCATCCTGCTGGGAGGCATTGCGGGTTATTACGGGGGAATTGTCGATAACGTGATTCAGCGCGTCATTGAAATCCTCCTCTGCATTCCGCAATTGCCTCTCTGGATGGCTTTGAGCGCTGCGCTGCCGACGAGTTGGTCGGGCATCAGCGTTTATTTCGGAATTACGATCATTTTGTCCTTTCTTGGTTGGACAGGCCTCGCTCGCGTGGTCCGCGGCAAATTCCTCTCTTTGCGTGAGGAAGATTTTGTTGTCGCGGCCCGACTTTGCGGCGCAAGCCAGGCCCGCATTATATTCCTGCACATGCTGCCGTCGTTCTTGAGCCATGTCATTGCCTCGGCCACCCTTGCGGTACCTGGAATGATTCTTGGTGAAACGGCCCTGAGTTTCCTTGGTATCGGTTTGCGGGCGCCCATCGTCAGTTTGGGCGTGCTGCTTCAGGATGCTCAGAATTATCAGGCCGTTGCCATGACTCCCTGGCTGCTGCTGCCAGGAGGATTTGTGATTATCGTTGTACTCGCCTTTAACCTCCTCGGAGATGGAATGCGCGACGCTGCCGACCCGTATTCCACCCACTAGAGCGATGCCGGAAGAAAACGACAAAGTTCTCGAAATAGAAGACCTGCGGGTCTACTTCTACACCGACGAGGGAGAGGTGCGCGCGGTCGACGGCGTAAGTTTTGCCATGGAGCGGGGCCGGATCATGGCAGTCGTCGGCGAGAGTGGATGCGGCAAGAGTGTAACCGCCTACTCAATCCTGCGATTGATCCAGCCGCCGGGAGAAATCAAAGGTGGCCGCATTGTGTTTCATCCGAAGGACGGTGAGGCGATCAACATCACTGGTTTGAAGGAAAACTCTGAGGAACTGTTCAACCTGCGTGGCGGCAACATCAGCATGATTTTTCAGGAGCCGATGACTGCGCTCAGCCCTGTCCATACGGTCGGCAACCAGATCTGTGAAGCAATCCTCTTGCACCAGGAGGTCACGAAGGAAGAAGCGCGCCAGAAGGCGATCCAGATGTTGACGAAAGTAGGGATTCCGGGGGCCAAACAACGCATCGATCAGTATCCGTTTGAGATGAGCGGCGGGATGAGACAGCGTGTGGTCATTGCCATGGCACTGGTGTGCGAGCCGGAAGTACTGATTGCAGATGAACCGACGACCGCGTTGGACGTAACCATTCAAGCCCAGATCATGGGGCTGATGAAGGGTCTGCAGAACGATATGGGAACTTCGACATTGCTGATTACGCACGACCTCGGAGTCGTGGCTCAGATGGCCGATGATGTTGCGGTCATGTATATGGGCCGGATCGTCGAACAGGGCCAGGTCCGCACCATCATGAAGGCACCGCGGCATCCTTACACGATGGCTTTGCTGAAATCGCTGCCGAGCCTTGCGATGGATAAGGAACGTCTGCCATCCATCAAAGGGAGCGTGCCATCACTCACGCAACTCCCTCCAGGTTGCCCATTTCATCCTCGATGCCCATACGCCGAGCCGGGTAAGTGCGATGTGGGCTCTCCTCCGCCGCAGGAGAGCATTGGTGATGGCCATACTGCTGCCTGTGTCCGGGTCCACGAGATTGAAACAGGAGGAATAAATGCCTGAAGATGCATTCAGCGAAGAGCAGGCCGCCGCGGAGCGTCAGCAAAACGAAGAAAAGAAAAAAGCCGCCGCGGAGCGTCAGCACCACGATGAAGAGCAGGCCGCCGCGGAGCGTCAGCACCACAAAAAACCACTCCTCTCGGTCCGTTCGCTCTGCAAATACTTTCCGATCTTCAAAAAGGGTTTTTTCAGAAAGCAGGTCGGGCAGGTCAAGGCGGTCGATGACGTCTCTTTCGACTTGATGCCCGGCGAGACGCTTGGCATTGTTGGTGAAAGCGGTTGCGGTAAGACAACCGCCGGACGGTCCATTCTCCGGGCTGTTGCGCCCACTTCCGGGGAAGTCATTTACCAGGACAACGGGATACCTGTAGACCTTGCCAAATTGAGTGAGGCGGATTTGAAACCGTTGCGCACCAAGATGCAGATGATCTTTCAGGATCCGTTTTCAAGTCTGAATCCTCGAATGACCGTTCGGGATATCGTAAGCGAGCCGCTCAAGATTCATGGTCTTGCCAGCGGCAAAGCGATGGAAGACCAAGTGTCCGAAATACTGATGAAGGTTGGTTTGAAACCGGAACACCGCCAGCGGTATCCGCACGCCTTCAGTGGCGGCCAGCGGCAGCGTATCGGCATTGCTCGAGCCCTCATCATGCATCCGTCGCTCGTCGTCTGCGATGAGGCAGTATCCGCGCTCGATGTCTCAGTGCAGGCACAGGTCATCAATCTTCTTCAGGATCTCCAGAAAGAACTTGGCCTTACCTATATTTTTATCGCTCACGACCTCAGCGTTGTGAAGCACATCTGTGATCGCATCGCAGTCATGTATGCGGGCAAGATTGTCGAGCTTGCGGAGACCGCGGCACTATTCGATTCGCCAAAACACCCTTACACAAAAGCGCTGCTCTCGGCCGTGCCTAATCCGGATCCGGATATAAGAATGAATACCGAACTTATTGGAGAGGTAGCGGACCCTGGCAACCTGCCATCAGGATGCAGTTTTCATCCGCGGTGTGGAGAGTGCTTTGAGCCGTGTGACAGCGTGAGGCCAAGCCTGGTTTCCATAGAAGGCGGCAGGACTGTTTCTTGTCATTTGTATGACAAGAAGTATACGGAAAGCGGTATATCGGCTTGAGACACTTGCTGGAGGCCGGGGCAACAGGATGTCTGCATCCGCGGGTCACTCCCCTACCCTTGCGGTTACCAATTGGATGATCTTCCTTCGCTGGCCATTGCGCTCGTAGGTAAGCAGCGCGTTGCCAAGTGTCTGGCTGCTGTCTTCGTGGGACATAAGAACGTAGGTATTGCCGGGGATGAGCATGATCCGGGTCTTGAGCTGGGTGATGCCAAGAACGGATCCGTCGCGGGAACGCCGAAAGAATGGCATGACTTCGGCATCCACCTGTTCGTTATCTGCCGTGTAAATTTTGACGCCGAGTCCCGAACCCGTGACACGCTCGAGGATTGTGCTGATGACTACGGTCCCGCGATAGACGGGAATCTGAATTGTGCGAATGCCGATCTCTGAACGGAGGGCCTTGAATACTCCGTAGCTGCCGATGGCGACTAGAAGGGACTGGGTGGTAACGTGATTGGTGGAAGAGCTGGACGCGGTTGCTCGCATCGCGCCGGAGAGCCCCCCTTTTGCGCCGTAGATTACGAGGCCGTTCTTGCCGCCCAATGCACCGACGCCGACCTTCACATTGTTATCTCGGTAGCGAAGAGCGAGTTCAATAAGTTCCCGGTTCTTGGCTTCCACCTCAAAAGTCTCGATGGAGAGGGATACATTCCCGGGAGGGACTCGGTTCGTTCGGAACGGACTGTCGGGGAGCTCGCGAATGGGTTGCTGCTTTGGCCTGGTTTCGTAGGCGTCTTCGTAGGGCTCGACAGGAAGACAGCCGGACAAGAATAGTGCGAAGAGGGATATGTAAGAATGTTTGCGCATTACCTGTTGAACCCGTGGATTTGGACAGACCAGGAGGCAGGAGAAGGATGCGGAATTACGGGGAAGAGATGAGTGACGAGCAAACAAAATTCCCAAGGATTCGGACAGACGAGGAAAAGCAGGGAATCAGGGAGCCGGAACGTATGACGAGCAACAAGCTGCCAGACGAAGCGAATGGGGAATCCCAATTCCAGAATCTTGAATCTTGAATCCTGAATCTCAGAGCCTGAATCCTGGTGAATATAAAATTTTAATCGATGGCAATAAAAAGACTTAAGACGGACACACAGGTAAGGGATATATCAGACTTACCCCAAAAGCTGCGTTGGTGGATTAAATTCAACTTCAGGTTTTGTAGCCATGCCCGATAATAGGAACGGATTCCCTGACCGTTGAGCGCAAAGGACTTGCGGTCAAATTCGATGCCCTGCAAGCGTTTATTTTTTGAGGCAATCTGAGAATTTTTTATTGGAAGGAGCCATAATGTCTGGAATCGGTCCTATGAACGCCTTCGCTCTGGCAGGGAGTGAGGTAGCCAAGAAAGAGCGGCCATCTAAAAAAGAAAATAGGACAGCGGCCGCGTCAATTCCTGCAAGTAAGAACATGAGCGAATTTGACGAAGGGTCCACAAGCAGACTTTTGCAAATGGCTAGAGAGGCGTTGTCAGGGGACCACACCCTCAGACCTGAACTTATGGAAGCCATCCAAGCTCGATTGGGCGAGGGGTTTTACGAAGATCAGGAAGTGCTTGCGAGAGTAGCCGAAAAGCTCCTGTACATGATGAAGGCGGAGCTCACGCATTGAGCGACCGGAAATCTTCGAGAAAGAGGGAATCTGGATTAATCAAGCATTTCCCAGGTGCTCTTATTCCGGATTCCTGTCATTCCTTCTGGCCCACCTTGTCCACGTAGGAACGCAGGCTGTCGATAAGACGTTTTTCTGAGACGCCGCCCTTGAGTCTGGCATTGTTCAGACCCCGCCTGATTTCTTCGGCGCGCTGGGCGGATATCAGGGTGCGGTTTTCACCCGTGAATACCTCTGCTAACTCCAACCAGAGGGGGAGCATCTCGTCGGAGAGTTTGCCTCCCAGAAATAGTTCCCTGAATGCAGCGTTAGGCTTCGGATCTTCC
>JAQBXN010000035.1 GCA_027625095.1 Planctomycetota bacterium | reverse complement strand
TGGAAGACGGGACAGAGATTTTGCCGACATTCTTTACACCGAAGGTGTTTCGCCTTCTAGCCCAGGGTTGCGAGGCCTTGCGAGCTACCCTGGGTCTACAGGACAAAGAGTGACTCTTACCCCGAAGGGGTTACGCCCATATGTTCATTTGTTCAAGCCCCCATATTTATACATGGGCGCAACCCTTTCAGGGTAGAAGCCATCTGTTTCACAACCCAGGGTAGGTCGCAAAGCCTCCCAACCCTGGGCTGTAAGACATAATGCCTTCGGCATAAAGAACGATTTGAGAATGGGGTGAGCCCGAAGGGATCTTTTTCTTCTGTTGCAATGAGTATCCAATCCGAGACATGCAAATAGACAGCAGACTGCTCGAGACGGAAATCCTTCCAATCGTTGAGAAGCCGAGCCGGTATCTCGGCACCGAACTCAATACGGTGCACAAGAACCTGAGCGATATCGACCTCCGCATCTGTCTTGCGTTTCCAGACAGCTACGATATCGGGCTCGGAAACTTGGGTCTGCAGATTCTCTATCACATCCTCAATCGCGACCCCGGCATCTGGGCCGAGCGTGCATTCGCGCCGAACACGGATATGGAGGCGCAACTTCGCCGGCGCGGCATCCCATTCTTCAGTCTTGAGAGTCGAACTCCGCTCCGCGAATTCGATGCGGTCGGGTTCACCCTTCAGTGGGAGCTTACCTACACAAATATTCTCAACATGCTCCAGATGGGCGGCATTCCGGTTTTGAGTGAGGAACGCGGCGACAATGATCCGATCATCCTGGCCGGCGGCCCGTGTGTGTTTAATCCCGAACCGATTGCCGATTTCATCGATGCGTTTGTGGTCGGTGACGGCGAAGAAGTCATCCTCGAAATCGCCCAGGTGCTGCGCGAGGGAAAGAGCAGAGGCCGCGATTGGATCCTCTCACGTCTTGCCGAGCACAAAGGCATTTACGTGCCTGCGCTTTACCCGATGCGCGTGGCTGGAAACGGTAGCCGAGTCATGATCGAGGACGGCCGGAAAATTGTGAAGCGCACCGTGGACAGCCTGGACGAACAGGCTTTTCCTACCGACTACATCGTGCCCTACACCAAGCAGATTCATGACCGTGCCAGCCTCGAAGTCCTGCGTGGCTGCACCCAGGGCTGTCGATTCTGCCAGGCAGGCATGGTCACTCGTCCCGTACGGGAACGATCGTTGCCCAATCTCGACAACCTGATGAAGGAGGTCATTCGTAAGACAGGCTACGAAGAAATTTCGCTTTCCAGCCTCAGCACCTGTGATTACAGCAAGGTCAAGAGTCTCGTTCATCAGAGTGTTTCAAGGGCCATTGGCGAAGGCGTCTCCGTTGGCCTGCCCTCACTGCGGCTCGATTCGTTTTCCGTCGAGTTGGCAGACATGGTTTCCGTCATGGGCAAGAGCGGGCTGACCTTTGCACCCGAGGCCGCCACGGATCGCATGCGACAGGTTATCAACAAATGGATTCCAGACGAAGAACTCCTTGGCATGGCAGAGGAGGCTTACATCCGCGGCTGGAGGCACATCAAGCTGTATTTCATGATCGGCCTGCCGACCGAAAAAGATGAGGATGTCGAAGCCATTGCCGACCTGGCTAACCGCGTGCTCGATGTAGGCAAGCGGATTCGGGCTTCAAGCAAGGTGAACCTTGGCGTCTCAACTTTCGTTCCCAAACCGCACACTCCATTTCAATGGGAGCGCCAGATCGATTTTGACGAGACTGAACGCAAGCAGGGAATGCTGCGCAACCTCATCAACCGTGACGTCAAATTTGGCCGCCACGATGCCCGTGAAAGTTTCATTGAAGGCGTTCTCTCCCGCTCAGACCGCAGGGCAGGCAAGCTCATCTACGACGCGTTCAAACTTGGGGCCCGTTTCGATGGCTGGCATGAACACATCAGGTGGGACGCCTGGCAGGAAGCATTTCGCCGATGGGAACTCGACCCGGATGAACAGCTCAAGGCCCGCAAATTAAATGATCCGCTGCCATGGGATCACATCGATGTCCTCGTTCCTAAGAGCTACCAGAAAGAAGAGTACTGGCGATCGCGTATGCTCGTTGCCGACGGGGATTGCAGGCATCAAAAGTGTAATTCGTGCGGCGTCATTGAAGAGGAGCAGGAACTGTGTACCACCATGCTCCGCAAGAGCCACAAGGGCGCGAAGGAAGAGGAGGGCAAAGAATTCGCTCCTCTCGTTCGCCCGGAAGAGCCCCTTCCAGAAGCCCGTGTTCGGATGCGATTCGCTCGCCGGGGCCCGGTCCGGCTGATCTCTCACCTGGAAATGATGAACATGTTCCTCCGTGCGCTACGTCGCGCACAGATTCCGGTCTCCTTCACGCAAGGCTTTAATCCCGGCCCGCGGGTGGCCTTCAGTTGTGCATTGCCCCTGGGCTTCGCTACAGAGGGTGACTACATGGATATCGTCCTTCGAGAAGGTGTTTCTCCCGAAGGGCTCCAGATCAAGCTTAATGAAGTCCTGCCTGGCGGGTTCGAAATTCTCGACTCCACCGAGATCCCGTACAAGGCTACTTCGCTCATGAGCGCTATCGTCGGCGAACGCTACCTGGCTGAAATCGAGATCGACGAATGGCAGGCAGGAGAAATTGTGACCAGAGCCAACACCCTGACTGATCGCGAGGCTCTCTGGGTCGAGAAGAAGAATAAGAAGGGAAAGCTCCGCAGGGAAAATATTCTGCCCTCGGTTTATGAGTTGATTACGACACAGACAAATGGAACCATCTCCGTCGAAATGCTCCTGGTAAGGGAAGAAACCATAAAGGCAAGTGCCAAGCAGATTCTTGAAGCTATCGCACCAGAGATTTCACCTGAGAACTGGCTGGTGACCAAGCAGGAATGTTATGTTGAATCCGAAGGCGAATTGGTAAACCCGATAGCAGTGATTCGGTATGCAGATATTGGCATCAACTGAAACGAATTAAATTTCAATGACCCCAGATTTCTACACAGACCTCACAACAGACAGCCTCAATGGCAAGCTCCTCGACGGCGCGACCAGCCTTCGCATTCTTGAAGATCAAGACATCGATCTCTTCCCCCTGCTGAACGCGGCATACACTGTCCGTAAAGAATACTGGGGCAAAGAAGTCCAAATCCACATCCTGAACAACGCGCAGAACGGACACTGCCCGGAGGACTGTTCCTACTGCTCACAGGCTAAGACCGCCGATACGGATATTGAGTCCTATCGTATGAAACCCGATGCCGAGATCCTCGATGAGGCAAGGCTGGCCTACGAGAGCGGCGCCCATCGGTACTGCATGGTTTTCGCCGGTCGCGGCCCGTCGGACAAACGGACGGCTCATCTGGCCGGCCTGATTCGCAAAATCAAGAGCAGGTATCCGCTCGAGATCTGTGTCTCCGCTGGCCTTCTTGATGAGGATAAGGCCAGGGTTCTCGCCGAAGCCGGGCTGAACCGTTTCAACCACAACCTGAATACTTCTGAGCGGAACTACCCGAACATCTGCACCACCCACACCTACTCGGATCGGCTCGATACTCTCAAGGCCGCCCGCAATTCCGGACTCCAGGTCTGCTCCGGACTCATTGTCGGAATGGGCGAAACCAGGGCGGAGCTCCTCGAAGTTGCGAATACGTTGCGTGAACTGAACGCGGAAAGCATTCCGGTTAATTTCTTTCTTCCGCTGCCCGGAACGGAACTCGAGCCAACGCAGGACCTTACGCCCGATTACTGTCTCCGCGTCCTGTGCCTGTTCCGCTTCCTGAATCCAAAGGCCGAGATACGTGCCGCAGCCGGACGCGAGGTCTACTTCCGCAGCCTTGAACCCATGTGCCTCTATCCGGCTAATTCGGTTTTTCTACAGGGCTATCTCAACGCAAGAGGAGGCGAGCGAAAGCAAACACTTCAGATGATCCTGGACGCCGGATTCACTATCAAATCCGAAGTGCCGCTCGAAGAACTGATGGAACGTGAAAAATCCCAGGCCAACCAACTTGTAGATTCCAAAGGACGTCTAAACGTTCTCAAGACAGAAAGTGAATTAAGGCCCGCCAGGAATCTGGTTGATGCATAGGTCGGGAAGGCAAGCCTGTGGCAACTAGCTACTCCACTCCGCTAACCCTCCAGCTCTCCAACACCCCATTCTTCCCCATGAAACTTCCCGTCCTTCAATCGCCCGTCATGGATTTGTCAAAGCAGCGCAAGCCGCCCTGGCTTAAAGTCAGGCTGCCTGGCGGAGGCGAATTCTCGAAACTCTATAAATTATTTACCAGTCTTAATCTCCACACGGTCTGCGAAGAGGCACGTTGCCCAAACCAGGCTGAATGCTGGGCTCATGGCACGGCAACGTTCATGATCCTTGGCGACATCTGCACCCGCAGTTGCGGTTTTTGCGCGGTAAAGACGGGCAAACCTCTCGGCCTCGATTGGGACGAACCGAGGCGTGTAGCCGAAGCCGTAGCCACCCTCGACCTCCAATATGTGGTAATCACTTCAGTCAATCGTGACGAACTCGAACACGGCGGCGCGCCTATTTTTGCCGATACGGTCAGCCGTATACGTGAGATGAGTCCGGATACTCAGATCGAGCTTCTGATCCCCGACCTTAGAGGAAATTGGGACGCACTTAAAACGATCATTGATTCCGGTCCGGATGTCCTGAATCACAATCTTGAAACCGTGCCGCGTCTGTATCCCTGGATGCGGCCCCAGGCAAAGTTCGAACGTTCACTGGAATTGCTGAGGCGCTCGAAGGAGTTCGACGATTCCATTCCAACCAAGAGCGGGGTCATGGTCGGCGCGGGCGAAGAGTGGGATGAACTCATCGACAGTATGCAACAGATTGCCGGTACCGGCTGCGACATCTTGACCATAGGCCAATACCTTCGTCCTACCCAGCGTCACCACCCGCTGTATCGTTACTATCATCCTGACGAGTTCGACAAACTGCGCGATCTGGGCCGCGAAATGGGCTTCGGCCATGTGGAATCAGGCCCGCTTGTTCGCAGTTCGTACCACGCCTGGGATCAGACACAATCACTGGAGGCCAGCCGGAAATGAGCGAACAAACATCTCCCAATATTCTCGTCGTCGCGGACCTCTTTTTCGCCTCCAAACTCAAAGGGGAGGTGCAGGCTGCGGGGTACGAGTACAAAGCGGCCATCGGTATCAAATCTGCGCTCCAGCGGGCAAAAGACTACGGCCCTTCCGCTATCGTCATCGAGCTATCAAAAGAGAATCTCGATTTCGAATCCCTGATTACCAATTTGCGCGAGGATGAAGCAACCCAGGCTATCCCCCTTATTGGATTCTGCGGTCACATGGATACGCAAAAACTGCAACGGGCAAAGGCACTTGGATGCAAAGTCACCTGCTCGAATGGCCAGATTTCTGGCGACTTCAAAGGTGTGCTTGGCACGGCGTTGAGTAACTAAGGTACCTGCGGCGTCTCGCCGCATTTCGGGAGCGACCTTCGGTAGTTGGTGCTGCGGCGGGACGCGGCAATTACGGTTGCGGCCAACATGCCTGCCTTAATGCTTAATGGAGTTATAAAGCAGGAGACCTGAAGAATCGGGGGAAGTTTTCTTAACAGAAACCTTCATCATGGGTATGAGGATGTCCGTTGAATCCTGGTACTCTCAAACCCCTTCGCAATGCCGGAGTTTGAGTAACGCCTTCAGGCGAGTCTTCCTGCTGCAATGCAAAAGAGTCCGGCTAAAGCCGTGACTCCGGCTCCGGCATCGGACAAGCCCGCTTCTGCCCCAAATCCTCGCATCAGGACAAACTTAATAGTTCCGAGAATTCCCCTGGAACTCTTTATCCGGGGAATACGAACTATGCGTAACAAACAGATTATCCTTCCAGCCGTCTGTGGTGTCTTGATCGGCCTGTTCGCCATTTTTGCTGCCGTGTGTCTAGTAGCACAACCAGCCGCTGAGGCCGATGTCCACGGCTTCCATCCCGATTTGCAAGTGGAGAAAGTGGACGCGGAACGAGTCATACGGGTAAACGGAGTTACTCCTTCGCACATCTCTGCGGGTAAGCAAGTCGAGGTAAATCGTCCGAGCCCTGAGCCGATTCTCGCGGCTGCACCGGCAAGAGAAGCTTCCGCCTCGAAGGCTGCCATTCAAGAGCCAGTCACCAAGTCCGGTAAGGATGCACACGCCGAACTCGGGAGCCTGCTGAAATTACACGGGATTACAGCACTGCCTGAGCTGCCGAAACAGGACAGGGCTAAAGTTGAACTCGGTCGCAATCTTTTCTTCGACAAGATACTCAGCGGGAATAAGGATATTGCCTGTGCCACGTGCCATCATCCGGCGTTTCATTCCGGGGATGATATTTCACTGCCCATAGGCACTCGTGGGGTATTTCTTGGTGCGCAACGTCAGTTGGGTTACGGGCGTGATTTCATTCCCCGTAATTCTCCGGAAGTCTTTAATCGTGGTTTCGGTGAATGGCGCACGATGTTCTGGGATAGCCGCGTCTCAATGAACCAATGGGGCAAGCTGATTACTCCGGCCGGTAACAAACTGCCGGACGAACTGGATAACGTCCTGGCCGCACAGGCCATGTTTCCGCCAACCTCGCGTGATGAAATGCGGGGCCGCTTCGGCGAAATTGATACCCAGGGTGCACCAAACGAAATCGCTTTGCTGATCGACTCTGATTTTCGAGGCATCTGGCGGATGCTGATGAGGCAGCTTCGAGAAATACCCGCATACGTCAGGCTGTTTGAAGACGCGTATCCCAGCCGGTCAGTCCGTGAGTTGGGTTTTGAGCATGCGGCCAATGCCATTGCCGCTTTTGAATTGGAGACGTTCACTTTCGTGGAAAGCCCCTGGGACAGATATCTCAAGGGGGAAAAGAACGCGATGTCAGACAATGCAATCGATGGCGCGATTCTCTTCTATGGCAAAGCAAATTGCTCATCCTGCCATACCGGCAACCTGTTCACCGATCAGGAGCACCACAACATTGGCGTGCCGCAGGTGGGCCCCGGCAAGAAGAACGGGCTCGACGTTGGCCGTGCGGAAGTAACCGGTTTGCAGGAGGACCTTTTCACCTTCCGCACGCCACCACTGAGAAACTCAACAGTCACTGGCCCCTGGATGCACAATGGAGCATTCACGAAACTGGAAGACGCAGTCAGACATCACCTGGATCCGGTCCGATCTGTCTTGAACTACACATCAAGGGGCCTCCGCCCAGACCTGCGCAAACAAGTCCAGGACGATCCGGAAGTACAGGTCGCCATTCTCAAGAATCTCGATCCGAAATTGCGAAGCATCGGTTACCTGAACGAGACTGAATTCGAGAAACTCCTCGCTTTCCTCAGAGCCTTGACCGATCCTGCGGTGAAGGACCTGGCCGACGTTGCCCCGTACACCGTACCCAGCGGCCTGAAGGTTGACCGGCAGGGGAGTTAAAGGACTCCGTCTCCTCGTCTGCCCGTCTCTTCCTTGACGTGGGCCGACCAAACTGCACAATCCGCCCTTTCCTGACGAACGTGACAGGCGTCCGTTCGCAGTTTGATGACAACAGAGGAGACACCATATGCCAGTAAGACTCGGCTTCATCGGCACCGGCGGTATCGCAGGTATGCACTTCAAGAATCTCGAGCAGATCAAAGATGCCAAGATTGTCGCTCTGACAGACATCGTTAAAGAAAAGGCAGTGGCAGCGGCAGCTCGATTTGAGGCAAACGCGTATACCGATTTCAACAAGATGCTGGCGAGCGAAGACCTGGACGCAGTCTACGTCTGCATCCGTCCCGGCGACCACGGAGTGCCGGAATTAGCCTGCATCAAACAGGGTGTCCCCATGTTCATCGAGAAACCGGTTGGGGCAGACATCGAAACTCTGAAGAAGATTCGCGCTGGAATTCAGCGGAAGAAATTGATCACTGCGGTGGGCTATCAGGATCGCTACCTCGATATCATCGAGAAATTGAAGAAATTCCTGGATGGTCGTCCGGTCGGATTGATCAAAGGCTACTGGATGGGCGGCATGCCTCCCGTCATGTGGTGGCGTCAGAAAAAGCTCTCAGGCGGGCAGCATCTCGAGCAGACCACTCATACCTTTGATATGGCCCGCTATCTGTTCGGGGATGTGAAAAGAGTGGCCGCAGTCGGATCGACAGGCCTGATGACCGAACATGAAAAATATGACATTCAGGACGCATCCGCGGTGCACCTCGAATTCGCCAGCGGTCTGGTGGGTACCATCTTCAGCGCCTGCTTTCTTCAAGCCGGCGGCAGCAAGGTAGGGCTTGATATCTACGGCAAGGATTTCTACATCGAATATCAGGGCCGCCGCAGCGTCAGCATCGAGAGGAAGGCCAAAACTGAAGTCTTCCGGAATGCGAATAACTCCACTCTCATTGAAGACCAGACTTTTATTGACGCGATTCTTTCAGGAGATGGTTCAAAGATCCGTTCACCATTCGAAGACGCAGCAAAGAGTGCAGCCGTCTCCATCGCCGCTTCCGAATCCATGAAGTCGGGCAACTTTGAGAAGGTGAAGCTCTAATGGACTAGATTGTGGGGCAGATTTTTGATTTGCCCCACAATTACTGGCACTGCTCTCAAATGCGAATCACTTGCACCGCTTTCGGCGTCGGGCTCATTGGTTTCGGCCTGATCATGCGGCTGAATGTTGGCCAGAGTCTGGACTATGTTGAGTCGCAGACTGAATGGCCAAAAGTTACGGCAACGGTCACGGCCCTGGACGTCTGGATATCAAAGGATCACCGCGGCGGTGGCGTTTATTTCTACCCGGCTTTTAAATTCGACTACCTTGCCAATGGCGAGTTATTCAAAGGCAGAACCAAATTCGGCGAGGCATACGAAGACAGAGATGAAGCCGTTTTGATCGCGGGAAAAAGCGAGTTTCAACCGGGAACATCCGCGGACATCCACTACAACCCCGCCTCTCCTGAAATAACGGCCTATGAGCCGGAGAAGGAAGTTCTTTTTCTGAAAAAGCTCATGCACCTGGGGGCTTGCCTTCTCGTGGCAGGTTTTGTCCTGACTTTGTTCGGCGTTGTGCTGCTATTGACCAGTAAAGCTCGTGGAATGCCGGATACTGAATCGTCCACCTTAAGAGCGAATGAGTAATCGATGACCGAGAGAACTGAATTGGCTGTAGAGCTGGCGAATGAGGCGGCCCGGATTGCAGTCCACTATTTCAAAGGTGAATTCTCTGTTGACACCAAAAAAGATCAGTCGCCGGTCACGATTGCAGATCGGGAGATTGAGCAGATGCTCGCGAATGCTGTCGATGAGCATTTTCCGGAGGATGGCTTTTTCGGTGAAGAGTCAGGGGGTCGCCCAGGTAAGTCGGGTTTTCGCTGGATTGTCGACCCTATTGACGGCACACGGAACTTCGTCCGGCGTATCCCGATGTTCGCCACGCTGATCGGTATTGAACAAGAGGGCGAGGTCGTTGGCGGAATAGCGAACAGTCCTTTGATGAATGAATTTTACCTTGCGGAGAAAGGGGCCGGTGCCTCCCTGAACGGAGTGACCATTCGCGTATCAGGAGTCGGCTCTATGGGCCAGGCGCACCTGATTTATCCGAGCTTCAGCAAGCTGAAAGATGAGGCTTACCGCCAGGCATTGTTTGAGCTTGCAGGCCAATCTGAGCGCTCTCGTGGATTTGGTGACTACTTTGGGCATGTGCTGGTCGCCTCCGGCCGGGCGGAAATCATGATGGAGCCATCGGTAAATCCTTGGGATATTGCAGCCATCAAAATTCTTGTGGAAGAAGCGGGGGGCGTTTTCACAGACCTCAACGGCGTTCGAACCATTTACGGTCACGGCGCTGTTTCAGCAAATTCAGCCCTGCATCCGTTGGTAATCGAGGCGCTGAAGGCGGCGAATTCTTAATGCCAGTCCAGCCGCCTTGCTTTTCACAATTGGCACGGCCTGATAGTTTGAAGCCCGGCTTCGATCCTGGCGCCCCTTTTTAACATGCCTGATTACACCTACCCCGTCGAAATCCGTAACAGTCATTCCAGCAAACAGTGGAATGATCTGGCAGAAGTTGGACTTCCGTTCCCACAAGGCGCTGCCCCATCAGCGGCACACCTGAGAGTTACCACTGAGGATGGTCAGCCCGTGGATGCCCAGTTTCGCGTGACCTCACATTGGCAGGACGGTTCCGTTAGATGGGCGTTGGCGAGGTGGGTCACGAATCTGCAGCCCGAAAGTTTACAGACGTATCAGATCTCAATTTCTGAAACGTCCGCCATGTCCAGTAAACCATCCATTCTTTCTACAACCGGAGAAGAGGTTCTGGTGGACACTGGCGAGCTTCGTCTTGCCTTTCAGAACGATCCGTCGGCTTGGCTGAGGAAAGTCAGCATTCCTGCCAGGCCTCTCGGAGAATGGCGAGAGTGGTCTCCCGCGACCGAACGAGGGCAACTCTTCTGTGAGTTGGAAGAAGGCCCGCTTAAACCTGCCTTTGAAGGTAATCCCGAGATTCTGGACAACGGGCCAATCGCCGGAGAACTCCTGTTCCGTGGAGCGTTTTACGATGAGGAAGGCATGGATCGTGTGCGCTTTGTGCTGAGGCTGCTGGCACTCCGGAACAGTCATTTCGTTCGGCTCTCTTTAACTCTACAGAATCCGAGACAACAACCCCGGGATGAGCTTGGACACTTCCGACTGGGTCTGGCTGGAGCGGCTATGATTCGCGATGCAGGTGTGGGCTTTTCTCTGCCGCAGGATGGAATGCCGTTCATCTATCTCGCGGGTGAATCCGGGAAGGGCGATTACTACGGACCGCTCCTGAATCAGGCGGCGTTGTATCAGGACTCTAGTGGCGGCGAGAACTGGCATCATCGAAATCACGTGAATCAGGACTGGCACATCACCACTTCGTTCCGGGGTTTTCAAATCTCGGCCGACGGCATCGAAAGCTATTCGGGAGACCGTTCGGAGGGCTGGGGCTCGGTTGGCGATCAGCGGATCGGTATGGCCATTGGGCTAGAGAAGTTCTGGCAGAATTTTCCCAATGCCATACGTGGTCATCTTGAGAGCGGCAGGCCGGTGCTGACCTGTTCCCTCTTCCCGAATGAGTCACGATTTCTTCACGAGCTTCAGGGAGGCGAGCAGAAGACGCATCACATGATTCTTTCGTTTCATCGAACGGACAGAATAATTGGGGCGGGCATTGAAAACCTTCCGAATCCGATGGTTGTTTACCCGACGCTGAAGCAGGCGATGGAGCGTCAACTCGGCCGGCCTGTTGCATTGCCGTCCATCGAGCAGGTGATTGATGCGGGCGTTGTTCAGCCCACCGCTCCCTACGATGGAGAATTGTTCGAAGCCTACGAAAAGGCCATCGCCTGCTACACGGATGATCCAGGATTCGACCTCTGCAAGCTCCGCGAGAAGTGGGACGAATACGGCTGGAGAAACTTTGGAGAGGTCATCGCGGATTGTGAACTCGGCGGCCAGATCCTCTCGCACTACAACCTTGAATATGACTTCAGCCGCGGCATGTTGTTGCAGGCTCTACGTCGCAGTGGCCGAGACGAGCGTGGCAGCGCGATCTGGGCGGAGCTTGGAATTGATGCGGCGCGACACCAGGCGGATATCGACATCTATCACACCAAAGAAGATCCCCACGGCAACGGTGTCTATAACGGGGGCAAGTTCGTACACACCGCTCATGCGCTCGAGGCTGGGCGCTCCGGCCACCGGGGGCAGGACAGCCTCGATTTCTGGGGTGACCTGGATTGGCCGTGGGGCCGCGGCGGAGGGCCGGAGTCAGGCCATTTCGATAACGAGGGGATGATGCTGGCCTACCACCTCACGGGCGATCCGGTGCTGCTAGACGCGGCAATCGAAGTGGCCGACCTTGTGGTTTACAAGGTTCTGAACGACGAATTCGCCCAGTTCAGGTACGACCGAACCAGCGGTAACAGCACCTCGGTCTGCGCGCACGCATGGGTGCAGACTGGAGAAGATCACTACCTGCAAGCCATCGAGAAAATTCTGGACGAGACCCGGCTTTCCAATCAGGCCGGCGGCCGCCCAATCGATGAGGACGGTCTGTGCCCAATCGGTGGCTGGTCAGCCTCCATATTCCTGAAGGGAACGCTCTGGTTCATCACACAGTATGAACGGGCGACTGGCAAGAGACACGAAAAGGCACGGGAGATTGTTCGCGAATATCGCCTGAGCTATCACCGTTATGGATGGGGTGAAAAAACCGGCCTGCCGGCTGAGACCATTCATGAAGATCCCTCGAAGAACCGGTACATCGTCTACGATGCTGCCTGGCACACCGTCGATGCCCTGACATGGGCAGCACTATTTGAGGAGGATGAGAGTCGCCGCGAGTTTGAACTCGGCCGCATGCGCGGAGCGTTTGAGAAATACTGCGCGTACTTTACAGCGGGAGGACAGCCGAAATACAAGAGCACCAAGACGGCGACTTATACGGCGAACAATGGACACAGCGTGCTGTTCCATTTAAGGGCGAATGATGGGAGGAACGGCTCGACCAAGTGAGGCCCTCGCTGTTGAGGCGGCCTGCAGGCCCTTACCTTTAATCCCTTCGTATTCTTTGCTCCCACCTGGCATTGCTGATCTCAGCCGGTTGAATGACCAGAGATGGAGGAAGACGGGGATCTGAAATTACGATCAAGATCAGGAGGGGGGCATGGTTGTTACCCCCGTCTGCGCCTGCTGGATTTCGGCGCCTCACATACTGGCCTCAGTCAGCTTTCTCGTAAACCAGGCGCTCTTCTTCAGCATGTCCAACATCACCGCACCGAGGATGACCAGGCCCAGCACAACTTTTTGGGTGTAGCTTTCCACACCTCTCAGGTTCATGCCGTTCTGAATCACCCCGATGATAAATGCACCGATCAGGGTGCCGAGGACCTTGCCTTCTCCTCCGGAAAGCGAGGTGCCGCCGACCACAACCGCCGCGATGACATAGAGCTCGTACATCAGGCCATAAGTGGGCGTGCCGCTTTTGAGCTGCGAGGCCATGACGACGCCGCCCAATCCCGCCAATGCGCCGCACACGACATAGACCATCAGCAGGATTCGTCTGACCGGAACACCCGACAGCCGAGCGGCTTCAACATTACCTCCGACTGCGTAGATATATCTGCCAAGCGTCATGCGAGTCATGACAATGTGAGCGATCCCATAAAGAAAGAGCATCAAGACGACAGCATTCGGAATCCGCCACAGGGTCGTCCCACGGCCCAGCCAGATGAAGGTGTCCGGCACATGATAGACCGACTGGCCTTGCGCGAGGAGAAATGCCAGCCCGCTCGCCACGAGCATCATGGCGAGGGTGACGATGAACGGCGGGATCTTGAACACCGTCACCATCGTTCCTGAAAAAGCCCCCATCAAAGCGCACATGATGATGGCGCCAATACAGCTCAAGACCATCGCCGGCGCAGAAGCTTCAGTCGCGCCTCCATAATCGCGAATCAGCAAGGCTGTAAAGACTGCGGAAAGCGCTATCAGGCTGCCAACCGAAAGATCGATGCCTCCGGTAATGATCACCATGGTCATTCCGACTGCAATGATGGCGATCACCACAATTTGATTGGCGACATTCAAAATGTTGTCGCTCTTGAGGAAGTCAGGCCACCAGTAGCTGTTTGGGATGACGAGCTTTGTTTTCGTGAGCGTTGGGAATTTCGTGCCCAGATTGTCAAACACACCCCACGCCCCAGTTACCTGATTGCAGGCAATGATGTCGATAGTGGATCCATCGTCGACCTGCTTTTTGATTGCCCGCCGAGCGTCCACCGGTTGACCGTTTACTGCCTCAAGGACCCTAAAACCAAGCGCCCTGAGATCACTGACCACGGTCTTCACAAAAAGCACGTCCTCCTGATTACTCCCTGCCACGACCAGAACCGACGAGCTTGAGCCAAATTCTTTCGTAATCTGGACCACGAGAATCTTAGCGCCACTCTCCCCCGTCGGGTGCTGTTCATTCAATGTCGCGCAACTGTAATAAGCGCACAGCAGGAGCAGCACGACCAGCATTCCATAATCTGAAAAAAAACGTGCTACCATTCGCTAACGATCATGTTTGTTACCATTCGCTATGAATGATGATTCAACTGAACTCTTGCACCAGATCGTGGTCCGCGGGGACATACCCGGGACGTGGCCTGAGTTCAGATTCCGAACAGAGCCGAATAGACCCTAACTGTTATCCTAGGGTGCCTTTGTCGCTTGGAAAGCAGCTTTAGTTGGGGCCTCAGCAAGGTTCATTTATCGATTGTGAGGCATTCTTTGGGTAAGTTCAGTTCGTCAAATCGCGACATGCATTGATATTCATTGCTGATTGGAGTCTTCTATCTCCATTCAGGGACGGTAATACACAACAGGAGTTCTATATGCCTCGTCTTTTTCTTTTGCTGGCGGTTTTCATCGGTTTCTCGCTCAATGCGGAACAGGCTCCTGACCTGCCCCCGGATCAGCCACCGGAAAAAATCGGCCCGGAGAATCCCACGGCAGGCGACACTGGAAAGATTATTGATGTGACTATCAAGGGCGTCATAAGTGAGCGCATAAACATGCCTTCCATGTTCGGAAACAATGAGTCCGCCACGGATTTGTACGAGCTGTTCACACTGTTCCAGCGGGTGAAGCAGGATGAATCAGTGAAGGGCATTCTGCTGCGCATCAGCCCGGTAGGCGCGGGCTGGGCAAAGTGCCAGGAGATTCGCGAGATGATCAAAGAGGTCCGGAAGGCAGGAAAAAAGGTCTGGGTCTGGCTACCTCTGGGCACGAACAAAGAGTATTTCCTGGCCAGCGCAGCGGACGAGATCATCATGCCTCCGGCCGGCTTTTTATTGACAATGGGGCTGCGCGCTGAAGTAACGTTTATGAAGGGACTCTTCGACAAGATAGGCGTCGAGGCGGAAATCATTCACGTTGGCGATTACAAGGCTGCGGGTGAGCCTTTCACCCGTAACGAAATGTCCCCGGAATCTCGGGAGGCTATGGAGCAACTGATCGATGATATTCTGAATTCTTATGTGGATGGTGTCTGCAGTGATACGGAGCTGAAACCGGCCCAGTTCCGCAAACTCCTCGATGGCGGCCCTTATCATGCGGATACAGCGAAGAAGGCTGGACTGATTCAGACAGTTGCCTATCTTGATGATTTCCTGACTGACCTCGAGAAGAAGGACAAGATGAAGGTCGTCTCCAAGTCGGATTACATGGGCGACGCTTTCGAACGTCCGGATTTTTCGACTATCGGTGGAATGATGCGGTTCATGACACAAATCTCTCAGCCGCCGGGAACAAGTTCCTCGCCGCACCCAAAGCTGGGAATTGTTTATGCAGTCGGCCCTATTGTATCGAGCGCTGCCGGTGGAATGTTTGGCGGCGATGAGGTCATCACGGCTGAGCCTGTGGCAAGGGCTCTCGAAAAATTGCGGGACGACAAGACGGTAAAAGCCGTGGTCTTGCGTGTGGACAGCCCGGGCGGTGACGTAGTGACGTCCGACCTGATCTGGCGCGAGGTTCAAAAGACCGACAAGGTGAAACCTGTGATCGTGTCCATGTCCGATGTAGCCGCGTCGGGTGGTTATTACATCTCGATGCCGGCACGGGCCATCGTAGCGCACAGTGCTTCCATCACCGGATCCATTGGGGTTATCGGGGGCAAATTTAACCTCACCAAACTTTACGAACTTGTCGGTGCCCACGTGGATGTCATCGAGCGAGGGGAAGGCTCAGGGCTCTTCTCTGCTCATCACAAACTCTCCGAAGAAGAGAGAGCCCGCATGTATGCACTGCTGAAGCAGACCTATGACCTCTTCCTCAGCAAAGTATCTGAGGGTAGAAATAAGCCTGTTGCCGACGTAGATAAGGTCGCCCAGGGCCGCGTCTGGACCGGCATGCGCGCCCGGAAGCTCGGACTGATCGATGAAACGGGCGGTTTGATGCATGCACTCAATCTGGCCAAGAAGCATGCCGGCATTAAGCAGGAGACCAAACTGGAACTTATGGTTTATCCTCGCAAGAAGACGATCTTCGACATGTTCGGCGCAAAATTCGAAGAGACCAGAGCCCCTTCATTATCAAGTCTGCTGCCGGCCCGATTGGCGCCTTCGATCATGCAGACAGTGAAGATTGCGTTTGAACTGGCCGAGCGACAGTTCCTGATTCACATGCCATACGCCATCGATGTGAAGTGATGGCCTGCAGACGCTGAGACAGGCCGGGCGTTCGACGCCCGCAGTAATTTCTTCGGCTCAGATTCGACTCTCAGAATCTTTGGAACAGCAGTTTCGGCTGTCCCAGGGCATTCCCGTGCCGTTGAGAATTTCCATCTTGAGACTTTAATCCCCCACCCCGGATTCTGCGCGCTCTTCAGCCCTGTTCCTCTTAATCCCTTCCGAGGGCTTCTCGGGGGGAGCCCTCTCAGCCTCCTCCTCTGCCATTAGAGCGGAAATTACCCGCCGATAGTACGCCAGCGTCAGGCAGGTCATCGGGAGCGCGATGACCAGGCCCAGAAAACCGAGGAGCTTGCCCCAGACCGATATGCTCAGCAGGATCATCGCCGGACTCATCCCGGTAACATCCCCCATGATCTTGGGGGTGAGCAGACCATCCTGAATGAGTTGCACCACACCAAACACCATCAGGACGAGAAGCAGTTGCCACCAGATATTCCCGTCTGTTTGCAGCGCTTTCATAACAGCAAGTAATGCGGCCGGGATGACGCCCAGAATCTGAAGATATGGAACCATATTAAGCAGCCCCACGAACAGCCCGAGCAAGATCCCCATCGGCAACCCAATCATCACGAAACCAGCCGCGAAGAACAGACCTACAAGCACTGCAACAACAGCCTGAGCCCTGAAGTGCCGGCTCATCGCCACATCAAATTCCTTTACGAAAACAAGAATCGGCTCCTTGAAGCGAGGCGGGATCAGGGTCTCCCATTCCCCTTTCACTCGTTGATACTCGAGCAGCATGAAAATCAAGTAAAGGAAGATGACCAGCAGACCCGCCAGCCCGGCCAGCAGGCTGATCGCGCCACGGAATAATCCCTGTGCGCCCGGCAGTAGTTTATGGAACGCCATCTGAGCAATCGCCGTAATATCCGCGTCTTCGAGCAATTTCAGCAAGCCTCCCTTTTCAAAATAATTCTGAAGGTCTTCCTGTAATCGTTCGGCAAGCACTTCGGATAGCGGACGATGAGGGGCCTGGTCAGGCAAACTCTCTGCCGTCTCTTTACCAGCACCTGTGTTTTCTGGTGAATCCTGGTTGGCGCCCTGAACTCCGTCACCACTGCTAGCCCCGTTCTTTTCAGTCCCACCAACGTTTCTTCCGAATTTGAATGCCTTCTGAATCTTGTCGCCGATCTCGTTATCCGCGGAGACTTTTCTGACGATGGATGCCATGTTGCGCATTTCGTTCGTCACCATCGGAATCAATGCCAGAAGACCGAGCAGACAAATGACGAGCACACCGGCCAGTGTCACCCCGACAGCCGCGGCACGGTGAGTAATTTTTCGCTGCACAAGAGTCACAATCGGATTGAGCAGATATGCCAACAGAAACGCCACCGCAAAGGGCACGAGCGCTTCGCTCAGATAAGTCAAGAGCCAGTAAATGCCATAGACCGCCAGGATGGCCACGAAAATTCGGAAGACTCTGTCGAATGTATATGGTCGATTGTCGAGCAAGTGATTCTCCGAATTACGGAAAGGTGAAAGGAACAGCGCCACAGCAGTCTAAGAAAAAGAACGTCAAAAAAAAAGGCTGCAGACATCTCTGTCTGCAGCCTGAAATTTTGGGTGTTCAGCGGTCACCTGTCGTAGCGGCCGATTGGCGACTCCCCGAGTCGTCTGTCATAGAGAGGGCGATCGTATCGCGGGAAAGGGGAAGAGACGACTTCCAGAAAGCCTGCAACTGCCCGGGTTAAGCCATTGCCAATCCCCTCGAACGGCCCCAGCAGCAATGCGTACCAGATGGAGTCTTCGTGAGCTGCACGTCCAATAGTTGCCGGGACATCGAGTATCGCCACAGCGATATTCTTAAGGCCACGGCCCATTTTGGTCATGGGGCCGGTCCGCTTGGCGAAGACGGGTGTGTCTACCGTGCAGATGGAAACCAAAGCGGCCAGCAAGCCTATGGCGACAACACGGAATACCTTTGAGTCGGTCTGCATTGAGATTCCTCCAGAAACGGAACTATTTTGTTCTTTAGGGGTTAGGGTCAATCCGGGGCGAAAATTAACAGATGCTGCTTTAAGTGTCAAGGAAGGCACTATGGACGCAGATTTCCGTTGTGATGATTTCACTGACTTTGAAGAAAGTCCTTCAAAATATCGAACAGTTAGAGTATAAATATTATGACCTTTGCCTATTAAGAGATTTAGCATGTACACCTTTTCGATAACTCTCTCTGAAGGACACATAGTCTCCGTAGCCAATGATGGCAACATGACCGAGGTCAAGAATGAGATTCAGAAGCCGGGCCAGCAGAGCGTAAGCGGATCCAGTTTCAACACTGGGCCCCTGGTTACCCCTCCCAAATATGTGAAGTCAAAAGACTCCCTGCTCATAGTCCTTGAATCTGCTTCACAGAGATATCAAGTCCAGATAAAGGGGGGGAATATGTCCACCGGGCATTTCACCCTGGATGCAGACGATCTGGATGAAATGCCCTCTACCAGTTCGTGAACGAACCATCAGATCGCTTCAGGCGTGGTGACTGAGCTGTAGTCGTATCACAGGCGGCGAGTGCGGCCTCGTCATCCATCTCGACACCGAGTCCGGGGCGCCCGGGCGGCAAAAGATGGCCACTTTCATATGGCACTTGCACCGGGAAGATGTCTGTCATCACGGTGTTGCCCACCAGCCCTCCTTCCTGCACACCAAAATTATCCGTTGCCAGATCAAGATGCAGGCAAGCCGCGGCGGATATCGGGCCGAGGGGATTATGTGGAACGATCTTGATGTAGTGTGTTTCACACCAGTTGGCGATTTTCCTGGCTTCGGTCAGCCCGCCGACGATGCACAGATCGATTCGGGCGTAATCCATGAGTTCTTCCTCGATGAGTTGCCTGAACTCCCACTTCGTTGCCATCTGTTCACCGATCGCGAGCGGACAACTCACATGATTGCGGACGTGACGATACGACTGCGGATTTTCGCAGCGAAGCGGGTCCTCAATGAAATACATATTGAATTGTTCAAGCTGTCGTCCAAGCCGAATCGTATCCGGTGGATCAAGCCGAGTGTGCACGTCAATACACAATTCAATCTCCTCGCCAACCGCCTCCCTTACTGCGGCCACCATTTCAACGGCGTCGCGGACTGCCGCGCTGGCATCGAGGATCGTCTTTCTATCAGGCAAGCCCATCCGGAGGAACTTCCAGCCCTGGGCAACTTTCTCTTTGGCCGACCTGGCGGCCTGTTCGGGTGAGCCGCCAATGCCTGTGTAGCAGGGAACTTTGTCACGGAGCTGGCCGCCGAGCAGCATGTGTACCGGCTGGCCGAGCGCTTTGCCTTTGATATCCCAGAGGGCAATATCAATGGCGCTCTGGGCAGCCATGTTGATGCGGCCACCGGGAAAGAAATACCCACGGAACAGCTCCTGCCAGATTTGTTCAATGTTATGCGGATCTTTACCAATGAGGTCGCGCTTTACCTGCTCGATGACACCGATGCCGGCCAGCTCTTTCCATGTGAGCCCGTATTCGCCAAGACCGTAGATGCCCTCGTCCGTCTCTACCTTGATGGTCAAGTAATTTCGGCTGCCGTGATAAATGGGGAATGTCTTGATGTCGGTGATTTTCATTGCTATTCAAAGTCGGGTCAAAAGAACGGCCCTGCATGGTGCAGAGCCGTCGTTATCAGTCTTGATGGTATTTGTCGATTTACTCCACCGGATTTTCCAAGCGGCCGATCTCGTCGACTTCGCAGACACAGTGGTCCCCTGCTTTGAGAAACAATGGCGGTTTCTTGGCGAAGCCAACCCCCGGGGGAGTGCCCGTAAAAATCAGGTCGCCCGGCTGCAAGGTGACGACTTGGGAAATGTAGGCGATGAGTTCGTCGGTCTTGAAGATGAGCTGCGCCGTGGTCGAATCCTGCATTGCCACGCCATTTAGAAACAATCGAATGCCGAGGTTATGCGGGTCAGAGATCTCGTCCGGGGTAACGATGGCCGGCCCGATTGGGGCGAACGTATCGAAGGTCTTACCCATCATCCATTGGCCGCCGGGCTTCTTGAGCTGCCAGTCGCGTGCGCTGACATCGTGTCCGACCGTGTAGCCGGCAACGTGCTGCATCGCATTTTCTTTGGCAATGCGGCGGCCTGCTTTGCCGATGACGATCACCATCTCTACCTCGTAGTCGGGCTCATTACTTTCGTGAGGCAGTTGGATGACTTCGTTCGGCCCGATGATGGCGTTTGGAAACTTGCAGAAGAGCACCGGCTCTGGAGGCGGTGCCATACCGCTTTCCGCCGCGTGGTCGGCATAATTGAGCCCGACACAGATGACCTTCTCAGGATTGTAAATCGGCGCTTTGATGGTCACTGCAGAGTCAGCCACGCGGTGTTCACCGCTGTCTATAACAGCTTTTGCTGCGGCGAGCGTGGCCTCTCCTCCACCGAGGAAACAACGCATGTTTCCGGGGATGCTTTCATCGCCTGCGGTGAGATCCACGACCTCGCCATCCACCTGTGCGCCCACTTTTCGCTTGCCGTCAATTTCGTATGTAACGAGTTTCATGGTGTTCTCCTCAATGATTTGATGTGATGCCTGCGTCCCCCGTGTAAGTGGCGGCATGTTATCTGGCAGCCCTTCCAATTCCAGTCAGTGTGCCAGGCGATCTCGACAGGCTTTGAATCCCAGGAGAGCCACAGTACAAGCCAGGACAGACATGCTAGCGAACATCCCGAATCGAATACTGAATGGGCTATATACAAACAGGGCGCTGCCAGCATCAGGCCCGGTGTAAACACCCCGGAATGTGACATACATTCGAAGGCATTCTTCTTTTCTACCATCCACGTAAGCCGTCCAGCCTGGATAAAACGAGTCAGTAATCACGAGATAACCAGAGCCATCCGTTTCGCTTCCCTTCCGTGGCCTATCGATCAGCACTTCTGCTGAATTCGGCTCATATCTGCTGATTAGAGCGGTTCTCTTGAACTCGATGCCTGTAAAGTCCCCGAACGGAACAGGCATGCGTGATAGGGTTCTTGGATAGAATTCACCCGCGTCACCCGAGGTGGGCAATTGGGGCGGCAGTTCACTGGGCGTCCTCGCATCTGCAAGAAAAAAGGCACGCGGCAGGGACGAACGCGATCGTCTTTCACTGAAGAAGGAACTCATGGAATTGGGCATCGAGTTTCGTTCGTAAGTGAAATCGACTTTCTTTGGCGGCTCATTTTCGGCCCACCTGAAAAACTCGCTGTAGGCACCAATGGCATTCCCCACATAGCCCTCAGGTGATGGCACATCGGTCAGCATGGAGGCATTCACTTTGTGGAGTGAAAATGCTGGCGTTTCTTTCTCGTTCAAGAGACGAGTGCTCAATCTGTCAGACGCTTCAATCACCAGGCTTGGCTCTTCTTCGAAAACAAGTGGCGTCAGTGAGAAATACTTCCAGGAGACATGACCGACATCCAACAACAGGAGAACCAGCACCACGCGAACTGCAGGACCTCGGAGGAATTTCTCAGCCGTTTCATTTCCTGGCCTTCTTTCCTTTTCAGGCCAATAAACACAAAACGCCTGCCAGAGACAGAATACCAGCAAGACGACTCCCGCGGCCGTCACACCATTGAAGGCCAGGGTTGCAGGTCGTTCAGGAGAAAGAATCCCAGGGGACAGGTGAGCGACCAGATAAGTCAGTTGAGAGAGCCAGAAGGTTTCCAGGGACGCATTTATTGCTCCGGTGAGGGGTGGCAGCAGGAGCAATGCGGTCAAGGCGCTCGAGTACCTCAGGAGGTTCTTACGAGCCTGTTGCCCGAGTGCGGCGTAGGCGTCCAGCCCGAATCCAGCCAACACACTCAAAGCGAGCGCTGCATTCAGCAAGTATTTCGCATGCCCCCGAAACAGTGAGAAGCCCGGCACAATCTTGTAGGCCACATGATACAAAGGAGTGAATCTGGACAGAGCCAACAGAACGCTCAGGACAAAGACGCCGCTGAAGATCCGGATCTCGAGCCTGCCGAACTGAAATCCTTCCTTCGCTTTTCGAAAAAAACCACGTTGAAATACGGCAACCATCACCAGGAACAGTGGAGCGATCCCGACGTACGCGCACGTTTCCCAGAGGTATGGCTCGCGCCCCCAGTAGGCGAAGAATTCAGGCGCGAGATACGAGAAGAGATTTTCCGGCGGCAGGGAATGGGTGCCAGGCCACTCGTAACTTGTCTGGCTTCGCACCGAGTGCGGGACGAATTCAGCCGCAGGAAACAGTTGGATCGCAGCCAGTCCAAAACCGATTGAGAAGACAACTGCCTGGATTCCGAATCGGATTGCGAGAGATCTACGGTTGCCTTCCTTCACAAACAAAGAAACCGTTCTGCACAGTCCGAGAAAACTCGCTGTATGAATGGCGTATAAAGCGCATTGCGGATACCCGGCCAAGAGTTGCAAGGAAAGCACGACGCCACCGAGAGCGGCACTCGACAGGCACATCTTTGTCACGGCTCTGTCGTACAACAGGAGCAAGAGCGGCGCCCACGCCACCACGCAGAGTATGGTCAAATGTCCCGCCCACAGGTGAGTGACCTGCGGCCCGCACAACATGTAAGTAATGCCAGTAACTATCCCCGCTGGCGGCGAGCAACCATAGTAAATCATCAAAAGGTAACCGGTGGCGCCGGCCAGAAAAAGATGCAGCGCGACACTCGCGCTGTACGCCTCCGCAGTGTTCAGGACGGCGAAAATCAAATTCGGTGGATAAAAAATCGCGCTCTGAATTTCAGCCACGTTGGGCGTACCGCAGAGGATCATCGGGTTCCACAGCGGCAGTGTGCCTGCGGCCACATGCTTGAACGTCCAAAAACGCAGAGGAACAAACATCTTCGGCGCATCGAGCTGAGCGCTCCCCGGATATGCGGGTACATCCCATGACCTGTGCCCATAGGTAAAAAGCACAGACACAGCAAGCAGAATAATTATGGGAGGCGCGTGTTTGCGAATCATGCAATCATTCTGAACGCTTTTATATACACACATTCAACGATGCCAGAAGAATACATCTGCATCTATGATCAGGACTGTGGCATGTGCCAGAAGTGCATGGGTCTGGGGGTCCGTCTCGACCGGCACAATCGGCTGCGCCCTGTTGGAAATTCAGAGGCTGAAGCTGAAGCGCTGTTGAACGACCTGACTCTAGAGCAACGCCTGTATGAATTCCACATCGTGCTGCCAAGTGGCACTCGGTACAGTGGGGCCGCAGGTATGTTCTATTGGATGTCCCTTCTCCTTCCATTTGGCCGTTACTGGTTTTGGCCTTTGACCAGGATACCGGGCGTCATGTATATCTCCCGGAAGGTGTACCGGCTGGTGGCAGACAACCGGCTCAAACTCGGTTGCAAGCTTCCCCGGAATGAAGAGACCGGACTTTGACACGCTGCGCAGGTCATCCCTATAATTCGCTATCTCAAATTTAACTGCACAGCCAAGGAGTTCAGCCATGAGTGACGGCCGTGAGAGAAGAAGAGCCCCGAGAAAAGATACCCGCTTCACCGTCCGTAATATCCGTCATGATGGCGATGACAACGGCGGGCACAGCGAATACTGCGAGACGCGCAATGTCAGCCGCAATGGCGCCTATTGCCTGAGCGAAAAACCGTTTCCCGAATTCGCCCGAATCAAGATTACTCTCGAATTCAGTGAGACGGGGGACGAGATCCTCGAAAATCTGGATTGTGAGGGGGTCGTCGTCAGAGCTGATGGTGCTGTCAACGTCAATGGCAAGGAAATGCACGCATTCGCCTTGTTCTTTGACCGCATGTCTGAAGAAGACCGCTGCAAGATTGATCGTTTCGTGGAGGAACACAGATCCGGCGAACCGGAAGAGGCGGAAGTCGAAGAATAGGGGATATGGCTGATGGTTGAGATGGCCCGACCATCCTCCATCCACCCTCAACCGTTCTGCTTCACCGGCAGCCGTATCATGATGGTTGTGCCCTCGCCAAGCTTGCTCTCGAGGTGGATGGTCCCTTCATGCAGCTCCACAAACTTTTTTGAGACCGCGAGACCCAGGCCAATGCCACGCCGCTGAAATTCGTAGACACCTGATGAATGGTGCAGGGTATCAAACGAGCTGAACATGGGCTCAAAGATGTGTTGGATGTCCTGCTCGGCGATCCCAACACCGTGATCCCTCACGGTAATTTCCACCATATTTCCATCCGCGGTATAAGACATTTCAAGATCGATCTGGCCGGCGTCCGGTGTGAATTTAATGGCGTTGAGCAAAAGATTATTTAGCACGTCCTTTATCTTGGATGCATCCGCGAAAATCGTGCTTACATCTCTTAAATTGAGGTTCAGTTGAATTTCCCTCTTATCGAAAAAAGGTTGTGCGTCCTCTAAAACGCCTTGAACCAGGCTCTTCGGATTCACCTCTTCAAAATGCATGATCTCCGCCACTTCACCGGACTCCAGCATTTGGAACATGCCTCGGATGAGCCGCTCCAGCCTTCGGGCCCCTTCTGCAATCTTTGAGGTCGTGTCCTTAATCCGTTCCGGCGTTACCTTGTCCGCGCTCATCTCGAGTAGAGAAGCAAATCCACCAATCAACGTGACCGGCGTCCGAAATTCGTGGCTGGCCACGGCCATGAAAGCGGTCTTGAGCCGATCTAATTCTAGGAGTTGGTTGTTCGATTCCTGGAGCTCCAGGTTCTTCTCCTCCAGCTTCTTCAGCAGCATATTCCGCTCGACGATCTGGTCATACTGCCTGGCAGCGACAGTCAACACATCCCGAAGTTCCACGATTCTCCAGGGCTTGCTCAAGTAGCGAAAAACGTAGCCCTGATTGATCGCATCGATGATGAGATCAAGCTCTGATTCACCTGTAAAAATTGTCTGAACCGCTTCTGGATAAGCGCCCGCCATCATCCTGAGGAAATGTCTCTGCAGCAATTGGGGGATGCCCTGGTCTGTCAGGATGATATGGACCTCACGTGTCTTCAGGATTGATATCGCATCTTGAACCGTTCTGGATACCACCACCTCAAAAAGATGGCTGAGATGGTCGAAAGCCGTCTGCAATTCGTCATCGGAACTATCGATAACCAGAAGCGTGTGCCGTGCAGGCATGGACATCAATTCGCTCCCACAGTCATGAATGATGCTGAATAAACGTTATGGCCTGAACGGCCAGTGTACCTTTGGCGCTAATCAATCAGCGCTTACGGCCTTCGCAAAAGAATACTCCGATTATTCAGCGAATCGAACAGAGCCGCTCTACTTAGTACCACCTCCATAATTGGACATCGCCCTGGCCATGATTAACACGCGGCGAGCCGCCCCTGGGGCCAATGTTGCCAGGACCCTTCTGTAGGTTTCATTCCGTTTGGAGCACGGAGACTCCGGACTGTCGAGGCAGGACTGGCAGGCTATGAACGGCAGAAATGAGAACCGGGACATTGTCCGGATGACTCGCTGCGCACTTGGCAATTCCGCTTTCACCGATTCATTCTTTTCAAGAGCTTTCAGGATGACGGAGGTGCTGTTGGAACCTTCACTCTTGCATAATGCCTGATAGTACATCTGAAGGTGCAGCGCACGGTCAGCGTTGTAAGCCTCCGCACAGCAGGCGGGATATCCAAGCGCATCACCGAGCCTCGCTTCGCCTTTAACGGCCCTTTCCACTGCCTCCTTGCAATCCTCACGCTTCACCACCCAGGTAACGCTGTGATTCGTCCGGTTTGATCTGTCCCACTTGTCTACAATGGCAAGAGCTATTGCAGGAGGGACATCAGCCATCTTCAAATACTCTCGGGGCGGACGCTTCGTTGAAAAAACTTTCAGCCCGAGGAGTGGTGACTGCTGGTCAAGAAAGTGAACCAGTCGAGGGGGGACAGGCTCATCGAATCCGATGGCAAACGCGGGCTTCTCATCCATCACCACCGCGAGAAAGCACAGCTTGTGATGCCACTCGATAAGAGGAATATCAGAAGTCGATATGCCTTCCAATTCAGAGAGCAGTTGACTGAATGCGTTCCGCATAATTGAAGGTATTTAATCTCAGGCCGGGTTGGTAACCCGGCTCTTATAACAAGTGACAAACCCATCCTGCAAAATTCAGATTCTTACGCCCCGGGGGGTTCAATTCCAAATTGGTAAGGCGAACCATGCTCGCTAAGCCTCTTCTTCTAATTGACCATCAACACAGGCTCACCCAACACATCCATCCTTGGCCGCACACCGAGTCCAGGTTCTTTGGACGCGGCCATTCGCCCGTCAATACGCTGAGGCGCCCCTTCCGCTGTACTGACCGTCACGTAGCTATTGAAGTCTGTTGCGGTGAAAAGAAACTCGGTCGGCGTGCTGTGGGCCAGCGGAGCGATGGCCGCGGTCGTGATGTCGCCTCCCCAACTGTCCTCAATGGTCATCGCTATACCGAGTTCCACAGCAAGATCGCGGGCAAGTTTGGCCTTGGTCAGGCCCCCGAATTTACCGATCTTGATATTGATGACGTCCATCGCCCGGTCGGAATGGCCCCGCAGCAGGCTGGGAATTCCGTCAATGACCTCATCCATGATGAAAGGATGATTCGTTCGCTGGCGAATAGACAGACACTCTTCGTAACTGACGCAAGGCTGCTCGATGTAAACGTCTACATCGCGGACGGCATTAACCACTCGCATGGCCTCGTGCATCAGCCAGCCGGTATTCGCATCAGCGATGAGTTTGTCGCCGGTTTCGAGCTTTTCAGCGACTGCGCGAATACGCTCGATATCGGTATCAGGATTCCCACCGACCTTGAGCTGAAACCTCCGATAACCCTCCGCTCGATAGCCCGCCACCTTCCCGGCCATGGCCTCCGGCTCCTCCTGTGAAATGGCTCGGTAAAGGACAAAGTCTTCGCCGTAACGACCACCAAGAAGATCGCAGACACTCCTGCCCGACACCTGCCCGAGAATATCCCAGCACGCAATATCAATCGCACTCTTGACATAAGGATGCCCCTTGAGCGCCGCATCCATGAGGCGATTAAGCGGCCCTAGTTGAGCCGGGTCCATTCCGATCAAATGCTGGCTCAGTTCGCTAATACCAGCCCTCGCGCCGCTGGCGTAGGCGGGAAGGTAGAAGGGGCCGAGCGGACAAATTTCACCAAAACCGGTGACGCCGGCATCGGTCTCCACTTTCACGATAGTACTGTCGAACACGGTGACGGATTTACCGCCAGACCACTTGTAGCTGCCTTCATGGAGCGGAAGGTCAACCTGGTATGCTGAGATGCTGGTGATTTTCATGAGGTGTTATCTAGGCGGGAGTGACTAGGCCGGGCCATTCTACGCTGGACAAGCTTTAATGAGTAATAGTAATGTGTAATGTGTAAGTGCCTTCAGCGGTTAACTCCACATTTCCCTCATCATTCCGAATCCCGGGGTGTCCTCTTTTCCTCGTCTTTTCGTGCGCCACTCATGGATATGCAACGAACTCTAAAATTCTTCCCTGTTCAGAATGACAACCCCAAGGTGCTGACTCGGAAACAGATTCAGCATTTCAACGAATTTGGCAATCTGTTCCCCATCGACATTTTCAGCTCGGAAGAGATGGAAGTGCATCGAGCTTACTTCGATAAATTGATGGCCAGGACCGAGGCCGAAGGGCTCAACAGTTATTCCATTAATGGATGGCACCGTCACTGCCGCGGCCTTTACGACATGTGTTTTGAAAAGCGCATTCTGGACTGCATGGAAGATCTTCTTGGCCCTAATCTTGTCCTGACCATGACCCATTACTTCTGCAAGACGCCCGGTGATGAAAAGCAGGTCAGTTGGCATCAAGACGCTTCGTACTGGCCGTTGTCGCCCAGCAAGGTCATCACGGTCTGGCTGGCCATTGATGATGTGGACGAAGAGAACAGCGCCATGAGATATATCCCGCGGTCTCACTTGAACGGCCACATCCCGTTTGAGAGCAGTTCTGCAGAGGAACAAAACGTTTTATCTCAAGCGGTGCGGGATGCCCTGGACTACGGTGACGAACCGGTTTCGGTCTGTATGAAGGCCGGCCAGATCACTTTACATTCTGATATGTTACTGCACGGCTCAGACCCTAATCGATCTGCCCGCCGCCGCTGCGGGCTCACCCTCCGATACATGCCGCCGGATGTTCGTACCCAGGCACCAGACCACGCGTCAGCCATCATCGCCCGGGGCGAAGATCCCAGCGGCTACTGGCAGCATATTCCCAGGCCGGATACCGATGATGCGCCCGAAGACAGACGAAAAAAGAATCGAAACTGAACCGAAGCCGCGGCAACCCTACCGCTCCTCCCCAGGCCGAGGAATTTGAACCACCTGGCGGCAATGGGGACAGCCGATAGGTGACTGTTCCGCAGTAGGCAAAAGCCAGATGCCAGGCAACTCGCTAAAGCAAGCAAGCAAGCACCAATTCCAGGCTTTAGAGGCGCCACCTGATTTTGTTCTGAAGCATCCTCGTCCCGCCCTTCTCCGGCCCGGTGTAACTCTTGATCAACTGATCTATCCGCTTGTAGATGTCCGCAGATTGATAGGGCTTGGTAATAAAGTCATCCGCTTTGAATTTAACGCAGAGCTCCTCATCACTCATCTTCGCATTCTTGGTAGTAGCAGTGACGATCATCACGGGGATATGCGCAAATTTGTCATTGCTCTTCATCCAGAAGCAAAGCTCGTGGCCTCTCATACCGGGCATCTCCACATCGAGAATGCACAGTTGCGGCCTCTTCTTTTCGATGAGCTGCTGTGCCTCGAGCCCGTCTGCCGCTTCGATAATCGTGTAATCCTTGCGAGCCTTCAGGATGGTGACCAGCATCGCCCGTTGGAGTTTGCTGTCTTCTGCTACCAGAACTTTTAACTTGCCAAAAAACATAATAGCCTCACTGTGACAACGAATGGTCCGGATCGTAGCATCCTTGGTTCGGGCGTCACCCTGTTGAGTCAAGAGTTTTAAGAAATATGAAGCAACTCCACATTCTTCCCGCTTTAGTCACCGTCTCCCTGCTTACCTCCATGCCAGGGCCAATCTTTGGCGAGCAGCAACCGATTTCCTTCACGGCTATTGGTTGTGGACCCTACAAAACTCAGGAGGAATTCGACCTCATTGAACAGGTGGAAAGGGAGAACAGACTGCGACAAAGTGAATTCATGGTGCACCTTGGCGACATTATGTCCGGCGGGCCCCCCGGCACGGAAGACCGGTATTCCCGCGTTGCCGGTATTCTGAAACAACTGCACATGCCGACGTTTATTGTCGTCGGCGACAACGAGTGGAACGATAAGAACGACCCGGATCTCGCCTGGAAATATTGGAATAGATACTTCATGAACTTTCACGACCACTGGCTGAAGGGACGGCTGGTCAAGCCGCCTTACTCCAGGATTTATGGCGTCGAGCAGCAATCCATCCGGCCGGAGAATTTTGCCTTTCAAAGGAAAGGCGTTCTTTTCATCGGCATCAATCTGCCCGGCGGCCGTATCCACGACCAGGCGGAGTGGGACGCCCGACTGCCCCAGAACGCGGAGTGGGTTCAGGGGAATTTTCAACGGCATGGGAATGTTGTGAGGGCCGCGGTGGTCTTCGCCCAGGCGTCACCTCAGGCTGCGCACAATACTTTCTTCGAGCCGTTTCGTGCGGCAGCAAAACTATTTGGAAAGCCTGTGCTCTACATCCATGCGGACGGACATCGATGGATAAAGGACAACATGTGGCCCGAGAAAAACATCCTTCGCGTTCAGACAGATCAGGTCGATATCACCGAACCACTTCTGGTCACCGTGAAGGCCGAAGCGGCGCCAGGTGAAGAGATCTTTCAATTCGACCGGCGTTACCTTCGTGGCCCATACCTGGCAATGGGCACTCCGGACTCCATGACGATTGTCTGGCGCACCGCCTACTCAGAGCCCCCGACTGTCCGGTATGGGTCTGCGCCCGATCAGCTCTTTCGCACGGTTTCCGCCAAGGACATTCTGCTCAAAACCACAGAGACTGAAGACGAAACGCTCCGCCTTCACAGCGCACGTGAAGGCACACGCCAGTTCGAAGCTCGCCTGACCAATCTAGTTCCAGGCACGAAGTACTTTTATGCCGTCTACTCCGGCGACCGCGCTATCGCCGGTCCGGGCAAGGATTTTTTCTTCACGACATCGCCTCCTGCCGGAAGTAAAAAGCCCTTTCGCTTCTGGGTAGTGGGAGATTCGGGCACCGGAGGCCAGCCGCAGGCGGACGTCCACAACGCCATGCGGAAATACGTCGGGCGGCGTCCACTCGATTTTTATATGCATGTCGGGGACATGGCTTACAGCAGAGGGACGGACTGGGAATTCCAACATCACTTTTTCACACCGTACCAGACCACGTTGCGCAATACCGTCTGCTGGCCAACGATGGGAAATCACGAAGGAAAGACCTCCAAAGGTGAGACTTCAAAGGGCCCATATTATGATTGTTATGTGCTCCCCACTGAGGGCCAAGTGGGAGGGGTCGCGTCGGGAACCGAAGCCTACTTTTCGTTTGATTACGCCAACGCCCACTTCGTTTGTCTCGACTCATACGACCTGGATCGCCTGCCTACTGGCGATATGGCCAAATGGCTCGAAGCCGACCTCGATAATGCAAAGGCCGACTGGCTCATCGCATATTTCCATCATCCACCTTACACCAAGGGCTCGCATGACAGTGACATCGAGGAGGAACTTATCGAGATGCGCCAGCACATTATGCCCATACTTGAATCGGTGGGCGTCGACCTCGTCCTGACTGGCCACTCGCACATTTACGAACGCTCGATGTTGATGGATGGCGCCTACGACACGCCGACTGTGGCCGAAAAAGTCATCCTTGACGATGGCAGATCCACCTATCGCAAGAGCGAAGGGCTGAACTCGAATGAAGGCACGATACAAATCGTCACCGGAAACGGCGGAACAGGTCTCACCCGAAGAGGGACGATGCCGGTAATGAAGAGCGTTGTGCTTGAGCACGGCTCTGTGATCATTGATGTCGACGGCGATACGTTGACCGGCATCATGGTCAACAGCCAGGGCAGACGCCGCGACCGCTTTCGAATCGTCAAGCGCGGAGAGGTGAAAGCAGTTCCTCTCGCCAATCCGAAACAGTTGCCTTGGTTCGTTAACTTCAAGTCACTGGCCGTTGAAATAAAAATGAGCGAGCCGAGTGCAGATGGCACGACAGAGGCTGAATTGAAAATCCCGGGCATCCCAGTGAAGGGTGTTTTGGCCAACATCGTCTGGTCAACGAAAGGGACCTCCTGGAAAGTTGAGCCGGCCGAGCAGGAAATTGAGCTGCAGCCTAATACAACTGCAATTGCAACCTTTAAGATTCAGACCGATCAACTCTTTCCAATCGCTACCCCCCAACTTACTTTCAAGACGAAAGAGTTGACCTCCGCAGGTGTCGCGAGCCTGGTGATACCGCCCTACCGGAATACGACCATTCAGAGTATGAAGTCGGCGCCCCAAATCGACGGCCTTCTGACGGAGGTAAAAGAAGGCGGGATGAAGCCGAACGAAGGCATGATCGAATACAACGGAAGCGGAATGAGCAAGAACCCCACGGAGTTCTTCGTCGGCCTGCATCAGAACCATTTGTATGTTGCGATCATCAATCACGAATCGGAGATGAATAAAATGAAGATCATGCCCAGGCCGCGTGACGGAGATGTCTGGCAGGACGACTGCGACGAGATCTTCATCCAAAGGGAGGGAGTGAAAGACTACTACCAGGTGATCGTCAGCGCCGCGAACGGTATTTACGATTCAAAGGACGGTTGGACACCCGCTTCCATTGCCTGGAACGCGAAGATCACTTCAGCCGTGAAGATCGGTGATGACAACTGGGTTGTTGAGGCTTTGATCCCACTGGACATGCTCGGCCCACCGCTCAAAAAGGGGGATGTGCTCCGCTTCAACATCTGCCGCAATAATCCAATCCACAAAGAACTTAGTCAGTGGTCGCACACTAACAAGAAATCCAATCACGCTCCGCAATTCTTCGGACGGGCCGTGGTTGCTGAGTAGGCACTTCTTCTGCGAATATAGATTAAATTAATAAAGGTCGGCTCAATGAGCCGGCCTTTCAATTTTAGATCTTATCGCTGAGCTCTGAGGCTGCTTAAACCTTGAATTCAGGAATCCTCGGGCAGTCCGTATTGATATCCGGGACGAAGAATTTCCAGCCTTTCTGGGGTTCTGCTTTCGCTCTTTTATTCCAGTTCCTGGAGCGCACGGTCGTGGGTGGCGAGCAACTCGCCAATGGCGAGGGTGAAGCTAAAGACCAGGCGCTGGAAACCCTATACCGCGCCTATGACCCAGCACCGACTGGGGAGCCTGGCCGATGGAATCCTTATTCAACTTATGTCTCCCGTGCGATGTATTATCAAGAGAGAGTTGACACGACTAAGTTGCCACTTGGAACAGTTCATCCGCACGGGATTTTTATCTTCGTATCAGCCAGATCTGCCTGTTTTTTTGCAACGGATGCCCTTGAATTGCCGATTCATTTCAGCGGAGGCGATCTGAGTATGTTCGCTGGTCAACTGGCTCGAATTGTCTTGCACTTGACGCGAGGAGCAAGGCTCTTCGCCTTCGGAGTGAAGTGATACCCAAAGAAAACATAACGCGCCTTCGCTCTGTTTCATCTCTTGAGAGGCGTCGTTATGGGCTAACGGCTTCGGAATTCGGGAATGATTTGGGAGTTACGGATCAGACCGTTATCCTTCACGCCAGCCTTGGCTGCCCGCGCTGCAAACGATGGAATGTCGAGAGCGTGCTCTGTTGGAAAGGAAGCGGACAGAACATCGGTGCAATGAGGCCAAACGTTGGCCGAAGAAACATTTTCTTCACCAAGAAGGTCGGACAAAGAATGCAAGATGGAGCCCCTGCTTGGAGCAGGTGTTTTGAAGTTTCGTTACTTGAGATCCCGTAAGGGGAGGAGGAGATTAGATGGGACAGAAAGACGGTATTACTCGGAGTGCTTACAAAGCTTGGATGAAACGAGTCTGTGGGCTTGCTCAAAAAGGTCTCCCACACATCGATTTCAGTCGTTATGTAAACGACAACACGGGCCTAGTTTTCGATGACTATGAGGACATCAACGATCCCAAAAGCCAACAGAAGAGCGCTTATGAAAGATTCGCCATCTTTCAGCTTCTTAATATTTTTGGTATGTCAGGATTTCCTAAGGCGTGGCTGAAATCCATTGGTCTGGGCGGGCTTTGTGTGAAGGTGATGGTTGTTGAAAAGGGGCAATTCTGTTGCGTCCATAAACATCCAAGAAAGACTGAATGCTATCTCGTCATGCATGGCACCATGCATCTGGCTTATTCCATGGATTGGACAGAGTCAGACTATGCAGAACTTAATAAAAAAGAAACAAAATCTGGATTCATTCAGATGGCCTCGCATCTTCCTGGAGATCGACGACTGGAAGATTCTGGTATTGTTTTGCCTCCAGGGAGAGAGCATTTTTACCACGATTTGACGCCTTTCCACATGCCGATTTCGGCCGGAGATGAAGTGGTCTGGATGCCGAGAAGCACAAACCATGCATTTACTGCTGGAGATAAAGGGGCCGTAATCCTGGAGTTCTCAAGCTACAGTCACGAACCCACGGCAAGTGCAGAATCCGGTCCTGAGGAGGCCATGCTTCCCGGAGAACTTTTCGGTATCCATGATAACGTTTTCGTCGATCCACGGATTGCCGAAGCTCGTCTGGGGAACAGATTTATCGACTAACTCAACCTGCATCATGCCGCGTCCGCCACATCAAGCCCTCCCCCTCAGCACCCGATGACGCTGGGCAGGTCGGGCCTAGAGCTTGACGATATGACCCCGGTCCCCTCCAACATTCTTGGTTGCGTTTCTGGTATCAATAATCAGAGTCGCCCCGGCCGCGATTGAGGACATATCGAAAGAGGTGTGATCGGTCATGATTGCCACGCAGTCAGCGCTGCTTACTGCGCGACTGTCCAGGGAACAAGAACTCAATTGCAGCGACCCAATGGCCAATTGATCTACATAAGGATCATGATAGGAGAGGTCGGCCCCCGCCCGGCGCAGGAGTTCCATCACGTCGAGTGCGGGCGACTCGCGAATGTCACCGACGTCACGTTTGTAGGAAACTCCGAGCACGAGAATCTTCGAGCCATTGATGCACTTTTTCTGCTGGTTGAGCCCCTTCGAGATTTTCTGGAAGACATACTCCGGCATCGAACTGTTGATTTCGCTCGCAAGCTCGATGAAGCGTGCATAAAACTCGTAGGTCTTGGCTTTCCATGAAAGGTAGTGCGGATCCACGGGCAGACAGTGTCCGCCCAGACCGGGGCCGGGATAGAACGGCATGAATCCGAAGGGCTTGGTGGCCGCGGCATCGACGATTTCCCAGACGTCGATATCCATGCGATCACACATAAGGGCGAGCTCGTTCACCAAACCGATGTTGACCGCGCGAAAGGTGTTCTCCAGCAGCTTCACCATCTCGGCCGTGCGGGCACTGGAGACCCGGACAACCCTATCAATGAACTGTTCATAGTAAATCGTGGCCACTTCAGTACAGCGGTCGGTGATGCCTCCGACGATTTTGGGCGTGTTTACGACGGTGTAGGTCTTATTGCCCGGATCGATGCGTTCGGGGGAGAAGGCCAGGTAAAAATCTTTGCCCACTTTCCAGCCGCCCTGTTCCAGACGATGCAAAGCCACCTCCTCTGTCGTGCCGGGATAGGTGGTGCTCTCCAATACGATCAGGCTGCCGGATTTCATATTCCTGGCGATCATGTCCACCGCTTTATCGATGAATGTCATATCCGGCTCTTTTGTCTTCCGCAGCGGCGTGGGCACACAGATGCTGACCGCGTCGAGTTCGGCGATGATCGCCGGATCGGTCGACGCATCCAGAAGACCGCTCTTCACCAACGGTGCGAGGACTTCATTTGTTATATCTTGAATGTGAGATTCTCCCCGATTTACGCGCTCCACCCTGCGAGGATCGACATCTATGCAAGTGGTTCGGAAACCAGCACTGGCCATAGCTACACCGAGTGGCAGGCCAACGTAGCCCATACCGACGACGCCGAGGTGGGCGGATTTATCCTTGATGCGTTGTTCGAGTGTTTCTAGTGCGGACATATCTGGTTTTTTGAGCCCGGTGGATTCAGGATTCAGGATTCAGGATTCAGGTTTCAGGTTTCAGGTTTCAGGTTTCGGTGTCGCGGGTTTAACCTGTGTTTGTCACCGATCCTGAACTCTTGAGATATTTCATAGTTCGTGCTTCCAGGTTTCAGATCGGTTCTGTCCTGACGACTGACCTCTGAAACCTACTTAGCTATAGCTACCCCGCTCCATTCAGGAGAAATTCAGAAAGTGTGAGATCGGCAGGGAGCTGAACACTCACACGCGTTACCCCGCTGTAAGGTATTTTGTCAGTCGCACGCAATTGCCCGCACCCAGGTATTCCAATTGATCCGTACAGCGGGTCATCAGGTGAATGCCGAGCCCACCAGTTCGGCCGGAGACGCGCTTTTCGAGGGGGTTCGGAGATTCACGCACCGCCTTCAGGTGTTTCTGATAATCAAAACCAGCGCCCTGATCTTCGACCGTTATCTGGATCTTGTCATTATCGATCAGCACCACGACATCGATCTGCTTGGAGGTATCACCCTTGTGCCCGTGCAGAACACCGTTGTCCACAGCCTCGGTGAAGGCAGCCTGCGTCTCTGTTGCAGCCGTTTTGCTCAGGCCGGAAACGGATAGCAACTGCTTGGACAGTTCTTTGGATTTTTCAACATCGAGTGCCGAACTGCGAAATTCAAAATGGGTCAGATGCAGTAAAATCTGCCGGTTCTTCGGTATCTGCCGGAGCTCGGCTTCAGATAAGGTGAAGAGCTCGACCATCTCGAACGGCTCGACCAGGTAGGCATCCTCCCAAATCTTAAACTGTTTGCGCTTGGCCAGATCCGTGCCAGGGTCATAGACCTTGATGATCGGAGTGATGCTCTTGCCCTTCTGCACCTTTATGGTCGCGAGAAAATCCTCCGCCCCTTCGAGCTGATCCTCGAGAATCACCAGGTCCGGATTCAGCCGGTCGAACATATTGAGTGCTTCATCGCAATTAAAGGCAAACTCAAAGCGGCCCTTGGGGGCCATCAGCCGGCGGCGGGTAATTTCGGTAAAACGATCCCGCTGCCGCACGACCATGAGGACTGTCGAGTCCTCAGGCTTGAGCATCTCAAATTCCTTTGCGTTCGCAGGGCCGTCTTTACCTTTGGGTTTCCAGGCTTCCGGGGTCTCTTCCTGGGCGATATCGGTCCGGCGGTCACCCACCTTGCCGCTGCGGAAATAGCTGAAGAGCAGATCTTCATTGCCGAAGATGGGGAGAATCTCCGGAAGGCCAATGAGGGACATGATGCCATAGACAGGATCGGAGGGGTTGAGAACAACCATTTCCGTGCCGGCCTTCAGAAAAGCGTTGCGATAATTGGCCAGAGTGCTCATGCCGGTCGAGTTAATGTATTGCACCTCGGCAAAATCAAGCACAAGCTCCTTGGGTGGTGCCTGGAGCAATACATCCAGCGTTTTCTGAAAATTCTGAAATGTCGACGAGTTGATGAAGCCTGCGAGCGAAAGGCGCGTGAACTTAACGCCTCCGATGGTTTCAATTCCTGTCTGGAGCTTCAATTCTGGCACGGGAGATCTCCGGTCTTAAACGGGCTGCACGGCTGGCCACCAAGGATCGGGCATTATGATTTCCGCTATCTGCTTAGTCAATAAAGACCTAAAAAGTGCCACTTTCCTCTTCAACTTGATCCGCGGCCAGGAAAGGCTACAAAGTGCAGGCTGCTCTTGACGACTAAACAGAGGAAATTCCTATGCTTCATTGCTGGACAGGTAAGCTGCTACGAATCAATCTCACCGAAAGCCGCTGCACGGTGGAGGATATCCCGTCCGAATGGCTTCATAGCTTTATCGGCGGTCGCGGTCTCGCTGCCAAATATCTTTACGAAGAGATGGATCCCAAGGCAGACCCTCTCAGCCCCGAGAACAAGTTAATCCTTGCGCCCGGCCCACTGACCGGTACGCCAGTCTCCAGCGGCGCCCGCTACATGGTCGTCACCAAGGGGCCGCTCACCAATGCGATTACGACCTCCAATTCCGGTGGGTTCTGGGGGCCGGAACTCCGATTTGCCGGCTATGACCTGCTGATCATTGAAGGAAAGGCGCCCAAGCCTTCTTACATATCCATTCATAACGACCGCGTAGAAATCCGTGACGCGAAAAACGTATGGGGAAAGACCGTTCCTTACACGGAAGACAAGATCCGTGACGAACTCGGTGTGCCCGGCACTCGCGTCTCCTGCATTGGGCCGGCCGGCGAAAACCTGGTTCGGTACGCTTGTATCATGAATGACAAGCATCGCGCAGCCGGGCGTTCGGGCGTAGGCGCGGTCATGGGCTCAAAGAATTTGAAGGCAATTGCCGTTCGCGGGACGAAAGGGGTCACGATTGCAAATCCGGGTAAATTCATGAAGGCCCTGGGTGAAATGCACGGCGTTTTGAAGAACAGCCCTGGCAGGCAGGGATTGACCGAGCTGGGTACCGCACCGACCATGGATCTGGTGAACGAATTCGGCGGGCTGCCCACCCGTAATTTCAAGGAAGGGCAGTTTGAACACGCCGAAAACCTGAACGGGAACAGCCTCAAGGATCAGCGCCTTGTGGCCAACAAGGCCTGCTTTGGCTGTACGATCGCCTGTGGCCGGGTGACCCAGCTTGCAGACGAAGGCCATGACAAATTCATGGTGAACATGCATCCAAGGAACTGGAAGGAAGCGGGTGAAGGTTTCGAATACGAAGCCGGCTGGGCTCTCGGTGCGGATACTGGTGTCGGTGATATCGATGCCGTTATCAAAGCCAACTGGCTCTGCAACGATCTTGGAATGGATCCGATTTCCATGGGCGCCACTCTCGCCGCTGCCATGGAGCTTTATGAAGATGGGGTTATTGATGATTCCATGGTCGAAATGCCACTTAATTTCGGCAGCGCGGAAGCGCTCATCCGTATGATAGAAGCGACCGCCTATCGCGAGGGCTTCGGCGATGTTCTGGCCGAGGGTAGCAAAATTCTCGGCGATAAATTCAAGCGGCCCGACGTCTTCATGGGCGTCAAAGGCCAGGAGTTTCCAGCCTACGATCCTCGCGGCTTCCAGGGCATGGGCGTGGCCTATGCCACCAGCAACCGGGGCGCGTGCCACCTGCGCGCCTGGACGCCCGCCATCGAAACCTCAGGGGCTTACGACCCGCACACAACGGATGGCAAAGCCAAGTGGGTCGCCGAAGAACAGAACCGTACCACCGCCCATGATGCCACCGGTATCTGCCTCTTCACTGGGGCCGGAGGCGCTGGGATCAATTTCCTTACCCCACTGCTGGCCGCAGCAACCGGCGAGGATTTTACTCTCGAACGCGTCACCAAAATCGGTGAACGGATCTGGAACATCGAGCGTTTATGGAATCTCCGTGCCGGCCTTTCAAAAGCGGACGACAACCTCCCACAGCGTCTGCTCAAGGACGCACACAAAGCTGGCCCATCAAAAGGCGTGACCGTCAATCTCGATAAAATGCTGCCCGAGTACTACGCTGAGCGTGGTTGGGACTTGGAAGGCGTACCGACAGGAACGAAGCTGTCAGAGTTGGGGCTGGCCTCTATGTAGTCCCTGATACGGATAAGCCCTTTGGTCACGATCGGGGCCTCCCGGCGATGTTTTCTCGCTGATGATGCCACTGGTTTGCCCGGTGGGATCACAAAATCGACAGGCCCAAACAACTTTATTGTTCGTCTTGTCGTTTATCCGAAGACCAATCCCGAGAACACCACGTAACAGGCAACCATTCCAAAGGCAGCTACTGCATACCACACCAGCAGGTTTTGATGCCACGGCGTTCCGAGATTATTGAATATCTGTAACGATCCCCAAGCGGCTACCAGGTCCGGGGTGGTCTTTTCTTTTGGCGGAGGATCGGTGATCAGGCTCACTATCACCTGCAGAACCACGCAGCCAGCCCACACGATTGTCGCACGCAGAGTGAATGACATCTCTGTGGTGAACTGAATGCAAATGCTGGCCAGAATTCCAAACGCAATGGAAGCGGTCGCCGACGGGCCATTCGCTCGTTTCCACAAAATCCCAACAAGAAAGATGGCGGCAAAGGGCGGCGCAAAGTGCGCATACAGATTCTGGACGTAAATAAAAACCCCCTTACCGAGCATCTCGATGAAGGGGGCCAGGATTGAGGCGAAGACGAGAACTGCTGCCGATGTGTACATGCCCATGCGGGCCAGTGAGGGTTCGTCAGCATCCGGCTTCAAAAACTTCTTATACAGGTCGAGTGTAACAATCGTCGAAGTTGCGTTCAGCACCGAATCGACCGTCGACTGGATCGCGCCGAAAAGTGCAGCGAGAAGGAGGCCCTTCAATCCGGCATGCACGAGGGTGGTTACCAGGACCGGGTAGGTCTGATCGATCACTTTCTGGTCAGTAATTCCGGGCTTCATGGCAAAGTAGATGAGCCCGGGAATGACGATAATGAGCGGTAGAAAGATCTTCATGAACATGGCGAGGACGATGCCCATTCGGGCATGCCAGTCATCCCTGGCCGCGAGAACCCGTTGAACCATAAACTGATTGATGCAGTTGTACCAGATGCTGATCGAGAGCCAGGTAGTGAAGATAGTGACCCAGGGAACGATAGGATGATTTAAAGGTTGGAAAACCGAAAGCCGATGGTAGGAGTCCGAACCGAGCAGTTTCTGTCCGGAATCGGCAAGCGCCTTCGCCCAGGCATCGCCCCTTCCAAGATTGCGTTCAATCATGATTCGCCAGCCTGCCAGCACGCCCTCCCCATCTCCCAGCGCGCTGAGGCCGAGGTAGGTAACGATGACACCACCGATCACCATGACGGTGGTCTGAAACAAATCCGTCCAGGCAACAGACCGAAGCCCCCCATAGATAGCGTAGCTGCCGGCCGTGACAGCCATGACGAGGACCCCGATCCAGATTTCCCATCCGAACATCTGCTGCAGCCCGAGCGCCGCAGAATAAAGAACTGCGGCTAGAAATGCGGTGATATTGGCCACCACTGTAAACACAGCAAAGAGAAGCCTGCAAGTAGCGTTGTATCGCCTTTCAAGAAACTCAGGCGCCGTAAAGACACGGCTCGCGAGCAGGAACGGGATGAAGAACCAGATCAGGGCCGAGAATGCAAAGATGTTTCCCCATTCCCACTGTGCGATGCAGATCCCATAAACGTAAGCAGCACCCACCATCCCGATAAAGTGCTCTGTGGATATGTTCGACCCAATGAATGAGGTGCCGACAACATACCAGGGGAGGCTTCGCCCCGCGAGGAAGTAGTCCTCACTGGTCTGCTTGCCTTTGCGTGCAACAAACAGCCCGATCCCGACCAATGCGACGAAGTACGAGACGAACACGATGAGGTCGATCGTTTCCAGATCTTGCATGTAATTGATTATCGCTTGGAGTTCAGCACACAGCGGAGCCGCTGGTTAAGGTCTTGTCGTTACCCAGGTCGTTCGCAGGGCCCGAGTCCCTGTGAGCTTGCCCACAAGGGGATGAGATCTCTAAGCTAAAAGCGCTCAAGAGAGTGAGATACGGCCTCTGCCAGACGAGCTGGCAGGGGACGCTGCACGCGATCTGGGTAACGACAAGGTTAAGACCCGCAGCCTCAGGATTATCCAGCGCCGGCTTTCCTGTCCAATGCAGTTTTGAAACGCCGATCAGAATTTTATGGAAATGTTGAAATGCACAAACACATCGCCGCTCTCGGTCTGCTGGGCGTCCATCAGTGCGGCACCGGCCTCGACATTCGCCTCGATGTAGTTGCTGATTCTGTAGTTCAACCCTACGCCAGCCCCGGCGATATCACTCGAACGGGAATTGCCCGTGAAGTCTTCCAGAAAGGCCATGCCGTAGTCAAGAAAGGCCTTGACGCTGAAGGTGTCTTCTGCTGATGAGATACGATTGAGAGGGCCGCGCATGGGAGGGCCTTCGATCTCCGTGCGGGCGATAAAGCCTTGGTCGCCCGAAACTTCTGAGCGCTCGATACCTCGGACAGTGCTTGCTCCTCCGATGTGCATCTGCTCCGCGGGCAGCAGGTCATCCGGTGTCCATTGCCCCTTGAGATCAACATTCAACATGAGGTATTTGCCAAGGCGCTGGTATCGTTGAAGCCCCATCTCCACCACGAGAAAATCGGAAGGGGCCCCGTCACGGAAAATATTGAAGTCTGCCTGGTCGCTTTTCGAAGCGAGCCCACCTGCGTGATATTTGAAACCAATCCTTCCGGTAGTTACTCCCGAAGTGCCGCGCTTTACGAACGAGTAACGGGCGGTCATCGGCAGCATTCCGAGGTTCGAATTCAGCACCTCCTGGCCGGCGAAGTCGATGCTGTTCTTGAGCTCTGTCCATTCAATTCCAACGGTGAGATTGGATTCAAGATTCCAGAACTCAGGTAATTCAAAATTCGCCTGAACGCCCGCAGTGATGCTGTTGCCGAATAGCTCAATACCATCCAGTGATGTGGGGGACTCAACATCAGAATGCCCACCGAAGAAAGAGATGCTGTGCCCTGTAATACCCAGCGGAATCTGGTAGGAGCCCGAGATGGCTCGCACCTGGTTTAAGTCCTCCGGGTTGTACTGCCAGGTGACGCCGGCGACGTGTTCTTTTCCAAAGGCGTTGGTGTATTGGACGGCGTGATTCACCCGGATTCGGCCTGTGCTGGCCGATCCGGTATTGGCAATGCCGGTGCTGACATGCAGAGGGGAGATCCCATGGATGGCCTCTCGTTCTTTCACATTCATGACGATGTCGGTCTCGCCCTCCTGCTCGCCCTTTTTAAGGACCACCGCGACTTTCCTGTCCGGGTGTCTGTTGACCCGGCGTAGTCGTTGTTCCAGTTGTTCGATGACAATCGTGCCACTGGTAGTTGAGATGCCTTTGAGGTAACGGAGAAGGTTGGCCTCTTTAAAATAGTGGTTGCCTTCGATGGTGATCTTGCCGAGCTTTGGCTCAATCAGGTTAACCAGCAGCTCACGATTTTTGATGGTCTGAGGGGGGATGAAGACCTGGACGCCTTTGATGCCGCGCTGTTCGTATGCCTCCAGAAGGGCCTCACGTATTTTGGCCTTCAGTTCCGCCAAACCCATTGGCGCATCCTTCATCGGCTGAAGGATCAGGTCGAGTTCCTCTTGCGGAATACTGCTTTCGGGGATGTTGAATGAACTGATAGTAATCTGCGGCGATGAGTTACTGCCGTTGGCACGAGTAAAGCCGGCCGAAGCCAGCCCGTTCTGCAATGCAAGCTGTTGGGGTGGCTTTTGCTCTTCCAGGGCTTCCTGCTCGAGGGTTGATTCGTTATCGGCGTTCGGGGAAGTAGCTCTTGTCGTTGAAAATGCCGGGATGGGTGACCTGTTGCCTGCGTCTGATTCAGCCCCCCGCTCCCCATCATTTGAAGTCGCTCTCGTCGTAAAACCGGGTACCGGGGCCTGGTTCTCAGCCTGCTCTTGTTCGGCCGCTGCCTTTACCTTGAATGGCGAAAATGTTCGGCCCGCCTCTTCACTCCTCGAGGCCGTAAGCAACAGGCAGAAGATACCCAGGCTGGCGGGGATGCCTTGCATTAGCCTCCTTCGAATATTCGATTTTTGGGCTGCCCGCGGCGAGTGCATAGAGAATTTCTCTGATCGAAACAGTGGATATGTCGAGCATGTATTCCCCTGCAAGCATCCCCCTAGTCGTTTAGGGCCAACGGGTTACGTTGGGGATTCATCCACCGGCCAAGGTTGGATCCTTCCATGTCCCATGAAATTATCGGTTTACCGTGCAGAACTTTAGTTAAGGAAAGCCGCCAATGTCTCGTTCCCGGACATTAAGAATTAACCGCCTCACGTTCACCATTTGTGGCTGCTGACCCGCGGTCGGATCGTTCGAGATCAGATTCAAAGCGGTTCAGGCGGAAGATGAAGAAGCTCATGCATGACCGGGGAATAGCCGCATAGCCAACTCTGAAAACGATTTTTCGGTCTGGTGCCCCCAGGGCTTCCTAATCACGGCACTTCTATGCTGAACTTCAGCACGACCATGTTGGGATGCCGGAACCGATTCTCGATCGTCTGCGAAGCAGAAACGACAACGCGGGAGTCCTCCGCCTTTCCGGGGGAACGCACATAGCGGTAAAAGCCTGCATAGTTCAACGAAAATCTATCTAGCAACTGGCCTGAATACTTGCCTGGCCTCAACGCACCGGTTCGCGTTGCAAGCAGCCAGGTCTGCTTTTGAGGAGGTGAGAGCTTCACCTCTCCGACCGGCTCAAAGACCTGTCCTTCCCCTTCCAAATCAAGTCGTAAAAGTGACGCCAGCTTCAGTCCGAATTCCTTGAAGAAGCGCTCCCGCTCCTGCTCCTCGACTGTCCCATTTGTGTTCTTGTCCATCTCATAAATCTGCATCATCGCCGCACGCAAGGGGAGCGAGATCTCGTAACGCAGCCACAACCGGCCACCTTCGACCCACATCTCCGCTTCTCGATCGATGTGGTCTACGGGTGGTTCGTGGGCAGACGCATGAGCGGTCATTAAGAGGAGGAGACTTAGTGCCCAGCGGCATAAATCAGGGCGGAACGGTTCGCTCGCGACATCACAAACATTGGCCGCCTTGGCCAGAACTTTTGTGCCTTGGAGACAGATTTTGCGGGGCCGTCTGTAAATGCGTTCCCAGAGGGCGTGGCCAATTGGATGAATGTTCGCTTTCAAGGATGTTCCCCTTTGCCTGCTTCGGGGCTTTCATCCAACAATTTCTTGAGCCCAAGTGTCTCGAGGCCGGAGGCGAGGATGGATTGCAACGTGGGGTTTTCTGAGAGTTCTTTGAGCCTTGCTCGGTAAATTGAAGGATTCGCTTCCAGCGCTGCGGCCACCCCTCCTCTAAGGACAGCGTAGTCTGACGACAGAAGAGCCTTTCCAATGATCGGATGGTCGCGCTTCAACTCGGTGAGCATAAACAGCATTGAAACTTTCGTGCCCGGCGTGCTCGCGTCGAAAACACGAAGTACCTCTTCAGGGCTATCAGGTTCGTTCAGTCGAAAGAGCGACATGACAAGGAACGCTTCGGACTGGTCGGAGCGGTCAGCTATCGCATCCGGGGCGTGATCCGAATCCTCTTCAAAACTCTGAAGGGCCTTCTTTTTCTCGCGGAGGAAGTTTCGCACGTCCGGCCGGTCGTATGCTGCCATTGACCAGAAGGCCTCGATACGAAGATGAAATTTCTGACGGGTATCAGTGCACAATTCGGCAAGTCTTGCCTCAGCGCCCGGAAGGGATAACCGGCTGCAAATGCGAACGAGCTGGCTGAGGACGATTTCCTGGCGCTCATTCATGAGCTGTTTGAGCAGGGCGCCCTGCGCGGCAGCACCTCCGATATTCTCGAGGGCCAGAACTGTCCGAACTCGCACCAGAGCACTTTCATCACCCAGCCACCTGGCCAATAAGGAGACTGCTTCTTGTGTCTTCAGCCTTCCGAGGGCATCGGTTAAATACGGATCCGGGCGGTCGGCATCTTTTGCCAGAGACAGGCACTTTGATGAAACCGCTATGCCTGCCTTTTCAGGAATCGCCTGAATCGCTGACTGCCTGATCTCCTGCGATGAATCGTCGAGTGCCTTCAGAATGAGGGCTTCACATTCGGGCCATTGAACTCTGTTGAGGCTCTGGAGAACGGCGCTTCTAACCTGCATGTCATTGCTGCGGTCATAGAGCCTTGCAACGGCTGACCCAACTTCGTTATCTGTCGGAAAGTTTGCGGCCGACCGGGCAAGACTCACTTGAACGCTTGGTTTCGGTTCGGTCTCAAGAGCTTTGAGATACATTGCCCTTCCTTCGGGGCTGAGGTCGTCTTTGATGGCAAGAACTGCACTGAGCCTTACCTCCGGCAACTCATGTGACAGGCCCTTCAAGATCAGCCCGCTTGAGTCAGGCACAGAAATCTCTTCGACGAATTGAAGCAACGCAGTAAACGTTGTTGGGTCTCGGATGACCTCCGGGTTAGAGCTCAGAACCCCTGCCGCCTCCTGGAGTTTCTCTTTGAACTGCCGTTCGTATCCAACTTTGACCCACCAGCCCCAGTAGCCAAGTGTCTTGCGGATTTGGTCATGCCTGGGCGTCTCTGATTTTGCTTCTTCGAGAAGCCATCCGAGCAATGGAACTGGTGCTGCTTTAACCAAGGCCTCGTATGCCTCAGAAGGCAAACTCTTCCAGCTCAGGCAGACAGCGATCTGTCGCTGCATCTCTGCTGCTGATTCTGAGTAGAAAACTTTATTCGCTTCCGGATCGTAGAGTTGGAGCATCTGCCGGGGTGCCTGACGCGCCAGCCCGACGCGTGAAATCAATCGGAAGAGGATTCGGTTGGTGCGTGGCCTTTCCTCATCCAGATGACGGGCGCCGGCTGCGGCGGCAGCCATCCCCCAGGATTCAAGCTGCTTAATTGTGTTGGTGGTTGCTTCTCCCGCTTCTACCTGCTTGATGAGTGTTGCTGCGAGGTCGTCCGGAGCCATCTGTTCCTGACTGCAAATCCATCTGGTTTGCGTGAAGCATAGGGCCAGGGCCACGAACAGCGCGCGGAGTTGAGTAACCTGAAGCTTCATCTTGCTTCGCTCGCTCCTTGGATCAGCGCGTGTGGTGTAGAAGCTCATATGGGTCAAATCTCATTACACTGCTCAAACTCTCGAAGTCCTGTTCCAGAACATCATTCCGGTTGAAGTGCAGACAATGATTACTCTCCGGAACTTGGGCGTCGTCTCATTTGACCAACATCTCAAACAGGCGGTAGTCGTGTCGGCGAACGGGGCATCTGAGTTTGCTGTCCTTCCATTCCCATTTGCCGTCAGGATCTTTGAGGCGGCGCTCTTCGAGGGGGAGTTTGTCGGGAGTCTCTTCGAGTTCTTTTTCCGGGGTGTCCTCAAATCCCAGGTCGGCGGCCGCGTCCAGCTTGGCGGAGATCTTGGGGGCGTCTGGTGTCGCATCGGAAGTGATGTCTTCTTTGAAGTAGGTCAGCAAAGTTGGATCGACATCCCGAATAGCGGTCTTCTCGGGATCAAAACCGAGTCGCGAAAGGCTTAAAGTAGCTGTTGCCTCCTCGCGTCCGGGGCCGACGTTGACTAACAGGATCAGGCACTTCTTCGGCCGTTTCCAGATGGTTACCTTCACGTTCTTACTGCTGCTCTGGACCGGAGATTCTGGTTCCCAGTACGGAATGAATTCCGTATCCGGCTGCTTCAATCCGAATTCATTTATGAGCTCTGGATCGAAACCCCACATGATATCGTGCTGGGCCATGTGCCCGTCGTAAGCGCGGGACTGGCGAAACGTCCAGGCCGGCCATTTATCTTTCTTGAGCGAGTTGCCGTGCCAGCCGAGCCAGGTGGTGACCAGGCCCCACTTGGCGTTGTGCATGAAGCGCATACGGTCGAGGGGCCAGTGATCGATGAAGTCGTGTTGGGCCGGCGGCGATGAATAAAAATCTTCACCATCCAGAATCAGGTCGAAGAAAGAATGGTATGGAATCAGGAGAGTGTGGGTGGTGTGGCTGGTCAGGTGCGGAAAGACGCCATTGTCGTGCGAAATCTGTCGCATACGTTTGAAGCGTTCCCGGTAGCCCCGAAACTGAAAGCCCGGCTGGGTGTGGCCGTCGGGTAGCGTGTAAGTCACCGGCCCGCCGGCTTTGGTCAGTGGAGCGCCCCAGCAGTTGTCGATATAGGCGCCTTGCACAAATTTGTCCGTCTTCCCGATCCATTCGTTCCATGCCCAGGAGGCGAAATTTATGAACTCCGGCGTGTAGTACTGGTAGTCAGGCGCCCAGGTCTCTGACCATTCGCGAGTGTGCTCGAGTGCGGGAATGGCGTTCCATTGCATGTCCCAATAAAGACCAGGCACTGTGAGCGACTGCGGTGGCGGGTTGGTAATGCCTCTGGATTTCAGCCCATCCATCTGCCCCTTGTAAAGGCCACGAAGACCGGCTGCCCCTTTGGTAAGGCCCTCGCCATTGATGCGCTGATTGACCGCATCCCAGTCGTCTTCCGGGTAAAGGTAGAACGAGGTCGGGCCCTTGCGGCCCTTCAGGTTATTCCCGCAGAAAGTATCGGGAAAGACATTGGAATAGACGGGGGACTCCCGCCACAAGGGATCTAGTTTGCGAACCGGTGTGGGATGGAGACCAAAGGAAAATGTCCGTTCCTCAGGGATCTCAATACTCTCCGAAACGATATTCAGAACAAGTGTCACTGTGTCGCCGTTATGTTCGATGAATAAGGCCGGCTTCTCCCGACTCTGAGTCCAGCCCTGATCATTTTCGGCGAACCAGGCCATGCCACGGTGGTCGCCGGTTACCATGACATACGGGATGAAGCTGCCCCGCATTTCATCAAGAAGTTTGATTCTGTTGCTGTCGTTGCTGCGAAAGATGACGCCTTCGCTTTCCGGAAGGGCGCCGATGTGCACGGCTTGGGGATCGCGGAAGTTTCTGTGACCGCTCCACCAGTGGGTTAGATTCGCTGCCTCCTTCCGATAGGGGATTCGCAGTTCAACCATGTCGATCCTGGCCTTTTGTCCCTTTGGTTTCAGAGTCACGTCAAACCACATCATGCCGTCGAACTCGATATAGGCATTGGTCTTGACGGTGAGTAGATCGGAGGAGAGAGAGCCTTGCCAATCGCACCGGGCCGGTATGTGCCGGACGATATCAATGGATTCTTTTTCAGGTTTCAGGGAGAGAGTCTTGCCTGCGCTCCGAATGTTCAGGGCCACCGGTGCTGCCAGAATATCTTCACCAACGGAGACCACTTTGTCCGGAAGTCCGGAGCCGCTGAGATAAATCTGCCTGAGAGATACCTTGGCGATGTTGCCTTCAATGGTCACCGAATCCCACTCTGGAAGCGGTTTGTCTGAAACCCCCGCTTTGTTCTGCCACCACGGAGGCGGCTTTCGCGTGAAGGAGTCCTTGACGGTCGCGAGTATCTTGCCGTCGGCGTTGAGGAGTTCGGCCAGAATGTCGTAGTTACCGAAATCGAGCGGCGGCGTCTTGACCTCGACCTTGCCCTGCCGCTGTTCGCCAAAGCTGGCTTCCGCCTGGCCCACGTTCGTTGGATCACCGGACTTTTTTACCGTCAGTCGGCCGGCGGTGACTTCCTTGTATGAATCGATCAGGGGAATCAGGTCAGCATTCGCTGTCCCGCTGACACCATTCGTATAGAGGTGCATATCGGCCTGCGGAAGTGGTTCGACTTTTTCTCGCGGGTCGAAGAGCCTGACGAGATTGGCGATTTCTGAAGGTGCGAGTGGCCGACGATAAATCCGGAAGTCATCGATGATCGTTTTCGGCATGGGTGTGCCGCGTTGCTCCCAGTAAAGATTTTCTCGAAAGCGCAGGATCACCGGTTCGGACTCGATCCACCATCTGGGGTTGGCTTTTTTGTAGGGGTAGGGGTCGCCGGCAGACCGGATCTCCATGGCCGCAACAACGGCGCCCTCCGGATTTCGGCGCAGGCCGTTTATGTAGTAGCTGACATCAGTGCCTTCCCACGTGGCCGTTACGTGAGCCCAGTTACCAGGTTGGAAGACGGGCGGGTTCGTTACATCTTCAGGCAAGTGCATGTTTGCGCTGTATTGCAGCAGAGGGCCGATCTGGCGATAGACCGCTTCGTTGGATCCCTCCACCGTGCGACTGTCCAACTGAAGGAGGCCAAAGGCTGTCGGATGAATCGAGTCCAGACGATAGTCACGGGTGAAGTTGTCCCAATCAATGGGCTGCATCCAGAAGGCGATAGTTCCCCGTGCTGGCAGGATGTTCCCCTTCGCGCTGAAGGCCGGGCGAAGACTCCCGTCCCCCAGCATGAGCCCGCGGCCTTCGATACCTGTCGGATAGGTTGCTGCCACCTTGGATGGATTGAATTCGATATCGTTGTTCGTAATCGCCATGTCCGGGTAGTTCGTATCAGGCGCGCACTTCACCGGCTTACACGTTCCGTTGAAATCCAGGTGAAACAGCAGGTCGTTTTCATCTCGAAACCATGGCTGCCGGTTGGTGACTTCAACTTTGCGATCAGGCTGTGGCCAATTGAGATCGAATTTGTAATAGCTGCGAAATACGGTTGAGAGGCGCACCTCATCAATGGTAGCGCGGAGTCCCTCAACCCCCGAGGGAGCGTTCCCAATCGTGCATGCCTCCGAGTGAAGCGTTATGTGTCCTGTCAGCTCCCCTTCCAGTGCGAGCTTGCCCTTCGATTCACCGTTTACATACAGGTAAACAGCGCTGCCATGCGGCCAGATGTGTGTCACTGTGACGGAAACGTGTGCCCATTTATCCAGCGGGAGCTGCGCATCAAAGGACTCGAACACGCCTGCTCGCTTACCGGCTTTCGGCGATTCGCAGGCCAGAGTGCCATCTTTCAAAACCAGGATTGAAAGGGGCGCCAGGCTCGCATTCCATTCCTGTGAATCGTAGGCCCCGGCAGCGCGACGGGGAGCTGCTGCATGCTCCAGAAGGACTGCCTTTTTTTCGGGATAGGCTGCCAGCCGAATCCAGAATTCAGTGCCGCGCCAGCCGCTCTTCTCTTGCGACTTACAGAAGAGTAACCCGCCGTCGAGTTTCAGGCCCCCGCCGAATCGGCCCTGGACCACATACGCGGCCTTGCCCACCAGATTCGCCCCCTGCCCGCTGGGGACGGCATTCGCTGCACTGTTGAGATTGCCTGCCTTGTTCGGTGACAGCGAGACATCACTGTCGATTGCGTTCAAGTCAGGTTCGTCGTCCAGGGCATCGAAATCCACGGCTTCCTCCTTCTTGCCTTTCGCATCCAGATGAAACAGGGCGCTTGTCCCGGCGTCGTAATGGTAAGGCTCCCACCAGAGCGAACGTGAGAGGCGGGTGTATTCCGCTGACGAGTCCACAAAGAAACCGAAAAACAGAACTAAAATGGGGACGATTCGGAAGGTCATCGGGGCAAGGTAGCGGTTAGAGATTTATTTCCATGGCCAGGCGTCCCACAACTTCGGACGCGGACAGATTTCGATGCGGGTGATTGGAGAAATTCTCGGTCGATGAGAGTCTAAGCCAGTAACTTCTCCGCGTCGTGCGGGGATCTTTGGAACCACGAAAAACACGAAAAACGAGAAGGAGTAGGAATGGAGAACTCGGGTGTTGTTCGTGCCTGTCGTGGTTAACCAAGTTGCGGCCGGAAGGCCGCTTTAAGTTTCAAGCCAGACAATCATGCGTGCGACATTAAGGTCATCGAATGCGTCTGCAAGATGGAAGCTAAAAAAATAAGGTGACGAACTATCCATTCAGGCGTAGTGCGGTGATTCGGGGCCGGAGTTGGAGTAACAACTTTAGCCGGGTCTGCCCTTCCTTAGGAACCCGGCTCCCCAGAAACTACGTGGTCTCCACGCTCCGCGGGGAGTGAGAGCGCCACGATAAAGCTGTTACTCACACCACGTTTCTGCCATGCCTGAACAGTTATCAAAGTAAAAAACAAAGTGGGCACGCTCGATATTAATATTACCGGCAGCCTGATGGCGGCACCAGTGAGCACATCTAACATGCTCGTCCAGCGTGCGGCGAACACAAAAGCAGAGAGGAATAGAAAAATATGAGAACCTCAGCATGGATACTCGCAGCACTGAGTGCTGCCGCTACGGTCACCGCGGACATCAAACTCCCGACCGTCTTTGCCGACCACATGGTGTTACAGCGAGAGACTTCAGCCACTTTCTGGGGGTGGGCAAATCCGAACGAAAAGATCAACGTCACCGGGTCGTGGGGTGAGACGGTTTCAACGATCACCGGGAAGGACAGCAAGTGGAAAGTTGCTTTGAAGACGCCTGAAGCCGGCGGGCCGTTTACCGTCACGGTCAAGGGCGACAACACCATCGAGTTCAAGGACGTGCTCATCGGCGAAGTCTGGCTCTGCTCCGGTCAGTCGAACATGGGCATGACTGTAAGTGGCGTAATCAACGGGACGGAAGAAATCGCAGCGGCAAATTATCCGCAGATCCGTTTGCTCGGAGTCAATCTGGTGACCATCGTAGCGCTGGCCTCCGGGGCTTCGCGGTCGTAGCCACATGCTGCTGCCAGCATGTAAACATCCGAGGCCAGGAGATTTCTCCGGGGTGGCCCCGTAACGCTGCCCTCCAGCGCGGGGTGCTTGCAAGCCCATGGCTCGTTGGAGAAAGCCACTCCAGCCTGGAGGCCGGTGCTACCATGGGCTCTTCAGAGCGGGAGCATGGCCTCTCCTTCCCTTGAGTTCCTGACGATACAAATCAGCGATCAAGTTCCAGCATTCATTCTTGTACGCTAACTTCGCTAATCAGCCTGCCCGGGAATAAACGAACAACGCTGCCGTGAGCGCTGAGCCCTGGCGTAGGAGGCTGATCGAAATTAACTTGCCAACTGCCGCATCAATTTGAACCCGAAAAAACAATCCGGTGGTAGTTCCGGATGGGCGCAGGCGAGTGGCCCCCGGTTTCAACCTTGTCATTACCCAAAACTCTGTACATTAATCTAAAGGCGACCCGCTCTTTGAGGAGTTGGAGTGTTTTCATTCCTCGCCAGAGAGTAATCCAGCCGGGCATGCCGTCAGCTTTGCGATTCATGTGGCCTCCAAGATGAGCTACGGCCAAAGCGGATTGTTTCACGGTTTTGAGCTCACGCTTCAGCTTGGTTTCCAGGGTGTGAATTTCCAAGTCGTCCAGTCCGGAATTTTTAGCGAGACCTTCCGGGGCTAAATCCGCAAATCACTTCCGTCGCGGACTACTGGTTGAGGCAGGCAACGCGATTGCTGTAGTATTAGACTTGTTATTATTGACACAGGAGAGTGTGGGAGCCTTTGCTTTGTTGTATTGAAATATCTAAAGAGATTGCAGACTGATGGCAGAATCAGGCCCCCAGAAAAATCTCGAAAATCCCCCTGGTGACAGCGGACAGGTTGCTCAGGATACGTCGAAGCGATTTGTCCTTCTAAATCAACTGGAGTCCAAGGGCGCGGCGGAATCGTGGCTTGGATGGCACCAGCAATGGAACATGTATGTGCTCATCGTGAAGCGGAATGAGGATTCCTTCTCTGCTTCGCTCGGTTTGAGGTTGCAGAGGTGGATGGAACTGCCGCTGCATCCCAACCTGCTGCCATGTCTTGCTGCCCTTGTTACCAGCGATGGCACAGCCATTATCCTGCCTCATGAGTCGGGACAGTCTCTGGATCATTGGATGGTCGAGGATCATGAATTGCCGGAGCGTCTGGAATTCGCCTGCAGAATCTGCGATGCCCTGCTCCATCTTCATAAGCATGGACTGACGCACGGCAGCCTGGATGCTCGGCATTGCCTGGTTCAGGAAACCGGGCCCATCCTTATCGGGCTGGAGAACGAGCCACTTGAGAATGATGCACAATCCGACCTCGCAGCCCTGGTTGAAATGCTGCCCGCGCTTTTGCGTACCGCCGATGGCCTCCCGCCTGCCCTCGTCGATTGGTTAGAGGCTCTTCCCGGAAAGGCAGCCGAAGAGCTTGGAACGATTCGCGACAGTCTGGCGAATACCTTTCAGAAACATACCGGAGAGCCGCTGCCGGAAATTCAGAGGCCGGAGAGGCTTGTTGCCCTCACAGAAAACGTTCACGCCCTAGCGCTTCAGGAACGAAAGAAAATCGGCCCGGCACTCTCCGCGCTGGGGAACGCACAACAGGTAATGCCTGATGACCCGGAGACGATTTACAATCGTTCGATGATGGCATGGAGGTACGGCCAGATTACGGATCTTGAAGCTCTGGAGCGGATCAATCACATTCGCATGAAAGACTCATCGGATTGACGGGCTTCGACGCTCTACGCGCAGGCGCTCCTGGAGACCAGAGACGCTATCCAGGCCGAGAAACTCCTTGAGAACGTCTGCCTGAATGAACAGGCGGACTTCACCGCGTGGATGGCCCGGGCTGACGCCCAGGCGGGGGCCGGCCACTATGGTGATGCCCTCCATTCTTATCAGGAGGCTATCCACCGAAATGCCCCGGCAGCAGTCATCAAACGCCGGGCCGCCAGTGCCCTTTATCTGGCAGGAGAAAACGATAAAGCACAAGCAATCTGGCCGGGCGAGACCTCGCTCGCCTTGTTGCGATCCGCATTTCATGGCGCCTGTCAACCTTACAAATTCGAGGGCCACGCAGGTGCGGTCGGCGCGGTAGCGATTGATCCTGCCGGGAGATTCGGCGTTTCCGTAGGCAGTGAATTCGGTTCGGAGCTGAAGCTCTGGAATTTTCTGACTGGAAAGCCTGTCTTCAAGGCGGATGCAGGGAACAGCCACTATGCCGCTGTGAGCTTCGGCGAAGATGGAAAGCATTTTCTTACAGGACGCGTCGACGGGCCTATCCGACTCTGGAGTATCGAGCAGCAAAAGAAAATTCAACGCTTCACCCACGAAGGCGACGAGCTCATCCATGTCGCCCTGATCTTTGAGACGAATAGAGCTATCACCGCGAGCAGAGACGGCCAAATCCGTTCCTGGTATCTTCCGAATGCTTCCCAAACCGGTGAAATGAAAATCGCTCAGGGCTTTACTCATTTCAAAGTCAGCAGCAACGGCTTGAAAGGACTCTCCTGCAGCGGACATGAATGGCATCAATGGGATTTCCGTAACTGGTCAAAGGGCACTCTGCCTGGCGGCAGAGAGATCACCGCGGTAGCCCTCGCTCCGGATGGTCTGACAGCAGCCGTGGCACACGTTGGCCCCGTCGTTGAAATATGGGATCTCAGAGTTCCTGAAAAGATCGGTGAGCTTCACGGTCATACCGGGCAGGTGATTTCCATTGCCTACGGCGGCAATACGCATAACTGCGTCACTGTTTCCGAAGACGGTACCATACGCCTGTGGCACCTCCCAACCTCCCGGTGTCTGATGACCCGCGAGGATGCACCGGGCGTTCCCATCGCTCTCGACCTGGAATGCCGCTTCTGCCTTCGTGCCGGGCCTGATTCCACCGTGCGGCTGTGGGATTTGGGAACGCCATATTACGCCACACCGTTCAGCTTCCATTCCCTTCATGAGCAGGTCAAGGCATCGACCAGGCAGCCGCCCATTGAAAAAGCCGCACAGGCCGCTTCAAAACTCCTTAAACAAAACAAATGGGGGGAGGCCGCCAGAGTGGTAAGCCAGGCCAGAAAAACAAATGAGGGCGCCAGGAATCCGCATTTAGTTCGGTTGTGGCATCAATCGGGACTTGGCGGCATTCGCCGAAGCCTGACTGGTGGCTGGCAGGTGCGTTCGTTTCGGCACCCGGTTCCGGTGACCAGCGCAGTCTTGTCTCCGGACCACAACCAGATTCTGACGGGCGATTCAGCGGGTGCCTTAAGGCTCTGGGACGTCGATTCCGGGGAAGTCATCCGCACCTTCACCGGCCATACATCGATGGTGAACTGTATTGCCTGGCATCCCGAGCGGGCCTCGGTGGCCACCGGCTCAGGACTTTTTCGAGGGGCAGACTGTTCAGCCAGAGTCTGGGATATTTCTTCCGGCGAAACCATCCATCACCTGGAGTTCCAACAGGGGATCGCAGCAATCACATTCAGTCCGGGGGGCCGATGGGTTCTTGCCGGAGGAAGAGAAGTTCTCCGTGAAGCCGCGCTGCAATTGTTTGATGCGGAGACCGGGAACGTGCTTCGCAATTTTGAACATATCGAGCCCGTTTCATCTGTCTGTTTTCATCCTGCCGGCCTCTACTGCGCCGGAGGTAGCGAAGACACCACCTTTGTCATCTGGGACATTTCGAAGGGCAGGGCATTGAAAATCTGTGTTGGGCATGAAGAACTGGTGGCCGCACTGAGCTTCAGTCCAAGTGGCCGGCTTCTCGTTTCCGGCAGTCTCGACGGCACTATCCGAATCTGGAACGTCAAAACCTGGGAGACCATAAAGACCATCGAAGTGGGGGAAGGTGTCACTTCCCTGGCTTTCACTCCTGACGGCAGGTTCGTGATTACCGCGCTGCTGGACAGTTCCATTCGGATTCTTGATCTGCAGTCCGGCCAGATCCTGCACGAGCTCAAGGGCCACGAAGGTGAGGTGAAGAGCGTGTGCTTCAGCCAGGATGGCTCGCGTGCGGTTTCCGCTTCCATGGACGGCACTGCGGCGGTATGGGAGCTGGACTGGGATTACACCTTCCCGGATCCGTCGACGGATCCCGGCCCCACCCTGGGTGCATTACTTCAATGCTTCATCTACTTACACTCGCCGGTAGATCCGAACACCCTCCGCCCGAACGGCCCCCCGCAGTATTCCGATGCTGGCCTTGAGACCCTCCTGCAACACCTCCAGCACTGTGGCCTCGGCTGGCTGCCCACAAAAACAGTGAAGGCCGAATTGGCGAAACTGAGTGCCGCCGGCAAAGGGAAGTAGCGGCGGCGGCAGGTTTCAGCGTTCAGGAAAGATGGCTTGCGCCCTGCTCTTTGCACACATTTTCTGCAGCCCCGAAGGTGTTGTGTCCATACCCAAAGTGCTTGCAATGACAGATTATATGGATGCAACCCCGTTGGGGCTGAAGACTCCTTCCTTCCGATTACCCAGGGTTGCTCGAAGACTCGCGAACCCTGGGCTGTAAGACGGAACACCTTTGGTGTTCAAGAGAGGTAAGGTGGGCAAAGAGCAAGGCTTGCGCCCGGGGCCGCATGCTTTCGCTCCTCCAGGGCTGAGCGAATCTATCTCCTCCTGATCTGGTGGCTGAAACCAGCAGGTACCTGCCCCTGCCCTCCGGGGCAAAAAGTGTCGGTAAAGACCAGGGCAAGCAGGCCGTGGTCTTATAAAGGCATCATTGCTCAGCGAGATTTATGGGGAAAGAACAGGGGGAAAGGACATAACAAACTCGGTGCGGGCAAGTTATTCCGCTTCCGCCAGTACTGCCAATTCGGCCTCTGCCACACGGGCCAGCCGCTCTAGTTCATCAAGCTGTTCACCGAGGCCATCCAACTCGCCCTCTTCGATTAGATTTTCCAGCGAGGCCGCCGCTTTCGAGAGTGCGGATGCGCCCATGTTGGCTGCGCTGCCTTTGAGGCTGTGGCATGCGTGCCCCAGTTGTTTGAGGTCGCCCGTATCGATCGCTTCCGAAATCGTTCTTACCCGGCCTTTGATGTCATCAAGAAAGGATCTGATGAGCTGCCCGAGGAATTCCGGCCCCATTCCTTTTGCTGTTTTGGAAATAGATTTCCAGCGATTCAGATCGATGGCTGGGGAGGTAGTTGGTGCGTGAGCTTTTCCCACCGGTGGCCCACCCTCGAATTCGGAATCCGTCCAACGATTGAGAGTGCGTACGAATTCTGCTTCGGTGACCGGCTTTGACATGTAATCGTTCATGCCCGCGGCAAGGCAGCGATCTCGTTCACCGGACATGGCGTGCGCGGTCATCGCCACCACAGGCGTTCGAGAAGCTTCACTCTTCAAACTCCGAATGGCCGTCGTGGCTTCGCGGCCATCCATTTCCGGCATCTGAATATCCATATAAATGAGATCGAAGAGCTCTGCCTCAGCTTTCTGGAGCGCTTCTCTTCCAGTGCTGGCAATCTCAACATCACAGCCCAAAAGGCTAAGCATTCCGATTGCGACCTGCTGATTGACGAGGTTGTCCTCTGCAAGCAAAACTCGAACGTGGAAGTGATGCTCCTTCTGTTTAGCTGGATTCCGGACGCCAGGCTGTGTTGTGTGATCATGGGCGCCGGCTTTCCACTCCTGGCCGCGCCCATGGCAGTGGACAGAGCCTGCAACAGCAGACCCGATCTGACTGGTTTGGTGAGGTAACCGTCGAAGCCGGCAGCCTTAAATCGGCTGGCGTCTCCACGCTCGCCTGCGGATGTCAGGAGGATCAGGACGACATCAGAGATTGATTCATCCTTCTTAATCAGCCTGCCGAGGCTATCCCCGTCCATGCCCGGCATATTGTAATCGACGAAGGCAGCATCAAACCGCTCACCCTGTGCTGCGGCTTCACGAAGGACGCCAACGGCCTCCATTCCGTTATTAGATACCGTGCTCTCAATTCCCTTGGTTGTGAGCTCCTCACTGAGAACCTTGCGGCTGACTTCATTGTCATCAACGATGAGGACTCGGAGCCCGTCGAGATCTACAAACGGTATATCGGATGCCATCGGCACAGAAGGTAATGGCATCCTCAATTCGAACCAGAAGGTAGATCCGTCTCCCGGCGAGCTTTCCAGCCCCATCCGGCCTCCCATGATTTGAATCAGCTCTCGTGAAATCGAAAGCCCAAGACCGGTACCACCGTATTGGCGAGTCGTGGTGGAATCCGCCTGGGTGAATTTTTCGAAAATAGCTTCATGGCGATCCTGGGGAATGCCTATTCCCGTATCCTCAACCGAGATTCGCAGGAGCGCAGATTCCTTACTGATTTCCGCAGCCTTCACCCGGATGACCACGTGGCCGGTATGAGTGAACTTGATCGCATTGGATGCCAGATTGGTGATGACTTGCCTGATGCGTCCGGGATCCCCGACAACGTGTTGAGGAGCATCCGGCGCGTAATGGAGGATGAACTCGATTCCCGTCTGCCTGGCGCGGAAGGCAAGGCTTTCGGCCACTTGATCGAGGGTGGCCCTCAGATCAAAAGGAATGCTTTCAATATCAAGTTTACCCTCCTCAACTTTTGAAATGTCGAGAATGTCATTCAGGAGCGTCAGGAGCGATTCCGCAGAGACCTTGACCACTTCGGCATACTCGCGCTGGTCGTCATCGAGTTCCGTTTTGAAAAGCAGTTCGGTCATCCCCAGAACGCCATTCATTGGGGTCCGGATTTCGTGTGACATATTCGCAAGGAAATCGCTCTTCGTCCGGCTGGCAGCCTCCGCAATTTTGATGGCCTTACGCAGCTTTTCTTCACTCTCGAGGAGCTCATACTCGGCTTGTTCTCGCTTGCGGAGGTCTTCCTCCAGTTGCGTGTTGGCCTGGTTCAATTGAGAGGTCCTTTCATGCACTCGAGCCTCCAGCTCGTCACGGGCGTTCCGCAATGCCTGTTCAGCGAGATGGCGCTCTGTGACATCACGGATGTGCAGCAGGGATGCCTGGCCCCCGTCGTATTCGATACGGCTGCAGCGGACTTCGACTGGAACGCTTACACCATTCGAGCGTTCCACGTTGGCGGTGAAGGTACGAATCTCACCTTTCTTGAGTGAGCGTGAGTCCATCGCAGGTTGCTCTCCACCCACGAAAAGATCCAGCATGTTGGTACCGATAAGCTGATGGCGCTCGCGTCCAAGGAGCGCTACCGCTGCATGGCTGACGTCGAGTATGGTCCCACGAATATCGTGGATAAGAATAGGGTCGGGAGAGTGATCAAACAGATCTCGAAACTGCATTTGCCGCATCCGCAGGGATTCAGACATGCTGCCGAACGACCTCGCCAATTCACCGAGCTCATCGCCGGATCTCAAAGTGGATACATCCAGCTCAGGTTCTTCCCCGGCTGAAATTTTTTCAGTGGCCTCCCTCAGCAGACGAATCGGCCGGGTGACGCTGCGCTCCAATGCAAAAGCGATCACCAGGGCGGGCAGAATGGCCATGGCAGCGATCAGCAGTATCGAACGGTTAAGCTGGGCTATGGGTTTCAGAACTTCTTCAACATCATGTCGCACTACCAGGGTCCATCCAAGGCCGGGCCATGAACGATAGCCATTGGAATGAGCGTAAGAAAAGAGTCTCTCCCTTCCTCCTTGGTGAGCGACAAAGAAGCCGTGGCGTCCCTTGAACCTGGCGAACAAGCCTTCCCCGGACTGGTCTTCCAGGAACCGGTATTCAAGGCTGGAGTGAATCAACCTGGCGTCGGCATCAATCAGGCGGACCTCGGAGGTCTCATAACTGTCCGATGAAATCTGAGATTCTTGGATGATTCCGTCGAACGCACATTCGCCCATGATGACGCCTATGAACTGTCGTTCTCTATTGAAAACAGTAACGGCGACGTCGATGACGTGTTTGTTCCCACCGAGCTCAAGACGGGCATTTGAGACATAGCCGTTCTTTGTCTGTGCTTTCTGCCACCACGCCTCATCGCTGACCCTTAGAACCGGTCTTCTGCCTGCCTGGGCTAAAAGGATGCCGTAACGATCGGCAATCAAAATATGTTCGAAGATTCGGAAGCCATATTTCTTCTCGTGAAACTGAACGAATTCCTTGCCGAGCGTTTGGCTGATCCCGGAATCCAGCCAGACCTTCCAGGAAGCTGTACCATCCTTGCTTGTGGCTCTCTCCAACTGTGCCAGCGTGGCCTCACGTTCGATGGGATCAAGGTGTTCAGTTTTCTGATTTGCGTTCGAGACCGCGCTCTGCACCCAGGGCTCTTGAGCCAGCATTTGAAGTTCATCCACACGGCGGACAATTCCTGAGTCCAGGCGTTTGATTTTTTCTTCCGCCAGCACAACAGTGCTGCGGCCCACTGACTCCATCAGATCACTTTCGCCCTGCCGGGCAGCAAACACAGCCAGAGCCACCATGAGTGTCAGAATGGCCAGAAGGCCTAATACCAGCTTTAGTCCAAGCTTCATACAGATGCGTAATCTTCGGAGGGTGACGTAATCAGTAGTCGGAGTTCTGGTGACGTCTCAGCAACCCCATGGAGTAAAACAATAAAACTCATGTACGCATGCACGTTGGGAGTGAATCGGGTACCTTTGAGCCCTTGACCTGCAACCATCACGTTCCCAATGTCTACCATACTCATCGTTGATGACAGCCCCGCAGATCGAATGGTCATCCGCGCGTTTTTGAACGACATTGCGGACGTAATCATTGATGTCGATAGCGGCGAGGCGGCACTATCGGTTGTCCGGGAAAGAGAGGTCGATGTGGCGTTCACCGACTTCAAGATGCCGGACATGGACGGCATTGAAACGCTTGTGAGATTACGAAAGGAATGCCCGCAATTGCCGGTAGTCATGATCACCGGCTCTCAGGACACCAACAGCGCCATCCAAGCCATGCTGAACGGCGCCTTCGATTATCTGACAAAACCAATAGAGGAAAAGATTCTCAGAGAGGTGGCGATCAAAGCCATCGACCTTGGGAATCGAATAAAGGTGCAGGTGGAATTTGAAGCACCGCAACCTGCGGAAGGTGAACGTATGGTGGGGCGTTCCAAGCCAATGCTCGAGTTATACAAGAGTATCGGCCAGTCCGCGGCTTCCGACGCGACAGTCCTGATTACGGGTGAAACTGGCACCGGCAAAGAACTGGTTGCCCGGGCCATTCACCAGCACAGTAAACGCTGCCATGGATCCCTGGTTATTGTTAATTGCGCGTCTTTGCCGGACAGCATCCTGGAAAGTGAACTCTTCGGTCATGAAAAAGGCTCATTCACCGACGCTCATCAGCAACGGATCGGCCGCTTCGAACAGGCGGATGGCGGTACGATTCTTCTTGACGAGATCGGTGAGATGTCTCCCATGACGCAGGCCAAGGTCTTGCGAGTGATTCAGGAAAAGACGTTCGAACGTGTAGGTGGGTCTCAAACGCACCACTGCGATGTCCGCCTCATCACGGCGACTAACCGCAACCTGGCTGAGGAAGTTTCGGAAGGACGATTCCGGGAAGACCTTTTTTTTCGTCTGGACGTGATTCATCTCCACCTGGCCCCCCTGCGTAACCGGAAGGACGATCTGCCTGAACTGTGCAATTACCTGCTGGGGCAGGTGACCCACGAATCAGGGAAACCATCCGCGCTGCTTTCTGTCGACGCGATGAGGTTGCTGCTTGACTACGATTGGCCGGGAAACGTTCGACAACTGCGGAATTCACTCGCACGCGCCGCTATCTCAGCGCCCGGAGGCATCATTATGCCGGAACACCTGCACATACAGGACAGCAGTCATAACTCACCGGAGGGGCCGATCACTCTGAACCTTCGGAAGCTGGGCGATATCAAGGAAGACCTTTACGAACGGGTGAAGGATGATTTTGAGCTTCAATTGTTCAATTACGCGTTGAGAAGAACCGAGGGCAACAAGGTTCATGCATCCAAGCTTCTCGGCGTCTCACGAAATTACCTGCGCAAGCGGCTCGGCGAATTGGACAAGGATTGAATTAAAGGTCGACCCAGACATTTTTCCTGGCCGCGTCCAGTGCCGCAAGGTTTACTCGCAGGGTTTGGATGCCCTCCTCAAGGCTGCATGCCGGTAAGCGTTTGCCCTCAATGAAATCCAGGAAAGCATTCGCCTGTTGGATGAACGGAGCATCGCGCTCCAGCGGTCCCAAAGTCTCAACGTGCCAATCGCCGCCGGGTCTATCCATCCATGCGAACGTGCCTTTGTGTACTTCAAAGCGGACAGTTCCCTGTTCACAGGCAACGGTGTAAGTTCCCTCATTGGGGGCCATGAACTGGTTACAGGTATAGGAAGCCATTACCGGGCCGTGTCTGGCCAGCAGATGGGCCGTGTCCTCAACGTCCACTCCATCCAAAACTTGATGTGCAGCATCACAGGTCAATCGTTCAATCGGCCCGAACAGCCATTCACCCGTATTCAAAATGTGGGTCAGCGCGTCTTGTATAGCCCCGCCACCAGTCGCATGGTCGGTGTAATAAATCTCACGATACGCCGGCCGGTGAGTGGGGAAGTGTTGACCGATATTCACGATGAACTGCTTTGGGCGGCCAAGCGATCCTTTGGACAGAAACTCGCGCAGCTTCTGCAGCCCTGGATACTGTCGCAGAATATAAGCAACCGCAGCAGACAGATGATTCTCCCCGACCATTTCCCGAAGTTCCTGAACGCGATCCAGCGATGTGCTCAGCGGCTTCTCTATCAGCAGGTGCCTGCCATATCCGGCCATCTCAAGTGCCAGTGGAATGTGCAAATGCGCGGGCACACAAATGACCGCTGCATCAAAGTCATAGCCCTCTGTGGCTCCAGTAGATGAAAAGCCGGGCACTTCATAGCGCTCTGCTATCGTCTTCCGTAAATCATCGTTTACTTCGCAGAAGCTGACCTCCGCTCGACCGGTAGCCAAAAAACATCGGAGGTGACGCTCTCCAATCGAGCCGGCGCCGATGACTAGAATTTTGTGGGGTTTCATCTCAGATATATCTCTGGAGAGTGGTGCGACTTGTCGCGGCTTTCAATTTCCGATGCATTATGGAAAATGAGAGCAGGAACAAGCAAGTTACCGCTCTCCAAAGAATCGGCATCCCTGCTTTGGAGTGTTGCGACTTGTCGCAGCATTCGCTTTCCATAATGTAACTGGAAATTCACACCCACTTCCCCCCCCCCGTCAAATCATGAATACTGAACTTACTCAGACACAGATCGAGTCCTACCGAAACAACGGATTCATCGTCATCGATAACTTTCTTTCCGATGAAGAACTTGGTGAATGGCGCGGGGCCGTGGATCAAGCAGTCGCCGCTCGCGGCGGCCGAAAGCTGCCCTGGCAGGAAGAGGCCAAGGAAAACACCAGCTACTACGACAGCGTATTTATCCAGCGCTTGAATCTCTGGAAAGACTGCCAGCGATTCCGCAAACTGATGCTCGACCCGCGCATCGGTAAGATGGCATGCGACCTCGAAGGCATCGACGGCATTCGCATCTGGCACGACCAGGCGCTAATCAAAGAGCCATGGGCGAACCCGACTTCGTGGCATCTGGACGTCCCGTACTGGTCGTTCACTTCCGCTCACGCCACTTCTCTCTGGGTAGCGCTGGACGATGCGACATTTGAAAACGGCTGCCTCTTTTTCCTGCCGGGCACACACAAGAAACGGTCATTTAAGAATGTTGGTATCGGTCAGAATATGCGTGAGATTTTTAACGTACATCCTGAATTCGCGACGATTAAATCTGTGGCGGCGCCCATGAAGGCTGGCAGTTGCTCATTTCACAATGGCCTGACGGCCCACGCAGCGCACGCGAACATGACCCCAGGCTGGCGACGAGCGATGACCTGCGGATTCATGCCGGACGAATGCGTTTTCAATGGAACACAAAACATCCTCAAAAAGGAACAGGTCGCAAAGCTCAAGGTGGGCGACCCGCTGGAGGACGATCGGCAGAATCCACTGATTTACCATCGGACGAAGGAACACAAGTCAAAATTGCGGGAGTTCGCGGAGTCGAGCGAGGTGATTGAGGCGATCTTTTGAGGGAGCGTGTAGCCGGGCGGGATTCAGGATTCAGGATTCGGCATTAAAATCTCTGAGTTTCCGCACCTTGTGACATTGCCTTCAACACCAGCGACAGAAGCTCTTCAACGTCTCCGCGTAGTTCTGAACCCGTAAGGTCAAACTATTTTCAATATAAAAGGCCTGAAACAAGTCTTCCTGAGTGTTTCAGCCCGTTTTCTGTGCTGAAAACTCATCCGTCCTGGTTTAGGCTGTCTTCCTAAAATAGAAATTGAGCAATCCACCCATTCGCTGGTTTTGCTCAATGACGCCTTTTGTTGATGGCTGAGTCTCTGGGACAAGCAGCCTGTTCTCCAATCCCTGATGATTTCGTTCCTGGTGGTAGTGTTGCACATACTCCGAAACTGCCCTCTTTAACTCGTCCTCGCCAAACCAGACCCGAGAAAGCGGAGTTCGTTAAGTTGCGCTACTTCGCTGGACTTTCCATTGAACAGGCGGCCGACGTGATGGGGATTTCGAGGGCAACGGCGAACCGGATGTGGCGGTTCTCCAAGGCATGGCTATTCAACGAATTGAAGAGTCTGGAATAGCAGCACGCCTTGGCGGTCGGTATCCATCTGAAAAAAGGATGACGCGTTTATCGAGCATACATCGCATGTGTTTCTGACGGCCTGCGAGCGCCGGCCTTCTCAAGCACTCAGACTGGGGATTTGCGGTGTCTCAAGAACATGAACGTAAGATAGCAACTGCGAAGATATCGATGCGGACTGCGAGGAGATGAATCTCCAGCGGAAACGGATGAAGCGCCTCGGCTGTGGCCGGGAGATCGTCACCAACAGGTGTCAGAGGCTTTGCCGCACATGCACTCGCCGCAACCGGCGCGCGGGACACTACCATCCGCGAACGGCGCGAAAAGTTGATTAGGGATTGGCAGGACGGCCTGACGTATGATGGTGACTATTGAATCACTTCTGAAACTCAATCTTTCAGAGAAGGCAAAGAAATGAATTTTAAGCCAGATATCGAAACAATCTTTAACGGCGCGCTCGACCTCGAATCGCCGGATGCCGTCAATGACTACCTGGACGAAATGTGCGGCGACAATACCGCACGGCCTTCAACCCTTCATGCACCCTTGCCGGAAGCTCACAGTGATCACGGGCGACTCACCGGTGGAGAAGCAGCAGAGGAAGCGATTCGGACGGGCAGTTGGCCTGGAACGAGTCATCGAGGACGTTACCAAGGCAATGAAGCTGAGTGAAGAAGAAGTGGAGCAACTGAAACGACCGGTCCGGGGCATCGAGAGGCCGATGCGCGATCTATTGATCTACCTCATCTGGAGGCAAGGTAGTTTCCGTCTATCTGAGATAGGAAACTTGTTTCATGTCGGAAGTACCAGTATCTCGAATGCCCGCATAAGGGGCGAAGCAGCGCTTCAACAGGACAAAAGACTTCAGGCCAAACTCAAGAAAAGTGGACTCGAAATCTGAGGACATCCAAATGGCAAATGGGGGCCTGACCCCGTGCTGGCCCTATTTTTCCCTCTTCTTTCACAATCAGTTGCAATTTCTTATGCCTAACTACAAAACCATTGAAGGTGTGCTGCCGCAGGATCGCGAAGGTTCGGATTGGGGCGTTGACCCGGAAAGCAAGGCCAAGGTATTCCGGCTGACGAGTTCACCGGCGATGAGTCACAACATCTACTGCGAACAGCCCTATACTTCGCCGGATGGCCGTAAAGCGTTGATTTACCGCGCCTTTGATCCTTTTGCTCTGCGGCGGCAATTGATCGTTGCGGATATCCATGCTCTACGTCTGACATTGATTGAACCCGATGTCCCGAGCGAGATGGTGGCGCATACTTCCTGGGGAGAGTGGGCCTATTACATCATGCACGATGGTTCCCTGCGCCGTGTCTCACTGATGACGCTCGAACGTCAGGAGGTCCTTCCGCCCGGAAGCCTCAGGCCGCCACCAGCAGCCGTAGCGATTTCGATTACGTCAGACAACCAGTGGCTCATCGCAGACGAACCGGCCGAGGATTCGAGTTTCCAAACGGTGGCCATCAGCACGATCGACGGTAAGCGTCGGGTCCTGTTGGAGGGACCGGAGAATCTCAATCCTCACGCTCAGGCCGAGCTCTGCGATAGAAATCGTATCCTCTATCAACTGATACGATCCGGCGCCCGTGCTGAAGTTCCTGTCTTCGTGCGAGATTTCGAAACCTTGGAGGATGAGCAGGTTCCCATAGGTGGAAGCTGGTCCGCGGAATCGACGGGCCACATGGCCTGGGTGGCCACTACTGGAAAAATCGCATGTGCGGTAAACTGGATTCGTGAGACGAAAGAACACGATCCACGACACCCGGAAGGCAACCTTGTAATCGCCTCGCCCGGTGACGACAAGCCTGTGGTTTTCCCAGCTCCCAATCACGGTTTCTATCACGTTTCCATTTCGAAGTGCGGTCGATATTTCGTGTGCGATGACTTCATGGATTTCGAAGCAAGGGGTTTAGCTTCTCGCAATTCCGGTCCGGTCAGAATTGTGATCGGCAATCTGGAATCGAGAAAATGCAGACCACTGCTACAGGATTGCCAGGCGTATGGCATCGCCGGATCTTCGCGTTTCGAACCCGATCCGTATTTCACAGCGGACAATCGTTACGTGATCTACAACGCGTCGCCTTTCGGGACCATGCAGGTGTTCGCCGCCGAAGTGCCGGAAGAATTCATGCGCCGTTTGGATTAAATATGGAATTCGATGAAGTACTTACGCTCAACTTTCGAAGCGCCTTGAACAAGTTGTAAGTCGTGTGCGGGCCTGGGGTCAGACCCCATTTGCCATTTGAGGGGGGCCGGTCACCATGTGGAGTGAGTTTTATTCCCGATTTCAAGGAACTTGTCGTGGCACGGCCCCGTCGATTCGACCTTCCTCATACGATCTATTGCAGACCACCAGAAGTTTCTGGAACTTCTGCGCTTCTTTCCCCACCGGTTTGGTATCGATGTCTTGAG
>JAQBXN010000166.1 GCA_027625095.1 Planctomycetota bacterium | reverse complement strand
TTCGATAGGCGGGGACGAGGTGGGTCTTTTCCATGCCGATTTCGTCGGCGTACATACCGACCGGCGGCTGTTCATCGCTGACCTCGGGAACGCACGCATTGTCAGTGTGAAATTGAACTACCACACGACAGAAAGAATCGCTCTCAAAATGAACGGGAATTGAGTAGAAGTTTCAGCGGAAGGTCTGCGAACCCTCAGGTGCGTTTCATCCTGAAAAACCGCTGGAGAATGTCTCGGCACTCTTGCTCCATCAGGTCGCGGTCCGTCTGAAGCCGATGGTTCAGCTTGTCTGACTGCACCAGATTCCAGAGCGTTCCGCACGCGCCGGCTTTGGGATCGGCGCACCCGAAAACCAGGCGGTCTACCCGGGCGTTGACCAATGCCCCCGCGCACATGGGACACGGCTCGAGGGTGACATACATGGTCGTGCCGTTCAGTCGCCAGCTTTCCAGCTCGGCCGATGCCTGGGTGAGCGCAAGGATTTCCGCATGCGCGGTGGGGTCGTTCAACTGCTCACGCTGATTGTGAGCACGCCCGATGATCCGGTTCTCGAAAACGATGACCGCGCCGACCGGAACTTCGTCCTCTTCAAAAGCGAACTCCGCCTCACGGAGAGCCTGGCCCATGAAGTATTCATCGGAATGGATGGAGAGCGGGAGGGGGTGGGGAGGGGAATCAGGCTGCAATCTTAATCTCTTCTTAACTCTCAGATTTAGTCAAGGGATGAAGAGAATTGCCCGATTGATTCATTCGAGAACGCAGCCGTTTCTGCGCCAGCCGGATTCTGCCCCGGAATAAATCGGTATCTAAAGGCTTGGTAGCGTAGTCATCTGCGCCCGCGCTCAAGCCCGTTTCCAGGTGACGTCTGCCACTCAGTGCGGTGACCATAATGATATATGCGTCATCGCCGCCAGGTAGAGAGCGAATCCTTCTGCACAGCTCGTCGCCGCTGATCCCGGGAAGCATTCGGTCAATCAGCACAAGGGGAACCGGGTCTTCCCGGTATTTCATCCAGGCAGATATACCATCCTTGGCTGGCACCGGCTCGAGGCCGAGGCTCTTCATGAGCTGTCCCATTATTTCTCGGGTGAGATGGTCGTCTTCAACTATTAGTACCTTCACGGATTTGCCTCACGTCAGGGGAATAAGGCAGGCCTCTCCAGAAGCAGGATGAGTTCTATCACCGGCGAAATGAAAAACAAGGCTATTCTGGCCCAGGGAAGTTCGGCCAATAGGCAGGACGGCCATCCAGGCTTGTCCTTACCAGATCGCGTGCAGCGTCCCCAAGCTCACAGGGGTCTCAGACCTTTCTCGATCTGGGTAACGACAAGTCATGCAGGCCTTCCCGTTGAAGTCGTCGACCCTCAAGACGCGAAAACGGATGACCTCTAAGGAGGCCTGAACGTCCAAGCTCACCGACACCCGGACAAGGAACGTGAACTGCAAAGAGCATGATCCACACTGCGGCAATCAAGCCGCCCAAGAGCGCGGGAACCGAGGGCGTTCGGCGGCGCGCCATTGTTATGCGATGGAGAGCACTTGTTTGCGTAATCTTTGCCGCATGTTTTGGGAGGAAGCGGTTGCCATCTTTGTGAAAAAGGTCAATTGTCTCCGCGACGATTTCGTTTTCAAAGTCGCACTATGCGGGAACTTAGATTCCTGCGGTGTTGACTTGAATCCACGGTCAAGGTGCCTTGCCGGGATTTATGGCTGGAGGATCCAGGGACTGTCACATTCAAGAAGGGGAGTTGGGGGACAGGTAGTTTGCCTGACCGGTTCAACGGGTTAGCTGGCAGCTAGCGGCTGCGGTTCGCTCAAGATTGCGCGATTCCGATCTGCGGGCGCACTCCTGGCATCAGCTACCTGCTGAACACACCAGCTCCGCTTTCTCGGAATCGCCCTCCCGGATGCAGTGGAGGTCGGTTCCCAGCAGAGCTTTGAGCTGCTCCTTGGGCGGGAGTTGCAGGTGGACTTCTTCGCCGACGATCTTTATGGGGAAGACCTTCAGAGAATAACTCTCGCCGGAGATACATTCGCCGGTCTGCAATGAGAATGGTTTCTTGTGGAGCGGACAAGAGACCTTTGGAATCTCACCAGCGCTTCCGACGATGCCCCTCGAAAGCACAAACGCATTCTTGTGCGGGCACATGTTCTGTGAGGCGTACCATTCTCCGCGGCTGCTGAAGTTGAAGACGGCGATCTGGACGTCGCCATACTTAATGGCGGCTCCGCCGTCTTTGGGAAAATCGCTGGTCATGCCGACCTTTACCCATTGCGGTGACATCGGTCGGGCCTTCGGACGACTGCTACCATTTGAATGGCCGTTGGTCTGGCCACCTTCTTCAGCATGGCCATTGCCGTTTGAAAGCACCTGCCCGTTCAGTCCCTTGAGTTGCACGAGATTGGCGCTTTCTCTTGGCCAATCAGCAGGACGCCGCTGGCCGCGCTCATCGATGAATTCGATACCGGGTTCGGTCTCATCCGTATTCTTGAACTGCGTGAAAAGCTTGCGGCGGTCGGGATCGTTGACGACTTCTTTCCATTCGCATTTGTAGGTGTCCACCAGGTGCTGCATCTGCCCTTCGAGTTCGTCACAGATACCCAGCTTGTCATTGATGACGACTTCCTTCAGGTGGTCGAGGCCACCTTCAAGCTTCTCAAGCCAGACCGAGGTGCGGGTCAGCCTGTCGGCGGTCTTGATGTAGTACATGAGAAAGCGATCCATGTATTTGATGGCCGTCCCTTCATCGATGTCCGCCGCGAGCAGGTCGGCATGGCGTGGCTTCGCACCACCGTTTCCACAGACGTAGAGGTTGTATCCGTTTTCCGTGGCGATCAGGCCGACGTCCTTGCCCTGGGCTTCTGCGCACTCCCGGGTGCAGCCTGAGACAGCAAGCTTGAGTTTGTGCGGGGCGCGGATGCCGCGGTAGCGTTCTTCGACGCGGATGGCAAAGCCAACCGAATCCTGCACCCCGTAGCGGCACCAGGTGCTGCCAACGCAGCTCTTTACCGTTCGGACAGCCTTGCCGTACGCGTGGCCACTTTCAAATCCGCCGTTGACGAGCTTTTCCCATATCTCAGGGAGCTGGTGAACCTGTGCTCCGAAGAGATCGACGCGCTGTCCACCGGTAATCTTCACATAGAGGCCATACTCCTTTGCCACTTCACCAAGCAGTATCAGCTTTTCGGGCGTAATCTCTCCCCCCGGCACGCGTGGGACGATCGAATAAAGTCCTCCGCGCTGCATGTTGGCGAGGAAACGGTCGTTGGTGTCCTGCAGGGTCTGGTGCTCCTCGTCCATGATGTTCTCATTCCAGAGCGAGGCGAAAATCGAGGCGACAGCCGGCTTGCAGATTTCGCATCCGTTGCCCTGGCCGTGGCTCAATCTGAGTTCGTCAAAGGTCTTGAGTTCTTTGATTTTGATAATTTCGAACAGCTCCTGGCGAGTGAATGAAAAGTGTTCGCACAGGTCCTTATTTACTTCCTTGCCGGATGCTGCCATCTCGGCATTGAAGATGTCAGTGACCAGCGGCATGCAGCCTCCGCAACCGGTGCCTGCCTTGGTGCAACTTTTCACTTCGCCCAGGTTCGTTAGATTCTTGTCGCGGATGGCGGAACAAATCTGTGCCTTGCTGACGTTGTTACAGGAGCAGATCTGCGCATCGCCCGGCATGGAGTCGGCGCCGCCGATTTTTGCGCCTCCTGAACCGCCGGTAATGAGGTCGCCCGGAGCGCAAGGCAGGTCATTACCAGCCTTGGCCAAAACGGAAAGCATGCCGAAATCGGAAGCGTTGCCGACAAGGATGCCGCCGAGCAGTTTCTTGCCTTCGAGATCAAAAAGCAGCTTCTTGTAGACGCCTTCAAATGGATCTTCGAACACGAGCGCCGTGGCTTTGTCCGCTTCGAGGAAGTATTCGCCAAAGCTGGCGACGTCGACGCCCATCAGCTTGAGCTTGGTGGAAAGGTCGGTGCCGGTGAACTTCGAGTAAGTATCTTCAGAAGGCGCGCACAGATTGGCTGCAACTACTTCGGCCATTTCGTAACCGGGAGCGACCAGTCCGTAAATCATGCCGCCGTGAAGTGCCACCTCGCCGATGGCATAGATGTTGGGATCGGAAGTCTGGAGGAGGTCATTGACCGCGATGCCGCCGCGTGCATGAACGTCGATACCGCACTCGCGGCCAAGCTCATCCCGCGGCCGGATGCCGGCGGAGACGATGATCATATCGACATCGAGTTCTTCTCCGTCCGTAAAGACCATCTTTTCGACGCTGTCTCCGCCTTGAATCTCTTTCGTTGCCTTGTTGAGGTGTACCTTTACACCAAGTGACTCGATTTCTTTCACCAGTAACGCAGAGCCGGCTTCATCGATCTGCCTGGGCATCAGCCTTGGTGCAAACTCGACCACATGTGTTTCGAGTCCCAGGTCGTAAGCGGCCTTGGCAGCCTCGAGTCCGAGCAGGCCGCCGCCAATGACCGCGCAGCGTTTGGAGTCTTTGGCGTACTCGATGATTGCGTTGAGGTCTTCGATGGTGCGGTAAACGAATATGCCTTTCTTCTTGATGCCCTCGACCGGCGGCACGAACGGAAACGAACCGGTCGCCAACACTGCAATGTTGTACGGGATGGTGCGTCCCTGATCTGAAATGATGACCTTGTGCTCTCTATCGATCTTGGCGGCCTTATCGCCCACAAACAGCTCGATACCATTCTCTTCATACCAGCTTGTGCTGGTAAGCATCAGCTTTTCCGCATCGCGATGCGAAAAGAATTTCGTGAGCCCGACGCGGTCGTACGCGGCTCGCGGCTCTTCGCAGAAGGTGACGACCTTGTAATTTTTCTCCTGGTCGAATTCGACAAGCTTCTCAACGAAGCGATGCCCGACCATACCGTTACCGATGACGACGACGTTCTTAGTGGTTGCAGGGTTCATGAGTTTCCTCTGAGCGTGGGAGTTGTTGTGAGTTTTTTGTAAACCTAGAATCCGTGAATTGCAGACGAGTTTTCTTTTCTGTCAGGAGTCGGTGAAATGAATGAGATCATGACCATCCAGGAAGTAAATGAGCGGTATCCTGATGAGTGGGTAGTGATCGAAGATTTTGAATTCGATGACCATCACGCGTTGGTGCGAGGCAAGGTCGTTGCCCACAGCAAATGCCACAAGGAAATCTATGAATTGATGCCAGACCTGAAGGACAGGAGCTTCTTCCTCCTCTCAACAAGTGAGATGCCCGAAGATATGGAGCATGTGCTTTGACGGGTATCTTGGAGATCGCACCGGGCGCTATCAGGATTATCGTTCCGGCCCTCGTTACGGGTGAAGAACCGCACAGACTAGGGCTGAAACTGCTGCTTGATACTGAAGCATCAATGACCACACTCCCAGAGGATGCCTTGCTGAAGCTGGGATATGCCCCCGCAGAAGCGAAAGATAAAAGACGTGTCGCAACAGGTTCCTCAGTAGAAGATTTGCCAGTCCTTACAGTCAAATCAATGACCGTTCTTGAACATACGGTCACAGACCTCGATGTTCTGTGTCTCGACTTGCCGGCCAGAGCTGGAGTCGATGGCCTACTAGGGATGAACTTCCTCAACAGGTTTGATACCTCAACCTTGTTTTGAGAAGGCGTCCTTCGAATCGATGAAATCAAATAGAGGCTTTTCATCGCTCGATCCTCACGGCGCATTGCTTGAAATTCGGTTCACGTGATATGGGGCACGCGTCATCCAGCGTGAGGTTGTTTACGTTAGTCTCGAAGAAGTGGAACGGGACGAAGACCTGGCCCGGGGCGACGATGGAAGTGGCGCGTACCCGGAGGCCATCGACCTGGCCGCGGCGGCTTTGCACTTTCACCCGATCGTGGTTCTGCACGCCGAGTTTCTTGGCGTCTTTGGGATTGATTTCGATCCAGGCCTCCGGCTGGCTTTTCTCGAGGATGGCGACCTTTCCGGTCTTGGTGCGGGTGTGCCAGTGTTCGACCGTGCGGCCGGTGTTGAGCAGGAACGGGTACTCGGAGTCCGGCTCTTCCGGTGGGAGTTCGTTGCGGATGCAGAAAAACTTCGCTCGTGCGTTCTCGGTCTGGAACTTCCCGTCCTTATAGAGTCGGTCGCCGCCGTAGGGGTCTTCTTCGGTCGACGGCCACTGGATCGGGCCTTCGGCGAGGCGCTCATAGCTCATGCCGGAGTAATCGCAGAGGCGCCCTTTGGAGACTTGCCTCCATTCGTTGAAGGCGTCCTCAGGTGTTGTCCAGCCCGGATAGAGCTTTTCTCTGATTCGAAGTTTCTCGGCGAGTGCAAGGCAAATATCAAAATCTGACTTAGCGCTGCCGGGCGGCTCAACCGCCTTGTTCGCCTTCGAGCAGCGGCGTTCGGAGTTGGTGTAGGAGCCTTCTTTCTCGCCCCACATGGCGGCTGGCAAAACCAGATGTGCGATTTCGCTGGTCGGGGTCGGGTGATAGCAATCCTGCACGCAGAGGAATTCGAGCTTTGAGAGCGCCTCCTTCAAGCGCGCCTGGTCGGGATACGAGACGAGGGGGTTCGTGGCGATGATCCAGAGGGCCTTGATTTCGCCGTCGATGATTCCCTTGATGATGTCCGGGTAGGCGAGACCGCGCTTGATGGGAAGCTCCTCCTCCGCAATGTTCCACATCGCGGCCAATTCCTTACGATGATCTTTGCTCTCAAATTTTCGGTAGCCGGGCGCGCTCGACGTGAACGAGGCCTCCCTCGAGCCCATCGCATTGCATTGGCCGGTAATGGAGAAAGGGGAGGCGCCCTCCCTTCCGATGTTGCCCGTCAGCAGCGCGAGATTGTTGATAGCGTTGACCGTTTCGGTGCCCTGGGTGCTGTGATTGACCCCCATCGTCCAGGCGAAGAAGGTGCTCTTCGAAGTACCGATGGCGCGGGCGGTCTCGTAGATTTTTCCTTCGGTTAACTTCGTGACCTTTGCCACATGCGGCAGCGTGTATCGTTCGAGATGTTCCTTGAGCTCGTCGTAGCCGGTCGTGTGCTTACGCACGAACTCTTCGTCCACCCAGCCCTCGGCAATCATTAAATGTGCGAGCCCGTTGAGCAGGTAGACATCTGTGCGGGGTTTGATGGGCAGAAAGACGTCAGCCATCATCGCCGTCTTGGTTGCTCGCGGGTCGACGACGATCACCTTGGTATTCGGATTCTGGGATGTGTTCTTGAAAAGCCTGTAAGCGAGGATCGGATGGTTGTCCGCGATATTTGCGCCGATAAGGAACACCGTCTCTGCCTTTTCGAGATCCTCATACGAGCCCGGCGGGCCGTCGCTGCCGAAGCTGCGTTTGTAACCGGCGACCGCGCTGGCCATACAGAGGGTGGTGTTGCCATCGTAGTTGTTGGTGCTGAAGCCAAGCTGGACAAGCTTGCCGAGGGCGTAGAACTCTTCGAGCACCAATTGGCCTGTCGAGAGCACCGCGAAGCTACTTGGGCCATACCGTTCCTGAACGTCTTTTACCTTTGTGACGAATGTGTCCAGCGCGTCGTCCCATGAGGCCTTGTTGAAACCGGCCCAGCCTCGGATGAGCGGGTACTTTGCACGGCCCTCGGCATCGATAATGTAATGTTCGGCGAGGCCCTTTGGACAGAGTTTGCCGTCGTTTACCGGGTGGTCTGGATCGCCCTTGACTGTGATGGCCTTGCCGTCTTTGACGCCTATTTCCATTCCGCAGCCGACTGAACAGTATCCGCAGGTGGTCTTCACCCATTTCTCCGGGATCTTCGCGTTTGAAAGAATCCCGAACCGATCGTCCTTGCCGTAAGTAAATTCATCGGCGCGGGTATCGAGCCCGAGTGTGTCCATAATTTTGCCGAAGTTGATACTCATCGTTCTCTTAATGCGATGGCTTCGATGTAAAGAAGCTGCCGGCCATATTTCGGGGCACGACAGTGACAAAAAACAGGTAACGACCGATCAGTTCGGCGAGTACGACGAAAACCAACATGGCCAGAGTCATGGCGATAGAGGCCGAGTTGGGCTTGACGAAGATTGCCGCTGGGGCGATGACCGCTGCCAGCCCCATGTAAGCAGTGCGCATAAAGCTGAGCTGTCCAAACTGATGGGTGAGCATGTGGGCCGTCTGTCTCACCGCCGGTTCGCGCATGCTCTCCACGCAGAGCAGCCATGGAATCACAGCCTGGGTCGCGGCAAAGAGGCTCACCGGCAGGACGATTATCCATGCCCAATTCGTTCCTGCGCCGCCTGAAAGCATGACGGAGACAAAGCCCGTGGCCGCGGCTAGAAGGAATCCGCTCAGATAAAACTGGGCCGGTGTACTCCAACGGTTCCAGGCCGGCCTGGCCGGGATGAGATAGATGCCCGCGCTGCTGGCAATGCCCACGAGGCCTACTGTGAATGCCACGAAACTGGCTGCGCCGAACGCCCAGCCGGGAAGATGTTCCAAGTAGCCCAACAGGGACAGGCCGGCCAGAAGGGCAGGCACACTACTGGCCACGGCATAGGCGCCAAAGGCAATCACTTCGCGGCTCAACCAACTGCGACGCCAGGCCCGGATCGCCTTCCAGGCGTAGGCGGGCCGGCCAAGATGGAATGTGGCCGCAACCATGCCGGCCTGCCCGATCGCGAATCCCATAAGAGCGAGGATGCTCGTCAATGCCGTATTCAATACTTCCAGCCCCAATGCCTCGCCCGCTGCCACCATACCGAACAGTCCAACACTCCACTGACCCAGCAGCAGAAAGATGATGAGCGACCAATGCGCTGCTTCCGGTTCGAGCAGAGCGACATCCTGGGTCTCTTCGATCTCAGGAAAATTGTCGGGTACAGTGATTCGTGTCGTCGACAACGTAATGTCTGCGGGCGGGACGCCGGGCGCGTTCGCGCTATCGATGGCCTGCTTCCATTCTTCGATGTTGACCTTCTCGATCTGGATGGCGTTGACCGGACACGCCTCGACGCACGCGGGTTGCTGGTTGGCTTCGATGCGATCCACGCACATATGGCACTTTGTCACGATGTGCCGCTCAGGGTGATACTGCGGGACGCCGTACGGGCAGTTCCAGGTGCAGTACTGGCAACCGATGCAGGCTTCCGCGTTGTGCACCACGATGCCGTTCTCTTTCTTGGTATAGGCGCTGGTCGGGCAGCCTTCGAGGCAGGACGGCTCGATGCAGTGGTTACAACTCATGGAGAGATGCATACGCTTCACATCCGGGTATGAGCCAGCCTCGATCTCACCAACCCGGCGCCATGTCACGTGCGCGGGATTGTTATTCTGCTCGTTGCAGGCGACCTCGCAGCAACGGCAACCGATGCATGACGACATGTCGATGTGGAAGCGGAACTGTTCGCCCTCGGCCAGTGTCGGCAACGTCACGTCTGAACGCGCGGACGGATCGCCGTCGAGTTCTTTGAGTCGCTCCATGACCGGCCGGGACTGGGTTTCATCGGGTCTGAGGAGGTCTTCTATGGTGATGAAGGTTTGCATGGATTTGAAGCTCAGACAGCAGGAACGGCCTCAGGCAGCCGCCGTTCGAGCTCCGCCCTGGCGTCCTTTTCGGCTTCCGGGGAAAAGCGAACCAGGGGAACGACGAACGCGATGCAGACCACGATGATGCCGAGGGTCATCAGTGCGTCCGGCCAGAGCATTCCGCCTTTGAAAAGGAATCCGGCCGCAACCGCACCCGCGTTGCCTCCAGCTCCGACGATGCCGGCCACTGAGCCGAGTGCCTTTTTGTTCACGAAGGGCACGACGGAGTAGGTCGCCCCGTTGCACATTTGGGTAAAGAAGCCAAACAACATCATGCTTCCGATAGCCAGGGGCAGATAGCCCGCCCTGGAGAAACAAACCAGCATGATCCCTTCGCAGAGCAAGGCGATGGCCAGCCAGCGTATCCGCCCCTTCAGCCCAGACTTGAGACTGATGCGGTCACTGATGATGCCTCCCAGAGTTCGCGAACAAATATTCATCGCGCCATACATCGCAGCCATGAGACCGGCGACTTTTAGCCCGAGTCCGAAGTAATCAATGAAGTAGAGTGCGGCCACGTTGTAGACGGTGAGCTCCATGCCGAAACATGCGGCGTATATAAAGAAGAGAATCCAGACCCGGTAGTCTTTGCACGCGGCGGCAAAGGATCCGTTGCTGGCCCTTTTCTGCGGCATTTCGCCCCGTGCGCGGAGTTCAGCAAAATTGCCGTCGGCCGCGTCTTGTGTAAAGAAATAGTAGGCCACGCCGGTAAGCAGGCAGACGATTCCGGCGACAACCATTGAGAGTCTCCAACCCCAGAATGAATCCACTCCCAGGGCAATAAAGGCACTGAATACCAGCGGCATCGCCAACTGCGTCACGCCTCCGCCCAGGTTACCCCAGCCGGCGGTCGTGGCGTTTGCCGTGCCGACGCAATTCGGCGCAAACATGATCGATGTGTGGTACTGGGTGATGACGAATGAAGCTCCGATCAACCCGATAAAGAGGCGCATGATCAAGAATGATTCGTAGCTCTGGGCGAGACCGATGGCCATCACCGGTAACGAGCCAAGAACGAGCAAGCCGGAGTAGGCAATGCGGGGTCCGATTCGGTCACACAGCCAGCCGATGAAGAGCCTGCCTATGATCGTTGCGGCGACTGAAGCGATCATGCAGTTTCCGACCTGGGCCGGGGTGAGATTCAATTCTTCACGCACCACTTTCATCAGAGGCGCGATACCAAACCATGCAAAGAAGCAGAGAAAGAACGCGAACCACGAGACATGGAACGCTCGCATGTTCGGGGACTTGAAATCAAATAGAGATATTTGGGCCGCCTTATTCTTGAAATCCAACTGAGTGTTTCCGTCCTTGGAGGTTGTTGTGAGGAAATGTGCTTTCTCCACCACGTGAACAAACCCTGTGCCGTTTGGTCTCGCGCCGCTGTTCGAGAGTAAGCTTGCCACCGTCGATTTGGCTATTCGGCCTCTAGGGGCCACGCGAAGGCCGTATATGGAATCTTTAATTTAGTAAGCGACGTATGGATGGCCGCTGCGTTTCCCGGGGAACAGCCATCAGGGTTCCGACAATTTTGTAAGGCGCCTTACGTTTTTGTCAGATACTGGGGGCCTCAAAGATGCTGCACGAATGCGGAGCTACAGGCCGCGGCCAGGAGGTGGACGTGGTACAGCAGCAATGGAAAGTTGTACTCTCAACTCGTCGCGGGCGCCAAGCCCCCTTCGCCGCAAAGGCCTTGACTCCTCGCTGAGCGCGAGACTACATCATCTATCTCTGCTCACTCGAATTCTGTGGTCTGAGTAGTCGATCGTTTGGGCTTGATCAGCTCCGAGTGGATCCCGATCCGCTTCAGCCGGTATGAGAGAATTCGTTGGGTGGAGTCCAGGGCCCTGGCCGCGCGGGTGATGTTGCCGTCTGCGTTTTTCATCGCCTCGATCAGGATTTCTTTTTCGTAGGCCGTCATCATATCTTCGAAAGACCCGGATTTGGTAGTTCCGGACGAGCGGCCAGTTTGCAAAGTCGGGGGCAGGTGGTGCTGGCGAATGACGCCGTCGGTGGCGAGGAGTACCGCTCGTTCGATACAGTTTTCCAATTCCCGAATGTTGCCCGGCCAGTGGTATGACATCATCAGATCGATGGCCGAAGTGCTGATTCGGACAACCGCTTTCTCCTGCAGCTTCGAGTATTTCTCGATGAAGTGATCCGCAAGCAGTGCGATGTCCGAAGACCGTTCCCGGAGAGGTGGCAGGAAGACGGGGAAGACGTTGAGACGATAGTAGAGGTCTTCGCGAAAGGCCCCGTTCATCACTGCTGCTTCCAGATTTCTGTTTGTGGCGGCGATTACCCGCACGTCCACGTTCGTGGTCTTTTCGTCGCCTAATCGATCTACCTGACCCTCCTGAAGAACGCGCAGAATCTTGACCTGGCATGAAGCTGGCAGTTCGCCGATCTCATCGAGAAAAATCGTTCCGCCTGCCGCCAGTTCGAACTTTCCTTTCCGTGCACGCTCCGCGCCGGTATAAGCGCCGCGGATGTGGCCAAAGAGTTCGCTATCCACCAGGTTCTCTGGAAGCGATCCGCAATTAACGGCGACGAAAGGCGCGCCTTTTAAGTCCCCTGTATCGTGGATGGCTCTGGCGACGAGTTCCTTGCCGGTGCCGCTTTCGCCACGGATCAGGACTGTCGTCTTGAACGGGCCGACCTGCTGGATCAGCCGAAACACTTCCTGCATCCGGCTGCTTGCGCCGATTATATGTGAGGGGGAGTAGTTCTTGCCCCGGTTGAGATTCTCCAGGTGGACCATCTCCACACGCATCCGCTCCAGCTCTTCCATGTGGTCCCGACGATTGCGGACGGCGTCTCCGATAATCTTGGCAATCACGGTGAGAAGGCGCAGATCCTCATCCAGGCTGATATCAGGCATGAAATTTCGATCCACGCTCAGCGTACCAACGACCTGATCGGTATCGGTCATCACCGGAACGCAGATGAAGGCGATTTTTCTCCGGTCGAGCTTACCGCGGGTGCCTGTACGATCGAGAAAGTGCGGTTCGTCGTTGATGCTCTCTATCAGAGCGGGCTTCTTGCGTTCAATGACTTTGCCGATAATCCCTTCCCCGGCCTTGTAACGAATGCTTTCCAGTTGGGCCGGGGTGAGGGAATGCGCGGCCTCTACCCTTGCTGCATTCGTCGAGCGGTCGTAGATGGTGATGATGCCGCGTTCCATCCCGTAGGCGGCCAGGTGACCGAGTACAGAATTGAGGACCGTTTCGAGGTCGTGCCTTTCGGTAAAGAGCGTTTCCGTGATTTGGTAAAGAAGATCTATTTCACATCCGCTTCCCTTCGAATTCATGGATGTTCCTTCCAGTTGTGACACCCGCGCATCCTGACCACTAACGCACCAGCCGTACCCTGGCCCATTTCGCCTTAAATCACTGTGAGGAAAGAACTCACCGCAATCGGGGCCTTATCTCCGCTGCCCTGAAGTTGAAACTGATGCTCATTTCTTTCGCGGTGAACGTTCATTCCGATTCTCTTCTTGCGCCTCCGTGTCTTTCGGTTAAGAGGGTCTTTCCAGCTTCCCCCTTCTTGAAATGGAGTATTAGATATGCCTCAGGACTCACCCCAGAACGGCCTCTTGAATCCTTTCGAACTCTCAGCGGACGACGGATACACATGGTTGAAGGGCAACCTGCACTCCCACACTACAAACTCAGATGGAAAGCCTTCACCCCAGGAACGCGTGGATGGTTATGTGGGCCAGGGATACGACTTCCTCTGCGTCTCCGATCATTACAAGATAACTCGCACGGACACGGTCACTTGTCCCGATGATTTCGTGTTAGTGCAGGGCGCCGAGCTGCATCCCCACAATCCCTTCGGTGGGCAGACGCATCATTTTCTCGCATTCAATATTCGTGAAGATATGGATACGCCGAAAATGCCGCCTCAACATGTCATCAACCAGGTGAATGAGCAGGGCGGCAACATCTGGCTTGCCCATCCTCATTGGAGCTCGGTGAATATTATGCGGGACACCCTCCCTCTGAAGGGTCTGGCGGGAATTGAGGTCTTCAATTCCACCTGCCGGCGTGCAAGCCGAGGCGAGGGATCCATACATTGGGATGATTGGATGTCACTGGAAAATAAACTCTACCCGGCGCTGGGAAATGATGATTCACATGCGCTGGATGCTGATAATCGCGATACCTACCAGGGCTGGACATGGGCTCGGGTAAAGGAACGGACGCCAGAAGCGATCATGGATGCACTTGTGAAAGGTGCCGGTTATTCGAGCAATGGCCCTGAGATTCGTAACATCGAACTGAAGCGAGTGGATGACCGGAGCGATGGCAAGCGAATCATCGAAGCAACCATCGAATCGAGTGAAGCGCAGCGTTATGCAGCCATATCCGAGACCTACGGTGGAGATTACTACCTGCAAGGTGAGACCTTCGAGCGGGCAACATTCAGGCTCCGTCCCAATGCGAGATGGGTCAGGTTCGAAATCATTGGCCCTGACGGCTCCAAGGCCTGGTCAAACCCTCTGGATCTCACACTGTTTGACTGAAAGATTTATTTGGGGGCTGCACAGTAGAACTTGCTGGTGATCGAGTTCTGACGCTGAGCAGGGCCGCGGTTCCCAAGAATTAGTCTGGACGAATGGTCCTGACGAGCTTTAATCTGCCCTCAGCGGTATTACCAGCAGGTAGAGACATGATTAAGATCTTTGGCAAGAAACGCGTCTGGTGGAAGCTCGGGGCACATGAAGTTCTGAGTAAAGTTGATTCCACTTTATTGGAGGGCGCCAAGCTCGAAAAGCAGGACCTCACCAATGCCATGCTCCCTGGAGCAAATCTTAGTGGGGCCAAGCTCAACCGAGCCCTCCTGGTTGGCGCCAACCTGGAAGGCGCCATTATGCGGGAGGTGGAGGCCGATGAAGCCAATTTTTCCGGCGCCAACCTGACCATGGTTGATCTTCACAATGCCCAGTTGAACTCAGCAAACTTCGATTTCGCTGACCTTACACGGGCGAATCTGGATACGGCCAAACTCAGAGGCGCATCCATGGTTCGCTGCAAGCTTATCTACGCGCAATTGAATCGCGCCAAGCTCAGCGGCGTAAATCTGGATGGCGCTAATATGGGGAACTCGAGCATGGATGAGGCAAGCTTCCGTGAAGCAAATCTCCATCACGCGGATCTGAAGAAAGCTTCCCTCAGAAAGGCAAACTTTACTGGTGCCGATCTGGGTGATGCCGACCTGTCGGACGCAGATCTGAGGGGAGCGGCACTTATGGAAGCAGACTTCAGCAGCGCCAATCTGTTGGGCGCAAATTTTGATGGCGCGGTATATACCTCGGACACAAAATGGCCGTCTGGTTTCAATCCCGAAGAGCACAATATTCGGAAAGTAAATCGGCGCGTTCAGAAAAAGGCCAAAGCGGATGAGACAACTGATGCCTGGGAAATCAATGCCATGGAGTGAGTCGGGCAAACGGTGACATCGAAGATCAGGAAGCAGGACTCAATATCCAGGATGGCCAACTAGTGGTCTTTCCAGCCTTATTTTTCAGGTCAATGTTGAGATCGAATACTGACATTTCAGCAGCCCCGGGA